>NZ_JAGXKA010000001.1:0-946157 GCF_019091065.1 Burkholderia sp. GbtcB21
ATCGAATACCGCGCATGTGCGCTGGTATGACAGCTCATGGCGCCACATGTGTTGCAGCACCGACATCTTGAAGTCAGCGCTGTACGTCTCGTGCTTCTTGCGCAGCCCTGCTTTGCCATGTACCCGGAAAGCGCTCACCCAACGCCGCAGTGTTGAATACCCAACTCCGTACTTCCGGCCGAGCGACTCGCAACTGCCTTCGCCGCTCAGATACGCCTTGACCAATTGTTGCTTGAACGACGGGTCATACTTCGTCATGAAAAAACCCCCCAAGGGTTGGAGTGATGTCCAACTCTTGGGGGTCAATTCAGCCGGCCTGCGCATTGCTGTTCGCGCACGACGCAACAGCGCCGCGCGACATGTACGCGTCAGCGTTTCCTCGCGCGCAGCATCAGCCACGCGCAACCTCCGGCAACCAGCACGAGGCCGAGCAGGACGGCTTCGACGCCGAGCGCGAAACCCGGCGGCATTTCACCGCTGTTCGGCACGGGCGACAGGTTGCCGCCCATCGCGATGGCGCCGCCGGCCAGCAGCGCCATGCAGACGATCCAGTAGGCCTTGCCGCGCGGCGCCGCGGCCCGGATCCGCCACAGCGCGATGCCGGTTCCGCCGAGATAAAGCACGGCGAGCGTGCCGAGCGCGACGAGGTCGGCGGCGCGGCTTTGCAGAAGCCCGTTCATCGTGCGGCTCGGTCGGACGTGGCGGACCGGCGCGGCGCAGCAAGGGCGGCGGCGTGCGCGCTCATTCGGCCTCCGTCGCGTGCCCCGGTGCGCGGCTCAGCAGATGCGTGCGCTTGTCGGCCGCGAGCGACACGTAGCGTTCGTACTGGCGCAGCACGTCGGCGATCACTTCGTCGCCGCGCAGGTATTCGACGTCGTAGCCGAGCCGCCCGTCCTCGAAGAACGTGACGATCCCATACACGTGCGCGCGCGCTGCTTCCGGCTCGGCTGCCTCGCGTACCAGGAACGCGGCCGCGGATTTCACCGTCACGCGCACGCCGTACACGAAATCGCGGTGCTCGGCGGTCGGCACGGTGAGCCGCACGGCGTCGTCGCTGTCGCGCTGCACGTGCGCATCGACGCCGCTCGCGCGGAGTTCGTCGGCGACCTTGCGCAGCGCGGGCTCGACCGTCTCGGCGACGAACTGGCGCGCCTCGGCCTCGGTCGTCTGCCGCAGGATGTGCGTCAGGCGGTGGCGCCAGTGCTGGCCGGTCCAGAAACTCGCCGCAGGCGCGATCTCCTGCGAATAGTGCGCGCGGTCGGCCGCGAGCCCGCGCCACAGCCCGTAGCAGAGCGCGAGCATGATGATGGCGACCGGCAGCGCGGCGATCAGCGTCATCGCCTGCAATGCGCCGAGCCCGCCGGCGACCAGCAGCACCGCGGCCGTCACGCCGAGCAGCACGGCCCAGAACAGCCGTTGCCAGACGGGCGAATGCGCGTTGCCGCGCGTCGCGATCTGGTCGATCACGAACGCGCCCGAATCCGCGGACGTGACGAAGAACACCGCGATCAGCACGATCGCGGCGATCGACAGCAGTTGCGACAACGGCAGGAAATCGAAGAAGCGGAACAGCAGCGCATCGACGTTGGTGGCCGTTTGCGCGAGCGCGCCGGCCGCGCCGTGCGTGTCGAGCCAGATCGCGCTGTTGCCGAACACGGTCATCCACACGAGGTTGAACGCGGTCGGCACGAGCAGCACGCCGATCACGAACTGGCGGATCGTGCGGCCGCGCGAGATGCGCGCGATGAACATGCCGACGAACGGCGACCACGAGATCCACCACGCCCAGTAGAGGATCGTCCAGCCGCCGAACCAGCCTTCCTCGCGCGGCGACGCATACGCATAGGTGCGAAACGACAGGTCGACGAGATTCGACAGGTACTGGCCGATGTTGTCGCCGAGCGCGCGGAACAGGAAGGCCGTCGGGCCCGCGACGACCACGAACGCGAGCAGCAGGAACGCGAGCAGCAGGTTCAGCTCGGACAGCCGGCGCACGCCCTTGTCGAGGCCGCTGGCGGCCGACAGGCCCGCGAGCAGCACCACGATCGCGACGAGCCCGATGCGAAACAGATTGCTGCCGGTCTCCCAGCCGACGACCGTATGCAGGCCCGCGCTCATCTGCATCACGCCATAGCCGAGCGTGGTCGCGATGCCGGCGACGGTGCCGACCAGCGCGAACGCGTCGACCGTGTGGCCGATCCAGCCGTTGATGCGCTCGCGCAGCACCGGATACAGCCCCGAGCGCAGCGTCAGCGGCAGGTTGTAGCGAAAGCCGAAGTACGCGAGCACGAGCCCCATCAGCCCGTAGATCGCCCACGCATGGAAGCCCCAGTGGAAGAAGGTCATCAGCATCGCCTCGCGTGCGGCGGCAGGCGTGCCGGGGTCGACGGTCGGCGGCTTCAGGAAGTGCTGCATCGGCTCGCCGACGCCGAAGTACATGAGGCCGATGCCCATGCCGGCCGCGAACAGCATGGCCGTCCACGATACGAAGCTGAACTCGGGTTCGGCGTCGTCGGGGCCGAGCCGGATGTTGCCGAAATCGCTCGCGGCGATCAGCACGAGAAACACGAGGAACGTGGTGACGGCCAGGACGTAGAACCAGTCGAAGCGCATGACGACCCATTGCTGGCCGGCGGAGAACAGCGTGCCGGCTTCGCTCGGGAGCAGCGCACAGACGGCCAGCAGTGCACCGATGACCGCGAGCGCGGGCAGGACGACCTGCGGCTTGAATGTCGTGCGCGGGGAGGGACGGGAATCTGGCATGTCGGGCATCCAGTTGTGGGCGCAACGAGGCGCGACGCCGTCCGGCGCGCACATTGCGCGGCGGACCCTGCTACGGCGTGCGTCGAGTGTACCGCGGTGTCAGGACTGCAAGAAGGAGCATGCAGAAGGGAAAAACCTGACGGATTGTAAGGTATTGCGGCGATCGAGAACACCCGCGCGGTTTGCGTGGCGGGCGGACGGGACGTGGAAAGCCCGGTGGACGCCGGGCCTCGGGCGCCCGGATGGCGCGTGCAGTGCGCATCGTCCGGGGTGCGGGCAGCGCACTGAAGGCGCTGCGGTGCGGGTTCTCAAGAAAACGCCGGGCCGCCCCAAGTTTTCTTGACTCCCCTCGGGGGGCCTGGCGCGAAGCGACAGGTCTGGGGGCGCTCAGAAAGTGACGGCGATCCCGGCCATGCCGACGAACTGGCCGTGCGTCGTCGACGGCGTGAGCTGCTGCGAATCGCCGACGATCGGCGCCGCATCGATGATGTGGCCGGCACCTTGCGCGCCGAGCGTCTGCCCGCTCGAATGCGTGTACGCCTGCAGCGCATAGAGCGTCGTGCGCTTCGACAGGCTGTACGACTCCTTCAGCGAATACTGCTGGTAGCGGGCCGCGCTCGCGACGCCGTTCGCCTTCGATGCCAACGTGTATGCGAATGCGCCGGCCACCGAGAACGCCGGCGTGAAGCGGTACGCGGCAAGCGCACCGTAGGTGTTGAACACGGCCGTGTCGGTGAACGCGGAGCCGTTGCCGGGCAGGTACTTCACGTTCGAATAGTTGATGCCCATCGTCAGGTCGCCGAGCGTGTAGTTGCCGGCCGCCGCGACCTGCTCGACGGCCTTCGCGGTCAGGTAGCCCTGGTTCAGCACGGACACCGCGAAGCTGCCCGACGACGCGGTGGCCGGATTCAGGAAGCCTGCCGACGAGCCCGAGCTGTTGATGCGCAGGTAGCCGGCCGCGATCCCGACCGGCCCGTTCGCATAGCGCAGCGCGGCGCTGAACGTGTTGCCCTTGCCGGTCGCGCCGGCAATGCCGCCGAATGCGTACATCGCGCTCGCGCTCAGCCCGGCGAAGGTCGGCGACGTATAGGTAACCGAATTGTTCACGCGGATCGTCGTGTCGAGGCCGTCGATGTCGCCCGGATGCGCACCCGTCGCGCCGGTCAGCCAGCTGCTCGACGCGTACGGGCCGACGAACAGGAAGTAGGGCGTGTACTGGCGGCCGGCCGTCAGCGTGCCGTAGCGAGCGTTGCGCAGGCCGACGAACGCCTGACGATTGAATATCGTGCCGGCGGCGGCCTGCGCGCCGTTGTTCAGGTTGAAGCCGGACTGCAGGTCGAAGATCGCGTGCGTGCCGCCGCCGAGATCCTCGTCGCCGCGCAGCCCGAACTTCGACGCATACAGGTTGCCGTCGCGCATGTAGATGTTCGAATGGCCCTGCTGGTTGTTCACGTACGCGATCGAATCGTCGACGACGCCGTACAGCGTCACGCTGCTCTGCGCGCGGGCAGCGGTCGTGCCGAGCGATGCGGCCGATAAAATCAGGATTGCATAGCGATTGGCGGGTGCTTTCATTGTCGATCTCCAGATCTCTTCATCAGTTCAACGGGGCGGGAGGCTGAAGTGCCTCCTCTGTGGCGGGGGGCGGGCCGCGCGAACGACCCGCCCGATCGGTGCGGCGTGCGCGGTCAGTGATCGAACGCGACGACGATGCGGCGCCAGGCGCCGTCCTGTACATCCTGCACGACGCGCGCGCCGCGGACGGCGAGCGGGCCCTGCAGCGATGCAGGCAGCAGGATCTCGACGCGGTCGGCCGGGCGGGCCGGTCGGCCGTCCCAGCGGACCGACACGCCGAGCGCGCCCGACGCCTCGCGGCCGGCCTCGATCCGCCACAGTCCGTATTCGCCGTCGCGCCACGCTTCCGTCTCGCCGTCGTCCTCGACGCATTCGCCGTACGCGACGCCGTCCTCGATGCGCGGCGCGACGAGGAAGCCGCGCGTGTCGCCGCGCGCGCCGAAATGCTGGTCCGCGACGTTCAGCGGCAGCACGCGGCCTTCACGCAGCAGCATCACCGGCGTATCGAGCGGTGCGGGCAGCGTGACGCTTGCGCCGCCGTCGAACGACTGCGCGCTCGCGCAGCACGTCCAGCGCGCGCCCGACGGCAGGTAGACCGTGCGCTCCGTGCGGCCGGGATCGACGACCGGCGCGACCAGCAGCGCGTCGCCGAGCATCATGTCGTCGCACTCGTCGTAGCAGCGCGCATCGGCGGGGAAATCGGCGAAGGTCGGCCGCAGCACGGGCTCATAGCGCGTCGTCGACAGCCACAGCAGGTGATAGAGGTACGGCAGCAGCCGGTAGCGCTGCTTGATCAGCGATGCGACCTGCGCGGCGATCTCCGGATACATCCATGGTTCGTTGACGGTGCCGTCGTCGTTCCACGAATGGATGCTGAAGCGCGGCATGAAGATGCCGAACTGCACCCAGCGCAGCAGGAGTTCGGGCGACGGCGCGGGCCCGGAGAAGCCGCCGATGTCGTGACCGATGTTCGACACGCCCGACAGCGCGAGCCCGAGGCCCATCTTCAGGTTGTAGCGCAGCGTTTCCCACGATGTGTAGTTGTCGCCGGACCAGGTCTGCACGTAGCGCTGCATGCCGGCGCCGCCGGAGCGCGACACCAGGAACGGCCGCTGCGTCGGCGCATGCGCGCGCTGCGCGTCGCGCGATGCGCGCATCATCAGCATCGTCTGCAGCACCTTAGCCTCGCGCGCGGGGAACGGCTGGCCAAAGCCGTGCGCGATCGCATCCGGTGACCAGATCTCGTATTCGTTGTTGTCGTTCCAGGTCGACTCGATCCCGTATTCGAGCAGCGCCGACGTGACCTGCTCGCGCCACCAGCGGTACGCGTCCGGCTGCGTGAAGTCGAGATACGCGCCGACCTCGTCCCAGAACTGCACCCACGCAGGCTCGCCGGACGCGGAGCGGATCAGCAGCCCGCGTTTTGCGGCCTCGTCGAATGCGGGATGGTCGCGCAGCAGGCACGGCTTGATGTTCGCGCACAGGCGGATGCCGTGGTCGCGGTAGTGCTTCACGAAACCCTTCGCGTCGGGAAACTTGTCGCGGTTCCAGTTGAACACGTAGCGCTTCGCGCCGATCGACGTATAGCCCGACGACAGGTGGAACGAGTCGCACAGGATGTCGTGCGCGTCGCACTGCTCGACGAACTGGTTCATCTGCTGCTGCGCGTCCGGCGCATCGGTATAGCTCATCGTCGAGCCCGAATAGCCGAGGCCCCATTTCGGCGTGCGCGCGGGGCGCCCGGTGAGCCACGTGAAGCGCCGCGCGGCCGCGAGCGGCGTATCGGGCGATGCGATGAAGTAGTAGTCGAGATCGCCGTGCTCGGCGACGAAATAGCGGTACGGGCCGTGATAGTTGTCGAGCTCGCGGCCCATGTCGAACGAGCAATCCGACAGCGTGTCGTAGAAGAGGCCGAAGCCCTGGCACGCAGCGGGTGACCACGTGATGTAGAACGGGATGTGCTTGTACAGCGGGTCGGTGTGCTTCGCGCTGTAGCCCATCGCGTCGATGTTGCGCATCTCGAAGCGCGCGCCCGTGCGGTCGAGGTCGCCCGCACGTTCGCCGAGGCCGAACACCTTGTCGCCGCGCTCGCGGGCGACGTAGTGATACGCGCGCTCGTCCCACCAGCCGAAGTTGTACGCCTGCGTCGCGCGATCGGCGAGCGCGACGCGCCATGCGCCGTCCGCGCCGCGCATCGACCACGTGCAATGGCCGCCTTGCCAGCGCACCGCGAGCCGGATCTGCGCGGTTTCGATGCGCAGGCCGTCGTCGTCTTCGGCAACGCTGTAGGAAGGTAGCGCGAAGCCGTCCAGGTCGAGACGGTCGCGCCCGTCGAGCGGCACGTCGTCGAGGCCCGGCGCGATCGACCACGTGCGCGGGTTGCGTGCCGTCGCATCGGGCAGCACGCGCACGCGCACGATGTCGTCCTCGAGCACGAAGATCTCGAGGGTCGCGCCCGCGTCGGACGCGAGCAGCAGGCGGTTCGCGTGCCGGGCGGCGATACGGAACACGGGCGGATGAAGAAGCGAAGTCATGAATGCGATTCCTGGTGAGAGCGAATGTCAGGCGTGCCGTGCGAGCAGGCGTTCCTGCTTCGACTGCCCGCGGATCAACACCGCGAGCAGCGTAACGCCGATGAGGTCGAACAGGCCGAGGCACGCGAACAGCGGCGCATAGCCGATCTTGTCGGCGAGCGCGCCGACCAGCAGCGAGAAGCCGAGCCCGCCGATCCACGCGGCCATCCCGGCGAAGCCGCTCGCGGTGCCGACTTCCTCGGAATCGAACACGTCGGCCGACAGCGTGTTGACGAGCGCGGAGATCATCTGGTGCGCGAAGCCGCCGACGCAGAACAGCGCGATGGCCGTGTACGGCGACGATACGAGGCCGATCATCGCGGGCCCGAGCATCAGCACCGCGCCGAGCGCGACGCCGGCGACGCGCGACCACACGAGCGGCAGCTTGAAGCGGTTGGCGAGATACGGCGACAGATAGCCGCCCGCGATGCCGCCGGCGTCGGCCGCGAGAAACGGCATCCACGCGAAGATCGCGATCTGCGTGAGCGGCATGTGGCGCTCGGTCGCGAGGTACAGCGGAATCCAGAAGCTGAAGGTCTGCCACGCGGGTTCGGCGAAGAAGCGCGGCAGCGCGATGGCCCAGAAGCGCCGCGCGGTGACGACGTCGCGGATGCGGCGCTTCGACACCGGCGGCATCGTGGCCTGGCCGTCGCGGATCAGCGCGCGCTCCTGCGACGTGATGCGCGGATGATCGGCCGGCGACCGGTACTGCGTGTACCAGAGCGCGGCCCACACGAAGCCGAGCGCGCCGGTGACCATGAACGCCGACTGCCAGCCGAACCGCATCGAGATGAACACGACGAGCGGTGGCGCGATTGCTGCGCCGAGCGACGTGCCCGCGTTGAAGTAGCCGACCGCGACGGATTTCTCGCGATCGGGAAACCATTCGGCGACGGCCTTCATCCCCGACGGAATCGCGGCGGCTTCGAACAGCCCGAGCAAGCCGCGCAGGATGCCGAGCGACAGCCAGCCCGACGCGAAGCCGTGCGCGACGCCGACCACCGACCACAGCATCGCGAACAGCGCGAACCCGAGCCGCAGCCCGATCAGGTCGACGATGAACCCGCACACGGGCTGCATGATCGTGTAGCCGATCTGGAACGCGCCGACGATGTACGAATACTGCTGCGTCGAGATCGCGAATATCTGCTTCAGCTCGGGGGCGAGCACCGCGAGGGAGTTTCGTGCGAGGTAGTTGAGGATCGTGCCGAGACACACGAGCACGATGATCCACCAGCGCAACGCCTTGACTGTTTTCACTGCTGTCTCCTGTTGGGCAGGGCGGGCATGCGGCACCTGCCTGATCCATGCAAGCCGTCCGGTCAGGGAGGCTTTTTCAGCTTATTTGTACGATGTCCGATCTTGATGGGCGCCGATTTTGCCGGTTTTCATCGAAATGACGCTGTTCGAGTGAACATTTAGTCGTCGCCAGATACGGATGTTATCTGACGACTGATCATTTTCGAACATCCTATGTTCGAATGCGAATCCGGTCAACGTGAATTTGCATTCGAATGAACTTGATCGGGGTTTTCCCGAGGAGAGGGGGAACGGCGTGGGCGGAAGCGCATGGCGGTTGCGTGCCAAAGCCCGTGCGGCGGGGCTGTGCGATGGCCTGGCGATCCGTGGGCGCAGGACGGGACGTGACAACCCTGATGAAAATTTATTTTTTTCTCGGTTGCGGATTGTGTAAATTGATTTTCATCTTCCTTGCAACAACCATTCGCATGACGCCTCTCGTTTCGCACGACGCCAGTCACGACGAACCCGCGATCGCCGAGCGGATCGCGTCGGCGATGCCGTTGATGACGCCGATCCACCGGCGCATGGGCGAATTCGTGCTCGCGAATCCGTTTCGCGCGGCGACGATGCGGATCGACGAACTCGCACAGGCCGTGAATGCGTCGATCGCGACCGCGAACCGCTTCGCGAAGGCGCTCGGCTTCGACGGCTATCCGGCGATGCGCGCGGCACTCGTGCGCGGCTTCGAAGCGACGCTCGGGCCGGTCGAGCGGTTGCGCTCGGCGCAGGAGCAGGAGTCCGGCGTGCGCGGCGCGGCATGGATCGACGCGGTGTTCGACCAGGCCGTCGCGAACATCGAGAACACGCGCGCGCAACTGGACGCGGCCGATGTCGAGGCTGCGGTCGAGGCGATCGTCGGCGCGCGGCGCGTGCTGATCCTCGGCGCGGGGTCGAGCGCGTTTCTCGCCGGGCTGATGGAGCACGGGCTGTCCGTGTGTCACGACAGCGTGCAGTCGCTCGCGCTGCTCGGCGGCCCGTCGCACGCGGCGCGGCGCCTGTATACGGCCGACTCGCGCGATCTCGTGATCGCGCTCGCGTTTCCGCGCTACGTGAAGGACACGATCGAGCTGGCCCGCCGCGCGGCGGCGCGCGGCGCGCGCGTGCTCGGCATCTCCGACGGCCCGCAATCGCCGCTTGCGCCGATCGCGTCGCTGAACCTGTACGTCAAGGCCGAACGGCGCTTCGCGGCCACGTCGGAAGCGGCGGTGCTCACGATGATCGAGGCGCTGATCGACGCGGTCGCGCTGCGCACGCACCGGTCCGCGAAGTCCGCCGCCGAGATGACCGAATTCCTGCTGCCGTGGCTCGTGCAGCCGCAAGCGGCGCTGTCGGCCGCCAACCCTTCTTCCCCCCGTCCGAAAAAATCATGACTTCTCCCGCGATCGTCGCGATTCACGGTGGCGCAGGCACGATCCTGCGCGATGCGATGGATACCGAAACCGAACGCCGGTACCGTGCCGAACTGACCGCGATCCTGCAGGCCGCGCAGCAGGTGCTGGCCGACGGCGGCAGCGCGCTCGACGCCGTCACCGTCGCGGTGCGGATGCTCGAGGACTGCCCGCTGTTCAACGCCGGACGCGGCGCCGTGTATACGGCCGAAGGCAAGCACGAGCTCGACGCGGCGGTCATGGACGGCGCGACGCTCGGCGCCGGCGCGATCTGCTGCGCGACGCGCGTGCGCAATCCCGTGCTGGCCGCGCGGCGCGTGATGGAGGCGAGCGAACACGTGCTGTTCGCCGGCGCGGGCGCCGATGCGTTCGCGGCCGCGCAGGGGCTCGAACTCGCGGAACCCGGCTATTTCGACACCGAAGCGCGTCACGCGCAGTGGCTCAAGGCGCGCGCGGCGGCCGGCATGATGCTCGATCACGACGCGGCGACGTTCGCGTTCGGCAAATCGCAATCGCAGCCGCAGCCGCAGCCGGCCGAACCGCTCGATCCGGACCGCAAGCACGGCACGGTCGGCGCGGTTGCGTGCGACCTGCACGGCCACATCGCGGCGGCGACGTCGACGGGCGGCATCACGAACAAGCAGCCGGGGCGTGTCGGCGATTCGCCGATCATCGGCGCGGGCTGCTATGCGGACGATGCAACCTGCGCAGTGTCGTCGACGGGCACCGGCGAGACGTTCATCCGGCTCGCGACCGCGCACGACGTTGCCGCGCAGATCGCGTATCGCGGCGCGTCGCTGGCCGACGCCGCGCACGACGTCGTGATGAACAAGCTGCCGCGCCTGGCGGGCCGCGGCGGGATCATCGCGGTCGACGCGCACGGCAACGTCGCGATGCCGTTCAACACCGAAGGGATGTACCGCGGCTACGCGCGTGTGGGCGAAGCGCCTGTCGTCGGCATCTATCGCGACGACGCAGCCTGATTCCGGATCGCACGAGGAGATACGCATGACTTCGAGCCGTAACCCGTCCGGCCTGGCGCTGCCCGAGCAGCGCGTCGTCGCCGTGGACGACCTGTCGGTCACGTTCCGCCGCGAAGGCGCGACGTTCGACGCGGTGCGCAACGTGTCGTTTCACGTCGATCGCGGCGAGACGCTCGCGATCGTCGGCGAATCGGGTTCCGGCAAGTCGGTCACGTCGCTTGCGCTGATGCGGCTCGTCGAGCATGGCGGCGGCGCGATCACGAGCGGCCGGATCGCGTTCCGGCGCCGCGGCGGTGCGCTGCTGGATCTGGCGCAGGCGAGCGCCGCGACGATGCGGGGCATCCGCGGCTCGGACATCGCGATGATCTTCCAGGAGCCGATGACGTCGCTGAACCCGGTGTTTACGGTCGGCGACCAGATCAGCGAGGCGATCGCGCTGCACCAGTCGAAAAGCGCGGCCGAAGCGCGCGCGGAAGCGCTGCGGCTGCTCGATCTCGTGCGCATCCCGGAAGCGCGCCGGGTGTTCGTGCGTTATCCGCACCAGTTGTCGGGCGGGATGCGGCAGCGCGTGATGATCGCGATGGCGCTGTCGTGCCGGCCGGCGCTGCTGATCGCCGACGAGCCGACGACCGCGCTCGACGTGACGATCCAGGCGCAGATCCTGCAACTGATTCGCGGGCTGCAGGACGAGATGAACATGGGCGTGATCTTCATCACGCACGACATGGGCGTGGTGGCCGAAGTGGCCGACCGCGTGCTCGTGATGTATCGCGGCGAGAAAGTCGAGGAGGGCGAATCGGAGCGCATCTTCGCGACGCCCGCGCATCGCTACACGCGTGCGCTGCTCGCGGCCGTGCCGCGGCTCGGCTCGATGCAGGGCACCGACATACCCGAGAAATTCCCGCTGCTGAAGGTGGACGGCACCAGCGCCGCGCCTGCGGCGAACGACGATGTGCAGCCGCCCGTCGACCCGGCTTCGACGCCGATCCTGCGCGTACGCGATCTCGTCACGCGCTTTCCGGTGAAGAGCGGCGTGTTCGGCCGCGTGTCGCAGTACGTGCATGCGGTCGAGCGCGTGAGCTTCGAGCTGCGCGCGGGCGAGACGCTCGCGCTGGTCGGAGAGTCGGGCTGCGGCAAGTCGACCACCGGCCGTTCGCTGCTGCGCCTCGTCGAATCGCAAAGCGGCTCGATCGAATTCGACGGCCGCGACATCAGCGCGCTGAAGGGCCCGGACCTGCAGGCGCTGCGCCGGAACATCCAGTTCATCTTCCAGGATCCGTTCGCGTCGCTGAATCCGCGCCTCACGGTCGGTTTCTCGATCATGGAGCCGCTGCTCGTGCACGGCGTCGCGAGCGGCCGCGAAGCGCAGGCGCGCGTCGACTGGCTGCTCGACAAGGTCGGCCTGCCGCCCGAGGCCGCGCGCCGTTATCCGCACGAATTCTCGGGCGGCCAGCGCCAGCGGATCGCGATCGCGCGCGCGCTCGCGCTGAACCCGAAGGTCGTGATCGCCGACGAATCGGTGTCGGCGCTCGACGTGTCGGTGCAGGCGCAGATCGTCAACCTGATGCTCGACCTGCAGCGCGAGCTCGGCGTCGCATACCTGTTCATCTCGCACGACATGGCCGTCGTCGAGCGCGTCAGCCATCGCGTCGCGGTGATGTATCTCGGCCAGATCGTCGAGATCGGCCCGCGCCGAGCGGTGTTCGAAGCGCCGCAGCATCCGTACACGAAGAAGCTGATGAGCGCGGTGCCCGTGGCCGACCCCGCGCGCCGGCATGCGCCGCGCCAGCTCGCGGCGGACGAAATTCCGAGCCCGATCCGCGCGGTCGGCGACGAGCCGGTGGTTGCGCCGCTCGTCGCGGTCGGTCCCGATCATTACGTCGCGACGCATCGCGTCGGCGGCGCGTACTGAACGCGCGGGAGGTTGCATATGGACCGCAGCTGCGCACGAGCAAGGCAACGGCGTCTTTTTCCCGAGCGGGGGCAGTCACGCCGCGATTTCCACCACGCGTTACCGAATCATCCACAGGAGCCAAACAAGATGAACAAGCCGCATTCGTTCCCGATGTTCCGTCCGCGCGCGCTGATCGTCGCGGGCGCCAGCGCGTTCGCGCTGTCGGCCGCGCTGCCCGCATTCGCGCAGCAAACCGCGGTGATCGCGGTCGGCGAGACGTTCACGACGATGGACCCGTACGATTCGAACGACACCGTGTCGCAGGCTGCCGCGAAGTCGTTCTACGAGGGATTGTTCGGCTTCGACAAGGACATGAAGCTCGTCAACGTGCTCGCGACGAGCTATACGGCGTCGCCGGATGCGAAGGTCTATACCGTCAAGCTGCGCCAGGGCGTGAAGTTCCAGGACGGCACCGATTTCAACGCGGACGCGGTGAAGGTGGTGTTCGACCGCGTGACCGATCCGGCGAACAAGCTCAAGCGCTACAACCTGTTCCGCGTGATCGAGAAGACCGAGGTCGTCGATCCCTACACGGTGCGGTTCACGCTGCGCGAGCCGTTCTCGGCGTTCGTCAACACGCTCGCGCATCCGTCCGCGGTGATGATCTCGCCGACGGCGCTGAAGAAATGGGGCCGCGAGATCGGCCTGCATCCGGTCGGCACCGGGCCGTTCGAGTTCGTCGAGTGGAAGCAGACCGACGACATGAAGGTGAAGAAATACGCCGGCTACTGGAAGAAGGGCTATCCGAAGATCGACATGATCGACTGGAAGCCCGTGATCGACAACAACACGCGTGCGGCGCTGATGAAGGCCGGCCAGGCGGATCTGGCGTTCCGGATTCCGTACGAGCAGGTCGCGGACCTGAAGACCAATCCCAAGCTCGACGTGATCGAGCGGCCGTCGATCGTCGTGCGCTACATCTCGCTGAACACGCTGCAGAAGCCGTTCGACAATCCGAAGGTGCGCCAGGCGCTCAACTACGCGATCAACAAGGATGCGCTCGCGAAGGTCGCGTTCTCGGGCTTCGCGACGCCGGCGCCGGGCGTCGTGCCGCCGGGTGTCGAGTATGCGACGAAGACCGGCCCCTGGCCGTACGACCCGGCGAAGGCGCGCACGCTGCTGAAGGAGGCAGGCTATCCGAACGGCTTCGAATCGACGCTCTGGTCCGGCTACAACAACACGACGTCGCAGAAGGTGATCCAGTTCGTCCAGCAGCAGCTCGCGCAGGTCGGCGTGAAGGTGCAGGTGCAGGCGCTCGAATCGGGCGAACGCGTCGCGAAGGTCGAGAGCGCGCAGGACCCGGCGAGCGCACCGGTGCGGATGTTCTACATCGGCTGGTCGTCGTCGACCGGCGAGGCGAACTGGGCGCTGACGCCGCTGCTCGCGTCCGCGTCGAAGCCGCCGAAGCTGTTCAATACCGCGTACTACCAGAACGGCATCTTCGACGACGCGCTGGAGAAGGCGCTGGCGACCACCGACCGCGCGAAGAAGGCCGAGTACTACGCCACCGCGCAGAAGCAGATCTGGGCCGACGCACCGTGGATCTTCCTCGTGCAGGAGAAGATCGTCTACGCGCGCAGCAAGCGCCTGCAGGGCATGTACGTGATGCCGGACGGTTCGTTCAACTTCGACGAAATCTCGCTGAAATAAGCGCGTTCGCGCGCGTCACGGCGCGCCGGCTGCGGGATGCCGGCGCGCCGCACTGGTTCGGTGCCCTATGCTGAATTTCATCATCAAACGCCTGTTCGGCCTGCTGCCCACGCTCGCGATCGTCGCGGTGCTGGTGTTCCTGTTCGTGCACCTGCTGCCGGGCGATCCCGCGCGGCTCGCGGCCGGCGCCGAAGCCGACGACGCGACGGTCGCGCTCGTGCGCGCCGATCTCGGGCTCGACAAGCCGATGCCAACCCAGTTCGCGAACTTCTTCGTGAAGATCGCGCACGGCGACTTCGGCGTGTCGACGCGCAGCAAGCGGCCGGTATCGACCGAGATCGGCGAGCGCTTCATGCCGACGCTGCTGCTGACGCTCGTCAGCATGGCGTGGGCGACGCTGTTCGGGATGGCGATCGGGATCGCGTCGGCGGTGTGGCGCAATCGCTGGCCCGACCGCATCGGCATGACGATCGCGGTGTCGGGCATCTCGTTTCCCGCATTCGCGCTCGGCATGCTGCTGATGGAGATCTTCTCGGTGAAGCTCGGCTGGCTGCCGGTCGTGCCGGACGGCACGTGGAAGAGCTACGTGCTGCCGTCGGTGACGCTCGGCGCCGCAGTCGCGGCCGTGATGGCACGCTTCACGCGCGCGTCGTTCGTCGAGGTGCTGAACGAGGATTTCGTGCGCACCGCGCGCGCGAAGGGCGTGCACGAGCCGATGGTCGTGCTCAAGCACTGCCTGCGCAACGCGATGATCCCGGTCGTCACGATGATGGGGCTGCAGTTCGGCTTCCTGCTCGGCGGCTCGATCGTCGTCGAGGCCGTGTTCAACTGGCCGGGACTCGGGCGCCTGCTCGTCGATTCGGTGACGATGCGCGACTACCCGGTGATCCAGGCGATCGTGCTGCTGTTCTCGCTCGAATTCATTCTGATCAACCTGACCGTCGACGTGCTGTACGCGGTCATCAACCCGACCATCCGGTTCAAGTGAGGCGCGTATGAACGCGACTGTCCAGACCGCGGCGCCTGCCGCATCGACCGCGATCCGCACGCCGTGGCGCGAATTCTGGCGCAAGTTCCGCAAGCAGACGGTGGCGCTCGTCGCGGGCGGCTTCGTGCTGGCGCTCGTCGTGCTGGCATTCGTCGGCCCGCACATCGTGCCGTTCGATCCGGAGAACTATTTCGACTACGACGCACTGAACGCGGGGCCGTCGGCCGTGCACTGGTTCGGCGTCGATTCGCTCGGCCGCGACATCTTCAGCCGGATCGTCACCGGCACGCGCATCTCGCTCGCGGCCGGTTTCTTCTCGGTCGCGCTAGGCGCGTTTATCGGCACGGTCTTCGGGCTGCTCGCCGGCTACTACGAAGGCTGGTGGGATCGCATCACGATGCGCATCGCCGACGTGCTGTTCGCGTTCCCGGGCATCCTGCTCGCGATCGGCGTGGTCGCGATTCTCGGCAACGGGATGATCAACGTGATCTGCGCGGTCGCAATCTTCAGCATTCCGGCGTTCGCGCGGCTCGTGCGCGGCAACACGCTGATGCTCAAGCACATGACCTACGTCGAAGCTGCACGCAGCATCGGCGCGTCGGACTGGACGATCATCATGCGGCACATCCTGCCGGGCACCGTGTCGTCGGTCGTCGTCTACTTCACGATGCGGATCGGCACGTCGATCATCACGGCCGCGAGCCTGTCGTTCCTCGGGCTCGGCGCGCAGCCGCCGACGCCGGAGTGGGGCGCGATGCTCAACGAGGCGCGCGCGGACATGGTGACGGCGCCGCACGTCGCGATTTTCCCCAGCCTCGCGATCTTCCTGACCGTGCTCGCGTTCAACCTGCTCGGCGACGGGCTGCGCGACGCGCTCGATCCGAAGCTGGAGCGCCGCTGATGCCAGCTGCACCGATGTGGGCCGCGACGCAGCCGGCCGGGCCGCGCGGCACGATCGCCGACGTGCCGGGCGTGACGGTCGGCCATTGCACGCTCGATGCCGGCAACGTGCAGACCGGCGTGACCGTCGTGAAGCCGCATCAGGGTGACGTGTACCGCAGCAAGGTGCCGGCCGGCGCGGCCGTGATCAACGGTTTCGGCAAGAGCGTCGGGCTCGTGCAGGTCGACGAGCTCGGCACGCTCGATACGCCGATCGCGTTGACCAACACGTTCGGCGTCGGCGCGGTCGCGCAGGCGCAGATCCGCGCGGCGATCGCCGCGAATCCGCAGGTCGGCCGCGACTGGCCGACCGTCAATCCGCTCGTGTTCGAGTGCAACGACGGTTATCTGAACGATATCCAGGCGTTCGCGGTCACCGCCGCGCATTACGACGACGCATGCCGCGCCGCGTCGCGCGACGTCGCACGCGGCGCGGTGGGCGCCGGGCGCGGGATGTCGTGTTTCGACCTGAAGGGCGGGATCGGTTCGGCGTCGCGCGTCGCCGTCGCGGCCGGCAGGCCCTATACGGTCGGCGCGCTCGTGCTCGCGAATTTCGGCCGGCTGCCGATGCTGACGCTCGGCGGCGTGCCGCTCGGGCGCATCGTCGCGCAGCGGCATGCGGCCGCTGCCGCGCACGCGGCGCCGCCCGAGCAGGGCTCGATCATCCTGTTGCTTGCCACCGATGCGCCGCTCGATGCGCGGCAGCTGTCGCGGCTCGCACGCCGCGCGGGCGCGGGGCTGGCCCGCACGGGCTCCGTCTACGGGCATGGCAGCGGCGACATCGCGCTCGCATTCTCGACCGCGTACACGATCGCGCACGACGCGTCGACCATCGCGCTGCCGGCCCTCGTGGCCGATGCAGCGCTCGACCCGCTGTTCATGGCCGCGGCCGAAAGCGTCGAGCATGCGATCGCCGATGCATTGCTGCAGGCCGTGACGGCCGCAGGGCGCGACGGCCACGTGCGGCAATCGCTGCGCGATGCTGTGCCCGATCTCGATCATCTGTTCAACGAACACAACGAAGGGCGTCTTACCCAGTCATGAAGATCCTGATCTCGACCGACATCGAGGGCGTCGCCGGCGTATTCGCCACCGAGCAGACGCGCGCCGGCAATCCGGAATACGAGCGCGCGCGCCGCTGGATGACCGCCGAGGCGAACGCGGCGATCGAAGGCGCGTTCGCGGGCGGCGCGCAGGCCGTCTGGGTCAACGATTCGCATGGCGGCTATCGCAACCTGCTGCCCGACGGGCTCGATGCACGCTCACGCGTCGTGCTCGGCAAGCCGCGCACGCTCGGGATGATGGCGGGCCTCGAACAGCAGCCGGACCTCGTGTTCATGATCGGCTATCACGCGAAATCGCAGACGCGCGGCGTGCTTGCGCATACGATCAACAGTTTCGCGTTCACGCAGGTATGGCTGAACGGCGTCGAGCTCGGCGAAGCCGGGCTGTACGGCGCGCTGGCGCGCGAATATGGCGCGCACGTCGTACTGGCAACCGGCGACGACGTGTTCGCCGAGGAAACGCAGCCGCTGTTTCCGGACGCACGTTTCGAGACGCTCAAGACGGCCGGCGGCGCATCGAGCGGCGACACGCTCACGCCTGCCGCGTCGTGTGCGCGCATCGCGACCGCCGCGCGCGAAACGGTTGCGCACGCGCTGTCGGCGGGCTTGCGCGCCGGCACTCATCGGCCCGCGCCGGCCGCGTGCACGCTGCGCGTGCAGACGGCCGCGCTGGCCGACCTGTTCTGCGTGCTGCCGTCGCTCGAGCGCGTCGATGCGGTGACGCTGCGCTTCGACGGGCCGTCGGTCGAGCACGTGGTGCGCACGCTGAACAGCCTGTCGGCGATGTCGTTCATGCTGCGGTGATGCGCGCCGCAACGATGCCGCTTGCGTGCGGCGGGTCAGTCGATGGCGGCGGGGTGTGCCGTCGCGGCGAGCAGGAACGCCTCCATCGCCGCGACCAGCGCGAGCGGCGTCTCGTTCATCGGATAGTGGCCCGCGTTGCGCAGCACGTCGACGCTGGCGCGCGGATAGCGCCGCAGGTAGGTGCGCGCCATCAGCGCCGCGTCGAACGCCGGATCGTGCTCGCCGATCAGCACTTTCACCGGATGGACGCCCACGATCCCGTCGCTGAAATCCGTATCGGCCCACGCGCGAAAGTACGCGCCGAACGCGTGCGGCGACGAACAGGCTGCCGAATACGCGGCTTTCCACTCGACCCAGGCGGCGGGTAGCCGGCCGCCTGTGCTGCGATCGACGATGGTCCTGCGATCGGCAAGATTGTCGGCGGCGCGCTCGAATAGCGCGCGCCGCTCGGCGTCGAACGGCAGGCCGCCGCACGGCACGGGCGCGATCGGCACCAGCGCGCGCACGCGGTCGGGTGCGACGGCGGCGATCTTCTCGATCGCCATGCCGCCCATCGAATGGCCGACGAGGCTGAAGGCCGGGAAGCCGAGCGCGTCGGCGAGCGCGAGGGCATCGGCGGCGATCTCGTCGATCGTGTAGTCGCCGCGTGCGTCGCGCATGCGGCCGTAGCCGCGGTAGTCCATGAACACATAGCTGAAGTGCTCGCGCGACAGCCATGCTTCGACGGGTTCGAACGCGCGGGCGTCGCCGAACCAGCCGTGCAGCACGAGAACAGGGTGGGGGCCGTCCCCCACGCGATGAAACGTATTCGGCATGTCCGCTCCGGTGAGGTTGCAATCCGGCCGATCAGGCCGGCGGGTCTTGCGGCCGTCAGGTCGCGCAAGCGTGGAGCGGATCGTAGATCGATCGAAGGAGACCCGCCTTCGATATCGGGTCATTGATGATGGAATTCGGGCCGTGAGAAATACGCTGCTAGATCCCTACGAACACATTCCCCGGAGCGTGGTCGTGACCGCCAACGACTATGCGGCGGGCACGACGTTTCCGGAGCACGCGCACGGGCGCGGGCAATTCGCGTTCGCGTCGCGCGGCACGATCAGCGTGTCGACGCCGCACGGCCGCTGGCTGGTGCCGCCGCAGCGCGCATGCTGGGTGCCGGCCGGCGTGCGGCACGAAATGACGATGACCGGGCCGGTCACGATGCTCAACGCGTTCGTGTCCGGCGACGCCGCGCAGGAGGCCGGCCTGCCCGGGCAGTGCGGCGTGTATGGCGTGTCCGCGCTGCTGCGGCAGCTGATCGACGATGCGATCGACCTGCCGGCCATGTACGACGTAGACGGCCGTGCGGGCAAGCTGATGGCGCTGCTGATCGCGGAAATCGCGACGATGCCGCGCCTGTCGCTGCATGCGCCGCTGCCGGCCGACGCACGGCTCGCGAAGGTGTGCCGGCACCTGTTCGCGTCGCCGTCGATCGCGGCCGATCTCGACCGGGTGGCCGCCGACGCGGGCGTGAGCCGGCGCACGTTCACGCGGCAGTTCCGCGCGCAGACGGGTGTGAGTTTCGCCGCATGGCGTCAGCAGGTGTGCATGCTCGCGGCGATTTCCCGCCTGAGCGACGGGCAGCCGGTGACGCGCGTCGCGCTCGATCTCGGGTATGCGAGCGCGAGCGCGTTCACGTCGGCGTTTCGCCGCATTCTGGGCGACACGCCAAGCCGGTATCTGGAGATTCGGCGCTAGGCGGAAGGAGTCGGCGCCACGCCCGTTCGTCACGGCCGCAAAAAAAATACGCGCCTGCCCGATTCGGTCAGACGCGTTTAAAGGCACTCGGTCAGGAAAAAACGCGCACGGCCAGCAGGGCGGTGTCGCGCATTGCTTGCGAGATTATTTCTCTTTTAGATTTAATCCTGCTGGCTCGTTGCGGATACCAAAGAATACGCCGCATAACGCGCAAACGATATCCTGTCGGCCCGACGATTCATGTGCTGCCGCAGCATGCGTTTCAATCGCGCGTTTGATGTGGGGGGCAGAAGGCCGGAGCAACGGACATCGGCAACTGTGTCCCGGCGTGCTGCGGCGCAGCATCGAAAGATTGCGACTGGATAGAAAAAACGCCGCGTGGCGCGATGCCTGTCGGTATCGCGCCACGCGGCAGTGCGTCTGCATCCGGAACCGGCCTGTGCCGGCACGTGCGTCAAACGTCGAAGAACACTGTCTCGTCGGGCCCCTGCATGCGGATGTCGAAGCGGTAGACGATCGGGCGGCCCGGCTGCGCGTCGCGTTTCGCGACGAGCGTCGCACGGCGCTCGGCCGGCACTGCGTTCAGCACGGGGTCGGCTGCGTTCGCCGCGGCTTCGTCGTCGAAGTACACGCGCGTGAATGCATGGGAGAGGATCCCGCGCATCATCACGGTCACGTTGACGTGCGGCGCTTCGTCGGCGGCGATGCGGCCCGGCTTCACCGTCTCGACGACGAAGCGGTGCTGCGCATCGGTGCCCGTGCCGACTCGCGCGAAACCGGTGAAGCCGGATTTCGCGATGTCGTCGCGCGACGTCGGGTAGCGGCCCGCGCCGTCCACCTGCGTGAATTCGAGCACCGCGTCGCCGACGACGTTGCCGTCGCCGTCGAACACCTGGCCGACCAGCAGCACGTGCTCGCCTTCGGCGTGCGACGCGGCGATCGTCGGCGTGAACAGGCTTTTCAGGTCGTAGTCGTATTGCTGCGGGCACAGGCCGTACGCGAAGTACGGGCCGACCGTCTGCGAAGGGGTTTGCTTCAGCGTCGTCATGGTTCAGCGCTCCATCGGGGTAGCGTCGCGGCCGCGCAGCACGATGTCGAATTCGTAGCCGAGCGCATAGCCTTCTTCGGTGATGTCCATCGAGAAGCGCGAGATCAGGCGATCGCGCGCGGCCTCGGGCGTGCCCTGGAAGATCGGGTCGTACGCGAGCAGCGGGTCGCCGGGGAAGTACATCTGCGTGACGAGACGCGAGCCGAAGTAATCGCCGAACAGCGAGAAGTGGATGTGATTCGGGCGCCACGCGTTCGGATGGTTGCCCCACGGATACGCGCCGGGCTTGATCGTCAGGAAGCGGTAGCGGCCTTCGTCGTCGGTCAGGCAGCGGCCCGCGCCGAGGAAGTTCGGGTCGAGCGGCGCGTCGTGCTGATCGACCTTGTGCACGTAGCGGCCGGCCGCGTTTGCCTGCCACACCTCGACGAGCGTGTTGCGCACGGGCTTGCCGCCTTCGTCGAGCACGCGGCCCGTGACGACCATGCGCTCGCCGAGCGGCTCGCCGTTCTTCACGGCATTCTTCGTCAGGTCGTGGTCGAGTGCGCCGAGATCTTCAGCGCCGTAGACGGGCGCGTACTGGTCGCGCAGCTTGTCCTTCAGCGGGATCAGCGGGCGGGTCGGGCCGCGCTTCACCGACGAGCGGTATTCGGGGTGGACATAGGCCGGATGCGACGGCCAGTCGCGCGGCGTGAGGATCGTGGGGGAATCCATCGGGCGTCTCCTGATAGGTATTTCGCGAAGTGCGATGGCAGGACTTTAGCCAATCCAGGAAGTTATGAAAAATGACCTTTTTTCGCGAGAAGCATAACCGTTCGTTATGTGCGATGCGCCAATGAAAAATCCGCCGGACAGGATGCCTGTCCGGCGGATGAAAACGATCGGGCTTTGCGTCGTCGGTGACGACCCCGCGCACGGCCCTCCAGCCAGCCCGTCGCTATTTTTTGTCTTTTGTTCTTGTTGTTATCCGGCCTCCCCGAGCCTGCCCGTCGTCATTTGTGGCCGGGATCGAACACGATCCCGTCGAATTCGAGCGACAGCGTGCCGCTGCGCAGCAGTGCGGCCGGTGTCGCGGCCCGGTCGGCGCCGAGCACATCGTTCACGTACTGCGCGCAGAACCCGCGCCGCACCCGCAGGTTGAAGCGGTTGCCGAGCAAAGCGTCGATCCGCTGTTCGGCCATTGCATGCAACCGGCGCTGCTCGTCGGCGGTCGGTGCCGCGACGCGGCGCGCCAGCGCGATGCGTCCGCCGTCGGCATGGGCGACGAAGCGCGACAGCGGCGTGAGCTTCGTCCACGCAAACGCGGGCTCGGCGATCACGGGTTCGTCGCCCGACGTATCGACGACGATGCCGAAACGATTGGCCCATGCGCCCGTCGTGCCTGCCGCGTTGCGCGGCGAGCCGGCCGGCACACGGATGAACACGAGATCGCCGACATGCGCGCCGGCGGCCAGCGTGCGGACGGTGGCGAGCGGCATCGTGCGATCCGTGTCGCGTGCATCGCGCGGTGCGGTGTGCTGCGGTTCGTAAGCGGCGGTTTCGGTTCGGGTGGCCATTTCGGCTCCGTCGTTGAGTGACAGGACGGAGCGGATTATGCAGACAAGTATCCAAAAGTGTTCATCTTCATGCGGAGGTAGCCTAATATCCGACCTTGAGCATCGTTTTTCGATACCAAAATGACCGAAACCGCCCAACTCATCGAAACGCTGAAGCGCCAGTTGAAGGCGCAGGGAATGACCTACCGCGACGTGGCGCGTGCGCTCGACGTTTCCGAGACGAGCGTGAAGCGGCTGTTCGCGAGCGGCCGCTTTACGCTGGAGCGTGTCGCGGAGATCGCGCAGTTGCTCGGCTATACGCTGGCCGAGCTCGTGCAGGAGGCATCGGCGTCGGCGCCGAGGCTGCACGTGCTGACCGAGCAGCAGGAGGCGCTACTCGTGTCGGACGAGAAGCTGCTGCTCGTCGCCGTCTGCGCGATCAACTACTGGACCGTGCAGGACATCGTGTCGGCCTATCGATTGACGAAGGCCGAGTGCGTGAAATACCTGTTGATGCTCGACCGGATGAACGTCGTCGCGCTGCTGCCGGGCGACCGGATTCGCGTGCGTGTCGCGCGCGATTTCGACTGGCTGCCCGGCGGGCCGATCCGTCGTTATTTCCATGCGCACGCGCTCGGCGATTTCCTCGACAGCCGTTTCGACGGCGCGGGCGAGACGATGACGTTCTCGCAAGGGATGCTGACGGAGGCGGCCGCCGCGGAACTCGAACTGGAATTGCGCCGGCTGCGCAGCAAGGCGGCCGCGTTGCATGCGGAATCGTCGTCAGCGCCGCTCGGGCAGAAGCACGGGACGGGCTTGCTGATCGCAAAGCGGGTCTGGGAGCCGACCGGTTTCCACGCGCTGCGGCGTGGCGCGTGACGTTTCACCGAATGCTTGGGCTTATCCGGAAAGTTATGCAAAATGGCATTTCATCGTCATTCGCATAACCACCCGTTATGAATAACCGTATCGCCGACGGCCGCGTCAAGCTTCGGCACCTGCAGTGCTTTCTCGCGGTCGCGCAGCTGGGCGGCGTGCAGAAGGCGGCCGAAAGCCTCTCGATCACGCAGCCGGCCGTGTCGAAGACGATCGCCGAACTGGAGGCGATCCTCGGCGTGAAGCTGTTCGAGCGCGGCCGGCAGGGCGCGCAGCCGACCCGCGAAGCGCAGTTGTTCATGCCGCACGCGAATGCGTGCGTGCTGGCGCTGCGGCAGGGTGTCGGGCTGCTCGCGCGCGAGGGCGGGGCCGCTGCCGCGACGCTGGAAATCGGCATGCTGCCGACTGTCGCGGCATCGCTTGCGCCCGCGTTGATGAAGGCGCTGGCGGAGCGCTGGCCGCGCATCGTCGTGCGGATCGCGACGGCCGCGAACGCCGATCTGCTCGAGCGCCTGAAGTCCGGTGCGATCGAATGCGCGATCGGGCGACTGTCGGAGCCGGAGCGGATGATCGGGCTCGCGTTCGAGCAGTTGTACAACGAGCCGCTCGTCGCGGTCGTGCGCGCAGGGCACCCGCTGCTGTCGAGCACGGCGCCGGCCACCGAGCTCGCGCGCTATCCGGTCGTGTTGCCGCCGTACGGCACGCTGATCCGCCAGTCGGCCGAGCAACTGCTCGGCACATGCGGCGTGCCGCCGCTGGATTCGTTCATCGAGGTGCTGTCGGTCTCGGTCGCGCGCGCGCTGGCGCTCGAGAACGACGCGGTCTGGTTCGTGCCGCTCTACGCGGCCGAATACGATCTGTCGGCCGGTGCGCTGGCGCGCCTGCCGCTGCCGTCCGCGGGTACCGACGAGCCGGTCGGGCTCATTCTGCGCACCGATGCGCAGCCGTCGCCGGTCGCACGGACGCTGATCGATGCCGTGCGCGACATCGCGCGGTCGCGGTTCGGCGACAAGCGCCCGCACCGGACGCCACGCGCCGCGCGCAAGCCGGGGCGCGGCGATCGCTGATCCTTCGTGCCGGGCGACAGCCCGGCTCAGTCTTTTTCTCCGTTTCCGGATTGGCCATCCGGCCAGTAGCCGTCCTCGCGGTGCTTGGCATATCGTATCGTTTTTGGTACGATCGGTGACAAGACGATGGCGAGACAGCAGATTCAGGTCACGCTCGGCGTGCGGTTCTTCAGCACGGCATGCGGCAACGAGCCGGTACGCGAATGGCTCAAGGCGCTTGAGCGCGCGGAGCGAAGGGCGATCGGCGAAGAGATCAAAACCGTTCAATTCGGCTGGCCGCTCGGCATGCCGCTGGTTCGGAAGATGGCGAAGGATCTGTGGGAGATCAGGATCGTGCTGCCCACGCGCAACGCTCGTGTCCTCTTCACGGTTGTCGGCGACACGATGGTCCTGCTGCACGGGTTCATCAAGAAGTCGCCGGCCACGCCGTCGGACGATCTCGACGTCACCGTCGCGCGCCTGACAGCGCTGACGCACGCCATTTGAATTCCCGGTTGCGCCGGAACGCACCGTCTCCGACGGTCGGGCAGCCGCAACGCCATGCACTGGAGTACGACATGACGACCACGAACAACCCGCATATCGGCAGCGATTTCGATACCTTCCTCGAAGAGGACGGCAATCTCGAAGCGGCCACCGCCACCGCGATCAAGCGCGTGATCGCGTGGCAGATCGGGCAGGAAATGAAGGCGCAGCACATCACGAAAACCGCGATGGCCGCGCGGATGAAAACCAGCCGTGCCGCGCTCAACCGGCTGCTCGACGAAACCGACACGAGCCTCACGCTGGCGACGCTCGCGAGCGCGGCCGCAGCACTCGGCAAACGGCTCAGCTTCGAGCTGGTGCCGGCCTGACCGGCGTGACGAAACGGCGCGCGGTCGGTTTGCGGCGATCGTCCGCGTGATGCGTGCAGCGAATTGGCCGGTGATCCGGCCTGCGATTCACCGGCGCGTCGCCGTGAGCGGGCAGGCGTCGGCCCAGGCGCATACGGCGGGTCATTTGCGCGGCCCGGTCACCTGCAGATAAAGCAGCGCGCCGCCCGCGAGCAGCAGCGGGCAGAGCAGATACCAGCCCGTCGTCAGGAACAGCCCGGCAACCGCAATCAGCGAAATCCACGCGCAGCGGTAAGCGATGCCGCCGCGCGGCAGCAACTTCAGCGCGGCGGCCGCACCGAGCCCATACACCATCACGAAACACCCGGACGTCACGAGCACGAGCGGTTTCGGCCCGACGTCCGAGATCGTCGTCGCGGCCAGCGCGACGGCCGCGAGCACGGCGATCACGCCGAGGCTGCGGCGCGGGACGCCGCCGACCTGGCTGCCTTGCGCGAGCCACGCGGGCAATGCGCCGTCGCGCCCGAGCGCCGCGCCGAGCTTGGCCGCGCCCGCGAAATACGCATTCATCGTGCCGAGCGTGAGCAGCAGCGCGGCCGCGGCCGCGAGCACCTGCGCGTGGCCGCCGATGCCGCCCGCGATCAGTTCGGCGAGCGGTGCGCCCGATGCGCCTGCAGACGGCCCGAGCACCGTCACGCTCGCGGCGGCGACCGACAGATACAGGAACCCGACGACCACGACCGCGATGCCGGCCGAGCGCGGCATGTCGTGCGCGGGCCGGCGGAATTCGGCCGCGAGATGCGTGATCGCTTCCCAGCCGGCGAAGCTCCACACGAGCAGCGCGGCAGCCTGGCCGACCGCGAGCCAGCCGTGCGGCGCGAACGGCTGCAGGTTCGAGGTGCGCGCATGCGGCGCGGACGCCAGCACCGCGGCGAGCAGCAGCGCGACGAGCAGTGCCGACAGTACGAGCTGCATGCGGCCTGATACGGTGACGCCGAATGCATTCGCGGCCGACACGGTGGCGATCAGTGCGGCAGCCGTGACGATGACCGTCGTGTGCCCGCCGCCCGTGACGGCCGCGACGTACGCGCCGCCGAACATCGCGGCGGCCGGCGCGCCGGCCGGCACCGCAAAGTAGAAGCACCAGCCGACGATCGCCGCCGCCTTCGGCCCGAATGCGCGCCGTGCGTAGGTCGACACGCCGCCCGCGTCGGGATAGCGTGCGCCGAGTGCGGCGAAGGTGGCCGCGAGCGGCCCGGACAGCACGACGAGCGCAGCCCACGCGAGCAGCGACGCCGGGCCGGCGACCTCGGCGGCCAGCGCAGGCAACGCGATCACGCCGGTGCCGAGCACCGCGCCGATATACAGTGCGGCACCCTGGAAAATGGTCAGCGAGCCCGCGTGATGAGCGGCGGGCGAGTCGGCATGCGCAGGCATGAGCGGCAGTCTCCGGAAGTCTTGTTGTGTGTGGGCGCGGGAGCCCGCGCGGTCAATCGCACGATGCTACCCGAACGATGGCGGCAGCGCGGCCCGGCGATCAGTAGTCTGCGCTGCGCCGTCTGTCAGCCGATGTCAGCAGTGGCGCGCGAGCCGCAGGCGCGCATCCTCGCGCGCGGCGGGCGACAGTTCGGGCGCGTAGTGGAATGAACCCGACACGAGCGATGCGACGGGCACACCGTCGCGGAACAGCACGCGATTGCCGGCCAGCGCCGGCACCTTGTCGCCGGGCAGCAGCGTGCCGGCGAGATTCAACGGGTCGGCGCCCGTCACGCATATGTACTGCCCGTCGCCGGGTTGCCGCCGCAGTTCGCGCAGGATCGGAATCGCCTCGGGCAGCGCGAACTGCTCGCCCGCGAGCCCGGCGACGAAACGTCCACCGCGAATCTCGCCGCGCGCTTCGAGGCGCTGCAGCACGCGCGCGAGTTCGCGCCAGCTCGGCAGCCAGTCGGCCTCGCGTTCGAGCAGCCGCCAGAACACGACGCCGTAGCGGCGCAGCAGCGTCCACGCGATGTGTTCGAGCGCGTCGGGATCGGTCGCGGCCGGGCCGCGTTTCGGCGCCGGCGCATCGTCCGGCGGCGCGTGACGCTGCACGAGCGCCCAGCGGCCCGCATCGTCCATCCCGCCGATCAGCGCACCGCCGCGCCGCGTGCGCGGCGCATAGGTCGCGCTGCGCTTGACGGCCGGCTTCAGCAGCGCGCGCAGGCCCGCGTAGCTGTCCGCATTCACGAGGCCGGCCGACACGAGCTCGCCGAGTGCCTGTTCGAGTTCGACGGGCAGCATGTGCAGGTCGTCGAGCAGCGCATCGAAGAACATCGCGCCGTGTGCGGCGAGCGCGTCGCGTACCTGCGTGGCCCGCGCGGACAGCGCCGGTTGCGCGTCGGGGTCGCGCAGTGCCTGCCATGCGGCGAGGTGGCGGCGCGGCAGCAGCACGATCGGCGTTGTCTTCACAGGCGTGCCGGCCGTGCGCGCCGGTGCGCCGATGCGGGTCCACACGAGCTTGCCCGAGCGGCACAGCTCGTCGAGGCCGCCCGCCATGTAGTCGGTGAGCCGTGCGGGCAGCAGCGCGTCTTCCCACGCGCTTGCCGCGGCTTCGTAGCCTTCGAGTTGTTCGACCACGGCCGCGAGTGCGTCGCGGCCCGTGCCGCGCGTGTCCGGCGTCAGGTGTTGCCAATGGAACAGGAAGCGCATGAAGTCGGCGCGCTCGACCGGTTCGATCTCGCGGCGCAGCCGCTTCACCGTATAGCGATGAATGCGCGCGAGCAGATGGCGTTCGCACCATTCGTCCGTCGTCGCACCCGGCGTGAACCGGCCGCGCATCACATAGCCTTCGCGCTCCAGCGCCGCGAGTGCCGTCGCGATCGACGCCGGCGGCAGGCCGAGCGGTGTCGCGATCGCGTCGAGCGCAAGCGGCCCGAAGCCGGTGAGCCGCGCGCGGACCACGTCGACGAGTGCGGCATCGGCTTCCCACGGTTGCGCGCAGGCGGCCGGCACTTTGATCGCAGGCGCCACGCGTGCGTCGGGATGCAGCGTGCGCATGCATACGAGCCGTTCGACCGGCACCCACAGCGCGGCGCCGCCCGGCGCGACGAGTTGGGTTGCGCGACGGCGCTCCGCGAGTTCCGCGAGCCGGTCGGGCCAGCCTTCGTGGGCCTGTGCTTCGCTGTCGGCGACGCATGCGAGCGTGAGCAGCGCATCGTGCATTTCGTCGGCGTCGCGCACGAGCGGCCATGCTTCGTCGCGCACCGCATCGATCGCATCGGCGTCGAGCGCGCCGAGATCGTCGGCCGATTCGGGATCGCTCCAGCGGCGCGACTGCACGGCCTGCGTGCGGCGCTCCTCGAGCGGCGCATCGTCGAGGAACGCGTAGGGTTTCGCGTTCAGGATCTCGGCCGCGAGCGGCGACGGCGCGGGCAGGTCTCGTGCGACGAGCTCGATCGCGCCGCTTTCGATCCGGCGCAGCAGCGCGAGCCAGCCGTCGGTGTCCATCGCGTCGTGCAGGCAATCGTCGAGCGTCTGGTCGACGAGCGGGTGATGCGGTATCTCGCGTTCGCCGACGATGTTCTCGAGGCACGCGACCTGATCCGGGAACACGGTCGCAAGCAGATCCTCGCTTTTCATCCGCTGCAGTTGCGGCGCGGTGCGCCGGCCGCCCGTGAAGCGCGGCAGCGCGAGCGCGGTCGTCGCGTTCCAGCGCCAGCGCACGCCGAACATCGGTGCGTCGAGCAGCGCCTGGACCAGCACGTGCTCGGCGCTGGCCGAACGCAGGTAGCGCCACACTTCGTCGAGCGCGAAGCTGTGCGCGAGCGACAGCGACAGGATGATCGCGTCGTCGGTCGCGGCGGCCTGCAGCTCGAAGTTGAAACTGCGGCAGAAGCGCTTGCGCAGCGCGAGCCCCCATGCGCGGTTGATGCGGCTGCCGAACGGCGAATGGATCACGAGCTGCGTGCCGCCCGATTCGTCGAAGAAACGCTCCATCACGAGCGTGTCCTGCGTCGGCAGCGCGCCGAGCGCGGCGCGCGTGCGGGCGAGGTAGTCGGCGATCTGGTGCGCGGCGTCGGGCGACAGGTGGAGATCGTCGACGAGCCAGCGCAACGCCGGCGCGAGGCGGCTTTCGGCAGGGGCGATCGCGGTGCCTGTTTCGGTTTCCGCGTTGCTCGCGGTTTTACCACCCGCGCGTTTGCGCTCGCCGGCGTCCGCTTGCCGGTCGCCGTCGGCGAACAGCCCGTCGAGCCGTGCACGCAGCCGGCCGACCGCCGCCGACAGCTCGTCGCTGCGCCCCGGCGCCTCGCCGAGCCAGAACGGAATGTTCGGCGACTGGCCCTGCGCGTCCTCGACGCGCACGCGGCCCGTTTCCACGCGAATGATCCGGTACGACTGGTTGCCCAGCTGGAACACGTCGCCGGCCAGGCTCTCGATCGCGAAATCCTCGTTGACGGTGCCGACCTGGATGCCCTGCGGTTCCAGCAGCACCGCGTAGTCGGCCATGTCGGGGATCGTGCCGCCCGACGTGGTCGCGGTCATCATCGCGTTGCGGCGCCCGCGCACCGTGCCGCCGACCACGTCGCGATGCAGGTATGCGCCGCGCACGCCGCGGCGGCTCGTGAAGCCTTCGGCGAGCATCTTCATCACTTCGTCGAAGCGCTCGCGCGTCAGCCTCCCGTACGGCGCCGCGCGCGTGAAGCTCGCATACAGCGCGTCCTCCTGCCATTCCGTGCACGCGACTTCGGCGACGATCTGCTGCGCGAGCACGTCGAGCGGCGCTTCGGGAATCCTCAACGTGTCGAGTTCGCCGCGTTGCACGCAATCGAGCAGCGCCGCGCATTCGACGAGTTCGTCGCGCGACAGCGGGAACAGCCGGCCCTTCGGCACGCCGCCGACGTGGTGCCCCGAGCGGCCGACGCGCTGCAGGAACGGCGCGATGCCGCGCGGCGAGCCGACCTGGCAGACGAGATCGACATCGCCGATGTCGATGCCGAGTTCGAGCGATGCGGTGGCGACGAGCAGCTTCAGTTCGCCGCGCTTCAGGCGCTGCTCGGCATCGAAACGGTGCTCCTTCGCGAGACTGCCGTGATGCGCGGCGATCGCTTCCTTGCCGAGCCGGTCGGCGAGATGGCGCGCCATGCGCTCGGCAGTGCGCCGCGTGTTGACGAACACCAGCGTCGTGCGATGCGCGGCCGCGAGCCCCGCGATCCGGTCGTATATCTGTTCCCACACGTCGGTCGCCATCACGGGTTCGAGCGGCACGTTCGGCAGTTCGAGCGCGAGGTCGCGCTCGCGCGTGTGGCCCGTGTCGACGATCGTGCAGTCGCGCGGCGCATCGGCCGGGCCGCCGACCAGGAAGCGCGCGACCGCGTCGATCGGCTTTTGCGTCGCCGACAGCCCGATGCGCGGCAGCGCATGGCCGGCCAGCGCGTCGAGACGTTCGAGCGACAGCGCGAGATGGCTGCCGCGCTTGGACGATGCGAGCGCGTGGATTTCGTCGACGATGACCGAGCGCACGTTCGACAGCATCTGCCGCCCCGATGTGGACGACAGCAGTACGTACAGCGACTCGGGCGTCGTGACGAGGATGTGCGGCGCGCGCTTGCGCAGCGCGACGCGCTCGGCCTGCGTCGTGTCGCCGGTGCGCACGGCGGTGCGGATCGCCGGCACCGGCAGGCCGAGTTGCGCGAGCGATTCGCCGATGCCGGCGAGCGGTGCGTCGAGGTTCACGTGGATGTCGTTCGACAGCGCCTTCAGCGGCGACACGTAGACGACGAGCGTCGCATCGGGAAGCGCGCCGTCGTGCGACAGCGCATCGCGCACCAGATCGTCGAGCGCGCACAGGAACGCGGTGAGCGTCTTGCCTGAGCCGGTCGGTGCGGCGACGAGCGTCGAGCGGCCGGCCTTGATGTGCGGCCACGCGAGCGCCTGCGCGCCGGTCGGCGCGGCGAACGTGCGCCGGAACCACGCGGCGACGGCCGGGTGGAACACGTCGAGCGCACTGGCGGCAGGGCGGGTGGCGGTGACGTCCATCGGAGCGTTGAAATGGGGTGCGAGCGCGCGGACGGATCGCGCGCGAATCGAATCGTCAGTGTGCCAGACGTCGCGCGTGCGTGCCGGGCATCGCGTGCCGTTCGGGCACGCGTGTCGACGATTCAGATCGAGATGGGGGCCCGCATCGCACTTTCAACGATGGACGTAAAGTTGCGTGCGCGCCGGCACGCCGATATCGCGCCGAAGCAACACTACTACACGCGACTACACGCGATGCAGCCAGCCGAGCCAGTGTTCGAGCAGCGGCGCGCGTGTCCACAGCGATTGCGCGAGCCACAGCGTGCCGCCCCATGCGGCGGCCACCACGATCAGGTCGCAATGTCCGCTGTTCCACAGGTTGAGCGAATGGCGCCGCCAGATCCACGGCACGCCGAGCGGGTTCGGCCAGTCGGCGAGCAGGTGCATCACGCCGCCGCACGCGAAGCCGAACAGCGGCGCGGCCCACAGCGGATGCGGATGATGGGTGAGCCCATGCCACCCGAGCGCGAGCAGCGCGATCCAGCCGATGCCCCAGTGCGTGATGGTGCGGTGCGTGATCCACAGCCGCCGCTTGCGGGTCCACCATGCGACTTCGAGCCAGTCGGGCGCGGTGCCGCCCGCGACGCCCGCTGCGAACGCGGCGAGCATGCCTGCGTGCCACGGGCCTGTTGCGCCGGTCTGTGCGACGAGGACGGCGGCGGCGACGCCGGCCGCGAAGCCGGACGCATGATGCGCATTGTGTGATGCCATAGGGAATGAGACGAAGAAACGTGAAGCGGAGCGTGAGCGAAAGAAAACGATGCGGCGCGAAAGCGGGGCGCCATCTTCTCAGATCGGGCTGGGCAACGGGCGGCTCGTCCGCAGATTTTTTTGTATGCATGTGTTGCATGCGGCGCAGTTCGCAACTTTCCGTTTTGTGCGTTGCGTGATGACGCGCACCGCATGCAATTTCGACCGGTTCGTATGCATGCTGCTGCGCTGCTGCGTGACCGGACGCACCCGATCGATGGGCTTTCGCGCCGCGTCGCGTGTTCGACCCTTTTTGTCCCCCTATACTACGAAACCGGCATATGGCCGTCGGCGTGCCAGCGGCTATAAACGGACAGGTGCTTTTCCTGCCTGAAGGAGATCCACATGGGGGACATGCAATGACTACGCTGAATCGCTTCAAATCATCCGCGGTCGTGCTCGCGACGGTGGCCGGCATCGGTTTCCTGCCGAACGCGCCCGTCTATGCGAAAGGTCCGCAACCGGCGGTCCTGACGAGCTCGGCGGTCGCGGTGGCCGACAAGTACAGCGCGGATGCCGCGGAGCGGATCTTCAAGGAAGGCGGCAACGCGATCGACGCGGCCGTCGCGATCGCATTCACGCTCGCCGTCACGTACCCCGAAGCCGGCAACATCGGCGGCGGCGGCTTCATGACGATCTACAAGGACGGCAAGCCGTACTTCATCGACTACCGCGAGCGCGCGCCGCTCGCCGCGACCAAGGACATGTACCTCGACAAGGACGGCAACGTCGTCAAGGGCATGAGCCTGTACGGCCCGCGCGCGGTCGGCGTGCCGGGCACGGTCGCGGGCATGTGGGAAGCGCAGAAGCGCTTCGGCAAGCTGAAGTGGAAGCAGGTGCTCGCGCCGGCGATCCACTATGCGCGCGACGGCTTCGTCGTCGACGAGCAGCTCGCGCAGCGCGGCGTCGACGCGTCGAAGGAGTTCGGCGGCAAGACCAACTTCGACAAGTACTTCTCCGGGTTGAAGGCCGGCGTGAACTTCAAGCAGCCCGATCTCGCCGACGTGCTCACGCGAATCTCGAACGACGGCGCGGAAGGTTTCTACAAGGGCAAGACGGCCGAGCTGATCGCGGCTTCGATGAAGACCGGCGACGGCAACGGGCTGATCACCACCGAGGATCTCGCGCAATACCGCGCGGTGTGGCGCCAGCCGGTGCAGGCGAAGTGGAACGGCTATGACGTGATCACCGCGCCGCCCCCGAGCTCGGGCGGCATCGGCCTCGTGCAGCTGCTGAAGATGAAGGCCGACCGCAAGCAGGATTTCGAGGGCGTGAAGCTCAACTCGCCGCAGTACATCCACCTCGTCGCGGAAATCGAGAAGCGCGTGTTCGCCGATCGCGCGCAGTATCTCGGCGACCCGGACTTCTACAAGGTGCCGATCGCGCAACTGACCGACGACGCGTACATCGCGAAGCGCGCGGGCGAGGTCAATCCGAAGGAGCCGTCGGACACGAAGAGCGTGCAGCCGGGCCTTGGCACCACTATGCCGGAGAAGGCCGAAACGACGCACTTCTCGGTCGTCGACAAGTGGGGCAACGCGGTGTCGAACACGTATACGATCAACGGTTATTTCGGCTCGGGCGTGATCGCCGACGGCACGGGCATCGTGCTGAACGACGAGATGGACGACTTCTCCGCGAAGCCGGGCGTCGCGAACATGTTCGGCGTGGTCGGCAGCGATGCGAACGCGATCGAACCGAAGAAGCGGCCGCTGTCGTCGATGTCGCCGACGATCATGACCAGGAACGGCAAGGTGTCGCTCGTGATCGGCACGCCGGGCGGCTCGCGTATCTTCACGTCGATCTTCCAGGTGATCAACAACATCTACGACTTCAGGATGCCGTTGAAGGAAGCCGTCGGCGCGATGCGCTTCCATCACCAGCTGCTGCCGCCGAACACGATCTTCTGGGAGCCGTACCACCCGATCGAAGGCGAACTCGCGAAGCAGATCGAGGCGCGCGGCTACACGCTGAAGGGGCAGGACTTCAGCGGCGACATCCAGGTGATCAAGATCGACGGCAAGACGCCGGAAGCGATGGCCGACCCGCGCGGGCGCGGGGTGACGCGGGTGATTCACTGACTGGGCGCGTGCGGTCGCGAATGGCGGCCGCTTGTGCATCGACGAACGCCGGGCCGATGCCCGGCGTTTTTTTGTGCGCGGCTTGTTCGGCGTCGCGTGCTGCGCATGACGGCGCTGCGCGCGAGCAAGCCGCCGGGCCGGCTCGCCGACTGGTGTTCCCGCGCCGTTGGGCCACGATCAGCGCCGTGCACATGACGGCCAGTAGCGCCGCAACTACCCGATCGAATGTCGATCGATCGCGAGCCTGGCCAGAGCGCTGCCCGCCAGCGTCGCCGCGCCGAACGCAAACGGCAGGACCCCTGCGGCGCGGTCAGCGTGCTCATTCATCTCGGCGCGCAGAATGCCGCGCGCCAGTTTCAGTGTCGGCCGCTCATGTTGACAAGCGCATCGTCTAGCCATGACGGTGGACTTCATGGGGGCATCAGTTTCCGTGAACATCGATACAAAGCCGCGGGCGGTGATGTCTCGTGCCAACCATGCCTAATCGAAATGCGATTGTCTGAATTTAACAATTTTTGCAATTGATTTGCTGGATGGTTTGCGGCGCAAGTGTTATTCGAACTTATCCGATATTTATCAATACGGCTTTCATGTAGGATTCATGTCGCAAAAATCACGGAATGAGTTTTGAAAGGCGGGCTGCGCTAAAAAGATAAGTAAATTTTAATGGTTCGTAGTTATCGATAGTGCGCGTTTCCGCCCCATCTCAATTTTCATTAGGAATGAAAATGATAAGTCGTATTGGATTTTTCATGGCTGTTCTGACCTTGTCAGTCACGGTTGGTGCCCACGCCGCTGAATCCCGCGTGCAGGTACTAAGCGCCACCGTCAAAGACCAGAAGATAGCCGGCGCGTCGGTCATTCTGCAAAAGAACGGCGAGCAGTCGATTACCGCCACGACGGACGCGCAGGGGCAGGTGTCGATTGATGCCGGTGCGCTGACCGACGGAGCGTCGCTGATCATCATCAAGAAGGGAGGTTATTCGAATCTCGTCGCCAAATGCCCCTGCACCGGTCTTACCTATGCGTTGAGTCCGGTGATGCACAACCTGGACGGTCTGCGTGTGGTGCTGACTTGGGGCGCGACGCCGCAGGATCTTGATTCGCACATGGCCTATCCGGGCAACCACATATACTTCAGAAGCAAGCGTGGCGCCAATGCGAACCTCGATGTCGACGACACCGATGGCTATGGCCCGGAGACTGTCACGCTCGAGCGCAAGCGTGACGGCGAAACCTATGTGTATGCGGTGCACGACTATACCGACCGCGACAACCCGAGCACGATGGCGCTGTCGCAGAGTCAGGCGAAAGTGTTCGTCTATGTAGGCGAATCGCTGGTACGCACCTACTATGTGCCGCGAAATCAGTCGGGCAATCTGTGGACCGTGTTTCGCATCACTGGCGCTGGCGAGTTCCAGGACGTCAATACGATGCGCGGTGTGAGAGTGGACGCCGAAGATGTCCTGAACACGCTCGCTGATATCGGCGATGAACGTAACCGTGTCGTGGCTGACAATCAGGCTCCGATCGATTCCGTACGCGCACGCGCGTTCAATCAGTCCGGTGAAAATGCCTATCGCAACGGTCAGTTGGACGAGGCGATCGTTCTGTACGGTCAGGCTATCGAGCAGGATCCGAATTACGGGCAGGCTTATAGCAACCTCGGCCTGGCCTATCAAAAGGCGGGGCGCAGTGCCGAGGCGATCTGGGCCAACCGCAAGGCAATTGCACTCGCTAGTGGAGCCACTGCCGCTACGGTACGCGCGAGTTCCCACTACAACATCGGCCGGATGTACGAGTCCGCCGGGCAGTTTGCCAGCGCATTGGAAAACTACCAGGCGGCCAAGCGCGAAAAAAACAATGCGGTTTATGACAAGGCCATCGAGCGCGTCAGCGCGCGTATGTAATCAACCAGCCCCCCGCGGGCGGGGGGCTGGTTCCCCTGAGAGTTCCGCATATGCATAAACGCCTTGCCGTGTTTAGTCTGCTGGCGATGGCCGGTCTGGCTCAGGCTGCCGGCCCAGGCGCAGTCGCGTCTGTCGACCGCAGTCTCTGGCCGGATTCCGTTGCTTCCGCCGCGGGATTCGACCGTGCCTCGCGCGCAGAAGTACTTAGCTTTGCGCACGCGTTGAGCGAGAGCGAGAGCGAGCGTGACGGCGACGGCATGCTGCGCGATCGGCTCAAACTCAAGCACACGCAATTCGACCAAGACGCGCTCGATCGTGTGCGCACGATATATTGGCGCCGTCTGGCAGCGAATTACACACTGGCATCGGTCCATTGTTTGCGGGACGAACCGTTCTGCCTTGGTCCGCTCGACGAGACGGCGTTCAGGAAGGCGGCGGCGGCTTTCACGCACGCCTCCGACGATCGCTACGCCGCGTGGTTCGCGGCGTCTCAGCGGTTCCACCGCACCTATCTGGACGAGTTGCTGCGTCTCGCGTCACTGTTCCAGCGCACCAGCAGCGAAGTGGCGACCTATTCGCCCAGCGAACTGACCGGCGACGAATTGGCCGACCGGCATTTCCTGCTCACCTTCGACGATGGACCCACCCGAAGTGGCGGCAACACCGACAAGTTGCTGGATACGCTGCGCAAACAACATCTCAGTGCCACCTTTTTCGTGCTAGGCGAACCGTTGCAGGCGCGATTGCAGCAAAATGCACCCGGGGAACTTTCTCGCACCTACCAGGGTATGTGCGTGGGCTCGCACGGCTGGCAACACAAGTCGCACAGTGCATGGCCGCAATGGCAGGACTCGGTTACGCGCAGCATTGGCCTTGTCAGCAGCAGCTTGCCTTCCAGTTATGTGCCACTGTTTCGCCCTCCGTATGGTCAGCGTCGCGCTGACAGCGGCGCGTTCTTTGATGCCCAAGGCTTGCGTGTGGCGCTGTGGAACATCGATTCGCAAGATTGGAACAGCAAGATGGACGCCGATCAGGTCAAGCAGCGAGTGTTGACTCTGATGCTCCTCTGGCGTCGCGGCGTCATTCTGTTTCACGACATCCACGCGAAGGCGTGGGCCGTTGTGCCGTGGCTGGTCGAACAGACAAGCGGAACAGGCCTCCAATGGGTTGACTGTCATACGTATGGACGCGTCCGCGGCTCGTTCGATGATTGATGTGCCGCGATGCCGTTCGTCCAGGGCCAGTCTGCCGACTTCGACACTTTGAGCGGCGTCGACGGTCGCGACGCGAAACCGCATGCAACAACTGAAGCGACGCACACGGCGCTGGACGCCGCGACCCGATAAGCGCCGCAACCGTCACTCCACGCGCACGCGTCCCGCCGCATTGCTTTCGAGAAAACTGTCCACCGCCGCCAGCGACTGTTCGTCGAGCGTGCCGAGCACGCTTTTCAGCTTCAACTGCAGCTTCAGCGCATCGAGATAGCTGTCGAACAGTTTCTGCCGGATGCCCGAGATGTCGCGCCGCAGGTTCAGCGTTTCGTACGTCGTGCTGTAGCCGACCTGATGCGCCTTCATCGACGAATCGTACGCGAGCCGGGCGGCCTGCAGCGACTGCTGCAGCGCTCGGATGCGCTTGCCGACCGATTCGAGCGCGGACAGCGCCTCGCGATGATCGGTGCCCAGTTGCTCCTCGACCTCGCGCAGCCGGTTACGGTATTGCTCGGTCACGTGCTCGGCCTCCACCTGCCGGTAGTACACGCTGCCGCCGGAGAAGATCGGGATCGTCACCTGCACGCCGAACGCGCTTTGATGGAAGTCCGAGCGATCGGTGAGCCCGCGCAGGTTCGGATTGAGCCCGCGCGAATACGACGCGAACAGGTCGACGGTGGGCAGGTGCTCGGCGCTGACGCGTTTCGCCGCGAGCCGCGCGACCTGGACATCGCGATAGGCCTGCCGGTACGCGGGGTTGTCCTGCGGCGCGTAGTCGCCGGACGGAATGCGCGGCGACGACCCGCGCATCGCGAGCCGCGGCCAGCGCGAGAAATCGATCGTCGAACCGAGCAGCGTCTCGTAGCGCGCGCGGCGTGCGTCGACGTCGGTCTGCGCAAGCGCCTCGTCGGATTGCGCGAGGCTGCGGCGCGCCTCGATCTCGGCCGTGTCGCCGATCGTCTTCATCCCCAGCTGTGCCATGCGCCGCGTATCGCTTTCGAGCCGCGTGAGCGCGCTCACTTCGTCATCGGCCGATTGCAGCTTCTCGCGCGCGCTCAACAGGTCGAAGCACGCATTCGCGACGCGCAGGATCAGGTCCTGCTTCGCAACCTCGAGCTTCTGCTTCGCCGATTCCTCGTACTCGGTCGCGCGCCGCATGTCGTACAGGTAGGGCACGTTGAACAGTGCCTGCGTGACCTGCGCGGAACCGTACGCGGCATTGCTCGAGCCGCTGACGTCGATGCCGAACAGGTTCGCATGCGTGCCGTAGCGCCCCCATTCGAGTTGCGCGGCGGCCTGCGGCAGCATCTGCGCGCGTGCCTCGGGGAATTTCTGGCGGGCCGCATCGTATTCGCTGCGCGCCTGCAGGTAGCGCGGATCATGCACGACCGCGTACTGGTAAGCGGTGTCGAGGCAGAACGCATGCGCATTCGCAGACATGCCTGCCATCGTTACAGTGAACAGTGTCACGGTTGCAAGTGGGGAATTCCACCTAGTCAGAAATCGTGATCGGGAAATACCCGCATCCTGCATCGCCGATCCGCGATTCGCGCGCCTCGTTTCAAACATGGCCGTCTCCGTCTCCTGCCCATGCCGCAATGCATTGCGGCGGGATTTAAACGTTTTGAAATTGAAATTCAAACAGCGTGAATGATTGCTACCCGCAGCGCATCGGAAAACGCGCCTGTAAGAGTGTGTCCTCCATTGAATTCCGATGCGACCGCATGATAGCCTGATTTCGGCTCGCAATCGCAGTGATTATTAGATTAATAAGTCGCTCGGGATTAAAAGCCGTTGGCATTTCAATGAAGGTGCTTTGCATCGTCTTTATTTTTTACGAGGAGATAATGATGAAGGTCATGACGACGGAGCAGGTCAGGAATGTGCATGGCGGTGGTGCGATCAGCTCGATCGGTAGCCTCGCCGTTGACGCCGCGCCGGTGGTGACTGCGCTCGGCCAGTTCCTGCCGAGCCTCGGCAATTACCTGCAGAACCCGAAGACGTTCAATAACACCGGCAAGTAACCGCCGTGCGCGGGGAGGCGCCCCCCGCGCGAAATGCCGCGGAACAGCAGGAAAGGAATCGATCGCCGCAACCGGAATAAATCGGATCAGAAATGACTATTTCTTTTCGGGCGATTGTCGGGAGGCGGGAGTGCCGGATTACCCCCGTAATAAAGTTAACGGCCGTAGAGTTTGCAATTGGCTGACGGCTGCAAGCATTCCGAAAATATAAAGGCCATAAAAATGCGAGACATCACGGAAGACCAGGCCCGCCAGATTCGCGGTGGCGCGTCGCTTTACTCCAATTCGGCCGCCTATACGGTCGATCTCGTCAACCAGTCGATCGGGTCCACGCTGCAGGGCCTGATGACCCAGTACCAGACCCGCGCCGTCGAACAGTTCCGGATATCGCTCGGCTCGTCGCGCTGAGCGGCCGGCAACACCGATCTTTCGTCGCAGCCGGCTGCGCGTCGGCTGCGCCCATGCGTATCGCGCACGACCTGCCACGGGCCTGCATCGGCAGGCTCCGGCGTCGCGTTGTCGCGCCCCGGGTGCCCGACCATGCTCTTCAATACGCGTAAAGTCCGTCCGGTCCTGCAGGACGAGGTGACGGAGTGCGGCCTGGCCTGCCTCGCGATGATCGCGTCGTGGCACGGGCGCGAAACGACGTTGCGCACGCTGCGCAACCGCTATCCGGTCCGGATCGATTCCGGGCTGTCGTTCTTCGACCTGATGGAGATCGCGAACGACCTCGGCCTGCGTGCGCGCGGGCTGCAGTTCGACGCCGGCGAGCTCGATGCGCTCAAGACGCCGTGCATCCTGCACTGGGGGATGAACCACTATGTCGTGCTGACGAAGGTCGGCTACGGCAGCGTGCACATCGTCGATCCCGCGCTCGGCGAGACGAAGCTGCCGCTCGCACAGGCGCTCACGCACATCACCGGCTATGCGCTCGAACTGAATCCGGACATCGGCTTCACGCATGCGGGGCGGGCCGACCGGATCCGGCTGCGCGACTACCTCGAAGGGCTGACCGGCATCCGCAAGAGCCTCGCGATCGGCATCGCGGGCGGCGTCGCCGCGCAGCTCCTGCTGCTGCTCGGCCCGTCGTACGTGCAACTGACGATCGACGAGGCGCTGAAGAAGACCGACGTCGACATCCTGTACCTGCTCACGATCCTGTTCGCGATCGTGTTCCTGTTCGATACGCTGTACGCGAACCTCGTCGGCAACATCAAGAGCTACCTGCGCAACATCGTGTCGCAGCAGTTGTCGGCGAACATGGTCGGGCATCTCGCGCGGCTGCCGATCGGCTATTTCCTGTTCCACAACACCGGCGATTCGATCTCGCGTGTGTCGTCGGTGTCGGAGGTCGGGCGGTTTCTCGTCGACGGCCTGGTCGGCGGGTTGCTCAATATCGTTACCTGCACGCTGACGCTCGTGCTGATGCTGTACTACAGCCCCGTGCTGGCCGGCATCAGCCTCGCCGGGATGGTGCTGTTCGCGCTCAGCCGGCTCGCGATCCAGCCGCAGCTTCAGGACGCGATGTCGCAGATCCTCACGCGCGGCGCCGAGGCCGATGCGTTGCTGATCGAGAACATCCGTTCCGCGCATTCGATCAAGCTGCTGTCGGCCGAGACCGCGCGAAGCAGCCTGTGGATCAACGCATTCACGCAGAAGCTGCAGGCGATGCGCCAGCAGGAGCGGCTGCAACTGCTGTTCGATGCGGTGTCGAAGGGGATCGTGCACGTCGAGCAGCTCGTGATCGTCACGTACGGCGCGTGGCTCGTGATGCACGGCCAGAGCACGATCGGCGTGATCTACGCGTTCATTCAGTACAAGAACCTGTTCGCGGACAAGTTCATCGATTCGATCCAGCTCTATGTGCGCCGCAAGGTGCTGCAGGTTCACATGGACCGCGTCGCGGACGTGCTGCAGACCGAGACCGAGGAGCCCGCGCCGGATGCGGTCGTGCTGCCGGTCGACGGTTTCGACGGCGCGCTGTCGATCCGCGCGCTGTCGTATACGCCGAAGGGCGGCAACCGCCCGATCCTGCGCGACATTGCGCTCGACGTGCCGGCCGGCGGCAAGATTGCGATCGTCGGCCGCACCGGCAGCGGCAAGACGACGCTGCTGAACCTGATCTGCGGGCTGGTCCGGCCCGAACCCGGCACGCTGTTCGTCGGCGGTGTCGATCTCGCGGAAGTGAACCTGCGGCAGTACCGCAAGCATCTTGCGGCCGTCACGCAGTCCGACCAGCTGTTTCGCGGGACGATCCGCGACAACATCACGAATTTTGCGCCGGCGCCGCGGATCGGCGCGATGTTCGAGGCGGCGAAACTCGCGTGCATCCACGACGAGATCGAACGGCTCGACCATCGCTACGACACGCCGCTCGGCGATACGCAGAAATTCCTGTCGGCCGGCCAGATGCAGCGGCTGCTGATCGCGCGGGCGCTGTATTGCGAGCCGCGCCTGCTGATCCTCGACGAATTTTCATCGAACCTCGACCAGGCGACGACGCACGAGATTTGCCGCAACGTGCTGACGCTGCCGTGCACGATCGTGCTCGTCACGCACGATGCGTCGATCCTGTCGATGGTCGACCGGATCTACCGGATGCACGACGGCGTATTGACCGATGCGACCCACGAGTGGCGCGCGATCGAGGAGGCACGGTGATGCTCGGGCGACTCTTTCTGCTCAATCCGTTCTCGTATGCGTTCCTGGTGCGGCGCGCGGTGCGTGCCGTCGCGCTGCACACGTCGCCCGCGCGAGGGTTGCGGCTGATGCGCTGGTGTTCGGGGGTGTGCCTGCGCTGTTTTCCGTGCATTCGCGAATCGATCGAACGCGCGGTCGCGCACATGCTGAGCGGACACTTGAACGACGATCCGGGGCGTGTGCGGGAAGTGTCGGCGGCGATCGTGCGCGAGCTGTTCGAGGCCGAATTCGCAGGGCTCAAGCTGCGCACGCACAGCCTCGAATCGATGAAGACTATGATCGACGGCATGGCATGCGAAGGCGACGAACAACTGCAGGCGGCGCTCGCGCGCGGCGGCCCGTTGATGCTCGCGGGGCTGCACTTCGGCAACCTGATGCTGTTCGTCACGAAGCTGCGCTTCATGATTCCCGACGACCGCAAGCTGATGGTGATCCTGCACCGGGACGCACCGGGCGCGTTCTTCGACGATGCGCTGCGGCTCGTCGCCGAATACGGCGCCGGCGAGGTCGAATTCATCGACATCGAGGAACGCGTACACCTGCGGAGGCTGATCACGAGCCTGCGGCGCGAGGCACCCGTGTTCCTGCTGTTCTCGGACCTGCACGGCAAATTCGGCAAGACCAACCGCTGCCGGCTTGGCGGGCGCTGGGTGCGGATGGCCGGCGGCGGCGTGAAGCTCGCGGTCGAGCAGGGGATTCCGCTGCTCGTCTCGTACGCGACGGGCGTGCCGTTCCGCGATCGCTGCGCGGTGCATTTCACCGAACTCGCGGCCAGCCCGCTCGCGCCGATGCTCGGCGCGGACGACGATGCGTCGCCCGTGCGCGCGACGCACCAGCGCATCGTCGACCGTCTCGAGCAGGCGCTCGTACGCCAGCCCGAGCAGTGGCATTTCTGGGAACACTTCACGCCTTACCTGATGCCGACGCCGCTGCTCGATGCGGCCGCGCGGCGTCGCTCCTGACGAGCCTGCCCCATGCCGACCTGGAACTCCACCCTCCGAGAACAGAAGCCGTCGCGCAAACTCGCACGCGGCACGACCTTTGGCACCGTGATACACGGCGTCGTCGACGTGCCGGTGTCGATGCGGTTCTTCTGCTACCTGTCGCTGGCGATGTTCGCGATGTTCGTGACCGCGCTCGTCGAACTGAGTTACGCAAATACCGAGAGCGTGTCGGGGTTGCTGACGCCGCGTTCGGGGCTGATCGGCGTCAGTGCGCCGCCGGGCTGGGCCGTGCGCGACATCTACGTCGGCAAGGACCAGCACGTGAAGGCCGGCCAGCGGCTGCTGGCGGTGACGCGCGACACGAGCTTCGTCAGCCAGGCGAACAACGTGCAGGGGATGCGTGCGGCACTCGACCGGCAGCGCGTCGAGGTGACGCAGCAGATCGACGCAGCGCGGCTCGAATACCGGTCGTCGGTGCAGCAGATCAACCAGCAGATCGCCGCGCAGGGCGAGAGCCGCGGGCTGATCGACCGGCAGATCCAGGACCAGAAGCGCATCGTCGACGAGTACGGCGAACGGCGCGCGCGCGTGAAGCAGTTGCTCGACGAACAGGTCGTGACGCTCGAACAGTACAACCAGGTCAACACGCAGTACCTGCAGGCCGGGCAGGCATACCAGGACCTGCTGCTGCGCCGCGCCGAACTCGCGAAGAATGCGATGAAGCTGCGCGGCGATCTCGACACGATGCAGAGCAAATACGACGGCGCGAACGCGGAACTGAAGATCAAGCAGGAGGAACTGAACGCGAAGGAATACAACATCGACGAGAACGTGAACCAGGTGCTGTATGCGCCGGCCGACGGGCAGATCGTGCGGCTCGACGTCGTGCAGGGCGGTGTGATCGACCCGCCGGGCACGCGCGTCGTCGAGATCCTGCCCGCGAAGGCCGACGGGCTGATCGCCGAGGTCTACATTCCGTCGTCGAAGGCCGGCTTCGTGAAGAAGGGGCAGGAGGTGAAGGTTGCGTACGCAAGCTATCCGGTCGAGAAGTTCGGTACGTATCGCGGCAAGGTGCTGTCGATCTCGCCCGTCGCGTTCTCGGCGAAGGAGCTGAACCTGCCGGGCGATACGGCCACGCCGCAGACCTACTTCAAGACCTGGGTCGAGCTGGCCGACCGTGCGCCGTCGTTCGACGGGCGGCCGCTGCCGCTGCGGGCCGGGATGATGCTGAAGGCCGACATCGTGCTCGAACGGCGCAGCCTGCTCGAATGGCTGTTCGAGCCGCTGTACCGGATCCGCCGGCGCCTGTTCGGCGTGCCGGCCTGAGCCGATGACGCTTCGCGACACGTGCCGCCACCGTACGCGGCCGGGCGCCGCGCATCCGCTGTCGCGCTGGCTCGGCGCGACGCTGTTCGCGTGCGCGGCTGCCGCGCACGGTGCACCGCAGCCGGACGGCGACGCAACGCCACGCTGGCAGGCCGGCGCCGACGGGATCGGCTTCTGGCCGGGCGGCGATGCGGACGGGTTCGATGCGAGCGCGTGGGCGACCGATGCCGGGCCGGCGCGCGGCGCGCGTGACGGTTCGGTCGATGCGCCGCAGCCTGCCGTACCGCTGACGGCGCGCAAGATCACACTCGGGCAGCGTGTCAACGGGGCGGGGCGCGTATGCGCGGCAGCGCACGACGACGGCACGGACGGCATCGGCTTCGACGAGGGCGGTGCGGTTGCCGGCTGCGATCCGGCCGCCGCGCAAGATGCGGCGAACGAGGCACCCGCGCGCGGCGTCGTTCGCGCCGACCGGATGCCGTACGAGCTGCATCCAGTCGATCCGTCGCGGCTGCCCGATCTGCCGGCGGCCCAGGCGCCGCCGTTGCTCGAGCAACTGATGGGCGACGACCGCAACATGGTCGGCCTCGGCTGGCACTTCGTCGCGACGACCGGCCGATCGACGCCCGTGACGACGCAGACCGATGCGCTCGGGCTGAACAGCTTCCAGAATCAGGGGTCGAGCCTGTCGCTCAGCAATACGAACACGCTGGCGTTCACGCTCACGCATTTCTTCTCGGAGAACTGGGCGGCCGAACTCGGCGCCGGCATTCCGCCGGTGCTGACGTTGCGCGGGCGCGGCAGCATCGCGCTGCCACTCGACCGGATTTTTTCCGGCGTCCACGGGCGCTTTCCGCTGATCGATCTCGCGAACACGCAAAGCAACCCGCTCGCGACCACGCGCGCCTGGCTCGGGTCCGTCGTGTTCAAGTACTACCTCGGCGAGCGCGACGATCGTTTTCGTCCGTTCGCGGGCATCGGCGTCAGCTATACGCGCTTTACGAATACGAACCTGAACCCCGTGTTCCAGCGCAAGCTCGCGTCGCTCGGCGGGCTGCTCGCGGCGGGTGCGGACATCGGCAGCCTGCAGTCGCTGCTGCTCGATCCGGCGCTGTTCCAGCGGATCTGGGATGCCGGCGGCGACCTGCTGCTGTCGGGGAAGACCAACGTATCCGCGAAGGTGAAGAGCGTATGGGAGCCCGTGTTCACCGTCGGCGCGAGCTACCAGATCACACGCCAGTTCTGGATCACCGGGATGGTGACCTACATCCCGTTGCGTACGAAGATTACGCTCGACATCAGCCAGCCGAACCGGGCGCTCGCATCGAACACGTTCGACATTTCGGCGAATCCGGTGCTGGCCAGCGTGCTGCTCGCATTCCGCTTCTGACGGGCCAGGGCCTGGCCAGGCGGTTTTCATCAAATTGACGCGCGACACTGAGATAATGGCCGAGTTAGGCTGCGTCAATGATGGAAGGAGGCCCCATGGGCGATAACGATACCCGCACCGAGACCGACAACCTCACCGATATGGAATCGATGGAGACGCGTCAGCGCCGCTTCGAGGAAGACCTCGTCGATGCTTACGACGAAGAGCTCGAGATGGAGCTCGACGACCGCCGCTTCGACAACGGCGAGGACCTGCTGTTCTCGCTGGAGCGTCGCGAGGCGCGCAAGGAGTATTTCCGCGAGCTGTTCCGGCTGCAGGGCGAACTCGTGAAGCTGCAGGACTGGGTCATGACCACCGGGCACCGGCTCATCGTCATTTTCGAAGGGCGCGATGCGGCGGGCAAGGGCGGCGTGATCAAGCGCATCACGCAGCGGCTGAACCCGCGCGTCTGCCGGGTCGCCGCGTTGCCCGCGCCGAACAACCGCGAGCGCACGCAATGGTACTTCCAGCGCTATGTCGCGCATCTGCCGGCCGGCGGCGAGATCGTGCTGTTCGACCGCAGCTGGTACAACCGGGCGGGCGTCGAGCGCGTGATGAATTTCTGTACCGACGACGAGTACGAGGAGTTTTTCCGTTCGGTGCCCGAGTTCGAGAAGATGCTCGTGCGCAGCGGGATCCAGATCGTCAAGTACTGGTTCTCGATCACGGATCACGAGCAGGAGGTGCGCTTCCAGGCCCGGATCCAGGATCCGCTGAAGCAGTGGAAGCTGAGCCCGATGGACCTCGAAAGCCGCCGCCGCTGGGAGGCCTACACGGCCGCGAAGGAAGAGATGCTGCAGCGCACGCATATTCCCGAGGCGCCGTGGTGGGTCGTGCAGGCGGTCGACAAGAAGCGCGCGCGGCTGAACTGCATCCACCACCTGCTGGGCCAGGTGCCGTATCACGACGTGCCGCGCCCGACGATCGATCTGCCGCAGCGCGAGCATCACGAGGATTACATCCGCCGGCCGGTGCCGGACAACATGATCGTGCCGGATATTTACTGAGCGGCCGGGCGGGTTTGGGCGGCGCCGAGGGGCGAGCCGCGCAAGGCGGCGCGCGTTACTCCCGGATCAGGAAGGCGGCCCGGTCGCGTCCGGCAATCCATGCGGGTGCGCGGCCGCGCCCGCTCCACGTTGCGCCCGACACGGGGTCGCGATACTTCACGCCGACGGTGAACAGCTTCGCGCGGTCGCTGTAACCGTGACCGAAGATTTCACGTGCGGTCAGCGCGTAGCTCGTGACGAGTCCGCGCACCTGCTCCAGCACCACATTGCGTTCGCGGCACCGTGCCGCCTTGATGCGCTGATCGAGTTCTGCAAGCTGGGCTTGCAGTTTTTGGATTTGCTGCATGCGTCCGTTATCCCGTGGCTGATTTGATTATTGGCGACGCGTGATGAGCTGCATGGCAGCACGCCCGGCCATGGCGTACTGCGTTGGCCGGAGGCGCATCTCACGCTGCGTGCTCCGGCCTGCCGGCAAGGCATTTGCGGAGCGTGTCGCCGGGAACCCGGAGAGATTAAGATTCGGTGCGCCGTTTTTCTATCGGACGTATCTGAATTTTCAGCTGAATTTGCATGAGGCCGTGATGGCGAGGCGGGGGAGGCGCGTCAGTTCTTACAGCTCCGGAAACCCCGACCGCCCCTGCGTCAGGTCGAACAGCTCGGTTCTCGCATCGGCCTCGGCGGTCTCCGGCAGCTTGATCACGAGCTTCACCGTCATCCCGTACGCGCTGTCCACCAGTTCATACCCGGCCTGTTCGATCCAGCGGCGCACGCGCGCCTCCTCGGGGTAGCCGATCTCGATCGCGAGCCGCGTCTGGCGGATGCGTTCGACGCGCTCGGCATCGAGCAGCGCCGATGCGATCGCATCGGTGTACGCCCGCACCAGCCCGCCCGCGCCGAGCTTCACGCCGCCGTAGTAGCGCACGACCGCGCCGAGCACGCCGTCGAGATCGTGATGGCGAAGCACTTCGAGGATCGGCCGGCCCGCGGTGCCCGACGGCTCGCCGTCATCCGACATGCCCGACTGGCCACCCGCCAGCAACGCCCAGCAAACGTGGGTGGCGGTCGGATGCTCGTTGCGCAGGCGCTGCAGCACCTGCATCGCGGCGTCGCGGTCGTCGACGGGAATCGCGTGCGCGATGAAGCGGCTCTTGCGGATCTCGAGCTCCCGGGTGGTGGCGGTGGCGAGCGTATAACTCATCGAAGGGAGGGCGTGCGATCCAGCATCGGGGTCACGGCAGTCAATTTTGAGGTGCGGCTGAAATGGCGGGCGTCGGCGGACCGTCAAACGGCCGGCGGATACTCGGTGTGCTCCGCATTTTATCTCACCGCGAATTGCCTTCCGGCCTATGCTCGGCCGAACCGGCGCGTGGTGCGCGTTGCTTATCATGAACAATATTGGACGAGGCGAAATTTTGGCCGATTGACAAACCATATTAAATGCCCCGGATTCACCGCCGTCCGATGTTGATTTTTTGTAACACGTCTGTTACAGTTCGGCCCCACCGGAATGCCGGTGGTTAAGTAATGCTGATTGATAATCCGGCTGCTGCGTTGTCCGGCGATTTTCCTTTATTTTCCCGATGGGCATGCCGTGTTGTCTGCGCGTTTCGGCCGAAAATAGCAATCGGCCGTCGGACACCCGGTGACGCGGAATACGAAAAACCCCAAAGAAAACAAGTCTAATCGAGAATAATAATGGCTGATTTGCATTGGACCATGCCGATCGCCAGATGGACGTCGATTTCGACCGCGGGGGTGCCGGGCGTCGAAGCCCTCGATCCGATGGTGCGTCGTCGATTGAGCCGGTTATCGCGGCTCGCGCTGCAGGCCGCTTGCGACTGTGCGGACGTGACGGGGGCATTGCGCGTGGTATTTGCGTCACGCCACGGCGAACTGGCGCGCACGACAACCATTCTCGATGCAATTCAGGCCGGTGAGCCGGTTTCTCCGACGGCCTTCAGCCTGTCGGTACTCAATGCGGTCACGGGCATCTTCGGTATCGCCCGTCGCGACCGATCGCCTGCGACGGCAGTTGCCGCCGGGCACGAAACCCTCGGCTATGCGCTGCTTGAGGCATTCTGCCAATACGAAACCTCTTCCGTGTCGCCGGTGCTGCTCGTTCATGCGCATGAGCCGGCCGACGCTGTCTACGGCGATGTCGGGGACGATCCGCAAAGCGGGGGAATCGCGATCCTGGTCGACGCGACCGCGCCGGCCGGCTACTTGACCTGCGACGTCGCGATCGACTGCGCAAATGATTCGCCGACGGCAGGCGGTGTGGAGGCCGATACGCAGAGCGCGGCGGTCCGGCATTGCCTGGCCGAACGTGTCGCCACGACATGGCGCGGCGGCGACGCGTACTGGCGCTGGAGCTGGCATGATCGCGCGGCTTGATTTCGGCTGGCGGCTCTTCGCGACCGGTGCCAGCCTGGCCTTCTTCGTGCTGTGCGGATCGGTTTTCTCGCTGGTCGCCATCACCGCCGCGGCGCTGTGGCCGCATCGCCGCTCGCGTCAGCGAGTCGTAACGTTTGTTATCCATTACTTCTTTCGTCTGCTGGTCGCATTGCTGCAACGCATCGGCGTGATGCGGCTGGAGGTGTCCGGCGTATCGCGCCTTGTCGAAGATGGTCCGGCAATCGTCGTCGCCAATCATCCGACCTGGCTCGACGTGATGGTGCTGTTGTCGTTGACGCCGAAAGCATGCTGCGTGGTCAAGCGCGGACACTGGGGCAATCCATGCTTCTGGGGTATCGTCCGGGCGGCCGAATACGTGAGCAACGCCGATGCCGTCGAATTGGTCGAGTCCGGCGCGCGGCAACTGGCGGCCGGCTACACGATGATCATCTTCCCCGAGGGCACGCGCAGCCCCGGCGGCGACCGTCTGCACGCGTTTTCGCGCGGCTTCGCGCACATGGCGCTGCAGTCGCGCGTCCGGATCCTGCCGGTGCTGATCGATTGCGATCCGCCGGTATTCACCAAGACGCTGCGCTGGTATCACGTGCCGTCGCGCGCATTCCGCATGCGGATCGACGTGCTCGATCCGATGAATACGGATGGATTGACTGGCGGCGCTGTGGCGCCGTCGATCGCAGCCCGCACTATCGCGCACGAAGTGGAAACGCACATTACCCAACACCTGTTTCGGCATGGATACTTTAAAACTGCAAATTAAGCAGCTTCTGATCGAGATGCTCGATCTCAACGACATGACCATCGACGATATCGGTGACGACGTGCCGCTTTTCTCGACCGACGGAATCGGACTGGATTCGGTCGATGCACTGGAAGTCGGGATCATGCTGCGCAAAAAATTTCAACTGTCGATCGCGGCGAACGATGAGCACGCGAAGGCGCATTTTCGTTCGATCAATACGCTGGCCGCGTTCATCGTGAGTCAGCAGGCGCATCACGCGCCGCAGGAAGCCGTGCCGGCAAAAGGGGTGTGACACGTGACCGACGCAGAAATCCTTGAGCGCATCCGCGCCATCTTTCACGAGAACTTCGCGATCGAACCGGAGCGCGTGACTGCCGATACGCATCTGTTCGACGAACTCGATCTCGACAGCATCGATGCAGTCGATCTCGCCATCAAGCTTCAGGAAATGACGGGCCAGCGCATCAAGCCGGAAGAGTTCAAGTCGGTGCGAACCGTCGGCGACGTGATTGCCGCGGTTCACGCGTTGCTTGCACGCGCCGGATGACATCGGTTGCGCATATGCGAGTGACAGGCACTGTCCGGCCGCGTTGGGTCGGTGTTGCAGCGCGAGTGGCGCTGGCGCTCGCGTATCCGCTCGTCATCCTGTTCGCATGGCAGATGCTGACGCCGCGCTATGTCGGCTGCCTGCTGTTCGTGCTGCTGTGGGTGCAGCGCACGGTCGGGAAAGGGGCGCTCGCGATGGCGCTCAAGCGGCTCTCCGCGCACGACTGGTGCGTGGCAGGTGCATTGACCGTCCTGTCGCTCGCGATCGCCGTGACGGACAGCGAGCGGCTGCTTCGTTTCTATCCGGCGTGCGTGAGCGCCGGCCTGCTGGTTGCATTCGGCGCGACGCTGCAGCGCGGCCCGACGATGATCGAGAAATTCGCGCGGCTGCGGTATCCCGAGCCGAGCCGGACGATCGTTCGCTATACGCGGCGTGTCACGCAGATCTGGTGTGCGTTCTTCATCGTGAATGGCGGGTTTTCCATCTATACGGCGCTGTACTGGAGTCGGTCCGCGTGGGCGCTCTATAACGGCGCGATCGTGTACGTGCTGATCGGTGCGTTGCTCGCCGGTGAATGGCTCTGGCGTCGCTTGTTCATAACGGCGCGCTCCGGCGGGGGTGACGTCGCATGATGGCGCTGTGCGACCTTCTGCGCGCCGACGCGGACGTGGCTACGATCATTTGCCGCGACGGTGGCGCATATTTCACGCTGGCCGACTTGCGCGCCCGTACGGAAGCGATCGCGCGAACGATCGTAGCCGCCGGTGCGCGTCGCGTCGCGGTCTGTGTCGACGATCCATACGATTTCGCATGCGCGTTCTTCGCCGCGATGGCGACGGCTAACGAAACGGTGATTCCGGCCAGTGCGGCTCCCGGTTACTTGCACGAACTCGCGCACGCGTACGATCTGCTGCTCGACGCGGCGGCGCTGGCGGAATGCGCGCGCGAGTACGTGGGGGGCATCGAGGCCGCTGGGCGCGCGATCGCACCGGACGCGGCGATCACGCTCTACACATCGGGCAGCAGCGGTGCCGCGAAACCGGTGCGCAAGTCGCTGGCGCAGTTCGATGCCGAGGTACGGACGCTGCAACGCGAATGGGGCGGGCAGGTCGGCGCGGCGGTCGCGCTGTCGAGCGTTCCGCATCATCACATCTACGGACTGCTTTTCAGAATCCTGTGGCCGTTGGCGGTCGGGCGCGCGTTCGACCGCGCGTCGGTGCTCGAACCGCAGCAACTGCAGCAGCGGCTCGCGGCATACGGCGACGCCATCGTCATATCGACCCCGTCGCAATTGATGCGCTGGCCGGCATTGCCGGGTTTTCCGATGCAGGATCCCGCGCCGCGCCTGTTCTTCTCGTCGGGCGGCCCGTTGCCGGCGGAAACGGCGTCGGTTTATTCGGCGGCCTTCGGCGCCGCGCCGTTCGAGATATTCGGCAGCACCGAGACGGGCGGCATCGCGTGGCGCCGTCAGGATCTGACGAGTGCGTGGCAGCCGATGGCGGGAATCGATGTGCGTCGCGACGACGACGGCGCGCTGATCGTGCGCTCTGCGCATCTCGGTCACGAGGACTGGCATCGCACCGACGATGCCGCGCGCTTCGATCGGCACGGACGTTTCGAATTGACGGGGCGTCGCGATCGCGTGGTGAAGCTCGATGGCAAGCGTGTGTCGCTGCCCGAACTCGAAACGCGGATTCTCCTGCATCCGTACATCGGACAGGCCGCGGCGACGGTCGTCGAAGGCACGTCGCGCGCACACATCGGCGTGGTCGCAGTATTGACGGACACCGGCCGACAAATATTGAAGGCAGACGGCCGCGTGGCACTCGCTGCCATGTTGCGGCACGATCTCGGCGAGTATTTCGATGCGGCCGCGTTGCCTCGCTACTGGCGGTTCCGCCGCACGATGCCGTTCGATGCGCGCGGCAAGCTGCCGGCGTCGGCGCTCGCGGCCGCGTTCGCACCGACGGCGGAGGGTTTTGAACTGCTGGCCGAGTGGCGCGACGCCGACAGCCTGCATTACGAGCTGCGCGTGCCGGCGGCGCTCGCGCATTTCGACGGTCATTTCCCCGGCATGCCGATTCTCCCCGGCGTCGTGCAGATCGATTGGGCCGCCCGGCTTGCCGGCCGCGCGTTCGATACGGCGCTCGCGGTCCGCTCGATCGATCATCTGAAGTTCAAGGCGCCGGTTCCGCCGGGCGCCGTGCTCGCGCTGCGCCTCGCGCACGATCCGGCACGCGGTTGCGTGCGTTTTGCGTTCCGGCGCGGCGCGCGCGAATGCACGTCGGGTACGCTCGTTTATGGCGAGGCGGTGCAATGACCGGCGTCTGTATCGTCATCCCGATCTACAACCATCGCGACGCGATCGGCGATACGCTCGCGCGGCTTGCCGTGCACGGGCTGCCGATCATCGTGGTCGACGATGGCAGCGACGGGCCGACGCAGCAGACACTGGCCGGGCTGGCCGTGCGGTATGCGGACTGCATGACCTTGCTGCGGCTGCCGGCGAATGGCGGCAAGGGGGCGGCGGTGATGGCCGGATTGCGCGCGGCGCGCGACCGCGGTTATCGGCATGCGATCCAGATCGACGCCGACGGGCAGCATGACGCGGCCGATGTGCCGAAGTTCGTCGCGGCCGCGCAAGCGGAACCGGACGCGGTCGTGCTCGGCCGTCCATGTTTCGATGCAAGCGTGCCAAAAGCCCGCCTGTACGGTCGCTATCTGACGCACGTGTGGGTCTGGATCGAGACGCTGTCGCTGGATATTCCCGATGCGATGTGCGGATTCCGTCTCTATCCGGTCGATGGGGTCTGCACACTGATCGACGCGGTGCCGATGCCGAAGCGGATGGCGTTCGACAGCGAGGTGCTGGTACGGCTTCACTGGCGCGGCCTGACGTTCAGGACGATTCCGACGCGTGTCGTTTATCCGGAAGACGGCGTGTCGCATTTCGATGTATTGCGCGACAACGTGCGCATCAGCGCGAGCCATACGCGACTGGCGCTGGGCATGCTGGCGCGCGCACCGTTGCTGATCGCGCGTCGGCTGTACCGGCGGCGCGGCGCGCCGGGCGCGGGCGGGGCGCAGTCGTGGTGGCGCATGCCGGAACGCGGCAGCCGCGTCGGGATGGCGCTGCTGGCGTTGAGCTGCCGCTGGTTCGGCACGCGCATCACGTCGATGTGGCTGTATCTGATCGTGGGCTACTTCGTGCTGACCAACCGCACCGCGCGCGTCGCTTCGAACGCCTATTTCACACGCCTGCGCGAGGCGGGCGGCGCGGCACCGCGTCCGGGCTGGCGCACCGCGTATCGGCACATGCTCGCGTTCGCGCAATCGAGCTTCGACAAGTTCGTCGCGTGGTCCGGCCGCCTCGATGAATTCGACGTGCGCTTCGACGACGCGTCGGCGTTCGATGCCCTGGCCGCCAGCGGGCGCGGCGCGCTCGTGATCGGCGCGCATCTCGGCAATCTGGAGATGACGCGGGCGCTTGCATTGCGCGACGCGCATACGAAAGTGACAGCGGTGGTCTATACGGAACACGCGCAGCGCTTCAACGAGATATTGGCGAAGACGAGCCGGGATTTCGGCAAGCAACTCGTCCAGGTGACGGATTTCGGGCCGGACACGGCGCTGATGATGCAGTCGCGCATCGATGCGGGCGAACTGCTCGTGATCGTCGGCGATCGCGTGCCGCCGCACGATGCGGGCAAGACGGTCGATGCGTGCTTTCTCGATGCCGCCGCGCCGTTTGCACAGGGCCCGTACATCCTTGCGCACGCGCTCGAATGCCCGGTTTACCTGTTCTTCTGCCTCAAGGAAGGGCGCGGTCATCGGCTCTACTTCGAACCGTTCGCCGAACGCATCGAGCTGCCGCGCCGCGAACGCTCGGGACACGTGGCCGCATGGGCGCAGCGCTATGCCGAACGGCTCGAGCATTACTGCCGCAAGGCTCCCTACCAATGGTTCAATTTCTTCGATTTCTGGGCGCGGCCCGATGGAGGTCCGCATGGCCGAACATAACGTGACCGACGAATTGCACACGCCTGCCGCGGCGCGGTCCGAAACGGCCCATGCGCCGGTCGTGATCGGCGCGCGGCATCTGACCATCGAGGATGTCGTCGCAATCGCCCGCGCCGGCGCACCGGTGAAGCTGAATGCGGACATCGGCTGGCGCGAGCGCATCGAGCGCGGCGCCGCGCGGCTGCGCGATTACCTCGCCGGTGGCGGGATCCTGTATGGCGTGACCACCGGATACGGCGACGCATGTGTTGTCGACGTGCCGCCGTCGCTCGTCGAGGCGCTGCCGCTGCAGTTGACGCGTTATCACGGATGCGGGATGGGCGACTGGTTCGATGCGCAGCAGACGCTGGCGATCGTCGCCGCGCGGCTCAATTCGCTCGCGTTCGGCTATTCAGGTGTGCGATTCATGCTGCTCGAACGGCTGGCCGACCTCGTGAATCATCGGATCCTGCCGCGGATTCCGTCCGAAGGTTCCGTCGGCGCGAGCGGCGACCTGACGCCGCTGTCCTATGTCGCGGCCGCGCTGGCCGGCGAGCGCACCGTCCTGTTCGACGGCGCAGAATGCGACGCGCGCGATGTGTGGAGCACGATCGGCCACGCGCCGCTGCAACTGGCGCCGAAGGAGGGCCTCGCGCTGATGAACGGCACGGCGGTGATGACGGGGCTCGCTTGCCTCGCGTTCGCGCGCGCCGACAACCTGACGCGCATCGCCGCGCGCCTGACCGCGCTGACGACCGTCGCGCTCGACGGCCGCGCCGCGCACTTCGACGCGCGGCTGTTCGACGCGAAGCCGCATGCAGGGCAGGCCGACGCGGCGGCATGGATACGCGCGGACCTGGCCGGTCGCGACGACACGCCGGGGCACCGTCTGCAGGATCGCTATTCGGTGCGCTGCGCGCCGCATGTGATCGGCGTGACGCGCGATGCGCTGACATGGGTGCGTCGCGATGTCGAGAACGAATTGAACAGCGCCAACGACAACCCGTTGATCGATCCTGACGACGGCAGCGTGCTGCACGGGGGAAATTTCTACGGCGGTCACATCGCGTTCGCGATGGACGCGCTGAAAACGGCGGTGGCCAATCTCGCGGACCTGATGGATCGCCAGCTCGCGCTGCTCGTCGACGACAAGTTCAGCAACGGCTTGCCGCGCAACCTGACCGGCGCAACGGGCGATCGCGCGGCCATCAATCACGGTTTCAAGGCGGTGCAGATCTCGGCATCCGCATGGACGGCGGAAGCGCTGAAGCACACGATGCCGGCAAGCGTGTTCTCGCGCTCCACGGAATCGCACAACCAGGACAAGGTGAGCATGGGCACGATCGCGGCGCGCGATTGCCTGCGCGTGCTCGCGCTGACGGAGCAGGTTGCAGCGGCGCATGTGCTCGCGACCGTGCAGGCCGTGCGGCTGCGCCAGCGGGATGCCGCCGGCACGCAGCTGTCGCCCGTGCTGCGCGCGTTCGTCGACGACGTGGGCAGCCGTTCGCCGCTGGTGGTGGAGGATCGGCCGCTGGAGGCCGAGCTGCGCGCGTTGACTGCCCGGCTCGCCGCGTGCGAGCCGATCGGTGCATCGTCTTGCAGGGAGGCCGCATGAGTGCGCCTGGAGCGCCGCTGACGGCGACGGCCCGTGTCGAAGTCCCGTTTCACGACGTCGACGCGATGAACGTCTGCTGGCACGGCCACTATCTGAAGTATTTCGAAAGCGGACGCGCGGCGTTGCTGCGGATGATCGACTACGACTATCCGGCGATGCTGGCGTCGGGTTACATGTGGCCGGTTGTCGAAGCGCACCTGAAGTACGTGCGGCCGGCGGCTTACGGCCAGCAGCTCGACGTGCGCACGACGCTGCTCGAATTCGAGAACCGGCTGAGGATCGGCTACGAAATCGTCGATGCCGGGTCGGGCGAGCGCCTGACGAAAGGGTACACGGTCCAGCTGGCCATCGACGCCTCGACGCGAGAGTTGCAGTTCGTTTCGCCGGCAGCGTTGATCGAACGGGTGCAAGTGCGATGACGACGAACAGAGGCTACCGGGGATTTCTCGCGGCGCTTGGCGCATGCGCGACGTTCGTTGCGGGTATTGCGCACGCGGCTCCGGCCGCGTCGACAGCGCCGGCTGCGGCGCGGCCCGAGAACACCGCGCTCGTGTCCGACATCGCGGCGAGGCTGGCGCGCGTCGGCGCAATCCGCGCCGATTTTCGGCAGACCCAGACGCTCGCGGCGATGAAGCAGCCGCTCGTCAGCACGGGCTCGATGCTGTTCGATCGAGCGTCGGGTGTCGTGTGGCGGATCCGGACGCCGTACCAGGCGACCTACGTGATTACCGATGGCGGCGTGCGCGAAGTCGGGGCCGATGGCAGGCTTGTCGCACCGAACGGCAATGGCCGCGGCGTCGCGCAGGTGTCGCGGATGATGAGAGACATGCTCGGCGGCGATCTGTCGGCGCTGTACGCGCAATTCGACGTCGAAGCGAGCGGTACGCGCGAACGCTGGCAGATGCTCCTTCGACCCAACCAGCCGCAGCTCGCGCAGGCGGTCCGCACGATCGAGATGGGCGGCGGCACGTATCTCGGCCGGCTCGACATGACGTTCGCGAACGGTAATGTAACCACGCTCGAATTCACGCGGGCAACGCCGGTGGATGGTCCCGCGCCGGCCGAGCGCGCGTGGCTGGGGACGCGCTGATGAGCGAGACGCGCGACGCGATCGACGTCCCGGCCAGGCTTGCCCGGCGCCGGCTGCGCTGCGCCGCGTGGGCGCTGGTCGCACTCGTCGTCGCGCTTTACTGCATCTGGCGTTTCATGGGGCCGTCGCCGCTGCAGACGAACCTGCTGGCGCTGCTCCCCGCGACCGAGGCGAATCCGGTGGCCGAGAAGGCGGTCGAGACGATCGGCAACATGCTCGGCGGCCGCACCGTCTATCTGGTGACCGACCGCGACGCCGCGCGCGCGAAAGCCGCCGCAAAGCAGTTCGGTGCCCGGCTCGCGCACAGCGGCGCGTTTCGCTCGGTGACGGTCGAGGTGCCCCCGTTCGACGTGTCGCGGATCGCGGCGACCTATCTGCCGGCCCGCTTCGGATTGCTGACCGAGGCCGACCGCGCGTCGCTCGAACGAGGCGACGCAGCGCTTGCCGACCGGCTGGCCCGGCGACTTTACGGGCCGCCGGCCGACGGCCTGCCGACCGCCGTCGCGGACGATCCGTTCGGCTGGCTCCAGCACTGGCTCGCGGGCCTGCCGCTGGCAACGTCGAATCTCGCGCTCGAGGACGGCATGCTCGTGTCGCACCGCGGCGGTGTCACGGGGGTGCTCGTGATGACGTCGCTGGCCGGTTCGGCATACGAATCGAAAGTCCAGCGGGCGGTGCGCAACGCGACCGCCGATGCGGAGCGCTCGGTCGGCACGGATTATCCGGGCGCGCGAATCGATCGTGCCGGCGCGGTGTTTTACGCGGAAGCCGCGCGCGCGAGCGCGGAGCGCGACGTGCACGTGATCGGCGCAGTGTCGCTCGTCGGAATCGCGTTGCTGCTGACGAGCGTGTTCCGCACGCCGCGCCTGCTGGTGCTGGCGTTTGCATCCACGGCGTTCGGCATCGCCTGCGCACTCGCGGCGACGCTGCTCGTGTTCGGCAAGCTGCATCTGCTGACACTCGTGTTCGGCGTGAGCCTGATCGGCGAAGCGGTCGATTATTCGATCCAGTATTTCGTCGTTCATCTATCCGCCGGAAAGCAATGGGACGCGCGACGGGGCGCGGCTGCCGTGCGACCTGCGCTCGCGGTCGCGCTCGCGACGAGCCTGCTCGGCTACGCGATCCTGATGTGGGTGCCGTTTCCGGCACTGAAGCAGATCGCCTGCTTCGCGATGGTCGGCATTGCGGCCGCGTTCGCGGCCGTGACGGGGTTTCTGCCGCTGATGCTCACACAGGCGCCGAAGCGAACGCCCGCGCGCGTGTTCGCGTGTGCCGCGCGCGTGCTGGCAGGTTGGCGGTCCGTGCTGGGCGGGCGGCGTGCGATGGCGGCCGCGGTGCTGCTCGCGCTCGTCGCGGTGCCGGGTTGGATCGCGCTGCGTAGCGACGACGACATCCAGTTGCTGATCCAGCGCGATCCGGACCTGGTGCGCCAGGAGGGCGAAATTCGCGCGGCGGTCGGCCTCGAGAACACGGCCAGATTCTTCGTGGTCCAGGGTGCGACACCGGACGACGTGCTCGAACGATCGGCCTCGCTCGTTGCGTCGCTGGCGCCGCTGCATGCCGGCCGGGTCCAGTCGATCGCGGCATTCGTGCCGTCGGCGCGGCAGCAGGCGCGCAATCGCGCGGTGTTGGCCGAACGCGTGTTCGCGGATCCGGCGGCGTTGCGCGCGACGCTCGAACAAGCGGGATTCCGCGACGATGTCGCGCGCGAGTGGATCGACGCGTTCGCTCGCGACGGGCGGGCATCGCTGTCCGTCGATACGTGGCTGGCCGCGCAATGGTCGGCGCCGTTCCACCATCTGTGGCTCGGCAAGGTGGGCGAGCGCGATCCTGTGTATGCAGCGATTGCGATTCCCGAACGGGCCGACGCGACGGATGTCGCTTCGTTCGAAGCGATCGCACGCGGCCTGCCGGGCGTGACTTGGGTCGACAAGGCCGCGAGCGTGTCGAGGCTGTTCGGTGCGTACCGCATCGACAGCGGCTTGTGGCTCGCCGGCGCGCTCGTCGTGGTCGCCGGTCTGCTGGCGTGGCGTTATGGCGTGCGCGGCGGTCTTGCGACGACGCTGCCGGTCGTGCTGGCGATCGGCCTGACGCTGGCTGTGTTCGGCTATGCGAACGTGCCGCTGACGTTGTTCAACTGGCTCGCGCTGATGCTGGTGCTCGGCGTCGGCGCGAATTATGCGGTGTTCCTGCGCGAAGGGTGTATGCGGGACGCGGCCGATCTCGGCGCCGTCTGGACCGGTGTGCTGCTGTCCGCCGCGACGACGCTGCTGTCGTTCGGCATGCTGGGCGTGAGTGCGATGCCGGCATTGCGCAGCTTCGGTACGACGCTCGCGTTGGGCATCGTGTTTTCGGTACTGTTCGCGCCGCTCGCGACGCCGTCCCATACGGAGAATCGCGCATGAACCCGACACAGGCGCCCGTCTATCTGTCGGCACTCGGCATGGTCAATGCGCTCGGCGGGTCTGTCGACGAGATCGCCGCAGCACTTTGCACCGGCGTGTCGCCAGGCATGGGCCCGCACGCGGCAGAACCCTCCCGCGGCTGGGTCGGGCAGGTGCGCTCGCCGCTCGATATCGCGCCGCCCGCGCAACTGACGCATTTCGACTGCCGCAACAACCGCCTGCTGCTGGCCGCGCTCGCGCAGATCGCGCCTGCCGTCGATGCGGTGGTGGCGCGTTACGGGCCGCGCCGGATCGGCGTCGTGATCGGCACCAGCACGTCCGGCATCCGCGCGGCCGAGGACGCGTTCGCGCAGCGAGCGGCGACCGGCGCGATGCCGCCCGGATTCGATTACCGGCAGATGGAGATCGGGACCGCCGCACCGTTCGTGCGGGCGGCGCTGGGCCTGGCAGGACCGGCCTATACGGTGTCGACAGCCTGCACGTCGAGCGCGAAGGCGTTCGCGGCGGCGCGTCGCCTGCTGCGCCTGAACCTGTGCGATGCGGTGATCGTCGGCGGCGCGGATTCGCTGTGCGAGATGACGTTGCAAGGCTTTGCGTCGCTCGAATCGGTCAGCCCGACGCGGACCAACCCGATGAGCCGTAACCGATGCGGGATCACCATCGGCGAAGGCGCGGCCGTGTTCGTAATGAGCCGCGACGAAGCCGCGGTGCGGCTTGCCGGTGTCGGCGAATCGAGCGACGCGCATCACATCTCGGCACCGGACCCGGCCGGACTCGGCGCCGAGGACGCGCTGCGCGCGGCGCTCGCCGATGCGGGCGTGACGCCGTCCGCGATCGGCTACGTGAACCTGCATGCGACGGCAACGCGCCTGAACGACGAGATGGAAGCGCGCGTGACCGCGCGGGTGTTTCCCGCCGGCGTACCCGCGAGCGGAACGAAGCCGCTCACGGGGCACCTGCTCGGCGCGGCGGGCGCGACCGAACTCGGATTCGGCTGGTTGACGCTCGCGCGCGGGGTGTCGCTGCCGGCGCACGTTTGGGACGGCGACGCTGATCCGGTGTTGCCGGCGCTGGATCTCGTACAAACGGAACGCCGGCTGGCCGGCGATGCATCGGGACAGTATGTGATGAGCAATTCGTTCGCTTTCGGCGGCAGCAATGCCAGCCTGATCCTGGGGAGCTGACATGCAGACCGGTTCGCTCACCGAAACGTTGCACGACGGTGCGGAGATCGCCGTTTGCGACGTGCTCGACGTGCTGCCGCATCGCGGCACGATGTTGCTGCTCGACGCGATCGAACGCTGTTCGGAAACGGCGATCGAGGTGGCCGCGAGCGTGCGCGACGATGCCTGGTATGCCGGCGACGACGGTGCGATGCCGGCGTGGATCGGTATCGAGTTGATGGCGCAGGCGATTGCCGCGCACGTCGGGTTGCTCGCACGGCATGCGGGCGGGCGAGCGAAACCGGGCGTGTTGCTCGGCGCGAACCGTTACACCGCGCACCGGGCCGCGTTCGACGCCGGCGCGACATTGCGAATCACCGCGCGCGAATTGCTGCGCGGCGACGAAGGGCACGGCGCCTACGAATGCGCGATCCATGCAGGCGATCGGTGCTGCGCGGAGGCGATCGTCAAGGTGTACCAGCCGGACGATTTTCAGTCTTTTATCGAAGGGAGTTTCAACTCATGACTCGGCGAGTACTCGTGACCGGCGCGAGCCGCGGTATCGGCCGGGCCGTTGCCATGCGCCTCGCGTCGGACGGCTTCTCCGTGACGGTTCACTGTCGCAGCGGTCGCGACCAGGCGGAAGCCGTTGCGGCCGCGATCCGCGAGCAGGGCGGCACGGCGGGCGTGCTGCAGTTCGACGTGCGCGACCGCACGGCCTGTCGGCAGCAGCTCGAGGCTGACGTGGCAGCGAACGGCGCGTACTACGGCATCGTGTGCAGCGCCGGCGTCACGCGCGACGGCGCGTTTCCCGCGCTGACGGACGAGGACTGGGACGTCGTGATCGAAACCGGGCTGGACGGGTTCTACAACGTCGTCCATCCACTGACGATGCCGATGGTGCGGCTGCGCGCCGGGGGCCGCATCGTGACGATCGCGTCGGTATCGGGCGTCATGGGCAATCGCGGACAAGTCAACTACAGCGCGGCGAAGGCCGGGTTGATCGGTGCGACGAAGGCGCTCGCGGTCGAACTGGCGTCGCGACGCATCACGGTCAATTGCGTTGCCCCCGGCCTCGTCGACACCGGCATGCTCGATGACGTACCGCTCGAGCACGCGCTGCAGACCGTGCCGATGGGACGTGTCGGCCAGCCCGACGAAGTGGCGGCGGTGGTCGGATTCCTGATGTCCGATGCGGCGACCTATGTAACGCGGCAAGTGATCGGCGTCAACGGCGGGATGGTGTGATGAAGCGAGTCGTCGTGACGGGAATGGGCGGCGTGACCGCTTTCGGCGAAACGTGGCCGGAAATCGAGGCACGCCTGCGCGGCGGGCGCAACGCGGTGCGGCGCATGCAGGAGTGGGACTGCTACGAGTCGCTGCATACGCGGCTCGCGTGTCCGTTGCCGGGTTTCGCGGCGCCGGCATGGTACCCGCGCAAGAAGACCCGGTCGATGGGGCCGGTGTCGCTGTATGCGGTGCGGGCGAGCGAGCTCGCGCTCGCCGATGCCGGGCTCGCTGACGATCCGTCGATCAAGGACGGCCGGATGGGCGTCGCTTACGGCTCGTCGTCGGGTTCGGTCGAGCCGATCCGCGCGTTCGGCACGATGCTCGAGACCGGCTCGATGCGCGACGTGACGTCGAACAGCTACGTGCAGATGATGCCGCATACGACGGCCGTCAACGTCAGCCTGTTCTGGGATCTGAAGGGCCGCATCGTGCCGGCGTCGTCGGCGTGCGCGTCCGGCAGCCAGGCGATCGGTTACGCCTACGAGGCGATCGCGGCCGGCAAGCAGGCACTGATGCTCGCAGGCGGGGCCGAAGAGTTGTCGGGGCCGGCCGTCGCGGTGTTCGACACGCTGTATGCCACCAGTACGCGCAACGATGCCGCCGCACTGACGCCGCGGCCGTTCGACGTCGGCCGCGACGGTCTGGTCGTCGGGGAAGGGGCAGCGACGCTGGTGCTCGAGGAATACGAACATGCGCTCGCGCGTGGCGCGACGATCCATGCCGAGATCGTCGGCTTCGGCTGCAATTCGGACGGCGGACACATTACGCAGCCGACCGCCGAAACGATGGCGATCGCGATGCGGCTTGCGCTGCGCGACGCGTCGCTCGATCCGGCGGCGATCGCGTACGTGAATGCGCACGGCACGTCGACCGATCGCGGCGATGTCGCCGAGAGTCATGCGACGGCATCGGTGTTCGGCGAAAACATGCCGATCAGTTCGCTGAAGAGCTATGTCGGTCATACGCTCGGCGCGTGCGGCGCGCTCGAGGCGTGGTGGACGATCGAGATGATGAAGCGCAACTGGTACGTGCCGACGCTCAACCTCGATAACGTCGATCCGGCTTGCGCTTCGCTCGACTACATCGTCGGCGGCGCGCGCGCGATCGACGCGGAGTTCGCGATGAGCAACAACTTCGCCTTCGGCGGGATCAACACGTCGTTGATCTTCCGCAGGGGCGTCGCGTGAGCGCAGCCGGTTACGCGCCGGCGCGCGTCGTCGTCACGGGGCTCGGCATCGTGTCGTGTCTGGGCAATTCGCTCGACGACGTGTCGGCCGCGCTGCGTGCCGGCCGCTCCGCTGTCCGTCGCGTCGACCGCTGGCGTGCACGCGGTTTCCGCAGCCAGGTCGCGGGCGTCGCCAGTGTCGATGCGGCTGCGCCGTTCGCGCGCAAGCACGAACGCTTCATGGGCGATACCGCCCGCTTCGGCGCGCATGCCGCGGCCGCGGCACTCCGCGATGCCGGGCTCGATCCCGCGACGCTGCGCTCGCCGCGCGCCGGCGCGATCATCGGCTCGGGCATCGGCTCGATGGCCGACTACGACGACGCGATGGCGATCGCGGCGCAGCGCGGGATCGACAAGACGCCGCCCTATATCGTCCCGCGTGCGATGAGCAGCACGGCGTCGGCGTGCGTCGCGCAGTTGTTCGGCATCGAGGGCGTGTCCTATTCGCCGTCTTCCGCGTGCACGAGCGGTGCGTTGGCGATCGGGCATGCGATGCAGCTGATCCGGTCGGGTTGTCAGGACATCGTGCTCGCGGGCGGCAGCGAGGCGCTCCACGACAACATGACGTTGATGTTCGACGCGATGGGCGCATTGTCGGCCGGTTACAACGACACGCCGGCGCAGGCGTCGCGGCCATACGCGTGCGGCCGCGACGGCTTCGTGATCGCGTCGGGGGCGGGCATCCTCGTGCTCGAGTCGCTCGACCATGCACGCTCGCGCGGCGCGCGAATCTACGCGGAACTGACCGGGTTCGGCCAGAGTACGGATGGCGCGGGCATGGCCACGCCGCACGCAGCGGGGATCGCGCGTGCGATGCGCATGTCGATCGAAGGCGGCGGACGACTGCCCGATTACGTGAACACGCACGCACCGTCGACATCGCTTGGCGATGTCGAGGAGCTGAAGGCGCTTGCCGACGTGTTCGGCGGCCACGTGCCGCCGTTTTCGTCGACGAAAGGCATGACCGGTCATCCGCTCGGCGCGAGCGGGGCGCACGAGGCGATCTACACGATCCTGATGATGCGTGACGGCTTCGTTGCCGGCACGGCGGTCGAGGGCGAGCCCGATCCGGCGCTCGGACGGATGCCGCTGGTGCGCGAAGCACGCACCGCGCGGATCGAGCGCGCGCTGTCGATCTCGTTCGGGTTCGGCGGGAGCTGCGCAAGTGTGTTGTTGGATGCCTGGAAAGGCGATTGAAGTGAACCTACTGAGCTGAGAGGACAAGAACAATGAAGCAGAAAGCACATCTGGCCGGCATGCTGATCGCGGCGACGTTGTTGACGGGCTGCGGCACCGTGGTTCGTTCGCTGCCGCTGCCCGCGTCGGCGACGGCGCAGGATGCGTCGGGTGTCAGCCTGTATTTCGGAGCGCAAGCTCATCCGGCAGTGAAGACCAGCATCGGCCCGCGTTCGGAGTCGGTGCGCGTGCGGCGTGCGACCGAAGCGGAACAGCCGACGTGCGAACAGGCGTTGAGCACGGCGCTGGACCGTCTGCGCGAATATGCGAAGAATCATGGCGGGAATGCGGTCATCAACGTGACGACGCGCTTTCACGACAAGCGTTCCGATTCGACGACCGAGTACACCTGCGGCGTGAGCGGCAGCGCCGGCGCGATCGCGGTGTCCGGCGACGTCGTGCTGCTCGACAAGCAATGACACGGAGGACGGCATGAAATACCGGATTGCATTCTCGCTGCTCATCGGCACGTTGGCGATGTCGCAGGCTCATGCGCGCGATTCTGTCGGCAACTATCCGATCGAGAGCGCGATGACGAGCGAGGGCGACACGCTCGGCGGCGATGTCGCGCTCTATTTCGGCGATCAGTCGCACCCGAAGATCGTCAAGTCGTACGGCACCTTCGCGACCAACAAGAAGACCAACGCGTTCGGCAAGAGCGATGAGGCCGCGTGCCAGCACGTGTTCCTGTCGGCGGCGCTCGAGCTTCAGGCGCGAGCGCGGAAGGAGGGCGGCAACGCTGTCGTCGGGATCAAGAGCAACTATCGGAACGTGTTGCGCAGCAGTACGACCGACTTTACCTGCGGTGCGGGCGCATTCGTGGCTGGCGTGGCGCTGACGGGCGAGGTCGTGACGCTGAAACACTGACGCGCGGCGGGCGAGCCTGAACGAGGGCCGCCCGATGGCGGGCCCCGTTCAGGCCGGCTTGCGTGCGGCGACGTTGACGAGCGTCTCGCGACGCTTGCCGGGCTTCGGGCGGTGCAGGCCGATGCGTTCGAGCAGGCCGAAGTCTTTCGCGCGGCTCCACCACAGATACGGAAACGACACGTTTCGGGCGTCGAACGCGAAGCCGGTTTCACGCAGCATCGCGAGATAGCCGTCCGCGCTTTTCTGAACCTGCATAGGATGTCGAAACAACAGCCGGATGACCCACGACTTGATATAGGCATCGGTCGACTCGGCGAACAGCAGCACGCCGCCCGGCTTCAGCACGCGATGGAACTCGGCCAGCGCACGTTCCTGTTCGACGAGGTGATGGAAGGTCTGGTGGCAGAAAACGACGTCGACGCTTGCGTCGGCGAGCGGAATGCTCGCGCAGTCGGCATGCCGCAATTCGACGGGGGCACCGCAATGCCGGGCTGCTTCCGACGCGTGCGCAAGCGATTCGTCGTGGCAGTCGATCCCGACGATCTTGCCGGGAGCGAACGCGTCGTTCAGCAAGCGAAACGACTTGCCTTGTCCGCAGCCGGCATCGAGGATGACGGGCGATTTCGGCAACGGCGCCGCGACGAGCCGCTTCAGGTCGTTGATGGCCACGCGAAGCACATGATGTTCCCAGGTGTGCGTGCGAAGAAACCAGATGCCGAATGCGGTTTCGGGAACGTAAGTGGACGTGCGCGTGCGATAAGCGGTCATGTGCCTTTCGTTGGTATCTTTTGTTGAACGGTTATTGTAGTTTGCATCGCCGAATTGCGGCGTAAAGAATCAACCTGCCCGATGAACCGGGATGGAAGGCAAGCATGAATGAAATGAAATCGGAATCGGTCGACGTTGCGATCATCGGCGCAGGACCTGCCGGCGCGGTTGCAGCGGGGCTGTTGCGCAAGGCCGGACGGTCGGTGCTGGTGCTCGAGCGCCAGCACTTTCCGCGCTTCTCGATCGGCGAAAGCCTGCTGCCGCAGAGCATGGATTATCTCGACGAGGCCGGCATGCTGCAGGCGGTCGTCGAGGCAGGGTTCCAGTTCAAGAACGGCGCGTACTTCGTGCATCGCGACCGGATGTCGTCGTTCGATTTTCGCGAGAAGTTTACGGAAGGATGGGGGACGGCGTATCAGGTCGAGCGCGCCACGTTCGACGACGTGCTGATTCGCTGCGCGGCTCGGCAAGGTGCCGACGTGCGATTCGGCCACACGGTGCGCGCGTTTGTGCCGGGCGATCGCCCGACGCTCGAGGTCGTGGACGAAGCCGGGTGCGATTACCGCGTGCACGCGTCGTTCGTGCTGGATGCAAGCGGATTCGGCAGGGTGCTGCCGCGCCTGCTCGATCTCGAGGCGCCGACGCGGCTGCCGATGCGCGCGGCGATCTTCTCGCACGTCGAGGATCGCTTGCCCGCGGGATCGACCGATCGCGACAAGATCTGCATCGCGGTGCACCCCGAGCGGCGCGACGTGTGGTTCTGGATGATTCCGCTGACGAACGGACGCTCGTCGGTCGGTTGCGTGGCGGAGGCCGCTTTCCTCGACGTGCCGGACACGCATCGCGAAGAACTGCTGCGCGAGTTGCTGCAGACCGAACCCACGCTGGCGCGCCTCGTCGGCAGCAAGCCGTTCGTGATGCCGGTGCGGCACATTGGCGGCTACGCGTCGAACGTCGAGCGCCTTCACGGTCCCGGTTACGCGTTGCTCGGCAATGCGGGCGAGTTCCTGGACCCGATCTTCTCGTCGGGCGTGACGATCGCGCTGCGGTCGTCCCATCTGGCGGTCGCGACGCTCGAGCGCCACCTGCGCGGCGAGACGGTCGACTGGCAGCGCGACTACGGCACGCCGCTGCGCAAGGGAATCGATACGTTCCGCGCATTCGTCGAACGCTGGTATTCCGGCGATCTGCAGGACATCGTCTTCCACGAGGACAAGGCGCCGGAAGTCAAACGGATGATCTGCTCGATCCTGGCCGGCTACGCATGGGACGAGTCGAATCCGTTTGTGCGCGAGCCGGCGCGTGGTCTCGATGTGCTTGCCGAAATCTGTCGCTCGGCCCGACCGGAGCAGCGCGCCGATTGAACGGTTCCGCTGAAGATCGTCGGCAGATGAGCAAATGCGGGGGCGCCGCGCACGTCATGTGCGGCGCCCCCGTCGGTTCATCGCCGCTCAGTTACCCTGCAGCCGGATATCGCGCGACGACGCGCCGACATACACCGTCCCGCCCGGCACGACGCGCCAGCCGTTGCGCGACGTATCCCACACGCTCTGCATCCGCGGCGACACCGTGACGCGAACATGCCGCGCCTCGCCCGGATTCAGCCGGATCTTCTCCCAGCCGACCAGCCGCTTCGGCGGCTCGTCCTTGTACGGCACGCCGAGATAGACCTGCGGCGTTTCCGCACCGGCGACGCGCCCGTCGTTGCGCACGGTGAACGCGACGCTCAGCGAGCCGTCCCATTGCCGCGACACCGACAGCCCCGAATACGCGAAGTGCGTATACGACAGCCCGTAGCCGAATTCGAACATCGGCTTGATGTTGCGCGCGTCATACCAGCGATAGCCCATGTTCAGCTTCTCCGCGTAGACGGGATCGTTGTCGAACGCGCCGTTTTGCCCCCACGTCGGCGAATCCTGGTCGCGCGCCGGGAACGTGACGGGCAGCTTGCCGGACGGATTGACGGCGCCGAACAGCACGTTCGCGATCGCCTTGCCGCCGGCTTCGCCCGGATACCACGCCTCGACGATCGCGGACACCCGGTCCTTCCACGGCATCAGCACCGGATTGCCGCTCTGGACGACGACGATCGTATGCGGATTCGCGCGCGCGACGGCTTCGACGAGCGCGTCCTGGTTCGACGGGTTCGCGAGGCTCAGGCTTTGCAGTTCGCCGAAATCCTCGCCAGACGGCTGCGCGACCACGACGATCGCGACGTCGGAACGGCCCGCGAGCGCGGCGGCCTGGTCGATCTCCTGCTGCGTGTACGCGCGGAACGGCGACTGCTGGTCGCTGTTGCCTGCGTACGTGACCTGCGCGGCCGGCGCGAGCGCGCGGATCGCCGCGACGATCGGCACGTCGACCTTCAGCCATGGATTGCGCCACCAGCTGCATCCCGTCGACGACCCGAACGTCAGGCCGCCGCAGCCCGCGAACGAACCCGTCACCGGATCGCGCGTGTTGCCCGAGCCGCCGCCCGACAGCACGGCCGCATCGGCATGGCCGCCGATCACGGCGATACGCGACAGCGCGGACGCGGCAAGCGGCAACTGGTTGCCGTCGTTCTTCAGCAGTACGATCGACTGCTCGGAGGTGGCTTGCGCGAACCGGTTCGCGGCCGCGAAATCGATCGTGCCGCCGCCCTTGGCCGGATCGTCCATCACGCCGACGCGGATCATCACGGCGAGCTTGCGGCGCACCATGTCGTCGAGGCGCGCGGTCGATACCGAGCCGTTCGCGATCGCCTGCTTGACGGCCGCCGGCGTCAGGTACACGCTCGGCCCGACGTCTTCTTCCTCGTCGAGCCCGGCGTTGATCGCGGCGGCGGTGCTGTGCGTCGCGCCCCAGTCGGACTGCACCTGGCCCTGGAAGCCCCATTCGTTCTTCAGCACGTCGTTCAGCAGGTGATTGTTCTCGCACGCATACGTGCCGTTCAGGCGGTTGTAGCTGCACATCACGCTGCCTGGCCGCCCGCGCTTCGCGGCGATTTCGAACGGCAGCAGGTACAGTTCACGCAGCGTGCGTTCGTCGATCTGCGTGTTGCCGCCCATCCGGCCGTGCTCCTGTTCGTTGCCGGCGTAGTGCTTGATGGTCGCGATGACTTTCTGCCGCTGCGTCGCGAGCGTGCGTTCGGCGAGCAGGTCGCCAGCGAGCAGCGGATCCTCGCCGAGATACTCGAACAGGCGGCCGCCGCGTGGTTCGCGCGCGAGATTGGTGCCGCCGGCGAGGCCCATGCCGAACCCTTGCGCGCGCAACTGGATCGCGACCTGCTTGCCGAAGTCGTACGACAGGCGGCGATCCCAGCTCGCGGCGACGGCGATCGTCGCGGGAAACGTCGTGCTGGCCTGCGACGTGCTGCCGGAACCGGTCGCCGAGTCGACCATGTTGAGATCGGGAATGCCGAGCCGCGGCACGCCCTGGATGTAGCCGGCGCCGCCGCCCGGCACCTTCGACATTTCGTATTGCGAATGAATGAACTGAATTTTTTCGTCGAGCGTCATCTTGCGCACGAGCAGGTCGGCGCGCCGTTGCGCGGCGGCCGACGCAAATGCGTCGGCGGCGTCGCCCTGCGAGTTGAAATCGGCGTTGCCCGCGTAGGCGGTGGTGCAGAGGGTCGCTGCCAGCACGACGGCCGGCCAGAGTTTGTCCCGCATGTTGCTCTCCATGATCGTATTGCTCGTTGTTCGGATGATGTCTGGAGCTGCGCACGTCCGGTGGATTCGCACCGGACGCATTCGGCTGGCGATGCAGGGTGGTTGCGCGTCGGCATGCCAGGCCAGGCGGGGAATCGTTACGGCCGGTTGGGCTCGACCGGTCAACGCGGGCGGCGACGCGCAGGCCGTCCGACGCTGCCGAATCGGATGTAGCGACTCTCAGCAGCGACTAATGGTATGAATGTAGTTCGACTACAGCATCGGTGTTTCTACCGATACGTACGATCTTTATTCGGTACGGTCGCGCGATGCGACGAAAAGACGGTCATCGTTCCCGATTGCGGCTGTGCAGCAGGGTAAGAAGTGCCTGCGTATGGGCGTTTGCGCAGGGAGTGTGGCGAAGCAGCAGGTGCGGTTCGTTGCGTGCGCATCGAATCGACGGAGCCTGCCGTCATCCGGCGGTACGGGATCCTGGATCGCGTGCGGTGCGCGGATCGGACGACTTGCGTGCGCGTGCGAGCGGATTGGCGATGTAGCGGATCGCGCGGTCGCTGAGCGTCGACGATGGCAGCAGGCATGCGAGCGACAGCCCGGCGACGGCCAGTTTCTTGAACGGGCGCCAGAACGGATTGCGCAGCACGGTATGCCAGTAACGGCCCGAATCGGACAGGAACCAGCGCCAGCGGCGCGCGAGCGGCGCACGGTACAGCGTGCTCGCGAAGCGGGCCTTTTCGATCGAGAAATCGAACGGTTCGCTCGGCAGCGCTTCGTGAAGCCGCGAGCGGGCAATCGTGCGCAGCGTCGACCATCGGCGTTCAGCCTTCGACGCCCCCGTGGCTGCGTCTTCCGCATTGGCGAACGCGAGATCGGCGGTATCGCGGTTCGCGTCGCCGGCGGCGTGTGCGGCCGGTTGGTGAACGCGATAACCGCCAAGCGGCGCGTCGATCATGTGGACGGCGCCGAGCAGCGCGATTCCGTAGATCGCATAGAAATCGGCACCGTGCAGGTTGTCGGCCGTGACGGGCACCGGGAAGATGCGCCGGAGCGCGTCGCTCAGGTACGCGTTGCCCGACGCGGGCGGCGACGGATACAGCCAGCCCGCGCGCAGCAGGCGCCCGCAATCCGTGTCGACGCCCGACTGCGGGACGGTGACGCCGGTTGCGGCGCCTTCGCGCGTGATCACGTCGAGCCGGAAATGCACCTTCACGAAGTCGCCGGCCGCGAACGCGGCCAGCACGCGGGCGGCGGCGTCGGGATAGAGCAGGTCGTCCGCATCGAGCAGGATCACGTATCGGGTCGCGACATGCTCGAGCGCGCGGTTGTACGCGGCGACCTGGCCGCGATTCTCCTGGAAGACCGCCGCGATGCGCTCGCCGTACGAGCGGATGATGTCGCGGGAATCGTCGGTCGATCCGTCGTCGATCACCAGCACGCGGATGCCGTCCGCGGTCTGTGCGAGCGCGGAGTCGATCGCGGCACGCAGATAGGCGCCGTGGTTGTAGTTGCAGATTGCAATGGTCAGGTCTGCCATGAGCAGCTCCCCGGTGAAGCGGGTTCGAGTCTTCCGGCGCGGGCGGCCCGCGCCGCGCCGTCATGCGGCCGCATGCTAGCGGCGCGCAACGGAGCTGCCGAGCAGCGGAATGCCGGCGCGATAGACCACGGCCGCGAGCGCGGCGGCAACCGCGGCCTCCGCGAGCAGCACGGCGGCGGCGGCGCCCAGTTCGGCGAAATACTTCGCGAGCACCGGTAGCAGCACGATGTTCAGGATACCGGACGACATCAGGATGCGCGTGAAGGCCGTCTTCATGCCGAGCGGCAGCATGGTCTGCACGCCGAACAGGTCGGTCATGCCGGCCATGAACGGGATGAACGCCATCCAGCGCAGCACGTGAACCGTCGGTTCGTACGACGGGCCGTACAGGATGCGCACCGCCAGCGGCGCACCGAAGAAAATCACCAGCGAGATGCCGAGCACCATCACGACCTGCACGACGAACAGCTTGCGCAGGAACGAGAACGCGTCGTTGCGCGCATGCCGCATCAGGTAGCTGATGCGCGGATAGGTGGCGGCCTTCAGCGGCTGGAGCATGCTGAGCGCCGCGCGGATCAGCTTGTCGCCGGCGGCGAAGTAGCCGGCCGCGACGTTGCCCGACACGAAGCCGAGCAGCACGGTGTTGGTCGATGCGTAGAACGCGATCGACGTGGATGCGAGAAACACCTGCCAGCCGCCTTTCAGCGATTCGGCAATGTCGGCAACGCCGACGCGCACGAAGTCGATTTCTCGATGGAGATACAGGTAGACGGCCAGCGCGATCGCCGACAGCAGCGGCACGGCGGCGTTGACGATCATCGCGCGATCGATGTCCGCCGGGCTGTGCACGACGGCGAACATCGCGGGAAGGCTCAGCACGCGGCCGACGAACAGGATCAGGCTGAGCGCGCGCAGCTTCTCCATGCCCTGGAAATACCAGCCGGGCGTGAATGCCACGCCGGCGACCATGCCGAACCCGATCAGCAGCAGGTCGCGATCCTCGCCGAAGCGCCCGATCACGAGCGTCAGCACCACCAGCACGACGAAGCAGACGGCCGCTATCCCGATCTGCGCGTACAGCGTCGCCCAGAAGATGCGCGAGCGTTCGGCGCGGTCGTCGCGGGCGAGCGCGATGCGCGGTGTCGCGGTCAGGTCGAAGCTGTAGCTCGTGCAGTTGGTGAGATACGCGATGACCGCGAGCGAGAACGCGAGCTGGCCATAGCCTTCCGGGCCCAGCGCGTGCGTCAGCAGCGGCGCGATCAGCAGCGGCACCGCATACATCGAAATCTGCAGCGTCAGCAGCAGCAGGAAGTTCTTCTTGAGGTTTGACATTCGCTCGGTCGGCGCCGTTGGGTATCGCATGGCGGCGGGTTGCGTGCTGCCGTGCGGATGCGCGGCCGGTCGGCGCTGACCCGGCTGCGAGGATTCGCGACCCGTTCCGGCGAGGCCGGCACGGCTACGTCACATCGTATGGCGGCCATGATACGGGCCGCGCGGCGACGCATTGTTCGCGAGCCTACCGTTCGCGGATTCCATTCGCACGGGCGGAACGAATCGCGAAAGTGCGCGCCGTGTTGTATCGCCGCGGTGATGAATGCATTTGTAAGCTGGCGCACCGAAGGCCGATCGGGCCGAATGATCTAATCAGACGCACTGTTTCGTCCGCGGCGGATGTGATGCAGGCGAAGCCTGCAACCGGCAGCACGACCGGCCCGCGAGCGGATGAAGCCGGTGCAACGCGGCGAATGTCACGCATGCCGGCCGGCGCGCGCTTGCGCGAGGCCGGCTCGCGCGTGGGGCAGTGCGGCGCATGGAACACGGCGAGCGGGCCGCGCAGGGGCGCGGCGGAAGACCGCAGCCGGACTTCCTGCCGTCGCCGGCCCGTCGCGGGAATCGCGCAGCCGCGCAATCCGGTGGAGCCGCCGGCGCGCGTGCGCATGGAATAACAAATACCGATCCGAGGAGTACCGAGTGAAACCGATAACGTTCGGCAGCTGTGTGGGGTGGCTGCACGAAGGACAGACGGGACAGGGCGTGATCCTGTGCGAATCGCTGGGTCACGAGGCCGCGTGGACGCACAAGCTCATGCGGGCGATCGCGGAGCGTCTCGCCCGCGCGGGCGTCACGGTGTTGCGGTTCAACTATCCGTGCGCCGGCGATTCCGCGGGCGACGATCTCGACGTCGGACGGCATGCCGCCAGTATCGACAGCATTCATCACGCGATCGACCTGCTGCGCGACGAAGCCGGCGTGACCGCGCTGACGCTCGTCGGCCTCCGCGCGGGTGCGCTGTTCGCGATGCTGGCCGCCTCGGGCGCGGGCCGGCACGCGTCGCCGCGCGTCGATGCGATGGTGGCGCTGTCGCCGGTGGTGCGCGGCCGTGCATACCTGCGCGAGCTGTCGTTCGTGCATCGCCAGTGGCTCGATACGATGCCGCCCGCGATCCGCGTCGCGCACCGCGACGAATCGTGCATGAACGTGCTCGGGCATCGCTACCCGGCCGATTTCGTCGACGCGCTGAAGGCAATCGATCTGTGCGACGCGGTGCGCGACGCGCCGGCGCTGCCCGGTGCGATGCTGCTGATCCAGCCGGAGCAGGGCGACGGGCCTGCGTTGCGCGACGCGTTGCTGGCGCGCGGCGTGGACGTGACGTGCGATCCGTTCCGTGAATGGCCGACGACGATGCTGGACGGCACGCGCTCGCGCCTGCCGCACGCGGCGATCGACGCGCTGGTGAACTGGATCGTCGGGCGCGCACCGGATACGGCCGTCGTCGCCCGCGTTTCACCGCACACGGTCGGCACGTGGAGCGGCGAGTCGGCCGTCGCGCTCGACATGGGCGACATGACGGAGCAGGTCGTCGCGGTCGGCCCGGGCCGGCTGGTCGGCGTGCTGTGCCGTCCGGCGGGGACGCGGCCGGCAACGCCGGTCGGCCCGGCGCTCGTGATCGCGAACACGTCGACGAATCCGCGCAGCGGCGAGGGGCGCTTCGGCGTGCGCATCGCCCGCGCACTGGCGCGGGCCGGCGTGACGACGTTGCGGATCGACGTGACCGGCGTCGGCGACAGCGGGCCCGGTGCGCCGGACGACCAGTCGGGCGTCGTGTATTCGCCGCAGGCGATCGACGACGTCGCGGCGGCGGCGGACTGGCTGCGTGCGATCGGCCATCCGGACGTGATCGCGGCCGGCATCTGTTCCGGCGCGTACGCGGCGTTGCATGCGGCGGTGAAAACGGCGTCGCTCGGCGGCGTGATCGCGATCAATCTCGCGCGCTTCGTGTGGCCGGCCGGGCTCACGCTCGAAGCGGCGCAGAAGCAGCGGATCAACTCGGTGCGCGGCTACTGGCTGTCGGTGCGCGACTGGCGGCGCTGGAAGCGGCTCGTCGCCGAGCGGCGCGACCTGCGTCCGATCCTGCGCGCAGTGGCGGCGAACGGTATCGCGCGCATCAGCGTGCCGGTGAAGGCGGCGGCCGCGCGCGTCGGCTGGAAGCCGCGTGCCGGTACGCCGCGCGGCGTGATGCGCGAACTCGCGCAGCGCAACGTGTGGACGATGCTCGTGTACGGCGCGCTCGATCCGGGCATCGACGACGTCCGGCGCCACTTCGGCGCGGTCGAGTGCGCGTTTCGGCGCTCGCGCCACGTGCGGCTGCACCTGATGCCGCAGGTCGACCACGCGCTGTACGGCGCGGCGGGAACGGCCGCCGTGATCGATCTCTGCATGCGGGCGCTGGGCGGCGACCCGGGCTGGCCGGCCGCACGCGTCGCCGATCCGTCGGCACCCGACGCAGCCGGGCGGCCGTACGCGAACGTATCGGTCGAAAGTTCGTGACGCGCATCGCGTCGCGATGCGCGGATTACGGGGTGCGATCGCCGCTTCGTATGAAGATCGGCGTTCGGTGGGCTCGCTCACAGACGCGCCGGTCGCGGCGGTGTCCAATCGTGTATCGGTGCAGGCGCCGTCGCGCCCGTGCATGAGCGGCCGGATCGCATCAGTCCGGATCGCCCGGCTGCGCATAGGGCGACGTCGTGTACGGCGATGCGTACAGCGTGTCGCTGCGCCACAGGCCGTCGGCGGGCGCGCTGGCCGCTTTCGGGCGGCTCGGACGGCCCGGCACGAGCGGCCGCCGCAGCGTGCTGCGGGCGCGCGATGCCGGTTCCGCGGCGGTGCGAATGCCGGGAAGCGCAAGGTCCGGCGCCGCGGCATCGGATGCCGCGGTTGCGATGCCGGCAGTCGCGGTTTGCGCCGAACGCTGCAGCGGGGCCGGCGCGATCAGCGCCGACGATGCGAAGGCCGGCGCGTCGGCCGGGTCGGACCGCACGGATTGCGCATCGGCGGCGCACGCGAAACCGGCCGACAGGATGCAGACGAGCGACATAAGTGACGAAAGTGACGAAAGTGACGAAGAGCAGTTCATGACGAATCGTACGGAATGACGTGCGGTGACGAGGGAGGCGCGGCGCCGCATGGCGAGCCGCGCTGGCAAGCGTAATGCCGGAGCCCGCCGCGTTTGGCGGGTTACCGCACAGTTTCGGAAGGACACCATGTCAACGACGACGCAAAAGGAATCGACGGCCGGCAGGCTGCTGTCACGCACGCGCTGGCTGTCGCGCGTGGCGCTGGCGGCCGCCGTGTGCGCGCTGAGCGCGTGCGCGCTGGCGCCGGGCATGACGTATCGCGCGCCTGCCGAACGCGACGCGAATGCGCGTGTGGGTGCCGATGCATCGGGTTCGGGCGGCCTCGACGGCGTTCAGAACGTAGCGGGCGAGGATCTGATCGAGATCACGCCGGCGTTCGTCGAGCAGCAGCATGCGGCACGGTCGGCCAGCGTCGACGCGGAAATCCGCCAGTTGTTCGGCACGCCGAAGCCATACGTGATCGGCCCCGGCGACGTGCTAGGCATCGTGGTGTGGGATCACCCGGAACTGAACCTGCCGACGACCCAGACGACGGGCGGCGGCGACGGCGTCGGCGCCAGCTCGGTCGCGACCGGTTATACGGTGGACGCGAGCGGCAGCGTTCAGTTCGCCTATGCGGGCCTCGTGCACGTGGCAGGGCTGACCGAGGCGCAGGCGCGCGCGGTGCTGACGAAGCGGCTCGGCGAATACGTGCGCAAGCCGCAGATCGCGGTGCGCGTCCAGGCATACCGCAGCAAGCGAGTCTATCTCGACGGCGAAGTGCGCACGCCGGGACTGCAGATCGTCAACGACATGCCGATGACGCTGCCCGAGGCTATCGACCGTGCGGGCGGCTTCACCGCGACGGCCGACCGCTCCCAGGTGTCGGTGACGCGCGGCGACAAGACCGTGATGGTGAGCCTGCCGGCCATGCTGGCCGCGGGCATCAACCCGACCAGCATCCTGTTGCACGACGGCGATCTCGTGCGCGTGCGCGCGGCGAGCGACAGCAAGGTGTTCGTGCTCGGCGAAGTGTCGCGTCCGGCGACGCTGACGCTGACCGACGGCCGGATGAGCCTCGGCGAAGCGCTCGGCGACACGGGCGGCGTCAGCCAGTACACGGCGGACGCGCGGCAGGTGTACGTGGTGCGGCGCGGGCCCGGCAACCGGCCGCAGGTCTTTCACCTCGACGGGAGTTTGCCGGCCTCGTTCGCGCTGGCCGACCGGTTTCCGCTCGAGCGTCGCGATGTCGTGTTCGTCGATGCGTCGTCGCTGGTGCGCTGGAGCCGTGTCGTCAACCTGCTGATTCCGTCGTCCGCGCAGGGTGCGCTGACGGCCAAGGCCATTTCACCGTGAACCTCGTGACCGATTTCGCGATCGCGATTCGTCGCGCCTACGGGACTGATCCTGCATGAACTCCCTGACCCTGCCTGACCCGCACGACGGGCCCGCGTTGCGGCCGTCCTATCCGTACCGCCGCTACTGGACCATGCTGGTCGGCGGCCGGCGGCTGATCCTGTGCACGGCGCTCGCGGGCGCGCTTGCCGGGGCCGTCTATGCGCTTTGCGCGCGTCCCGTCTACCGGACCGACATCCTGTTCCAGGTCGAGCAGAGTCCGACCGAGTCGAAGCCGAACTCGCCGCCGGGCGATCCGTCGTCGGTGTTCGACCTGAAGACCGATGCATCGACCGAGATCGAGGTGCTGAAATCGCGCGCGGTGATGGCGCGGGCGGTCGACGATACCAATCTGGCCGTCGACGCGCGGCCGCATTACCTGCCGATCGTCGGCTGGCGGTTCGTGAACGCGGCCGACGGGCTGTCGTCGCCGCTGCCGGGCGGTTACGTGTACGGCACGGAGCGCATCGACGTACCGACCTTCGACGTGCCGAAGCGTTTCCTCGGCAAGCGTTTCGCGCTGACCGTCGGCAACGACGGCGCCTATACGCTGCAGCGCACGGGCTTGCTCGGCAGGACGGGCCCGGTATGGCAGGGCAGGGTCGGCCAGCCGCTGCACGTCGAGACGCCGCAGGGGCCGCTCGACGTGTTCGTGCGCGGCGTCGCGGGCGAGCCCGGCGCGCGCTTCGACCTGACGCGCTACGCTGACGAAGAGGCGACGGCGTGGCTGCAGAAGAACGCGCTGATCTCGGAGCGCGGCAAGCAGTCGAACATGATCGGCGTGACGCTCGACGGTACCGATCCCGTGCACGACAGCCGCGTGCTGAACGCGGTCGGCGACGCGTATCTGGCGCAGAACACGCAGCGCAAGTCCGCGGCGGCCGACAAGCTGATCCGTTTCATGGACGCGCAGTTGCCGCAACTGAAGGCGCAGCTCGAACAGGCGGAAAGCCGCTTCAACGCGTTCCGCGCGTCGCACGGCACCGTCAACACGAGCGACGAAGGGCTGGCGCTGCGGCAGCAGTCGGTCGACATCGAGACGCGCGTGCAGACGCTGCAGCAGCGCCGCGAAGAGCTGCTGACCCGGTTCATGCCGAAGCATCCGGCCGTCGTCGCGGTCGACGCGCAGCTCGCCGACGCACAGCATTCGCTCGACACGGTGCGCAAGCAGATCCAGCAGCTGCCGACCGTCGAGCAGGGCGTGCTGCAGCTGCAGCGCGACGTGGCGGTCGATACCGCGCTCTACACGAACCTGCTCAACACGCGCCAGCAGATGATCCTCGCGCGGGCCAGCAAGACCGGCACCGTGCGGATCGTCGATGCCGCGAAGGTCGCCGAGACGCCCACCGGGCCGCATCGCGGGATGGCCGTGATCGCGTCGCTGATCCTCGGCCTGCTGGCCGGCGCCGCGGTCGTGATCGTGCGGCAGCGTGTCGCCGGCACGGTCGGCGACGTCGAGGAAATCGAATGGTCGACAGGCCTGCCGGTGTTCGCGGCGGTGCCGCACAGCCCGGTGTCCGAGCCAGCCGTGCCGCCGTCGAAGGCAGCGCGGCGGCGCGGCGCGCGCACGCCGGAGCCGCCGGGCGCCCCGGAGGGCGCGGCGCTCGAAAGCCTGCGCAATTTCCGCACGGCGCTGCAATTGTCGATGTCCGACGCACCGAACCGTGTCGTGCTGATCTCGGGGCCGACGACGGGCGTCGGCAAGTCGTTCGTCGCCGCGAATCTCGCGTCGCTGGTGGGCGCCGCGAAGCGGCGCGTGCTGCTGATCGACGCGGACCTTCGCAAGGGCTCGCTGCACGAGCGGTTTCGCTACAGCCGCGCGCCGGGCCTGGCGGATGTGGTCGCCGGCACGCACGCGCTCGATGAGGCGATCAAGCGCGATGCGGCGCCCGGCCTCGATTTCATGCCGATGGGCAACGTCGTGCCCGATCCGGGCGAACTGCTGCTGCAACCCGCGCTCGCCGAGCTGATCGAGCGCGTCGCGTCGCGCTACGACATGGTCGTGATCGACGCGCCGCCGCTGCTGCCGGTGGCCGACGCGCTGGTGCTCGGACGCCTGGCCGGGACCGTGTTCCTCGTCGCGCGCAGCGGCGTGACGACGCTGACCGAGCTCGACGAAAGTGCGCGACGGCTCGAGCACGCGCATATCGACGTACGCGGCGTGATCCTGAACGACTTCAAGGGCAGCCCGGGACGGTACGACTACGGTTACACGGATGCGAACACCCATCAGGCCGCGTCCGGCTACGCTGGCGTGATGGCGGCGCGGCCGCCAGCGCGCTGAGCGGCGAACGCGTGACGCCGGCGGGTTCGCGCGGTGCGCGCACGGGTAGCGATGGAACGGACATCATGAACAAACGAGTGGGGGCCGGCGTGCGCGTGCGGCAGCGACAGCCGGCGACGGTGCGCCGGGCGGCGCGCGCCGCCCGGGCTGCCGGTTACGCCGGTTACTGGTGGGAGGATCCGGCGCGGCTCGTGCTGATCTTCATCCTGCCGCTGTACGCGATGCTGTCGATCGGCCTGCTCGGCGATCAGAAGTCGATCGCACGCATCTATTTCGACGGCTACGCCGCGTTCGCGGGCGGCCTGTTCCTGCTGGTGTTGACCGCGTCCGCGTGGTTCGCGGCGACCGACGCGCAGTTCCGGCGCGTGCCGGACGACGGGCCGGTCGAGCTGTCGCCGCGCGTGCTCGATTTCGTGTTCGCGCTCGCGCTGTTCGGCTATCTCGTGATGATGAGCGGCATCCTCGCGCATCCGGCCGTGCTGTTGTCGTTCCTGTCCGGCACGGCGAACACGTTCGAGCTGATCGAGCTGAAAGGGCGCGTCACCGGCCTGAGCACCTTCACGCAGGCGACGGCGCCGTTCGTCGCGCTGTATTTCTACGTGTTCCGGACGCCGGTCAAGGGGTTCAACCGCTACAAGGCGTACCTGGCCATGCTCACCGTGCTGACGCTGCTGCGCAGCTTCATCTTTGCGGAGCGGCTCGCGATCATCGAGGTGGTGTTGCCCTTCGCGCTGATGGTCGTGCGGTTCCGGTTCGGCCGCAAGCGTTCGCGGCTCCTGGCGCTCGGGCCGTATGCGGCGATTCCGCTGCTGCTCGGCCTGTTCATCGTGAACGAATACAACCGGTCGTGGGAAACCTACTACATCAACATCTACGACAACATCTTCGATTTCGCGCTCGAACGCCTGGGCCTGTATTACTCGACGTCGCTGAACAACGGCGCCGGGATCCTCAACGTGCTCGGCTGGGGCAGCGGGCATCCGATGTTCACGTTCGACTGGCTGCTGCGCTTCCCGGTGATCGGCGCAACGCTGCAGCCGTGGCTCGATTCGGGCGACAGTCTCGACCTGTTCCTGAACAGCTACGCCGACCCCGAGTTCAACAATCCGTCGGGCATCTTCGTCCACTTCTACGAATGGGGCTGGTTCGGGTTGCTGAACGCGGCGTTTGCCGGCTGGGTGTTCGGTCGCGGCTATGCGGGCTGGCGGAGCGGGAACGGCTTCTGGTGCTGCGCGCACGCGGTGCTTTATGTGTCGCTGATGGAAATCCTGCGGATTCCGAACCTGTTCAGCGGTCGCAACTTCGTACCGGTCGTGCTGTTGATCGTCGTGTTCCGGTGGTTCGCGAAGCGCCCGCAACGGGCGTCGCCAGCAGCCGCGCGCGTCGCCGCGATCCGGCATGCGCCCGATATCGGCTAACTGTCGCCCAGCCCACAGTCTTTCGTCGCCGGCATGCATAGAGTGGAGCGTCTCATGACCACTCGCAACGCGCGCGGGCCCTGACGGGGCCGCCGCATCGACCGCTCACATGACTACGACCGCACGCGAAACCAGCCTCGACGTCGCCCGTGGCGCGGGGATCATGCTTGTCGTCTACGGACACGTGTTGCGCGGAGCCGCCTCGTCGGGCCTCGTGCCGGCGGGCCTGCCCGATACCGCGTTCGAATGGATCGACTACGTGATCTACACGTTCCACATGCCGCTGTTCTTCTTCCTGTCCGGGCTGCACGTCTGCGGCTCGTTGCGCAGCGCGCCGCACCGGTTCATCGGGGCGAAGGTGCGGACGATCGTCTATCCATACCTGATGTGGTCGGTCCTGCAAGGCGGCGTGCAGATCGCGATGGCGTCGCACGGCACCAATCATCCGTTTACGCTCGCTGACCTGCTGGCGATCGGCTGGCGGCCGTTTGCGCAGTTCTGGTTCCTGTATGCGCTGATGCTTTGCATGATCGGCGTCTGGCTGCTTGCGCGGCGGGTGCCTGCGCTTGCGCAGGTGCCGATTCCGCCGCGCATCCGCGGCGCGCTCATTGCAAGCGCGGTGCTCGGGCTGGCCATCGGCGCGGCGACGCAATGGGGCATCCTGTCGACGACGCTGATGAACTGGCCGTTCTTCGTGGCCGGCGTCGTTGCATCGCGCGCGTTGCCGGGCTGGCTCGAACGCCACAGCGATCCCGCCGCATGCGCGGTGACGGCGGCGGTCTTCGTCGCGGCGGTCGTTTTGGCTCACGGCCTGGGCGGTGCAACGAGCATCTGGGCCGTGCCCGCCGCGTTCGCCGGCATCGCGCTGATGCTGCAATTTGCGTACCGGTATGCGTCGTCCCCCGCGCGGGCCGGGTGGCTGGTGGCGGTCGGGTGGGCGTCGATGCCGATCTACCTGATGCATATCGTGGTGATGGGCGGCGTGCGCATCGTGCTGATGCGCGCGGGCGTCAGCAGCCTCGCGACGCACCTCGTGCTCGGCACGCTCGCCGGCCTGGCGGTTCCGATGACGGTCTACCTGATCGCGCTGCGCACGGGGACTGCTCGGCTGGCCGGATTTCCGTCGTGGCCGGGGCGCGTGTCGTGCGCCCGCAGGCCGCATGACACGCGTGGAAGCGGCCGGCATGCGTAGACGCCGATGCCTTTCCCGTCTCTGCTGCGCGATGCTCGGCGTATGGGCGATGGGTAGTCCCGCGCTGGCGGTGCACGCCGCGGCGCAGGGCGCGATCCACGCGATGGTGCCGGATGCGCATGTCGACCCCGCACCCGACGGCGCGGACCAGGCCGACGCGCTGCAACGCGCGCTGGACGCGCTGCATCCCGGCCAGCGGCTCGTGTTCGCGCCGGGGCGCTACATCGTCGGCCGTTCGCTCGTCGTTCGGCAAGCGCAGGTCGTGCTGTCGGGTTACGGCGCGACGCTGATCGCGACCGTGCCGGACGACCAGACGATCGAGATGCGCGGCGACGGCACGACGATCGTCGGATTTAGGCTCGCAGGAACCGGCTCGACGCGGATGGAAACGCCGAAATCGACCAAGATCGAAGTGACCGGGCGCGGCGTGCAGGTGCTCGACAACGTGATCGACGGCGGTGGCGGCGGCATTTTCGTGTTCGGCGGAGCGGATGTCGCGATCGTCGGCAACGAGGTGCTGGCGACGCTGGCGGACGGCATCCACATCACGCACGGCGCGCGCAACGTGCTCGTGCAGGGTAACGTCGTGCGCGGCACCGGCGACGACATGATTGCGGTGGTGAGCTACCAGGGCGACGGCGTGCTCAGCCGCAACGTGCTGATTACCGGCAACTCGCTCGAGGGCAATGCGTGGGGGCGCGGCATCACGGTGGTCGGCGGCGCGGACGTGACGATCGCGAACAACATCGTGCGCAACGTGCAGGTGAGCGCGGGCATTCTGGTCGCGCAGGAGGACAGCTTCCGGACCTACGGCGCGTCCGGCGTGCTGGTCGAGAACAACGAGATCTCGGATATCCAGACCGCGACCGCGCGCACCGATCCGCGCCCGCTGACGCAGCAGGCCGCGATCGACGTCAGTACGTGGTCGGGCTCGGTGACGCGCGTGGTCGTGGTCGGCAACCGCGTGTCGCGCGCGCGGTTCGCCGGCATTCGCGTATGGGGAAACGTGTCGCAATACCGGATCGCGGATAACCGGTTGTCCGCGATCGGCGGGATGCCGGTGCAGGTGGGCGGTGGCGGCTGCGCCGCGGGCCACCCGAATGCAGGAGGATCGAAGGTGGGGCAGTGCGGGGCGGCGGTCGTACAGCCGCTCGCGACCGGCGTGACGGTGGGCGCGGACACGTCGCAGTTGCCGCGCGTGCGCGAATCGCTGAGGCAGGCACGCTGGTCGCAGCGCGGCATCGATTGACGACACGATGCGCGCGCCGGCGGGCACGGCCTGCGCTTAACGCGCTTACCGCACGATATCTCCTTCCACAACCCGCTCATGCGGTTCCCGCGAAGCGAGCGGCACCGCACGCGTTTCCGGCAGCGCGTCGACGACGGCGCGTCCGTACTGGTCGTCGAAGCGCACGATATCGTCTTCGCCGAGATAGTTGCCGGATTGCACCTCGATGATCTCGAGCGGAATCCGGCCGGGATTCTCGAGGCGATGCACCTCGCCGACGGCGATGTACGTCGATTCGTTCTCGCTGAGCAGGAACGTCTCGGTGCCGCGCGTCACCTTCGCGGTGCCGCGCACGACGATCCAGTGCTCCGCACGGTGGTAGTGCATCTGCAGCGACAGCCGCTTGCCGGGCTCGACGACGATCCGCTTCACCTGGAACCGTTCGCCGAGATCGATCGAATCGTAGTGCCCCCACGGACGCTGCACCTTGCGGTGCTCGCTCGCCTGCGGACGCCGGTCGCTCTTCAGGCGCGCGACGATGTTCTTCACGCGCTGCACGTCGTGCTTGTTTGCGACGAGCACCGCGTCGGGCGTTTCGATCACGACGACGTCCTTCATCCCGACGCATGCGATGAGCCGCCCCTCCGAACGCACGAAGCTGTCCTGCGTGTCCTCGAACACGATCGGGCCGCGCGCGACGTTGCCGTGATCGTCCTTCGGCATGATTTCCCAGATCGCATCCCAGGTGCCGACGTCCGACCAGCCGGCCGCGAGCGGCACCACGATCCCTTCGATGCCGAGCTCGCTGCTTTCGGCAAGGCGCTCCATGACCGCGTAGTCGATCGAGTCGGACGGGCAGGCGTCGAACGCCGCCGCGTCGATCCGGAAGAACGGATCCTCGGCGACGCCCGCGCGCCACGCCGCTTCGCAGGCTGCATGGATCGCGGGCGCCAGTGTGCGGATCGCCTTCAGCCAGACCGACGCGCGCGTGACGAAAATCCCGCTGTTCCACCAGTAGTCGCCCGACTGCAGGTAGCGTTCGGCGAGCGTCGCGTCGGGTTTCTCGACGAAGCGCCCGATCGAATAGCCGCCTTGTCCGCCGTGGCGGCCGGTGCGCGGCTCGCCGACCTGGATATAGCCGTAGCCCGTTTCCGCACGGCGCGGCAGTACGCCGAGCGTGACGATCGCGCCTTCCTGCGCGTAACGCGCCGCGCGAGCGATGGTGTCCTGGAATGCGCCGACATCGGCGATTACGTGATCGGCCGGCATCACCGCGAGCACGGGATCGTCCGCGAGCGCGCTCGCGTCGAGCGCGGCGAGCGTGAGCGCCGGTGCCGTGTTGCGTGCGGCCGGCTCGAGCAGGATGCGCGCCGGCGCCGCACGGTCGGCCACTTGCGCGGCACTCATGATGCGATGCTGTTCGCCGCACACCAGCAGCAGCGTGTCGCCGAGCGACGCGTTCGCGATGCCGTTCAGGCGGCGCGCCGTCGCCGACAGCGGCGATTCGTTCGAGGTCAGCTCGATCAGCTGCTTCGGAAACTGCTCGCGCGACAGCGGCCAGAGGCGCGTGCCCGAGCCGCCGGCAAGGATGACCGGCAGGATGCGCGGCAGGTCGGGTTCGGGAACCGGGCGAAGGGTGCGGGTCATCGATTGGCTCCGGTATCGGCGGGCAGCCGGTTGTGCGCGCGGCCGTCGGCGAGCACGTCTTCGTTTCGGGGCCGGGGCGTCGAAACGGCCCGGGACAGCAGTTGACGCAGCGCACCGGCGGCGCGATCGGCCGGCCGGATCATGCCGACGAACGGCGCGCCCTGTTCGAGATACGGGCCGTACGCCTTGCGGAATCCGAAGCGTTTGTAGAACGCCTGGCGCGGCGCGGGAACGTGCGTACGGAGCGCCGCGTCCGGCCATGCGGCCAGCGCGGCGGTCAGCGCGCGTTCGATCAGGCGTTCGAGCGTATCGCCGTCGCGACACGCCTCGCTTGTCAGTACCTTGTCGATCACGACATCCGGATCGATGTCGTCGCCGGGCAGGATGCGCGCGTAGGCCGCGACTTCCGCCGTGTCGCCGTTGCGCACGCTTGCATACACGTGCAGTGCGCCGGCGTCCTTGCCGTCGATGTCGAGATGCGTGTGTGCGTCCTCGACCACCAGCACGGCGTTGCGCGCGCGCAGGATTGCATAGAGATCGACGGCGCTCAGATGTTCGAATTCACAACAATGCCATTCCATGATGCGGTCCTCGCGTGAAGCCTTCAGCACGCTGTACCGCACGGACGCGTTCGTTCCGTGCAGTGCGGCAATGGTCATGATGCGGATGCCGCGCGCGCCGGTCTGTTCGAAAGCGCACTCACGCAGCGGTTTCGCGCGGCCGGCATGCTGCACGGCAATGCGCGCGCCGACAGCGGCGCAATGTGCGGTAGCACACATCGGCCGTGCCGAGGCTTTCCGATAATTGGCACGTCACGGCGGCCGCACTGCGCGGTCTGCCGACATCGAACGTGAATGAAGAACCAGGGGCAGTACTTGAAGATTGCGATCGTTCACGACTGGCTGGTCGTGCCTGGCGGCGCCGAACGCGTGCTGGCGCACATGATCGACTGCTTTCCGCAGGCCGATATCTACAGCCTCGTCGATTTCCTCGAGGATCGGGACTGCCTGCGCGGCCGCGCGGTGCGCACGTCCTTCATCCAGAAGCTGCCGTTCGCGCGCAAGCGCTACCGCGGCTATCTGCCGTTGTTTCCGCTTGCGATCGAACAGTTCGACCTGTCGGAATACGACATCGTGCTGTCGAGCTCGTATGCGGTCGCGAAGGGCGTGCTGAGCGGCCCGGACCAGTTCCACGCCAGCTACGTGCATTCGCCGGTGCGCTATGCGTGGGATCTGCAGCACCAGTACCTGAACGAGGCGGGGCTCGCGCGCGGGCCGAAATCGGCAATCGCGCGGGCGCTGCTGCATTACATCCGCAACTGGGATGCGCGCTCGGCGAACGGCGTCGATCGCGTGGCCGCGAATTCGCACTTCATCGCTCGCCGCATCCGCAAGACCTACCGGCGCGAGGCGACGGTGATCTACCCGCCGGTCGACGTCGACCATCTGTCGCTGCGCACGGACAAGGACGCGTTCTACCTGACCGCGTCGCGGCTCGTGCCGTACAAGCGGATCGACCTGATCGTCGACGCGTTCTCGCGTACGCCGGAGCGCCGTCTCGTCGTGATCGGCGACGGGCCTGAAATGGCGAAGATCCGCGCGCTTGCCGGGCCGAACGTCACGCTGCTCGGCTACCAGCCGTTCGACGTGCTGCACGACCACCTGCAGCGCGCACGCGCGTTCGTGTTCGCGGCGGAAGAGGATTTCGGCATTTCGCCGGTCGAGGCGCAGGCGTGCGGCACGCCCGTGATCGCTTACGGGAAGGGCGGTGTGCGCGAGTCGGTGCGCGCGTGGCCGTGCGCCGGTGCAACGGGCCTGTTCTACCGCGCGCAGACGGTCGACGCGCTGGTCGACGCGCTGGCCCGCTTCGAAGCATTGCCGCGCGGTTCGTTCGACCCGCACGCGTGCCGCGCAAATGCAGAATGCTTCGGTTCGGCGCGTTTCCGCGGCGAGCTCACGCGCTTCGTGATGGACGGTTATGCTGCATTGCAGGAGGAGATGGCCGGCACCGCCGGTTTCACGCCGGGCGACGACGTTTCGGCCCGTGGCAGCCTGCACGATCGGCAGGCCCGGCAACGCGAGGCGGCACTGCGGACCTGACCGGCGGCGCCGGCGTTTGGTTACGACGCTGTAACGGACGACTCGGGCGCGTGCGTTCGCCGTGCGGTGCCGGCGGGGCATGCGCGCCGCGATTATCGACTCGCCGAGCGGGACGTCCGGATTTATTCCGGGATTTCGGAGAAAATCGCGGGCAATGGACGTAGCGATCTTGCCGAAAAGTGGGATTTGCCACTGATTGACGGGAATAGTCATAGATAATCAAATTTCAGTGGTCAAAGGTGTGTTGTGCGGGCCGACCGGTGGCGTAATGGGCTGAATCATGTTTATCTTTTGGTAACACGGCCATCTCGAAACGGGGTGTAGATTCACGAACGGATGAAATGCGGCGGTCATTCCGGGAGCGGGTTGGCGGTCATCCGGTTCGGCATCGGGCGCGACTGTCGTGTATGACGCGACGCACCTGCGGACGGATTTGCCGTTTGCCGACGTGCCCCGCCAGACGGCGCGTCGCATCAAAGCCGGAACGTCGTGGCTCCCGCGGCCGCGCGTTCTCTTCGAGTTCGATGACAACGAGGCCGGATGACATCCGGCTCGACCTCCGGGGCTCTCGCCGTGTGCAGTTTCGATCTTCGCCAAAGCTGCGGAAACGCAGCGCGGACAGGCGGCCATGCGCCGCCGGCCGCAGCGCACGCGAACGGTTCGCGGAGTGGAGAAAGTGATGGTTCGTTATGAATATGCCAATAACGCGCGATAAGAGCGCCGGCGGGGGAAGCGGTAACGGGCAGCGTCCGCTGATTTACTGGACGCAGTCGCCGTCCGTCATGCTGCGAAAGGAACTGGCCCGACGCGACTGGAAGGTGTCGATCGTCGAGCATGCGAACGAGCTGCGCAACACGCCCGGCGAAATCACCTGCGGCATTCTCGACCTGAGCGGCGGCCATGCCGATGCGATCGGCAGCATCGCGTCGACCTGTGCATCGATGCGCGACGTCGTGTGGGTCGCGCTCGTCGACGTCGGCCAGACCGCTTCCCCGAACGTGCGCGCGCTGTTGCGCGACTATTGCTTCGACTACGTCACGTTGCCCGCGTCGCACCAGCGGATCGCCGATACGGTCGGCCATGCTTACGGCATGGAGTGCCTGTTCGCGCGCGACCGCGAACAGCTCGAATCGGACGAGAAAGGCATCGTCGGCACCTGCAGCGCGATGCTGCGGCTGTTCGACACGGTGCGGCGCTTCGCGCGCACCGACGCACCGGTGTTCGTGTTCGGCGAAACGGGGACCGGCAAGGAGCTGACGGCCGTCGCGATCCATCGTCATTCGGAGCGGCGCAACGGCCCGTTCGTCGCGGTCAACTGCGGCGCGATTCCGCCGCATCTGCTGCAATCGGAACTGTTCGGTTATGAACGCGGCGCGTTTACCGGCGCGAACGCGCGCAAGATCGGCTATGTCGAGGCCGCGAACGGCGGCACGCTGCTGCTCGACGAGATCGGCGACCTGCCGCACGAGAGCCAGGCGAGCCTGCTGCGTTTTCTGCAGGAGCGCTCGATCCATCGCCTCGGCGGCAGCGATCCGGTGCCGGTCGATGTCAGGATCGTATCGGCGACGCACGTCGACCTGCGCGGCGCGATGGAGGAAGGGCGTTTTCGCGCGGACCTGTTCCACCGCCTGTGCGTGATGCGCATCGACCAGCCGCCGCTGCGCGCGCGCGGCAAGGACATCGAACTGCTCGCGCACCACATGCTCGAACGCTTCCGCGGCGATGCGCGTCATCGCGTGCGCGGCTTCTCGACGGACGCGATCACCGCACTCTACAAGCACGACTGGCCCGGCAATGTCCGCGAACTGATCAACCGCGTGCGCCGCGCGGTCGTGATGACCGAAGGGCGCCTGATCACCGCGCGGGATCTCGAGCTCGAATACTGTCTCGATGCGGCGTCGCCGTCCGTGGCCGACATCCGCAAGTCGATCGAGCGCGAGGCGATCGAAACCGCGTTGCTGCGCACGCGCGGGCGCGTCGCGGCTTCGGCGCGCGAGCTTGGCGTGTCGCGCGCGACACTGTATCGCTGGATGGAAGCGTACGGGATCGAGCGGCCGCGCGGCACGGGTTCGTCCGACTGACGTTCGAAACGCGGCGCTCGCGGCGCATGGCGTCCGCGAGCGTTCGTCAACCGGCCTGCGTGGCGCGCACCGTTCGCGCGGCGTTTACCGCGCGGATTTCCACGGCAGGCGGCCCGCCGTCTGCATCCTGAATCTTCCCGGCAGTTTCCAGCGGAACGAGCGCGACGCGCGCCGGCGTGCCCGGCGCGAGATGAAACCAGTCGTCGCGCGGCATGAAACCCCGCGCGTCGATCTGCACGTGGCGCGCGACGTGCCGCGTGTCGATGTCGACGTGCCACGTATCGCCGGTGCGCGACACGCACGCTTCGATCCCGAGTTCGCGGCGCGCCAGCACGGCCGGATGCGTGCGGGACGGGAAATGGAACGCCTGCGACAGCAGCGTGCCGTCGTCGGCGCGCAGCGTCGCGACGACGGTGTCGTGTTCGCAGGGCCCGAAACGGTACGCATAGGTCCAGTCGAAGAACCGTCCGAGCAGCTCGGCCGAGCCGATCCGTATCGTGTCGTGCGCGGCGATCCGTACCGGGCAGCCGGCCCGCGCGACCGGCGTGCGGCCGTCGCGCAGCGCGACCAGTTCGACGGCCGCCGACAGCGGCGCCGGACGCTCGTTGACCACATGCACGTCGAGCCCGTTCAAGCCTTCGTCGACGAGCAGCACCTGCACGGGCTGCAGCACCTGGCGCAGCGCATACCACGCCGATTTCGGCCGGTGCGCGGCGTCGATCACACCCCATCCGGCACCCGGCATGACATCCTGGAACTGCCACACGAGCGCGCCGGCGCAGCGCGAGCCGGTGCGCCGCCATTCGGAGAACGTGTCGCGCATCACGTCCGCGATCGCGGCCCTCGACAGCTCGAAGTAACGTGCCGGATCCTCGCGCCGCAGCCGGTCCGGCACGACGTCGTACAGCGTTTGCAGATAGTGGTCGCGAATGTCCTCGAAATCCCACGACGTGCCGGGGTCGCGCGGCACGGCCGCCTTCCAGCGCGGCTCGTGCACGCCGGGCCAGCCGAGGCTGGCGAGCGTCGCATCGCACGGCACGTTCGCGAACGCGAGGCATTCGCTCGCGAAGCGCACGTCCGCGCGGCGCGCATCGTCGAGCGGGCGCAGGTACGCACCGACGCCGTAGTAGTGCGATACGCGCTCGCGCGGCGCGAACGGCAGCACGCCGCCGTCGGGCGAATCGGGTACGTACGGGACGTCGGGCCGGCGCGCCGCCGCATGGCCGGCCAGCCGCTCGGCGGTCAGCTCGAGGAAGCGCTGCTTCGGCCCGAGCCCCGACATCGCCGCCTGTTGCGCGATCTCGCTGCCGCCGCACAGCACCGCGAGCGACGGCGACGCGCCGTGGCGCGCAAGGAATTGATCGGCTTCACGGTCGACGTTGTCCGCGAACGCGGGATCGTCGAGCGCATGGTCGAAGTTCGCGAACATGAAGTCCTGCCAGACCAGCAGCCCGAGCCGGTCGCACCACGCATGGAATGCGTCGGCCTCGTAGGTCATCGTGCCGCCGACGCGGATCATGTTGAAGCCGGCATCGCGTGCGAGCCCGAGCAGGCGGCCGTAGGTCGCGTCGTCCGCGTGCAGCGCGAGCGGCGCGGCGCTGCTCCAGCATGCGCCGCGCGCGAACACGGGCACGCCGTTGATGCGCAGCCCGAATCCCTTGCCGTCGGCGCCGGCATCGATCTCGATCGTGCGGAAGCCGGTCGAGCCGAGCGGCCGCCGTTCGTCGCCGATATGCAGCGCGATCTCGTAGAGTGCCGGCTCGCCATGCGTATGCGGCCACCAGCGGCGCACGTTGGGCACCGCGACGCTTGCGCGCAGCCGGTCGGCGCCGGCGCGTTCGAGCGTCGCTTGGTGTTCGCCGCACGACAGTCGCGCCGCGAGCGCGTCGGGCAGCGGCGCGGCAAATGTCAGTTCGGCATCGAGCCAGCCCGCGTCGCCTTCGATGCGCGCACGCAGGTCGCAGTCGACCGGAACGAAGCCGTCGGCCGGATCGAGTACGTCGACGGCGCGCCACGGGCCGGCCGGCACGTACGGCGGAAACCAGCCGGGCATGTGTCCGAACAGCGACGTGCGGACCGTGCGCAGCGCCGCCGGCTCCGCGAGCCGTGTGCGCCAGCGCGCACGGCGCGGCGCGCGTGCGTCGCGCAGGTGCGGCGCGAGCGCGCGGAAGCAGAGCGTCAGCCGGTGCGTGCCGTCGAGCGATACGGGAACGTCGTGCGCGACGAACATGCTGTCGGAGCGGAGGATCGGCGTGTCGTCGAGCCACGCCTGCGCGAGCGTCGCGAGGCCGTGAAAGCGCAGTACGCGCGGCCCGCGACCGCGCAGCTCGATCCGGTACCAGTGATCGCGTTCGTCGAGCGATGCCGCTTCGTCGAGCCGGCCGGCCAGCGCGAGCGCCTGCGCGACCGTGCCGGGCACCGGCGCCGCGATCCAGCCGTCGCCGTCGGCCGGAAGATCGCGCGGTTCCCGCGCGGCGCCCGCGGCCGTCGCCAGCATCGACCACGCGGGCAGGGCACGCGCGCGCGTCACCGCATGGCCGGCACGGGCGCCGCATCGCTGCGCGCAGGCGCCGCAGGCGTCGCGGGCGCCACGTGCCGCGGCGGCGAGCCGATCTGCCGCGCGCAGGCGACGAGGTCGACGTACGCGGCCGCGATCGCTTCGAGCGTCGAATCGCCGCGTTCTTCCTTGCCGCGTGCGCAGGCACGCGCGAGCCGGAACTCCAGCACCATCGCTTCGGACGCGATGCGGTCGCACGCGGCGCGGATCTCGGCGAACGGCCCGACGCAGCCGCTGGCCTGCAGCCAGCGCGCGTAATGGCCGAACAGTTCGAAATTCGCGCCGAGCTGCCGCACCGAATTGAACGAGTACGCGTGGAAGTGTTCGAGCGGCGCATCGGCGAGCGTCTTCGCATCGGTCTGCAACTGCCGCCGGAATGCCGCGATCGGATCGACGACCGGCAGGCGCCGCAGGTGGCGCTGCAGCGCGGCGAGCGATGCGTCGCACAGCGCGCGCTCGTCGAGCGGCGCAAAGCGCCGCTTCGCGATTTCGACATACGGCGGCAGCGTCATCGGCGAACTGCCGCCGACGAGCCCGTTGTAGTCGAAATCCTCGGCCACGTAATAGCCGCTGTTGTGGAAATAGCCGATCTGGTGCTTCGCGCGGTCGATCGCGTCGATGCCGATCGTCGTCTTCGTGTGCTGCGTACGGTAGCTGCTGCCGCGCGTGTCGGGCAGGAACCACGCGTCGACCTCGACGATCATCAGGTGACCGCGCGCGACCTGGGTTTCGATGTGCTGGTCGAGCGGCTCGTAGATCGAGTGCTCCTGCACGACGATTCCGTAGAGCCGCTCCAGTTCGTCGTGCGGAAACTTGAAGAACGTGAACTGGTCGCCCTCGAAATCGAGCGCGATCGTAAACGGCAGCGCCGCGTACGGGTTGAAGCCCCACCACCGGAGCACCTCGAGCCACATGTCGACGTAGCAGTTGGTCTGCTTCCAGACCATCTCCTGACTGTGCAGCGCGTGCGGCCGGTAGTGGCGCGCACGGTGGCGCACGTCGTCGAACGACGCGTCTTCGCCGTCGCGGGAAACGAACCTCATGGCGTGCCCCACAGCACGTCGCGGACGTCGCGCGGCCACGCGTCGATGTCGAAGCCGTGGTGGCGGAACAGCGCGAGCGTGAGCCGTTCGAGACCGAAGCCGACGCAGCCCGTATGCGCGACGTCGCCCGTCGCGGTGCGGATGTCCCACAGCAGCCCGAAATGGTCCATGTGGTAGTTGAAGCTCAGGCACGCGGTCTGGCGGTCGTCGTGCTCGATCGGGATCAGCAGCTCGAACTTCAGGTTCTGCTCGCGCTGGCTGTTCGCGACGATCTTGCCGCCGCGCCCGAAGAACGGGTCGTTCGCGAGATCGATCGCGTTCGGCAGGCGCAGCGCGTCGATCATCCGCGTGCCGCGCTCGATCCACGTCTCGCGGAACGCGACGATCTGTTCGGGCGTGCCGATTCGCACGTATTCGCGCATCCGGAACAACTGCATGCGGGTCGGATCGAGCGACGGCTCGTGGCGGAAGCAGTACGAGAACACGTCGACGATCCGGCCGTCGCCGGGCAGCGCACCCGCGCGTGCGACGACCGGATAGACCGGGTAGCACGCGGCCGGCGTCATCACGACGTAGGTCGGCTTCTGGTTTTCCGTCCAGTCGTCGCCGCGATCGAGGCATTGCAACAGGCGCTGGTGCTGCTGCTCGTCGCCGCAGAACGCATGCACGCTGCCCGCGAGCTGCGGGAAGCTCTTCATGTATTCGCTGCGCTCGAATTCGGTGCGGCTCATCGCCGGCGGGAAGCGCAGCACTTCGGCCTGTTGATCCGCACCGAGGCGGGTGACGAACGCGTCGAGCGCTTCGACGACGCGCTCGAACCGTTCGCTGCGGCCGAACAGGCCCTGGATGCCGGTCGAGACCAGCAGGCCCGCGTCGATCAGCGCATCGCGCAGCGGGTTGACGCCCGCGCGGACGAGCGGCGCGTCGGCGGGAGAGGAGGCGGCGGAGGGCACGGCGAGGCGATCGTTCACGAATGTTTCTCCAGCGTCGCAGGACGCAGCGCGAGCAGCAGGCTCGCAGTGTTGGCGGCAATGCGGTCGTTGCTGATCATCAGCGGCGCCGCGTGCAGGTCGCGAATGTGGCGGCCGATGCTGAACGGCGTGCCTTGCTTGTAGCCGGCCATCCCGCAGATCATCATCGCCTGTTGCGCGACTTCCAGCGCGGTCGACGACACGTAGGTCTTCAGCGTGTTGATCTCGGCGGCCCAGGCCATGCCGGCCGACCACGAGCGGGACGACGTATTCGCATGAAGCCGCAGCACGTTGTCGACACGGGCCTGCATCGCCTGCATCAGCTCGAGCGATTCGGCGATGCGCCGCGACGCGGGCGACGGTGCGCCATCGGTCTGGCGTGCCTGCGCGCGGAAGAACTGGTGCGCGCGATGGAACGCGTCGCCGGCCACGCCGATCCAGACCGCGGCCCACAGAATGTGCGAGACCGGCACCATCGTTTCCTCGGCGATCTTCGCGAACGGCACCGGCAGGCATTGAACGGCAGCACCCTGTGCGTCGAGCACGAAGCCGTTGCTGCAGGTGCCGCGCATTCCGAGCGTGTCCCATTCGCCGCGGCGCGCGAGCGTATAGCCGTCGCGCAGCAGCGTGACGAGCACCTGTTCGGAAGCCGGCGCGTCCGCGTCGCGTCGCGCGGTCGCGAGGATGCCGTCCGCATAGTCGCCGTACGAGATCGTCGGCGCGGATTTGCGCAGCCGGAATTCGCTGCCGTCGGTTTCGAGCGCGCACTGGCTCGCGCGCAGGTTGCCGCCGACGCCGTCTTCCGACGTGGCCGACGCGAGCAGCCACTGGTGGCGCACGAGCTGCTGCAGGAACAGCTTGTGCCAGCCCTGGTCGACGGCGTGGTCGACGATGCAGGCGACCTGGATCTGGTGCATCGCGAACACCATCGCCGACGATGCGCAGGCCTGGCCGAGGATCGAGCAGGCCGACGCGATGTCTGCCAGCGACGCGCCAGCGCCGCCGAGATGGGTCGGCACCATCGCGCCCAGCAGCCGGCGCGCGCGCATCGCCTCGATCGCCTCGACGGGGCAGCGCGCGTCCCGGTCGACCGCATCCGCGTGCTGCGCGGCGATCTGCGCGACGGCGTGCGCGGCCTCGTCGAGCCGATGCGATTCGCTGTCGGCCGCGAGTTCGGGAAGCAGCGCGCTCATGCGGAATGCTCGGTGCGTTGCAGCGTGGCGATCGTGTCCGCGAGCGCGTCGATGCTGCGGAACAGGTTGCGGTTCAGCATCTCGTCGGGAATCTCGACGTTGAACTGCTTCTCGATCGCGAGCATCAACTGGATCGTGTCGAGCGAGGAGAGGCCCGCTTCGTAGAGGTCGTCCCCGTCGCCGATCGAATCGATCGCGGCTTCGAGGTGGGCGACGTGCTTGAGGATGGTTCTGATTTCGTTTTTCACGTGCGGCTCCGGCGTGCGTGGTGTCGTCCGCTGGGGCGGACGCGCACATTGCGCTGACATCCCCCCGGCAGTCCGGCATCAGTAGACCATTCGCACGCTCGGCGTTCTGTTCGCCACCCTACAAACCGCTAACCCCGCATGCAGGCGCCGCACGAATCGGCGCGGCAGTCAGGCACGCGATGCGGCCGGCACGCCCGAATCGGCCGACAGGATGCGCTTCATCTCGTCGCGCACGATCGCGCGGCAGCCGCACGACATCTTCTCGAGGCCGTCGAGGTCGGCCAGCTCGATCGAACTCCGGTATTGCCGGATCAGGCCGAGCTTCTGGATTTCGCCGGCGGCATCGGTGACCGTTTCCCGCCGCACGCCGAGCATCTGTGCCAGCATGCTGTGCGTCACCTGGATCTCGATGCTGCGCGTACGGTCGTACGCCAGCAGGAACCATCTGCATAACTGATGTTTGAGCACGTGATGACGGCTGCAGAACGTGATCTGCGATACCTGCGCCATCAAGAGCCGCACGCAGACGAACACGAGATGGCGGATCACCGGAGATGCGTCGAACGCGGCCGCGAACACGCGACGGTCGAGCCGGTAGACGAAGCCGTCGCGGCAGGCGACGGCACGGCACGGCATCCGGCCGCTGCCGCCGATCACGTCGTCGCAGACCACGCTTTCGCTGCCGATTTCCGCGACTTCCAGCGTCATGCCGCCGGACGACACGTACTGCAGCGAGATCGCCGTCGTGACGGGCAGGTAGACGGCTGCGAGCATTTCGCCGGGTTCGCACAGCACCTGCCCCGATTCCAGGTGAACGAGTTGAAGGTGGGGGACCAGCGTGGCGAGCTCGTCGCGGTCGATGGCCGCGAGAAACCGGTTCGCATCGAAGCTGTGGGAAAGCTCGATCATGCCGTTCGCGTGCGCGACGACGTCGGGGGCCTGGTGAGTCACGGCGCATCCTCGTAGGGTGGCGGCGCGCACTGTCGCGGCGATACTCCCGAAAAGGGAATTTCGCACGCTCGTGCGGACTTGTGTTCATCGAAATTCGAATGACGATGCTGCGCAAAGGCTAGCACGCAATTGAATTCAACCAATTTCACATTGCGTCATTTCACCAAATTTGACGATTTTGATTGGGCGCAAACGTTATCCGGATTTAATGATTCATTTGTCATGAAATTAATCATCCGAGATTGGAATGACAGACTGGTCGATCATTCAATGTCGATCGGGAATCAATCGGCCGACGCCACGCATCGTACAGGGAAATTGTCGCGCGAGCATTGAACATTATTTGACAAATAAACGGGGATTGCGCGACTTTCTCTAAGAATCAATGGCTTGCATGCGATATGTGCGGTATCGGACAGAGCCTGGAATTAGTGTGCCGATTCAAATTTGAGACAGTTTCAAACGACCGTGTGAAGCGGGGCGGCGGTGGCGCGTGCTGTCCGGCACATCGCGGAAACAATTGAAAATAGGCTGTAAGTATATGACCGGCAAGCCTCATGGCACCGCTGCGGCGGCTCCGATCCGGTGCGCAAATTGATCAGTCGAATGCGGAACGGTGTCCGTCGCGCGGAAGAGTGTCCGGAAATGAGACGCTTTTTTCCGTTTTAGGCGGGTTATTCGGTCGATCTAAATCGAATGTGATTCATATATTAAGGACGGACGGGTATTGGCACGTAAATCGCTTATTCGGGCTGGCGTGTCGAAACGGGACGGTCGACTCAATCCGGAAGTGACAAGCCGATGGGCAGCCGGATTCAGGGTTGTGGGCCGCAACCGCTGTGAGCGTCCGGGCACGCATGGCGATAACGAGTTCCGTGCATGCGGCTGCACGCGGCGCGGACATAAAAGGGATACAGACATGCTTCATCTTCACTTGAGCTACTCGGCGAATGCCATCCTCGATGCCCTCCCGGAGGACAGCATCCGCACCATCGCACCGCACCTCGAACTGGTCAGGATCAAGGCCGGCATGCTCGACCGGGTCGGCGAGCCGATGCGCCATCTGCATTTCCCGACGACGGCAATGATGTCGGTGCAGCACCTGATGGAGGACGGTGCGATGGTCGAGGTGGCGGTGGTCGGCCGCGAGGGCGTGGTCGGGCTTGGCACGCTGGTCGGCGGTGTCGCCGCGTCGAACCGGGTCGAGGTGCGCATCGGCGGCATGGCCTATCGCGTACCGACCTGCGTGATGCGCGCCGAATTCGAGCGGTCGCCCGAGACTTACCGTCTGCTGCTCAACTACTGCCAGGCGGCGATGGCGCAGATCTCACGCAGCGCGCTGTGCAACCGGCATCACTCGGTCAGCGAGCAGCTCAGCCGCTGGCTGCTGCTGGCGCACGACCGGATCGACGGCGACGAGCTGGCCGTCACGCAGCAAACGATCGCGAACATGCTTGGCGTGCGGCGCGAAGGCGTGACGGAAGCGGCCGGCAACCTGCAGGAAGCCGGGCTGATCCGGCAGCGCCGCGGCCGCATCACGGTGCTCGACCGCGACGGCCTCGAACATCACGCGTGCGAATGCTACGACCTGATTCGTGCCGACTATCGCCGCTTGCTCGGCACGCGCGGGAATGCGCGGTCGACTCCGGTGCGCCCCCGCATCCAGGAGGTACGTTGCGGTTTCCCGGCACACGGTGCGTGACGATGCAGTCGAGGTCCGGTGGAACGACTACGATGCGGCGTGCCGCGATCGCGGCGGCCGACGTCTTGCTCGTGCTGGCGGGGGCGCTCGCTGCGCAGGCGGCGTCGGGCCTTGCGTGGCGCGAGCTGTCCGATGCGCAGCGCGGTGCGATCGCGCTGCTGTGCGTGTTGACCGTGGCGCTGCTGCCGCGTTACCTGCGCACCGTGCGCGGCGGCGTGGCGCCGCATGGCGGCACGCACGTACTGACGCAAACGATGGTGGCCGTCGTCTGCGCGAGCGTGCTGACGGTGGCGGCCACGATGTGGATCATGAACCGCGGCGGCACGGTCACGACACGCTGGATCGTGCGCACGGTGCTGTCCGGCGACGCGGCGCTGCTGCTCGGCCGCGCTGCGCTGCTGGCGCTCGCGCTGACGCGTGACGACCCGCGCGCGCGGCAGCGCCGTGTCGCCGTTGTCGGCGCAACCGCGTACGGGCGCGTCGCGATCGAGCGGATGCAGCTTGCATCGAATGGCCCGTTCGTCGCGGCCTGCGTATTCGACGACGATGCGCCGGCCGCCGCCGGCGGCATCGGCGGCGTGCCAGTGATCGACGACTGGAATGCGTTGCGCGACATGATTCGCGGCGGCGCGATCGACGAGGTGTGGCTCACGCTGCCGATGTCGCACGAATGGCGGATCCAGCGCATCGTGCGCGAGCTGCGCGACGAATTCGTCGAGTTGCGGCTGTTGCCCGACGTGCGGCAGATGGCCGTCGTCGATCGCTCGGCAACCGACGTGCTCGGCATGCCGGCGATCAATCTCGCGACCACGCCGCGCTCCGCGCCGGAGCTGTGGGCGAAGTTCGCGTTCGACCGGCTGTTCGCGTTCGGCGTGCTGATTCCGTTGCTGCCGCTGCTGTCGATGCTGGCGATCGCGGTCAAGCTGTCATCGCCGGGGCCCGTGCTGTTCAGGCAGCGCCGCAAGGGTGTCGACGGTCGCGAGTTCGACATCCTGAAGTTCAGGACGATGCGCGTGCATCGCGTGCAGCCGGGCGTCCTGCGGCAGGCGTCGCGCAACGATTCGCGCATCACGCGCGTCGGCGCGTTCCTGCGGCGCACGTCGCTTGACGAGCTGCCGCAGTTCTTCAACGTGCTGTTCGGGCAGATGTCGGTCGTCGGGCCGCGTCCGCATGCGATCGAGCACGACGACTTCTACCGGCAGCTGATCGACTGCTACATGTACCGCTACCGCGTGCGGCCCGGCATCACCGGATGGGCACAGGTGAACGGCTATCGCGGCGAGACGCGCAAGGTCGAGGCGATGGCCGCGCGCGTGAAGTTCGATCTGTTCTACATGCAGAACTGGAGCTTCTGGTTCGACATGAAGATCATCCTGTTGACGGTCGTGCGCGGCTTCATCGGGCGCAACGCTTTCTGAGGATCGCGAATCGTCCGGAAAGCGGTGCGTTGTGCGGTCGAACGTACCGACCGGATCGCAGGCGGCGGACACACTGACGGCACAGCAGCATCCCGCGCAACGGGGTGTCCGGCGGCGCAATCGCGCCGCAGCCATCGGAACAGTCACGATCATGTCAACGTCGATTCGGGAGCGAGGCGCACCGGTATTGCAGGAAGCGCGCGCGAAACGGGGCGTCGGCACAGCCGCGCACACCGCGCGGTTGCGCGGCCTCGCAATCAACGGAAAATTCACTGCGCAGCGCATGACGGGCGTTCAGCGGGTGGCATACGAACTGACGGCCGAGCTCGCGCGCATCGCGAACGCCGACGATGCGCCGGCGCTGGTCGTGCCGTCCGATCACGATCCGGCGGCATTGCCGGTCGGCGCGCGGTCGCAGACTTCCGGTCGCCGCCACGGCGCGCTCTGGGAACAATGGACGCTGCCGCGCACGACGCGCGGCCGGACCTTGCTCAGCCTGTGCAACATCGGGCCGCTGGCGAAGCGCGATCAACTGCTGATGATTCACGATGCGGCGATTTTCGATCTGCCGGCCGGTTATTCGCTCGCGTTCCGTCTGTGGTATCGCTTTGCGTTCTCGATCCTGAAGCGGCGCGCGCGCCATATCGTGACGGTCTCGCATTTTTCGCGGGCGCGGCTGGCCGCGCGGCTTGGCGTGCCGCCCGCACGCCTGTCGGTCGTGCCGGGCGCAGTCGATCATATCGACCGGATCGACGCCGACCCCGGCGTGCTGTCGCGGCTGAATCTGGAGACGGACCGCTACGTGCTGTTCGTCGGGTCGCTCGCACCCGGCAAGAATCTCGTGCGCGCGCTTGCCGCGATCGCGCTGATGCGCGAGTCGCATCCGACGTTGCGCTTCGTGATCGCGGGCGGCGCCAATGCGAAGATCTTCGGCGCACGGGCGGCCGGCTTGCGCGAAGACGACCCGTGCATCACGTGGGCCGGCTACGTGACCGACGGCGAACTGAAGGCGCTGTACGAGCATGCCGGCTGCTTCGTCTTTCCATCGTTGTACGAAGGGTTCGGGCTGCCGCCGCTCGAGGCGATGCGGTGCGGCTGCCCCGTCGTCGTGTCGCACGAGGGCGCACTCCCGGAAGTCTGCAGCGGAGCGGCATTGTTCTGCGATGCGTATTCGCCGCCGGATATCGCGGCGTCGATCGCGCGCGTGATGGACGATCCTGAACTGCGTGCGCGGCTGAGCACGATGGGCCGCGAGCATGCGCAGCGTTACAGCTGGCAGCGCTCGGCGCGTGCGTTGCTCGATATCGTTCGTGCCGATGCCTGACGTGCGATGACGTCATGTTGCGCTGCGGATCGAGCGATCCTTCGCGGCGTTTGCATCAGACGAATCCGGCGATGGCGCGTTTTCGCGTCCGTCCCCAGTTTCCGCAAGCATGCGGCGAGCGCCGCGCTGATTCCGGTCAACACACGCGTGTTCAATGGGTTTATCCTGCGTCGAATGCATCCGGCGCTGCATGCGTCCGGGCGCATATCCGGGCGCGGCGGCGCCGGTCGTGTCTATCCGCCGCGCACCGGCGCGACACCGCGCGCCACACTTTCCGCGCGGAACCCGGAACAGGAGAGACGGCCATGGCGCTCGACCAACAACAACGGCAGATGCTGCAACAGCGGCTGAAAGAGAGCGAGCAGACGCTGCGTGCGGAGATCCGCACGAGCGAAGACCAGCGCGCGTCGGAATCCTATGCAGATCTTGCCGGCGCGTCGCCGGACGAGGGCGACGAGGCGAACGCGGATCTGTTCGTCGACGTCGATCATGCGTTGATCGGCATGAAGCTGACCGAACTGCGTGCGATCGGACGCGCACAACTGCGGATGCGCGACGGCAGCTACGGCGAATGCATCGATTGCGATGCACCGGTCGACTATGAGCGCCTGCTCGCGCGCCCGACCGCCGAGCGCTGCACGCACTGCCAGTCGGTCTACGAGCGACGCTACGCGACGACACCGCGCGCATCGCTCTGACGTCGCGGTCGTGGTCGCAATCCCGATCCCGTTTTCGTGCTGCACGCGCTGCACGCGATGCGCGGCCGGCGTAGGATGACGAACGGGCGCCCGGCGGCGTCGACATGCGGCGCCGGGCGGGCAGACGCCGTCGCGCACGCGTGCGGCGCCATCCACGTGGAAGGGAGCCACGCCGACCATGCCGATCCACAATGCCGAGTGCGCGGCCGTGTTCGCCGAGATCGCGGACATGCTCGAAATCCAGGGCGCCAATCCGTTCCGCGTGCGTGCCTACCGCAACGCCGCACGGACGGTTGCCGACTACGGGCGCGATATTCCGACGATGATCGCGAACGGCGACGATCTCGGGAAGATTCCGTCGATCGGGGCCGATCTCGCGTCGAAGCTGCGCGAGATCGCCGCGACCGGCACCTGCGAACTGCAGCAAACACTGCGCCACGCGCTGCCGGGCGCGATCGTCGAGCTGCTCGACGTACCGGGGCTCGGCGCGAAGCGCGTGAAGGCGCTGCATGACGCACTGCACGTCGATTCGCTCGAACAGCTACGCGTCGAAGCGAAGAGCGGGCACGTGCGCGAGTTGCCGGGCTTCGGCGCGAAAACCGAAGCGCATCTGCTCGAAGCGATCGACGATCGCCTGCAGCGCGAACCGCAGCGTTTCCTGCTGCCGGCTGCCGAGCAAGCGCTGACGCCGTTGCTCGAACGCCTGCGCGCGGTGGCAGGCGTCGGCAAGGTCGTGCCGGCCGGCAGTTTTCGCCGCCGCCGCGAGACGGTCGGCGATCTCGACATTCTCGCCACTGCACGCGATCCGGTTGCGGTCGCCGACGCGTTCGTCGGCTATGACAAGGTGGCGCGCGTGCTCGCGCACGGCAAGACGAAGTCGAGCGTCGTGCTCGACAGCGGGTTGCAGGTCGACCTGCGCGTCGTCGACGCCGATGCGTTCGGCGCGGCGCTCGTCTACTTCACCGGATCGAAGGCGCACAACATCGCGCTGCGCAGGATCGCGCAGGCCGGCGGGTTGAAGATCAACGAATACGGCGTGTTTCGCGGCGACGAGCGGATTGCCGGCACGACGGAGGCGTCGGTCTACGATGCAATCGGGCTGCACGTCGTGCCGCCCGAACTGCGCGAGAATCGCGGCGAGATCGACGCATCGCGCGCGGGCACGCTGCCGGCGCTGGTCGAGCGCAAGCAGATCCACGGCGACCTGCATGCGCATACGAACGCGTCGGCCGGCCGCGACGGCCTGCGTGCGATGGCCGACGCGGCGCGCGCACGCGGGCTCGCGTACCTGGCCGTCACCGACCGGGCACCGCCTGCCGGCGGCGGCCGCAACACCTTCGAGTGGCTCGCGCGGCAGCTCGACGAGATCGATCGCATCAATGCGTCGTTCGACGATTTCGTGCTGCTCAAGGGCGTGGAAGCCGGCATTCTCGAGGACGGCAGTCTCGACATGCCCGACGCGATGCTCGGCCGGCTCGATCTGGTCGTCGGCGCGGTACGCGACGGCTTCGACCTGTCGCGCGCCGCGCAGACCGATCGCATGCTGCGCGCGATGGACCATCCGCATTTCACGATACTCGCGCACCCGACCGGCCGCCTGCTCGGCGAGCGCGACGCAAGCGAGCTCGACGTGCCGCGCGTGATCGCGCAGGCCGCAGCGCGCGGCTGCTTCGTCGAACTCGATGCGCAGCCGCGGCGGTTCGACCTGCCGGACATCTGGTGCCGCGAGGCCGCGAAGGCCGGCGTGCCGGTCGCGATCGGCTCGGATGCGTGCAGCGCGGACGAACTCGACAACCTCGCGTACGGCGTCGATCAGGCGCGACGCGGCTGGCTCACGCGGCCGGACGTGCTCAACACGCGCACGCTCGCGCAACTGCGGCCGCTGCTCGCGCGCACGATGGGTGGGGGCGGCGGGTCGAAGCGGAGCCGGTCGAAGGGCGCGTGAAGACGGCTGGCAACGCGTGCTGCCAGCCGTGCGTTCATGTCACGCCAGCACGCCGGCGGCCGGCACATAAGGCAGGCCGAGCGCCAGCGCGACCGCTTCGTACGTGATGTGTCCGTTGCAGACGTTCAGGCCCGCGCGCAGGTGCGGATCGTCGGCCATCGCCTGCTTCCAGCCCTTGTCGGCGAGCGCGAGCGCATGCCCGAGCGTCGCGTTGTTCAGCGCGAAGGTCGACGTGCGCGCGACCGCACCGGGCATGTTTGCGACGCAGTAGTGCACGACGCCGTCGACGACGAAGGTCGGGTCCGCATGCGTTGTCGCATGCGATGTCTCGAAGCAGCCGCCCTGGTCGATCGCGACATCGACGACGACGGCGCCCGTGCGCATCGTCGCGATCATGTCGCGCGTGACGAGCCGCGGCGCCGACGCGCCGGGCACGAGCACCGCGCCGATCACGACGTCGGCTTCGCGCACGGCTTCGTCGATCGTATGCGCATTCGAGCAGACGGTCGTGATCCGGTTGGCGAAGACGAGGTCGAGCTGACGCAAGCGGTTCACGTTGTTGTCGAGCACGGTGACGCGCGCGCCGAGGCCGACCGCCATCTGCAGCGCACCGGTTCCCACCACGCCCGCGCCGAGCACGACGACATGCGCGGCCGGCACGCCGGGCACGCCGGCCATCAGCACGCCGCGGCCGCCGCGCGGGCTTTCGAGGTGGGTCGCCGCGACCTGGATCGACATGCGTCCCGCCACCTCGCTCATCGGCGCGAGCAGCGGCAGGCCGCCGCCGGGCGCCGTGACGGTTTCATACGCGATGCAGACGGCGCCTGACTTCACGAGCGCGGCCGCCTGTTCGGGATCGGGCGCGAGATGCAGGTAGGTATAGAGAATCTGGCCGCGCCGCAGCATCGCGCATTCGGCCGGCTGCGGCTCCTTGACCTTGATGATCATGTCGGCGCGCGCGAAGATTTCGTCGGCGCCGTCGCACAGCGATGCGCCTGCGGCTGTGTAGTCGTTGTCGAGCAGGCCGATCGCCGTGCCCGCGCCGCGCTGGACGAGCACGGCATGGCCGTGCCGCGTGAGTTCGCGCGCGCCGGCCGGCGTGAGGCCGACGCGGTATTCGTGGTTCTTGATCTCCTTCGGCACACCGATCAGCATGAGTCGCCTCCATGGCCTTCGTTATCGTTGTCGTGCATGTGCGCCGCGCGGCGAACGATGCGCGTGCGGCCGGTTGCGCAGGGGCATGCCGACTGCAGTACTGGAATACCAGCGTAGTAGTGCGTTGAGGGAAGTCAAGCGGGCGGCCGGCACGACGATGCGTGCGCATTGCACCGCAGCACGCAATGCGGCGGGTTGCGACCGGACGTCGCAATGCGCGCACTGCCGGGTTTCGGTATCGTCTTGCGTGTCGCGGGCCGGGGCCGCGTGCCGGAATCTTCCGGCAAAACGACGAGACAACGAGACGAGGACATTTACCGACATGACCGGCGCGTATTTCAGCGTGCCGACGCTTTGCGCGATCGCGCTCGTTCACGCCTACTGGGCGTTTGGCGGGCGGCTCGGCAAGCGTGCGGCCATTCCGGAACAGGACGGCATGCCGCTGCTGCGGCCGACCGCCGTCGGCACGTTTGCCATCGCGGCGGCGCTGCTGGCCGGCGCATGCGTGGTCGCCGCGCGTGCCGGCTGGTTGGGGCGGAACACGTATCCCGGCACGATCGCATTCGCGGTCGTTGCGCTCGCATTGATCTTCGCGGTGCGGGCCGTCGGCGATTTCCGCTATGTCGGCTTCTTCAAGCGGGTTCGCGGGTCGCGTTTCGCGCGGATGGACACGCTGTATTACTCGCCGCTTTGCGCGGCGCTTGCGCTATCCCTCGCGTCGATGTTCTGGCCGTGGTGAACGGCGTACGGCTCAGCGCGCCGGCGTGTCGATCTGCGTGAGATATTCGGCCGGCACGGCATCGGTCAGCCATACGCCGTTTTCGGCGACGAAGAACGTATGGCCTTGCCGGTGCATGCGCTGCGCATCGACTTCGAGAATCGCGGGCACGCCGTAGCGTGTGCCGACGGCCAATGCAGTCCGGATGTCCGGCGACAGATGCACGTGATGACGGGCGCCGGGTTTCAGCCCTTGCGCCCGAATCGAATCCAGGAAGCGCGTCGCGGTGCCGTGATAGAGGCGCTCGGGCGGCTGCGCGGCCGGATACCGGCGTTGCACGACGGATGTCGAATGGCCTTGTACCGCGCGGATGCGTTGGCCATCGTCGGAGAGGGCGAAGCGCTGCTTGTCGCTGGTCGCGCAGACGGTTTCGATCGTCGCGCGATCGAGTTGGCGCCCGTGGCGGGCGGCGCAGGCAATTAGTTCGTCGATGCCGGCCCAGCCTTCCGGGTCGAGTTGCAGGCCGATCGCCTGCGGTTCGTGGCGCAGCAGGTAGCTCAGGTATTTGCTGATGCTGATCGCGTCGGGCGCCAGCGGTTTGTTCTTCTGTGTATTCATGAGACGCGGAGGCTACCAGACCGCGGTGCAAACCGGCACCGGCGCGTTGCGCCGCGTGGCTGGAAAGAGACAGCCGTCGGCTCCGCCCGACGCAGGCCGATCGCCTGCCCGGCGTGCGGCTCGGCCGGCGAGCGCGCCATCCTTGCGCATTCCGGGTTCCGGATTTTTCAATTGTTGCAATTTTCGATGCATTGAATTGCATCGAACCATCTAGCAATGGAACCGGTTCCATATATAATTCGCGGCACTCGTCGCCGGACCCGAAAGAGGGCCAGTGCGCGTCGCGCTTGCTGCGGCAAACGCGGCGTCCAGGTTGAATCACGGTCATGGCGATGGCGGGCAGAGCCAGGCCGACAGGCCGGTATTTGTCCGACGATCAGGCCCGCGAAGAGGTCGATCCGCGCCGCCGGAGGAACCGGCAACGCACGCGGCTGCATGAAGGCGCCGTCGCGCATTGCGCGGCCGGCGCCCGCATCGAGGTTGTTCGCAACACACGAATGAACAGGACGGCCAGCCGCATGCGGCATGGCTGCCGTGCCGGACCCGCCGCATGCGGAATGCGCGCGTCCGGCCCCCGATCCCCAACGATCAACATCCGACCATGTCCACGCCACCTGACAAACCCAACTCGCGCCGCCGTTTCCTGCGCACGTCGGTCGCGCTCGTGCCGATCGCGTCGGTCGCCGGCTGCGACCTGCGCGCGTCGTCGCCATCCGCGACGACGGCCGGCAACGCGCCCGCCGCTTCCGCCAGCGCCGAACGCGCCCCGTACAAGCCGACCTTCTTCGATGCGAAGGAGTGGGCGTTCGTCCAGGCTGCCGTCGACCGGCTGATTCCGGCCGATGCCGAAGGCCCCGGCGCGCTCGAATCGGGCGTGCCCGAATTCATCGACCGCCAGATGGAGACGCCGTATGCGCACGGCGCGACGTGGTACATGCAGGGGCCGTTTCAGCAGGGCGTGCCCGAGCTCGGCTACCAGTTGAAGCTCGTGCCGCGCGACATCTACCGGCTCGGCATCGCGGCCGTCAACCGCTATTGCGAAAAGGCCCACGGCAACGCGTTCGCGGATCTCGACGCGCCGACGCGCGACACCGTGCTCGGCGCGCTGGAGAAGGGCGGCGCGCAGATCGACGACGTGCCGCCCGGCGTGTTCTTCGGCCAACTGCTGCAGAACACGCGCGAAGGCTACTTCTGCGATCCGGTTCACGGCGGCAATCACGACATGGCCGCGTGGAAGATGATCGGCTTTCCGGGCGCGCGCGCGGACTTCATGGATTTCGTCAACCAGAACGGCAAGCCCTATCCGTACGGCCCCGTCTCGATCAACGGGGAGCGCACCTGATGGCCGCAGAGAAAAAACCGCATGTCGATGCGGTGATCGTCGGCTTCGGCTGGACCGGCGCGATTCTCGCGAAGGAACTGACCGAAGCGGGCTTGAAGGTCGTCGCGCTCGAGCGCGGCGAGTATCGCGACACCTATCCGGACGGCGCGTATCCGAACACGATCGACGAGTTGACCTACAACGTCCGCAAGAAGCTGTTCGTCGACCTGTCGAAGACGACCGTATCGATCCGCCACGGCGTGCAGGACACCGCGCTGCCGTACCGGCAGCTCGCCGCGTTCCTGCCGGGCGAGGGCGTCGGCGGCGCGGGGCTGCACTGGTCGGGCGTGCACTTCCGGATCACGCCGGAAGAACTGCGCCTGCGCAGCCACTATGAAGAGCGCTACGGCAAGAAGTTCATCCCCGCAGGGATGACGATCCAGGACACCGGCGTCAGCTACGACGAGCTCGAGCCGCATTTCGATTTCGCCGAGAAGGTGTTCGGCACGTCGGGGCAGGCGTACAAGGTCGGCGGCAAGGTGGTCGGCGACGGCAACGTGTTCGAGGCGAACCGCAGCAACAACTTCCCGTTGCCCGCGCAGCTCAATACCTATTCGGCGCAGCGCTTCTTCGATGCGGCGCAGTCGCTCGGCCTGCATCCGTACCGGCTGCCGTCGGCGAACACGTCGGGCCCGTACACGAACCCGTACGGCGTGCAGATGGGCCCGTGCAACTTCTGCGGCTACTGCAGCGGCTACGCGTGCTACATGTACTCGAAGGCGTCGCCGAACCTGAACATCCTGCCCGCGCTGAAGCAGGCGCCGAACTTCGAGCTGCGCTCGAAGTGCCACGTGCTGCGCGTCGACCTCGACGACACGAAGAAACGCGCGACGGGCGTCACCTACGTCGACCCGGCCGGACGCGAAGTGCACCAGCCGGCCGATCTCGTGATCGTCGCCGCGTTCCAGTACCACAACGTGCACCTGCTGCTGCTGTCGGGCATCGGCAAGCCGTACGACCCGATCTCCGGCGAAGGCGTCGTGGGCCGCAATTTCGCGTACCAGAACCTGTCGACGATCAAGGCATTCTTCGACAAGGACACCTACACGAACCCGTTCATCGGCGCGGGCGGCAACGGCGTCGCTGTGGACGACTTCAACGCGGACAACTTCGACCACGGCCCGCTCGGCTTCGTCGGCGGCTCGCCGCTGTGGGTGAACCAGGCCGGCGCGAAGCCGATCAGCGGCATCGCGACGCCGCCCGGCACGCCGCAGTGGGGTTCGGCGTGGAAGAAATCCGTCAAGGATTACTACGCACACACGATCTCGATGGACGCGCACGGCACGAACATGTCGTACCGCGACGTGTATCTCGACCTCGATCCGACCTATCGCGATTCGTACGGCCAGCCGCTCTTGCGGATGACCTTCGACTGGAAGGACAACGACATCAGGATGGCGCAGTACGTGACCGGGCAGATGAAGAAGATCGCGGAGGCGATGGGGCCGAAGGCGATCGGCGTGTCGACGCGCGAGTTCGGCAAGCACTTCGATTCGCGCGCGTACCAGACGACCCACCTCGTCGGCGGCGCGATCATGGGCACCGACCCGAAGACGAGCGTGCTGAACCGCTACCTGCAGTGCTGGGACGTGCACAACGTGTTCGTGATGGGCGCGTCGGCGCTGCCGCAGGGCATCGGCTACAACCCGACCGGGATCATCGCGGCGCTGGCCTACTGGTCGGCACGCGCGATCCGCGAGCAATACCTGAAAAATCCCGCCCCGCTGGTGACCGCATGAAGAGGACGATGAACCACAACGCCGCGCGCCGCCTTTCCCCGGTGCGGCGCGCGCTGGCGGCCGGCGCGGCCTGGGCCGCGTTCGGCTTCGCGGCCACCGCGGCTTTCGCGCAACCGGCGGTCGCGCCCGCGGCGGCTTCGGGCCCGGCGGCCGCGCCCGCGGCCCGATCCGCCGACGCGGACCTCGTCAAGCGCGGCGAATACCTGGCCCGCGCGGGAGACTGCATCGCGTGCCACACCGCGAGCGGCGGAAAGCCGTTCGCGGGCGGACTGAAGTTCGACACGCCGATCGGCGCAATCTATTCGACGAACATCACGCCGGACCCGAAAACCGGGCTTGGCGGCTGGACGTTCGAGAACTTCACCCGCGCGGTGCGCGAGGGCGTGCGCAAGAACGGCGACACGATGTATCCGGCCATGCCGTTCCCGTCGTATGCGCGCCTCACCGACGACGACATGAAGGCGCTGTACGCGTACTTCATGCACGGCGTCGCGCCCGTCGAGCACGAGAACCGCGCGGTCGACATCGTGTGGCCGCTGTCGATGCGCTGGCCGCTCGGGATCTGGCGCAAGATGTTCGCGCCGTCGCCGAAGCCGTTCGACGCGGCGCCGTACACCGACCCGGTGGCCGCACGCGGCGCGTATCTCGTGCAGGGTCTCGGCCACTGCGGCGCATGCCACACGCCGCGCGCGCCGACGATGCAGGAGCGCGGGCTGACCGACGCGGACGGCCCGGACTTCCTGGCCGGCGGCGCGGCGATCGACGGCTGGGTGCCGACCAGCCTGCGCGGCGAGCCGCGCACCGGGCTCGGCACGTGGACGGAAACCGAGATCGTGCAGTTCCTGAAGACCGGCCGCACGCTGCGCACGGCCGCGTTCGGCGGGATGACGGACGTGGTCGGCCACAGCATGCAGCACATGACCGACGACGACCTGAATGCGATCGCGCGCTACCTGAAGACGCTGCCGCCGCGCGTACAGGGCGAGCAGCCGCACGTGTACGACGCGGCTGCCGCAAAGGCCTTGCAGACCGGCGACGCGAGCAAGCCGGGCGCGGCCGTCTATCGCGACAACTGCATGGCGTGCCACCGCAGCGACGGCAACGGCTACACGCGCGTGTTCCCGGCGCTCGCCGGCAACCCGGTCGTGCAGGGCGGCGATCCGACGTCGCTGATCCACGTCGTGCTGGAGGGCAGTGCGCTGCAGGGCACGCACACCGCGCCGTCGACCTTCACGATGCCGCCGTTCGGCTGGCGCCTGTCGGACCAGGAAGTCGCGGACGTGTCGAACTTCGTGCGCACGAGCTGGGGCAACACGGGCGCGCCGGTGACGGCCGCGCAGGTCGCGAAGGTGCGCAAGAGCGTGCCGTCGACCCGCCCCGAACCGCCGCCGGGCGCGCGGTTCCCGCAAGCGTCGCGCTGACGGGGCGGCGGGGCGCCGGCCCCGCCTGTCCGAACCGCTTCAAGGCGCCGCCGAGCCCGCGCGGCGCCTGTCGTTTCGCCGGGGTTGCACCCCGCAAAGGCGCGCCACCACGTGAAATTTTCACGGCGGCGCGCCATTGTTCCGCCTCATCCCTTATCCTTCCAATCTTGAACCTTACTAAATAGTTACAAGAACTTGGGAGGGGGGATGCCCCATGACGTCAGCCTGATTGCGTTGCTCGCGGCCGGTTTCGGTCTCGCGATGATCTTCGGTTACCTCGCGTCGCTGCTGAAAATGCCGCCGCTCGTCGGCTATCTGCTCGCCGGGATCGTGATCGGCCCCGGCACGCCCGGTTTCGTCGGCGACCTGTCGCTCGCGCAGCAGCTCGCCGAAGTCGGCGTGATGCTGCTGATGTTCGGCGTCGGCCTGCATTTCTCGCTCGGCGACCTGCTCGCGGTGCGCAAGATCGCGCTGCCGGGCGCCGTCGTGCAGATTACCGTCGCGACGCTGCTAGGCGGCGGGCTCGCGCTCACATGGGGCTGGAGCCTCGGTGCGGCGCTCGTGTTCGGGCTTGCACTGTCGGTCGCGAGTACCGTCGTGCTGCTGCGCGCGCTCGAAGGGCGCGGGCTCGTCGAGACGGTCAACGGGCGCATCGCGGTCGGCTGGCTCGTCGTCGAGGATCTCGTGATGGTGCTGGTGCTCGTGCTGCTGCCGCCCGTCGCGGGGCTGCTCGGCGGCACGCCGCCCGGCGACGTGCAGGCGGCCGGCGGCAGCGTGTGGGGCACGCTCGGCGTGACGATGCTGAAGGTCGCGGCGTTCATCGCGCTGATGCTCGTGGTCGGCAAGCGCGTATTCCCGCGCATTTTGTGGCTCGTCGCGCGCACGGGCTCGCGCGAGCTGTTCACGCTGTGCATGATCGCGGCCGCGGTCGGCATCGCGTTCGGCGCGGCGAAACTGTTCGACGTGTCGTTCGCGCTCGGCGCGTTCTTCGCCGGGATGATGATGCGCGAGTCGGAATTCAGCCGTCGCGCGGCCGACGAGACGCTGCCGCTGCGCGACGCGTTCTCGGTGCTGTTCTTCATCTCGGTCGGGATGCTGTTCGACCCGAAGGTGCTGATCGAGGAGCCGCTGCACGTGATCGAGGTCGCGGCGATCGTGCTGGTCGGCAAGACGCTCGCGGCGGTCGCGCTCGTGATCGCGTTCCGCTATCCGCTGAATACCGCGCTGACGGTCGGCGCGGGCCTCGCGCAGATCGGCGAATTCTCGTTCATCCTCGCGGGGCTCGGCCGCGCGCTCGGGTTGCTGTCGGCCGAGGGGCAGAGCCTGATTCTGGCGGTCGCGCTGATCTCGATCGCGATGAACACGCTGCTGTTCGCGATGATCGATCCGGCGCTCGCGTGGATCCGCAAGCATTCGGCGTTCGCGCGCAAGCTCGAGGCGCGCGACGATCCGCTCGCCGCGCTGCCGATGTCGACGCCGCAGACGCACCTGACCGGGCAGGTCGTGATCGTCGGTTACGGCAAGGTCGGCACGCGGATCGCGCATGCGCTGGACGAGCGCGGGATCGCGTATGTCGTCGTCGAGCAGAACCGCGAGCTCGTCGAGAAGCTGCGTGCCGACGGCATCGCGGCCGTGTCCGGCGACGCGATCGAGCCGATCGTGCTCGTGCAGGCGCATATCGCGCGCGCCGGGATGCTGGTCGTTACGCTGCCGGACGTGTTCGACGTGAGGCAGATCGTCGAGATTTCGCGCACGCTCAACCCGACGCTCGAGGTCGTGCTGTGCACGAACAGCGGCGACGAGGCCGCGCTGCTGTCGAGCGAGGGCATCGGCACCGTGTTCATGGGCGAGACCGAACTCGCGCGCGGGATGACCGAGCACGTGCTCGGCAGGATGGTGAAGCCGGTAGCAGCGGCGGCGCATTGACGGTGCGCGGGCAAGACCGCCCGCAGCGCGAACGAATTGCAGGAGTGTGCAGCCGGAACGCTTAAGTGATGCGGGGCGCTCCTGGAAAGTGGGATGAAAGCGGGGGACGGAGTTGGAGCGCGGGCGGTGCGGCATGCCGCATCGCCCGCCTAGCGGCTTCAGCTTGCCGCCGCCTTCGTCGGCACGGTCGTGCCGGGCTGTGCGGCTGTCTTCAACGGTGCGGCGGCTTTCTGCGCGGCAGCCGTTTTCGGTTGAGCCGCCGCCTTCGGCGCCTCGACCGTCTTCTGCGGTGCAACCGCCTTGGCCGGCTGCGGCTTCTCCGGTTCGACCGGCGCATCGGGCGGCACGCCGAGCAGCTGCAGCGAGCCGCTCGTGACCGACGCGAACACCGGGCCGGCCACCGTGCCGCCGTAGTAGCCCTTGCCGCGCGGCTCGTCGATCATCACCGCGACGATCAGGCGCGGGTTGCTCATCGGCGCCATCCCCGCGAACAGCGCGCGGTACTTGCCCTTCGCATAGGTCGCGCCGACCTGCTTGCGCGCGGTACCCGTCTTGCCGCCGATCCGGTAGCCGTCGACGCGCGCGCGGCGCCCCGTGCCGCCTTCGCCGACCGCCATCTCGAGCATCGAGCGGATCGACGCGGCCGTTTGCGGCGACGTCACGCGGTGGCCGCGATGCGCGTCGATCGTCTGCTGGTCGGTGCCGTTCTTCAGCAGCGACACCGGGTGCAGCGTGCCGTCGCCCGCATAGGCCGTATACGTCTGCGCGATCTGCAGCAGCGACATCGACAGCCCGTAGCCGTACGCCATCGTCGCCTGCTCGATCGGCCGCCAGCGCTTGTAGCCGCGCAGCCGGCCCGATGCGACGCCCGGGAACGTCAGTTCCGGCGCGCGGCCGATCCCGTATTCCTGGTACTTGTTCCAGATCGTTTCGGCGGGCAGGTTCAGCGCGAGCTTCGCGAGCGCGACGTTGCTCGACTTCTGCAGTGCCTGCGACACCGTCAGCGACCCGTGGTTCGACGTGTCGTGGATCACGGCCGGGCCGATCTTGTAGGTGCCCGGCGACGTGTTGATGATCGTGTTCGGCGTGACCTTGCGCTCGTCGATCGACAGCGCGACGACGAGCGGCTTGATCGTCGAGCCGGGTTCGAACGTGTCGATCACCGCGCGGTTGCGCAACTGCTGGCCCGTGAGGCGCGCGCGGTCGTTCGGGTCGAAGGTCGGGTAGTTCGCGAGCGCGAGGATCTCGCCGTTCTGCGCATCGAGCACGACGACGCTGCCGGCGATCGCGTTGTTCTCGATCACGGCCGCCTTGAGCTGGCTGAACGCGAGCTGCTGGATCCGGCGGTCGATCGTCAGCTCGATCGTCGCGCCGTGCTGCGCGGGAACGAGCGGGCGCGTGTCCGACACGATGCGGCCGAGCCGGTCGCGGATCACCTCGCGCTGCCCGGACGTGCCCGACAGGCGCGCGTTCGCCGCGAGTTCGACGCCTTCCTGGCCCTTGTCTTCGACGTTCGTGAAACCGACCACGTGCGCGGCCGATTCGCCTTCCGGGTAGAAGCGCTTCGAATCGGCGATCTGCGTGATGCCGTCGATCGCGAGCTTGTCGAGCCGGCCCGCGGTGTCCGCGTCGACCTGCCGCTTGAGCAGCACGAACGTCTTGTCGTTGCCGAGGCGCCGTTTCACCTCGACGAGCGGCAGGTCGAGCAGCTTCGCGATCTGCGGATAGTCGGTATCGGCGACCTGTTTCGGGTTCGCCCAGATTTCATAGGTCGACAGGCTGACCGCGAGCATCGCGCCGTTGCGGTCGACGATGCGCCCGCGCATCGCGTCGAGCTCGATCGTGCGCTGGTAGCGCTTCTGGCCCTGGCCGACGTAGAAATCCTGGTTCGCGACCTGCACCCAGAAGGCGCGCGCGAGCAGCGCGGCGAACGCGAGGAACACGACGATCACGACCAGTTTCGAGCGCCACATCGGCAGGCGCGACGCGAGCATCGGATTCTTCGTCGCGGCCGAGTACGGATCGGCGGGGTGGGTCTTCTTTTTCACGCTCATGCAATGGCCGGGTCGGGCCGCCGGACGGCGGCTGGTCAGTCTGAATAATGCGATTGTAATAAATGAGTAAACGCCGTGTGGGGAAAGTATGTTCCGGCCCCGTGAAAAGGCGGCTGCGGCCGACCGGCAAAGCGCTGAAAAGGGGGCTGGAAAGGAGGGGCGCGAGCGGATTTTTCAGCGACGCTGGGCGACGGGCGATCGGCAGCATATCGATCCGGGCGTGCGGCATCCGCTACCGGTTGATCGCAGCCGTCGCCGGGATGCGATCAATTGCCCGTCCCTCGGTTATTTCTTTAATGGCGGAAAATAAAAAGCGCCCCAGAATGAGGCGCCGTTAATTCTGAATATCGAAATGACTATCTCTGAAACTGGAATAAACCCGAAAACCGTAGACGATATATGTAAAAAATTTTCTATCGGTCGACGGAAATGAATTCCCGGTATTCCGGCTGGGTCGTGCAGCGATCGACGGCCTGCAGCCGCCACGCGCCCGCGTGATTGCCTGCAAGCACGGCGGGGCCCTGTTCGCGCTGCGTCGCACCGAACGACAGCCCCTTCAACTGGCATACGGCTTTCCCGCCGTCGGCCGCGCAGAGCGCCATTGCGCCCTCGACGTCGCGGACCTTGCCCCAAGTCGGAAGATCGATGCCCTGATGTGCCTCACGCGACCACAGTCCCTCGTCGGTATCCACCCACAGTACCGCGAAGGATTGCCGGGTTGCCGATTCGCTGCCATTAATTCGAATGGTGAGGCGCATTGGATCGTCTCCTGAAAAAAGGACGAATTTGACCGTTTGGACTTGAACAGTCTAGATAGACTGGTGTGAAACGCAAGCGATAATCCGCAATAAATCGATACTGAGTCCATTGCGGTTTCAGATGAAACGACGTCTGACGATCCGCGGACATTTCGGCGGCGCGCGCAAACGCACGTGGCATCAGCGCTTGCGGTGTCGACGCAAGCATCGGCGACGTTCGAGACATGGGATGACATGGCCGGGGGCGCGTCGATCTGTCGCGCTCGGGCCGCCGCCGGAACCGGGCCGATCGACGCAATCCGGCACTGCCGGGATGCGGTCCGACCCGATGTTTCAGCGTTTTGACGGCGCGGCCGGAACGACACACTCCGACAATCGCGCACAAATCGGCACACTTTCACGAAACTTTCGGGACAGACTTGCACGCGATCGGGCCCCACACTGGGAACTTCCCGATCCTGTGCCGCGGACGCCCGTCCTCGGCGGCTGCCGCCGCCTCGTGCCAGAGGTGCGATCGACGCGATCGCGGGCCGTATGCCAGATCGGGACTGCCGGGGCGCGCGTCAGCCCCGGCCCGGCCGGTGAGCCGTGCGCAGCCCGCAACCGCGGGCGCTGCGCCGCCCGGTCGACTCTTCGAAGGAGACTATCGTGCTGATCTGGAAAACCGCGTTGTCGCTGAACTGGCGGACGAGCCTCGTGTCGCCGGCCAGCGCACCGGTCGCGGCGGCGAACGTCGGGCGGCTGGTGCTGACCGGCGCGACCGGCTTCATCGGCAGTACCGTGCTGACGGCGCTCGTCAATGCAGGGCTGCTCGAACGCATCGTGTGCGTCGTGCGCGCGCAGGACCGCGGCCACGCCGTCGCGCGGCTGCGCGAAGCGGCGCTGCGCGCGGGACTGACGCCGTACTGGGCGTCGCGCCTGACCGACGCGAACGTGATCGTCGGCGCGCTCGGCGACGTATGGCAGGGCGCCGACGCGCCGCGCCTCGCCGGCGCGACGCACGTGATCCACTGCGCCGGCCATGCGTCGCCGGCCGACGGCGCGCACCTGCAGGCGGACATCGCCGATTCGGTGCGCTTCGCCGAACGCTTCGCACGTGCGCCGCGTCTGCAGCGCTTCGTATACGTCGGTACGGCCTATGCGCATGCGGGGCGCGGCGGCATCGTGCACGAAGAAGTCGCGGCGGACGACGCGGCGAACGATGTCGCGCAACACGGCGAAGGCCTGCCGGGCGCGGTGCTCGCGGCGGACTACCTGCATGCGAAGGCGGAAACGGAGCAGCGCCTGCGCGCGCTCGGGCTGCCGCTTGTCGTCGTGCGGCCGTCGCACGTCGTCGGCCACACGGTGCTCGGCACGCGGCCCGCGCCGAATTCGTTCTGGATGTTCCGGCTTGCGCATGCCGCGCGCCGCTTCACCGCGCGGCCGATGACGCGCATCGACATCGTGTCGGTGGACGACGTGGCGCGCGCGACGATGCTGCTGGCCGTCAAGCCGACGCTCGCGCACGATCTCTATCACGTGTCGGCCGGCGACGAGGCGCCGCAGGTCGCGCAGATCGTGCGCGCGATGGACGAGGCGGCGGGGATGACGGGTGCGCCGCGCTACGCGGCGTGCGCGCCGGCCGAGCTGCCGCTGGTGGTGCGCGACGTGCTCGGGCGGCCCGATCCGGCACTCGAGCGCGTGATCGGCCGGGCGCTGCAGCGCTGCGCGGAATTCGCGACGGTCGATCGCGTGTTCGACAACAGCCGCGTGCGCGACGAAATCGATTTCGAGCCGTTGCCGTTCATCGATTACGTCGAGGAATGCATGCGCACGTCGCGCGGCGTCGCCGTGACCGAGCTGATGCGCGGCGCGATGCACTGACCGCCGGCGCTGCACCGGCGCCCGTTCCCGCGGCTGGCGGGAGCGGGCGCCATCATCACGCGTTGCCGCCGAGTTCGATGAGCCGGTCGAGCGCGCGGTAGATGTCTTCTAGGCCGTCCTGGCCGAAGCGCGACTCGAGCTGCCGGTATTGCTCGTCGATGCGCGGACCGATTTCCGTGACGAGTTTCCTGCTTTGCGGCGTCAGGCTGACCAGCAGCCGGCGCTGATCCTCCTGCGCGCGCGTGCGCGTGATCAGCCCGTCGCGCTCCATCCGTTCCAGCACGCCCGTGAGGCTCGGGCTCAGGATGCAGCAGCGCCGCGCGATCTGTCCCGCTTCGAGCGCATGCGCCGGCTCGCCGTCGAGCACGCGGATGATCCGCCATTGCTGTTCGGTCAGCGCGAATTCCTTGAGAATGGGGCGGAACAGGCCCATCAGCGTTTCGCGGGCCTCGAGCAGCAGCATGGCCAGGTTGCGATGGTCGAGCGTACGGTTCATCGGGGTGGACAGTGGACGGGGACGTATCAATCTTAACAGCCGAAGGTGCTGAATTTCGCGTATCAGGGTAATCGAGGTTGCCAGCACCCGATTGTTTACTTAAGATATTAACTATTGACGATGCGCCGCGACGCGCGGCAGGGGAATGACGCATGGAGCTGTCTTGCACGACCGCCGCGGCGCCGCCGTTGCCGGTCGCCATCGGTACCGTCTACGGTGCGCTGCTGAATGAGCGCGCAGCGCTCGACGCGCTCGGCGATGCGGTGAACGCACCGCCTTACGGCCGCCCGCCGCAGGCACCGATCCTTTACATCAAGCCGGCCAACACGCATGCGGCCGACGGCGCGGCCGTCGTCGTGCCGGCCGGCGTCGACGCGCTGGAGATCGGCGCGTCGGTGGCCGTCGTGTTCGCCCGGCGCGCCACGCGCGTGCCGGCCGCACAGGCGCTCGACTACGTGCACGGTTTCACGCTCGCGAGCGACGTGTCGGTGCCGCATCCCGATTACTACCGTCCGGCCGTGCGCTTCAAGTGTCGCGACGGTTTCTGCCCGCTGGGCCCGGCGATCGTGCCGGCTGCGGCACTGGCCGATGTCGACGCGCTCGCACTGACCGTGCGGATCGACGGCGCGGTGGCCGCATCGGCGTCGACTTCGACGCTGATTCGCCCGGTGCGCGAACTGATCGCCGACGTGACGGCGTTCATGTCGTTCGACGCGGGCGATGTGTTGCTGCTCGGCGTCGCCGGCGGCGCACCGCGCGCCCGCGCGGGCAGCACGATCGAGATCGCCGCGGCCGGCATCGGCACGCTGCGGCACACGCTGATTGCGGAGGAAACACGATGAAGACGGCGCGCGTGATCTACAACGGCGCACTGCATGCGGCCGAGCCGGCCGGCGACGGCGCGATCCGCCTCGATACCGGGCGCGTGGTTGCCGAGGAGACGGTCGCATGGTTGCCGCCCGTCGCGCCGCGCACGACGTTCGCGCTCGGCCTCAACTACGCCGACCACGCGAAGGAACTCGCGTTCAACGCGCCGAGCGAGCCGCTGATCTTCCTGAAGGGGCCGAACACGTTCATCGGCCACCGGTCGCTCACGGTGCGTCCGGCGGATGCCACCCACATGCACTACGAGTGCGAGCTGGCCGTCGTGATCGGCCGGCCCGCGCGCAACGTGAGCCGCGTGCAGGCGATCGACTATGTGGCCGGCTATACGGTCGCGAACGACTACGCGATCCGCGACTATCTCGAGAACTACTACCGCCCGAACCTGCGCGTGAAGAACCGCGACACCTGCACGCCGCTCGGGCCGTGGTTCGTCAGCCGCGACGAGATCGGCGACGCGGGCGGCCTCATGCTGCGCACGACGGTGAACGGCCGGGAGACGCAGCGCGGCAGCACGCGCGACATGATCTTCGACGTGCCGGCGCTGATCGAGCACATCAGCAGCTTCATGACGCTCTCACCGGGCGACCTGATCCTGACCGGCACGCCCGAGGGGCTGGCGGACACGCAGCCGGGCGACGAGGTCGTGACCGAAATCGAAGGGATCGGCCGGCTCGTGAACACGATCGTCGCCGAAGCGGACTACTATCGCGCCGGCTGAGCCCGTCGCCCAAGGAGAACCCATGACCATCAAGCACTGGATCGACGGCCGCGAAGTCGAGAGCCGCGAGACCTTCACGACGCTGAATCCCGCGACGGGCGACGTGATCACCGACGTCGCGTCGGCCGGCGAGGCCGAAGTCGACGCGGCCGTGCGCGCGGCGAAGGAAGCGTTTCCGAAATGGGCGAATACGCCCGCGAAGGAGCGCGCGAAGCTGATGCGCAAGCTCGGCGAGCTGATCGAGAAGAACGTGCCGATGCTCGCGGCGCTGGAGACGCAGGACACCGGCCTGCCGATCGCGCAGACGAGCAAGCAGCTGATTCCGCGCGCATCCGAGAACTTCAACTTCTTCGCGGAAGTGTGCGTGCAGATGAACGGGCGCACCTATCCGGTCGACGACCAGATGCTGAACTACACGCTGTACCAGCCGGTCGGCGTGTGCGCGCTGGTGTCGCCGTGGAACGTGCCGTTCATGACGGCCACCTGGAAGACGGCGCCGTGCCTCGCACTCGGCAACACGGCCGTGCTGAAGATGTCGGAGCTGTCGCCGCTGACGGCCGACCAGCTCGGCCGGCTCGCGCTCGAAGCCGGCATTCCGCCCGGCGTGCTGAACGTCGTGCAGGGCTACGGCGCGACCGCCGGCGACGCACTCGTGCGGCATCCGGACGTGCGTGCGGTGTCGTTTACCGGCGGCACGGTCACGGGCAAGCGGATCATGGAGCGCGCGGGCCTCAAGAAGTATTCGATGGAGCTCGGCGGCAAGTCGCCGGTGTTGATCTTCGACGACGCGGATTTCGATCGTGCACTCGATGCGTCGCTGTTCACGATCTTCTCGATCAACGGCGAACGCTGCACCGCGGGCTCGCGGATCTTCGTGCAGCGCACGATCTACGACCGCTTCGTGCAGGAATTTTCGCGCCGCGCGAACAACCTGGTGGTCGGCGATCCGTCCGATCCGGCCACGCAGCTCGGCGCGATGATCACGCGCCAGCACTGGGAGAAGGTGACGGGCTATATCCGCATCGGCGAGCAGGAAGGCGCGCGCGTGGTCGCGGGCGGTTCGGACAAGCCGGCGGGCCTGCCCGAGCATCTGCGCAACGGCAACTTCGTGCGGCCGACCGTGTTCGCCGACGTCGACAACCGGATGCGCATCGCGCAGGAAGAGATCTTCGGGCCGGTCGCGTGCCTGATCCCGTTCGAGGACGAGGAAGAAGGGCTGCGGCTCGCGAACGACACGTCGTACGGCCTCGCGTCGTACATCTGGACGCAGGACGTCGGCAAGGTGCATCGCCTCGCGCGCGGCATCGAGGCCGGGATGGTGTTCGTGAACAGCCAGAACGTGCGCGACCTGCGCCAGCCGTTCGGCGGCGTGAAAGAGTCGGGCACCGGGCGCGAGGGCGGCGAGTACAGTTTCGAAGTGTTCGCGGAGATCAAGAACGTGTGCATCTCGATGGGTTCGCATCACATTCCGCGCTGGGGCGTGTAACGGGCGCGGGTCGTTTCGCCGGAAGCACGAACGATATGGAGACTTGAACGATGGGCAAACTGTCCCTCGCCGCGAAAATCACGCACGTGCCGTCGATGTACCTGTCGGAAATGCCCGGCAGGCATCACGGCTGCCGCGAAGCGGCGATCCGCGGCCATCAACTGATCGGCGAGCGCTGCCGTGCGCTCGGCGTCGACACGATCGTCGTGTCGGACGTGCACTGGCTCGTCAACGCGGGTTATCACGTGAACTGCAATGCGCGGTTCGCCGGCACGTACACGAGCAACGAGCTGCCGCATTTCATCCGCGACATGCAGTACGCATATCCAGGCAACCCGGCGCTCGGCCGGCTGATCGCCGAGACGGCAACCGCACGCGGGGTCGCGACGCGCGCACACGAGATCGACAGCCTCGAACTCGAATACGGCACGCTCGTGCCGATGCGCTACATGAACGGCGACCAGCACTTCAAGGTCGTGTCGATCGCCGGCTGGTGCATGTGGCACACGCTCGACGAAAGCCGGCGCTTCGGCGACGCGTTGCTCGAAGCGATCGAGAAAAGCGATTCGAACGTCGCGTTCCTCGCGAGCGGTTCGCTGTCGCATCGCTTCAACGACAACGGCAGCCCCGAGGAATCGATCCACCAGATCAGCCGCGAATTCTTCCGGCAAGTCGACCTGCGCGTGGTCGAGCTGTGGAAGCAGGGCGATTTCAAGACCTTCTGCGCGATGCTGCCCGAGTACAACACGCATTGCCACGGCGAAGGCGGCATGCACGACACGGCGATGCTGCTCGGCCTGCTCGGCTGGGACCGCTACGACAAACCCGTCGAGATCGTCACCGACTATTTCGCGAGTTCGGGCACCGGGCAGATCAACGCGATCTTCCCGCTGCCCTGAACGCCGCGGTCCCGCATCAAACATCCGACCGGAGACTTGCCATGCCCCACATCGTCGTCGAATACACCGCGAACATCCGCGACGACGCGCGCATTCCCGCGCTGCTGCGCACGATCAACGCGACGCTGATCGCGCAGGGCGGCGTGTTCCCGACCGGCGGCATCCGCTCGCGCGCGATCGAACTGCAGGACTACTGCGTCGCCGACGGCACGGAGGACGACGCGTTCGTCCACGTGACGCTGAAGATCGGCTCGGGCCGCAGCGACGACACGAAGAAAGCCGCGTGCGATGCGCTGTTCGACGCGATCAAGGCTCATTTCGCCGAGCTGTACGCGAAACGCTATCTCGCGCTGTCGATGGAGCTGACCGAGTTCAGCGAAAGCGGCTCGTACAAGCACAACAACATCCACGCCCGCTACAAGCGAGCCGGCTGACCCCATTCCCGATCCGACCATGCTCGAAACCGCCATCATCGACCAGCTCGCGCAACGTCTGCACGACGCCGAGCGCGAGCGCAAGCAGATCCGCCAGATCTCGCTCGACCATCCCGACATCACGATCGACGACGCATACGCGATCCAGCGCGCGTGGGTGACCCTCAAGCTCGCGGAAGGCCGCACGCTGAAGGGGCACAAGATCGGCCTCACATCGAAGGCGATGCAGAACACGTCGCAGATCGACGAACCCGACTACGGCGCGCTGCTCGACGACATGTTCTTCGCGGACGGCGGCACGATCCCGACCGGCCGTTTCATCGTGCCGCGCGTCGAGGTCGAACTTGCGTTCGTGCTCGGCAAGCGGCTTTCGGGCCCGAACTGCACGATCTTCGACGTGTACGACGCGGTCGATTACGTCGTGCCCGCGCTCGAGATCATCGACGCGCGCAGCCAGTCGATCGACCCCGATACGAAACGGCCGCGCAAGGTGTTCGACACGATCGCAGACAACGCGGCGAACGCGGGCGTCGTGATCGGCGGCAGGCCGGTGAAGCCGCACGACGTCGACCTGCGCTGGGTCGCGGCGATCATGTCGCGCAACGGCGTGGTCGAGGAAACGGGCGTCGCGGCCGGCGTGCTGAACCATCCGGCGAACGGCGTCGCGTGGCTCGCGAATCGTCTGTCGCGTTTCGACGTCGCGCTGGAACCCGGGCAGATCGTGCTCGGCGGCTCGTTCACGCGGCCGTGCGCGGCGCGGCCGGGCGACACGTTCAGCGTCGACTACGGCCCGCTCGGGACGATCCAGTGCTACTTCGAGTGAGTGAGTGAGCGATGCAGATTCCTTCGAATGTCTTCAAGGCCGCGCTCGCGCGCGGCGACGCGCAGATCGGGTTGTGGCTCGGGCTCGCGAATCCGTACAGCGCCGAAGTCGTCGCGGGCGCCGGTTTCGACTGGCTGCTGATCGACGGCGAGCATGCGCCGAACACGGTGCCGACGATCCTCGCGCAACTGCAGGCGATCGCGCCGTATCCGTCGCACCCGGTCGTGCGCGTGCCGTGGAACGATCCGGTGATCGTCAAGCAGGTGCTCGATCTCGGCGCGCAGACGCTGCTGGTGCCGATGGTGCAGAGCGCCGACGAAGCGCGCGCAGCCGTTGCCGCGACGCGTTACCCGCCGCACGGGATTCGCGGCGTCGGCAGCGCGCTGGCGCGCGCGTCGCGATGGAATCGCGTCGGCGACTACCTGCATCGCGCTAACGACGAGATGGCCGTGCTCGTGCAGGTCGAGACGCGTGCGGGGCTCGATGCGATCGACGCGATTGCGTGCGTCGACGGCGTCGACGGCGTGTTCATCGGGCCGGCCGATCTGGCGGCCGATCTCGGGCATCTCGGCAATCCGGGGCACCCGGACGTGCAGGCGGCGATCGACGGCGCGATCCGGACGATCAAGGCGGCCGGCAAGGCGCCGGGGATTCTGAGTGCGGATGAAGCGGCGGCGCGGCGGTATCTCGAAGCGGGTGCGCTGTTCGTCGCGGTCGGGGTCGATACGACGCTGCTGGCGAGGAGTGCGGAGCGGTTGGCGGCGCAGTTCAAGGGGGGATCCCGACCGACGGAAAAGAATGGTGACACGACGTATTGAGCGAGGGGCGGCGACAGATATGCCACGCAACGCAGACGCACTACCTGACGAATCGGGGAATTGGCAAAAGGTTTCGCAAAGGGACCGGCTGACATCGCTTGAATTGAATGCGATCCCATATCGCGGTGCGGCGGCTCGTCGACGTGTCCGCGCCGTTGCCCTGACGTGTTGCGGGGCAGAATGCGATCAAGCGATCGCGGATGTGATGGCGGAATTGAGTGCGCAGGCGCAAGCCTTGGGGATGGGTTACGACTGACTTCTAGTTATCCTGACTTCTGATGTTCCCGCTTCCAAATACTTCCCCGGCGTCGTCCCCAGCGCCCGCCGGAACATGTCGATGAACGCGCTCACGTTGTCGTACCCGAGATCGAGCGCGATCGTCGTCACCGGCACGCCGTCGGCGATTTTCTCCAGCGCTCGCAGCAGCCTTGCCTGCTGACGCCACTGGGCAAACGTCAGCCCCGTCTCGGCGACGAAGCGGCGGCTCATCGTTCGTGCGCTGATGCCGGCCCATTCGGCCCATTCCTCCAGCCGCCGGTTGTCCGCGAGGTTCGTGGCGAGCGCGTCGGTGATACGCACGAGCCGTGCGTCGCGAGGCCGCGCGAGACTCAGCGATTCGACTTCCGAAGCAGCGATTTCATCGAGGATCACATCGGCGATCCGCGTCTGGGCGTCATTCAGTTCCGACCCGTCCCAGCTCGCGGCGCGCTGTACCGCTTCGCGCAGCAGCGGCGACGCACGGATCGCGCGCGGCGTATCCGGCAACTCCGCGCAGCGCGCTTCGGCGACGAATGCCGACCAGCCGGAAATCGGCCCGAACGAGCGCAGCGAATGCCGGCAATGCGGCGGAATCCAGATCGCGTGGATCGCCGGCACGACCCACTCCTGGTCGTCGAGACCGATCGTCAGCAGCCCGCTCAGCGCACCGACGAGCTGGCCGCGCGCATGCGAGTGCGGCGCGGTCACGCGCGGGTCGCGTTGCGACAGGACGGCGGCGACGACGAACGGGCCGTCGTCGGACGTGATGAATCGGGCGGGCAGGAGCGGATCGGACATGGCCGGATAGCGGTATCGAATGGCTGTTATACCGGAGATCGGACGGCTTCGCACGCCTACACTGCGTCCATCGATGACAACCGGAGTACGACACGATGCGAGCCGAACAGATGCTTCCCGACCATGCCGACCGGATCGATGCCGGCGGAACGACGATCCGCAAGGGCACCGTCGGCGCGTTTCTGGTCAACGCGCGCGTGCTGACCGATCCCGGCGCCACGCCCGCTGACCGGGCCCGCGCGGAAGCCGACGCGATCGATGCGTTGCCCGCGCTGCGCGTGCTCGGCCTGTTCGACGTGATGGAAGTGCGTGATCCGGCGCTGCGCGCGTGGCTCGACGCACGCTGACGTCAGCCGAAACCGTCTATCGAGATCCCCGATTCAAGGAGCCACCATGAAAGCCGCAGTCGTGAAGGGCGCCGGCGAGCGCCCTGTCCATATGGAATTCGAACCGCCGCGCGCGATGCCGGGCCACAGTCTGATCGACGTGGCGGCGTCCGCGCTGAGCCGGATCGCGCAGGGGCGCGCGTCCGGCACGCATTACTCGTCGGATCGACGTTATCCGTTCGTCGTCGGCGTCGACGGCGTGGGCCGTCGCGACGACGGGCAGCGCGTCTATTTCTTCGGCGCCCCCGCGCCGTTCGGCGCGATGGCCGAGCGCACGATCGCGCCCGACACGCAGTGCGTGCCGCTGCCGGACGGGCTCGACGACGTCACGGCCGCGGCGATCGCGATTCCCGGGATGTCGTCGTGGGCCGCGCTGACCGAACGCGCGCGGCTCGTCGCGGGCGAGACGGTGCTCGTCAACGGCGCAACGGGTACGTCGGGCCGGCTGGCGGTGCGGGTCGCGAAGCATCTCGGCGCCGCGAAGGTGATCGCGACAGGCCGCAACGCGGCCGCGCTGGACGCTTTGCTGAACGCCGGCGCGGACGCCGTCGTGCCGCTGCAGCAGGACGACGCGCATCTGGCGCGTGCGCTCGAACCGCATTTGCGCGCGGGCGTGGATGTCGTGCTCGACTATCTGTGGGGTGCCAGCGCGCAGACGCTGCTGGTTGCCGCGGCGAAGGCGGCGCCCGATGGCCGCCGGCTGCGTTTCGTGCAGATCGGCTCGATCGGCGGCGCGGACGTGCTGCTGCCGGGCGCGGTGCTGCGCGCAACTGCAATCGAATTGATGGGCAGCGGCCTCGGCAGCGTGCCGCTGCCGCGTTTGCTGGACTCCGTGCGCGGCGTGTTCGACGCGGCCGGGCCTGCGCGGCTGGCGATCGAGACGCGTACCGTGCCGTTGTCGGCTGTCGGCGAACACTGGGGCGATACAGACAGTCTCGTGCGCACGGTGTTCACGATGCGCGGCGAGTGAACGGCGACCGAACCGCAGCGGGGCTGGCTCGGCGCGATGAACGAGCTGCGCGGCGACAACCGGCTATCCGTCGTGATGCCGCCGCGCATGCGGGGAAAGCAGGGCGGTCGCGGGCGAAACACACCCGTCGCCACCCGATGCATCAGGCTCAGAACCGCTGCTGAATCCCCGCCGTCACACCAACCTGCGTCGTGCCGTATCCCGCGAAATCGCGAGACACGCCGACCTTCTGGTCGTGCTTCGCGATCGCGAACGCGCCGGCCGCGTACAGCACCGTGCGCTTCGACAGCGCGTAGTTCGCACGCAGCGACACGAGCGTCGGATCGGCGTCGGTGCCGCCCTTGATGTTCTGGTGATAGACGGCCGCGATCAGCGAGAACGCCGGCGTGAACTGATACGACCCGCCGACCCAAACCATATCGCTCAGCTGGTTTGCTGCCGTCGTGTGGAACGTGCGCTTGTAATTGCGGTAACCCGCCATCGTCTTCAGGTTGCCGAAGTCGTAGCTCAGGCCAGCGTGGATGCCCTGGATGTAGTTGACCGTATCAGCCGGCGTGACGCTGTCGGCCGCGCCGTTCTGCCGGTCGAACGTGACCACCGCCGCGAACGGGCCGGTCTCGTAGCCGAGCGCGAAATCATATTTCGAGCTGGTCTTCACGCTGCCCGGCACGTTGCCGAAGCCGTACAGCGCGCCGAACTTGAAGCCGCTGAATTCGCCGTCGTAGCGCACCGCATTCGACGAGCGCGTGAACAGGCCGTCCTTGCGGCCGCCCGTCGCCATCGACGAGGTCGCCCACGAGTAGTTCTGCGAGTAACCCATCGGGTCGAACGGCAGCATGTAGTCGTAGGTGACGGTGAAGTTGCGGCCGAGCGACAGCTCGCCCCATTTGCCTTTCAGGCCGACCGTCGCGCGGCGCGCGAAGATCGAGTCGGGGCCGTCGTCGAAGGCGCCGTTCGCGAGATCGATCCCGCTTTCGAGGCGGAAGATCGCCTTCAGCCCGCCGCCGAGATCCTCGACGCCGCGCAGGCCCCAGCGCGACGTGTTCTTGTTGCCGGACTTCAGCTTGAACGAGTTGCCGCCCTGCGGCGCCGCGTGGTTCGTGTATTCGATACCGGCATCCATGATCCCGTACATCGTGACGGACGACTGCGCGTGCGCGGCGGGCGCTGCGATGCAGGCCGCGGCGGCCGAGCTTGTGAGGACTACTGTGCGAATCGAACGTTCTGCGCGTGACTTCATTGACGGTGTCTCCTTGGTTCTTGTGAGTTGGGTGAAACAGGTGCTGCGCGCAACGAGCCGCGGCGGACGCCGCAAGACGTCCGCCGGACCTGCATGTCGTCGCATGGCGCGACATGCGCGGTGCGCGGTGCGCGGCGCGCAGGCGCGGCGGCGCGCGGGCCGCCGCGATCGGGTCAGCCCGCTTTCGCGAACGCCCAGCAGTCGTTGGTCGGGAATTCGAGCCAGTGCTTGCCGGCCGCGCGCGGCACGTGGCCGAACGCACGCAGGCGCATGTCGCCGCAATGGAACAGGTATTCCCAGCGGTCGCCGAGATACATCGACGTGACGAGGTCGGCCTGCAGCCGGTTCGCGCCCGGGCCGTCGGCGACCTGCACGCGCTCGAGGCGGATCACGGCCTGCGCGTCCTGGCCCGGCGCGAACGTGTCGCGCGCCATCGCGCGGATTTCCCAGCCGTCGCCGGCAAGCGTCACGCATTCGCCGTCGATCGCGGCGACGCGCGCGTCGATCCGGTTGTTGCTGCCCATGAACTCGGCCGTGTACAGCGAACGCGGCGCGCCGTACAGCTCGGCCGGCGTGCCTTCCTGCTCGATGCGGCCGTTGCGCAGCAGCAGGATGCGGTCGGACATTGCCATCGCCTCGGTCTGGTCGTGCGTCACGCACAGTGCCGACAGCCCGAGCGACACGATCAGCTCGCGCAGCCACGCGCGCGCTTCCTCGCGCAGCTTCGCGTCGAGGTTCGACAGCGGCTCGTCGAGCAGGATCACCGGCGGGTTGTAGACGAGCGCGCGCGCGATCGCGACGCGCTGCTGCTGGCCGCCCGACAACTGATGCGGAAAGCGTTCCGCGAGATGGCCGAGGCCGAGCTGGTCGAGCGCGGTCTGCACGCGGCGCTTCTGTTCGGCGGGTGCGACGCGGCGCAGCTTCAGCCCGTAGCCGACGTTCTCGGCGACGGTGCGGTGCGGCCACAGCGCGTACGACTGGAACACGAGGCCGAGCGAGCGCTGCTCGACGGGCAGGTCGACGCGCTTCGCACCGTCGAAGAACACGCGGTCGTCGAGCTGGATGCGGCCGTCGGACGGCTGTTCGAGGCCGGCCACCGCGCGCAGCAGCGTGGTCTTGCCGCTGCCCGATGCGCCGAGCAGGCACACGACTTCGCCGGCCTTCAGTTCGAACGACACGCCCTTGAGGATCGGATTGGCGCCGTAGCTGAGATGCAGATCGTCGACGATGAGCTTATCCATGAAGTTTCACTCCGAAGCGCAGGGCCACGCCGAGACCGGCGCCGACCATCGCGATGTTGATGACAGAAAGCGCGGCGACCTGGTCGACGGCGCCGGTCGCCCACAGCGACACGAGCAGCGCGCCGATCACTTCGGTGCCGGGCGACAGCAGGTAGACGGCCGTCGAGTATTCGCGCTCGAAGATCATGAAGATCAGCAGCCACGCGGCGAGCAGGCCGAAGCGCACGAGCGGCAGCGTCACGTCGAGCGACACGCGGCTGCGCGTCGCGCCGACGCTGCGGCCGGCTTCCTCGAGCTCGGGGCCGACCTGCAGCAGCGCGCTCTGGATGAGCCGCATCCCGTACGCGAGCCATACGACCGTGTACGCGATCCAGATGCTCCACATCGAGTTCTTCAGCTCGCGCAGGCCGGGGACGAACAGGAAGATCCACAGGAACGCGAGACCGGCGAGCAGGCCCGGCACCGCGCGCGGCAGCAGCACCAGATAGTCGAGCAGCTTGGTCGCCCAGTCGGGGCGGCGGTGGCCGGCGAACGCGACGAGCGAGTAGAAGCCGACCGCGAGCGCACCGCCGATCACGCCGATGCCGAGCGTGTTGACGATTGCGCGCACCAGGTTGTCCTGCTCGAACAGCTCGATGAAGTTCGCCAGCGTCAGCACCTCGGCGAGCGCGACGCCTTCGCCCCAGTTGGTCACGAACGCACGCAGCACGATGCCCGAGATCGGCACGATCACGGTCAGCATCAGCCACAGCGCGACGATCGCGAGCGCGACCCAGCGCCATACGCCGAGCGGCAGCACCGTCGCGCGGCCCGCCTTGCCCTTCACCGTGACGAAGCGGTTCGCGGTCTTCAACAGGCGGCGCTGCAGCAGCACGAGCGGGAACGTGATCGCGACGATGCACACCGCGACCGCGGCCATCAGGTGGTACGACGGCACGCCGAGCTTGTTGGTCAGCTTGTACAGGTAGGTCGCGAGCACGAGGTGGCCTTCCGGATCGCCGAGCACGAGCGGCAGCCCGAACACCTCGAAGCCGAGGAAGAACACCAGCACGCCGGCGAACAGCAGCGCGGGCATCGTCATCGGCAGGCTCACGTCGAGCGCGACGCGGAACGGGCGGGCGCCCGTCACGCGCGCGGCTTCCTCGACGTCCGAGCCGAGGTTGCGCAGCGCGGCCGACGAATACAGATACACGTGCGGCACGTGCGTGAGGCCGACGATCACCGTGATCGCGAAGATCGAATACACGTTCCAGGGCACGTTTTGCACCCCGAACAGTTCCTTGAACCACACCGAGTAGAAGCCGACCGGGCCGGCCGCGACCACATAGCCGAACGCGAGCACCATCGGCGACACGAACACGGGCGTGAGCAGCAGCGGTTCGAGCCAGCGGCGGCCGGGCAGGTCGGTGCGCACCATCAGGAACGCGAGGATGCCGCCGAGCGGGATCGAGATGAACAGCATCCCGCCGGCGATGATGAACGAGTTCTTCACGGCCGACCAGAAGTCGGGATCGCTGAAGATGAAGCGGAAACCTTCGATGCCGAGCGTCTTGTTCGCGTCGAAGAACGGCGCGGACAGCAGGCTCTGGAACAGGATGAAGCCGAGCGGCAGCGCGACCGCGACGGTCAGTACCGCGACGACGATCCAGCGCAGCATGCCGGCGAGCGGCTGCAGGCGGTTGACCGGCAGCGCGGGAATCGCGCCGCCCTGGCCGGTGGTGGGCGCAACGGCCGGCGCCGTTCCGCGTGTGCTGGTTGAAAGCATGAGTTCGCCCCTGCGGCCATCCGGATGGCCGCCTCTAGGAAGTCGGTAAGGGGAAGCGGCCGCCCGCGCGATGTGCGGCGGGCGGCCCGCTGTCAGCGGATCAGCGCTTGATCGCCTGCTGCCATTGCTTCAGGAAGGCAAGGCGCTTCGACTGGTCGAGATAGACGAGCAGGCCGGTGCCGATCTGGATCGGCTTCAGCGAATCGCCGAGCTCCTTCGACAGGCTCGCGGCCGACGTTTCGCCCGTGACGTCCGCGCGGATCGCGTACAGGTTCGCCTGGTTCGCGATCAGCGTCTGGCCGCGCTTCGACAGCAGGTAGTCGACCCACAGCTTCGCGGCGTTCGGGTTCTTCGCCTTCTTCGAGATCGTCGCGAGGCGGCTCACGACTTGCGTGTAGTCCTTCGGAAACACATAGCCGATCGACTTGTCCTTCTTCGCCTTCGCGTACGCATACGAACCGATGATGTTGTAGCCGATCAGGTTCTCGCCCGACGAGATCCGCTCCATCATCGCGCCCGTGCTCGACTGCAGCTTCGGGCCGGTCGCGCCGATCGCCTTCACGAGTTCCCACGTGACCTTCTCGTTCACGTGCGCGTCCTGCGTCAGGTAGTTGAAGCCGACGCCCGATTTCTCGATGTCGTAGGTCGTGACCTTGCCCTTGAACTTGTCGGCCTGCGTGGTGAGCAGCTTGATCAGGTCCGCGCGCGTCGTCGGCACTTCGTTCTCGGGGATCAGGCGCTTGTTGTAGACGATCGCGAGCGGCTCGAAGGTCGTGCCGTACGCCTGCTTCTGGTATTGCGCCCATTGCGGCACGTTCGGGCTTTCGGGCGAATCGTAGGACGCCATCAGGCCGTCGTTGACGAGCTTGACCTGCAGGTCCATCGCCGAGCTCCACAGCACGTCGGCGCTGGTGCTGCTCGCCGCGTTCTCGCTGATGTAGCGGTTGTACAGCTCGGTGCTGTTCATGTCGTTGTACTCGACCTTGACGCCGTACACGCTTTCGAAGTCCTTGATCAGCGGACGCACGAGGCCCGTGTCGGTCGTCGAGTAGACGATCAGCTTGCCTTCCTTCTTCGCGGCGTCGATCACGCCCTGGTAGTTACCCGGATACCCGGCCGGAACCTGCGCGACGGCGCTGCCGGCGGCAGTGCCCAGGGCGATCGCCAGCGCGGCGGCGAGGTGTTTCGGTGCAAACGGCATGTCTTCCTCCAGTTACCCATAGATGTTGTTCGAGTGACGCGGATGTTAATTGCGAGGCACTTTCAGCCTGCTTTCATTCCTGTTCACAATCGCGTCCTTTGTGTCATGGATTTCCCGAGGTCGAAACGGCGGCGGCCGCGGTTTTTGCGGCGCGCGGGGTGGTTCGATGGAGAGGGAAGCGAGTCGCCGCGGGACGCGGCGATGACGGTCATGCGGGTTGCGCCAGCAGCTTGCCGAGGATCCGGCCGCCATGCCGCGCGTGCGCGGTCGTCAGTGCCGAATACCCGACGACGACGCCCGCTTCGCACTCGGCGCTTCGGCAGAATCCGCGCATCGTCTGCAATTCGACGCCGGCCGCGTGGGCCTGCGCGACGTACGATGCGTCGTCCACCCCGGGCGGCAGCCACAGCACGAAATGAAATCCGGCGCGCTCGCCGGACACCGTGTACCGCCCGCCGGCGTGCTTCGCCAACTGGTCGAGCACGATGTCGCGCCGCTGGCGATACGCGTGGCGGCTGGCGCGCAGGTGCTTCGCGAAATCGCCGTGCGCGATGAAGCGGGCCAGCGCGAGCTGGGGCGCCACGCCGACGGAGCGCGCGGTCGCGTGCCACACGGCCGACAGCATTGGCCGCAGTTCCGCCGGCACGACCATGAAGCCGATGCGCAGCCCCGAGAACAGCGTCTTGTTGAATGAGCCGCAGTAGATCACGCGATCGCATGCGTCGAGCGATTTCAGCGCCGGTAGCGGAGCGGCCTGGTAGCTGAACTCACCGTCGTAGTCGTCCTCGATGATCCATGCCCGGTTGCGCTGCGCCCAGTCGAGCAGTTCGAGCCGGCGCGACACCGACATCGTGACGCCGAGCGGCGCCTGATGGGCGGGCGTCACGTACGCCGCGCGCGCATCGGGATGGCGATCCAGCGACGACGTGTCGATCCCTTCCCGATCGACCGGCACGTCGATCACGGTCGCACCAGCCATCGTGAAAATCTGCCAGGCCGACGCATAGCCGGGATCTTCCATCAGCACAGTCGAGCCGGGCGTAAGCAGCGTTCGCGCGACGAGGTCGATCGAATGCCGGATGCCGGTCGTGATGAAGATGTCGCCGGCGTCGCACGGGATGCCTCGGTATTCCCGCAGGTACGCGGCGATTTCGGCGCGCAGGCTTTCGACGCCTTGCGCAGGCGTCGCACCGAGGTCGTTCGCCGTCGCGGCAAGCAGGCTTGCCCCGAGCGCCTTCTTCCATTGCTGCATCGGCATCAGGCCGGGATCGGCGAGCCGCGCGACGAACGGGACGCCGGGGCGCACGCCATGTTCCGGCGCGGCCGCATCCGTCGCGCCGGCCGGCGCGGGGCCCGCGTCGGGGCGGCGGGGGCTGCCGTCGCGCGGCTGCGCGGCCGCGCGCAGATAGCTGTCGGGCACCATCGCGCAGACCCGCGACCCGGAGCCGCGCGTGCGTGCGATGTAGCCCTCGGAGCACAGCAGGTCGTACGCCGCTTCAACAGTTCCCCTTGCGATGCCCCAGCGTGCGGCAAGGGTGCGGCTGGACGGCAGCGAGCTGTCGCCGGGAAGCAGACGCTTCAGGATTGCATCGCGAATCGCGTCGGCAATGCACGCCTGCTTCGACTGCGGGTTGCCGGCCGACAGCCCGGAAGGGCACGGCAGATCAAGCGGAATCGCGGCTTTGCCTCGCGGCATAGTGGTCTAGTAGATGATCGATTTAATGGTCCTTCAGCTTATATCACTTTCCCCTTAGATTGCTGTCGACCACACCCATTCGACCGGAGACGGACTCACCGCATGAAGACGCGTTCCTTGCCCCAGTGGGGCTGGCTGTTCCTGTTGATGCTCGTCGTGTGCCTGCCGCGAGTCACGATCGATGCGTACCTGCCGTCGCTGCCTGCGATGGCTGACGCGCTGCACGGCACCGACGCCCAATTGCAGCTCACGCTGACCCTGTACATGGTCGGGTATGCGCTGTCGATGCTGGTGTCGGGGCCGTTGTCCGATCGATACGGCCGCCGTCCCGTTCTCCTCGGCGGCCTGTGCCTTTACGCGATCGCGAGCGTTGCCTGCGCGCTGTCGACCAGCATCCCGGCGATCATTGCCGCACGGATCTTCCAGGCGCTGGGCGGCTGCAGCGGAACGGTGATTGGGCGCGTCATCGTGCGCGAGCGCTTTCCGACCGCGATGCAGGCCACGATGCTCGGTCGCATCTCGGCCGGCATGGCGCTGTCGCCGGTGCTTGCGCCGCTGGCCGGCAGCGCGGTCGCAGAGTGGCTCGGCTGGCGCGGCGTGTTCGGATGGCTGGCGGCGGGCGGGCTGGTCGCGACGGCGATGGTGCTGCGCTACCTGCCCGAGACCCGTGAAAACGACGCGCGTCCGGCGCGGGGGCGCGGGCTCCTGTGGACATATGCCGGCCTGCTGCGCGAGCGCCGCTTCCTGCGCTACTCGCTGGCGATCAGCTTCGCCTACTGCACGTACTATCCGTTCATCGCGGAATCGTCGACGCTGTTCCAGCGGCAAATGGGCGTGTCCGGCCCGGTCTATGCCGCGATCTTCGGCCTGACCGTGCTCGGCTACCTGATCGGTTCGAGCGTGTTCGCGCGGACCAGCAGCCGCTGGAAAGCCGATTCGGTCATCGCGGCGGCGGCCGGCATCAATCTGGTCGGCGCCATCGCGCTGGGGGGCTGCGGTGCGATCGCCCCCACGGCACTGGCGGCCCTCGTCGTGCCGATGTTCGTCGTGATGATCGCCGTCGGGATCGCGATTCCGGCCTGCCAGTTCGCGGTGATGCAGCCGTACACGAAGATCGCCGGCACGGCGTCCGGACTCTTCTTCTTTATCCAGATGGCGATCACGGCCGCGTGCGGCGGCGTACTGGCGTGGCTGTCGGATGGTACGGCCCGCCCGATGATTGCCGTCACGGTCGGCGCGAGCGTCGCGTTCCTGGCGGTGGTCGTCGGTCTTCGCGAGCGGAACGTAATCGGCGGTTCGCGTTTCGCGACGGGGAGCCGTCCCGCTGCCGAGCGATGAGCGGCGGTCGTCCATCCCGGGCGCTGCGGGTTCGCCGGGGCGGCGCAACCGGTGTTTCCGCGAGGCGTCGACATGGAAAGGATCATGTAATGTAGCGGCCTGTCGCTGACCTTACCGGAATCCCCATGCGTGTGCTGCTCGTCGAAGACAATCCGAACCTGGCCCAGTCGCTGAACGACGCGCTGAGCGCCGCGCGCTTCGCGGTCGATCACATGGCGGACGGGGAGGCGGCGGACCACGTGCTGCGCACGCAGGATTACGCGCTGGTGATCCTCGATCTCGGGCTGCCGAAGCTCGACGGGCTGGAGGTGCTGCGGCGGCTGCGCGCGCGCCGCAATCCGGTGCCGGTGCTGATCCTCACCGCGCACGGGTCGGTCGAGGACCGCGTGAAGGGGCTCGATCTCGGCGCCGACGACTATCTCGCGAAGCCGTTCGAGCTGACCGAACTGGAGGCGCGCGCCCGCGCGCTGATCCGGCGCAGCCTCGGCCACGAGCATTCGCGTGTCGAATGCGGGCCGCTTTCGTACGACAGTATCGACCGCAGCTTCCACCTTGCGGGCGAGCCGCTGTCGCTCACGCCGCGCGAGCGCTCGGTGCTCGAGGTGCTGATCCTGCGCAACGGCCGTGCGATCAACAAGGAAACGCTGTCGGAGAAGATCTTCGGGCTCGACGAGTCGGTCAACGCCGACGCGATCGAGATCTACGTGTACCGGCTGCGGAAGAAGCTCGAGAACACGGGCGTCGCGATCGTCACGCTGCGCGGGCTCGGGTATCTGCTCGAAGCGAAGGAAGTATGAGTTACGACCCCCACGCTCACTGGTGTTCGCTGCCCTCCAAGGGGGCGCATGGCTTCCTTGGGGCGGCCCGGCGGGAACCATGGTGACCCGCCCGAACCTGCGCACGCAGGTCGCGTTGTGGCTGCTGCTGCCGCTGCTCGGCCTGCTCGCGCTCGACTCGTGGCTCACGTACCAGCGCGCGATGAGCGCCGCGCACGTCGCGTTCGACCGCACGCTGTCGTCGTCGCTGAAGTCGATCCGCGAAGGCGTGCGGCTCAACGACGGCGAGATCGAGGTCGACCTGCCGTATCTCGCGCTCGAAATGCTCGAATCGAGCGACGGCGGCAAGATCTACTACCTGATCCGCGAGGACAACGGTCGCACGATCACCGGCTACCCGGACCTGCCGCCGCCGCAGGGGCGCGACGCGGGCGACGGCGCGCTGTTCGTCACGCGCTACTACGACGTCGTCTATCGCGGCGAGCAGTTGCGGATGGCCGCGCTGCGCATACCGGTGCACGACGTGCCGACCGCGCAGTCGCGCATCGTGTGGGTGATGGTCGGCGAGACGATCGAGGCGCGCCAGGCGCTCGCCCGCGAGATCCTGGTGGGTTCGCTGCTGCAGGAAGGGCTGCTCGTCGTGCTCGCGCTCGGGATCGTGTGGCTCGGCGTCGGGCGCGGGCTGCGGCCGCTGAACCGGCTGTCGGCGACGGTCGCCGCGCGCAGCGAGGACGACCCGACACCGCTCGACACCGGCGCGATGCCGAGCGAGCTTGCGCCGCTCGTCGATTCGATCAACCAGTACATCGGCCGCACGCAGCGGATGCAGGTCGCGCGGCGCCGCTTCTTCGCCGATGCGGCCCATCAACTGAAGACACCGCTCGCGGCCGTGCAGGCCGGCGTCGAGCTCGCGCTGCGGCCTGACGAGCAGCCGCGCGCGGACGTACACCTGCGGCGCGCGAACGGCGCGGTGCGGCAGGCCGCGAAGATCGTCCAGCAACTGCTGTCGCTGTCGCGGCTCGATTCGGACAGCGGCCACGCGGTCGCGCACAAGCCGGTCGCGCTGCACCGGCTCGCGCGCAGCGTGACGCTCGACTGGTCGCCCGTCGCACGCTCGCGCGACATCGATCTCGGCTTCGAGCACGAGGCCGACGTCAGCGTGCACGGGCAGTCCGACCTGCTCGGCGAGATGATCGGCAACCTGATCGACAACGCGATCCGCTATGCGGGCGACCGCGCGGTGATCACGGTGCGCGTGTCGCGCGACGGCGAGCATGCGCAGCTCGACGTGATCGACAACGGGCCGGGCATTCCGGCGGACGAGCGTGACGCGGTGTTCGAGCGCTTCCATCGCGGCAGCAAGACGCAGACGGTCGAAGGGACGGGGCTCGGGCTGTCGATCGTGCGGGAGATCGCACGCGTGCACCAGGGCAGCGTGATGCTTGCCGATGCGGCGGGCGGCGGGCTGGTCGTGACGATCCGGCTGCCGGCGGCGAACGAGGAGGGGCCGGGCGCGGCGTGACGACGTGCCTGAGACAGGCCGGAGACCCCGCGGCAAGGTAGGCTGCGAAGCCGAAGCCGAAGCCGAAGCCGACATGCAGGCAAGCGTGCCGGCGCTATGCGCGCCGAGGCCCGATGACCGTCACGATATTTCCGTGAATTCCACTACCGCATCCTTTTCCGCTGCGACGGCACGGCACGCGCAGCGCATTCATTGTGGCAGCGCCGCGATGCTCGGCGTCGCGGTGGTCTTCGCGTTCGGGGCGACGATGCGACGGCTATACAGTGCCGTGAGCGCGCTTCAATCGCCGAACCCGATCTCGGCTTCGAGCGTCTGGCCCACTTCGAGGAAACCGCCGGCGCCTTCGACGACGATCGCGTTGATGCCGAACGTCAGCGCGCCGTCGAAGGTCGGATTCGCGCGATAGGTCTGCATCGTGTCGGTCGGTTCGTGCGGCCATGCGGGATCGGGCGCGCCGGTGACCTGATCGATCGTCGGCATCGGGCAGCGCGTGCACAGCTTCACGAGGCGCAGCCGCACCGGTGTCGCGCCGTCGGTGTCGAGGTGTTCGACGAAATCCTCTTCGTATGCATCGAGATCCGACACGACGATGTTCGGGCGGAAGCGGTTCATCGGGATCGCCGGCGCACCCTTCGCGGTGAGCCGTGCGTTCAGGTCGTCGAGCGACGACTGGCCGATCACGAGCAGCGGATAGCCGTCCGCGAACTGCGTGTGCGTATCGATCTCGCCGGTCCATTTTCGGTTGCAGCCGCGGCGCGCGTCAGGCCCGAAGCGCGCGAGCTTCGTCGGCATGCCGAGGAATTCGGTGAGCCACGCGGCCGTTTCGGCGCCCGTGTCGATCGCGTCGACCGTGTCGCGCCAGACGGTCGCGGCCATTTTCGGCGTGGCAGGCGACACGTCGCCATCGAGCGGCGTGCGGATCTCGCGCATGCCCGGTGCGTTCAGCACGAGTGCATCGCTGTCGAGTGCGGTGCGGATCAGCGCGAGGCGCGAGTGCGTGCGCTGCGTGATCATCTGCCCGTCGGGATCGGTGATCAGCCAATGACGGTCGTATGCGAGGCCCGTTTCGAGCAGTTGCGCACGCGGCAGCGCGATGCCGGCGCAGGATTTGATCGGGTAGACGAAAAGTTCGCTGATGGCTGGCATGGCGCTGGCTTCGCATGACGTGGATGGTCGAAGCGCGATTGTGCCAGATCGTGCGGAAGCCGTTCGGGCGGTTGCGCACCGCCGCGCGGCTGGTCATGCGAGCGGGAAACCCGCGTCGAAGGTGGTGCGCACGTCGAGCGGCTGGCGCAGCAGCCCGGCCTTCAGATAGAAGTCGGCCGTACGCTGCTGTTCGGCGATCACCGTCGCATCGATCGGCAGCCAGCGCGTGTTGCGGCGCTCGAACTGCAGCTTCGCGGCTGCCGGTGGAATGCCGATGATGCGTGCGAGCGCCGCGGAATACGCGTCGACATGCCGGTACGACCAGGTCTGGGCGCGCACGACGCGCCGCAGGAAATCGTGCAGCACGTCGCGCTTCGACGCGATCGCCGCGTCGGTCGCCGCGAGATAGCTGAGGCCCGACCACAGCCCGCGGCCGTTGACGAGCACGCGTGCTCGGCCGCTCGTTTCGGCGAGCGCCGTGTAAGGCTCCCACGTCGCCCAAGCGTCGATCGATCCGGTTGCGAGCGCAAGCATCGTGTCGGCCGGCGGCAGGAAGCGGAACGACACGGCATCGGGCGGCAGTCCGGCCGCGTCGAGTGCCTTCAACGTGACGAAATGGCCGATCGAGCCGCGTGTGGTGCCGATGCGCTTGGCCTTCAGGTCGGCCGCGCCTTTCAGTGCCGCGTCGGGCCGCACGAGCACGGCCGTGCCGTACGGATCGGAACGGTTCGCGCCGATCACCTTGATGCGTGCACCGGATGCGAGCGCGAAGATCACCGGCGCATCGCCGATCGGCCCGCAATCGACGGCGGCCGCGTTCAGCGCTTCGGCGAGCGGCGCGGCGGCCGGAAACTCGGTCCACGCGATGTCGTATGGGAGGCCGTTCAGTTCGCCGGCCGCTTCGAGCAGCGCGCGCAGCCCGCCTTTCTGGTCGCCGGCGCGCAGCAGCGGCCGTACGCCCGATTGCGCGCGCAGCGCGGCCGGTGCCGCGGCGATCGTGGCGAGGGCGCTCGCCTGGGCGAGGAAATGGCGTCGGGTCGGATTCATCGTGAAGTTCGGTTGATCGAAGGAGAGGTTCGGGAATTCAGTGCGGGAGCCCGGCCTGCACGTCGCGGACGGGTTCCGCGTCGACGCGCAGCAGCAGCGCGGTCAGCGGGTCGCCGTTCGCGGCGGCCGCGGCTGGCCGAGCAGCGGCATCGGAACGACACAGCAGGTCGGCATCCGACCAGCCGGCGCTGCCCGGCAGCGCGCGCGCCCGCAGCCAGCCGCGCCGGTCGGCGAGCAGTTGCGTGCCGCCGAGTGCGTCGGGCGCGACGCCGGCAATCGTCGCGAACGCGAGCCAGGCATCGGGCGTCGACGCGACGCAGTTCGCACGCGTACCGGTTGCCGGCGGCACGGCCGCGCCGCGTGCGGTGACAAGCAAGGTTTGCCAGCGCGCGTCTTCCGGCGGTGGTGCGACGCCCGGTGCGAGCGCGACGATGCGCACGCGCTGGCCTTCGCGCCAGCGATCGAGCGGTTGCGGCGCCGCGCTGCCGCAGCGCACGTCGAGCGCCGGCAGCGGGACGGGCACGGGCCATGCGCGTTCGGCCTGCGCGCCGCTGCCTGCAGAGAGCGCTTTCAGGTAGTCGAGCACGGCCCACGTGTCCTGAGGGCCGAGCGTCGCGGCGAAGCCGGGCATCGTCGGTGCGCCGTGTTCGTCGCGCGTGCCGTGGCGCACGCGCCAGAACAGTTCGCCGTCGAGGCGACGCGCAAGCAGCGAGCCGGCAAAGGTCGGCGGCCAGTGCGCGAGCGTGGCCGCGAGCGGGCCTTCGCCACGGCCGTCCGCGCCGTGGCAGGCCGCGCAGTGTTGCGCGTACAGATGCGCGCCGCGCATCACGTTCGTCACCGAAAACGGCGCGGGATCGCGCTGGAAACTCGTCGGCACGGCTGGCGCGAGCCACAGCGACGACGGCGGCCACGGTGCGAACCATGCAACGGCGAGCGCGGCGATCGCGGATGCGAAACGCCACTTTCGCGAAGCGAGCGCGATGCAGGCGAGCACGACGGCCAGCGCCGTCTCCGCACCGGCGAACGCGAGTTGCCGCGTGAGTCCCGCATCGATGCGCAGCGTCTCGAGTGCGATCCGGTGCGCCCACGGCCATGCGGCCTGTCCGTCGGCATCGCCCGTCAGGCCGACGGCATGCAGCACGTGCGCCCACGCGATTTGCGCGCGATACAGCAGTTGCAGGAATGCGAGCGCCCAGTCGGAGAACGGCGGCGCGTTCATCGGCCGCGTTGCCGCCGAGCGGCGCCCAAGCGTCGAACGGCACCCTTCATCTACCAGCTCGCATCCAGCCCGAGATGCCGCAGCGCGTCGTGACGCAGTTCCGCGAGGCGCGGGTCGCCGCGATGGCGCGGGTAGGGCAGGTCGACGTGCAATTCGGCGACGATCCGTGCCGGACGCGGCCCGAACACGATCACGCGCTGCGCGAGGAACAGCGCTTCCTCGACATCGTGCGTGACGAGCAGCGCGGAGAACCCGTCGCGTTGCCACAGCGCGGTCAGCTCGGCCTGCATCGTGAGCCGCGTCAGCGAATCGAGCTTGCCGAGCGGCTCGTCGAGAATCAGCAGGCGCGGATCGTTGACGAGCGCACGGGCGAGCGCGACGCGCTGCGCCATCCCGCCGGACAACTGATGCGGAAACACGTTCGAGAATTCCTGCAGCCCGACGCGTTCGAGCGCATCGTCGACGCGATGCTGCGCGGTACGCGCCACGCCGCGCGCTTCGAGGCCGAGCGCGACGTTTGCACGCACGCGTCGCCACGGGTACAGCGTCGGGTCCTGGAACACGACGATGCGCGACGGATCGGGGCGCTCGATCGGCACGCCGTCCTGCGCGATCGTGCCTTGCCGCGCGGCGTCGAGGCCCGCGACGAGGCGCAGCAGCGTCGATTTCCCGCAGCCGCTCGGGCCGAGCAGCGCGACGAATTCGCCGGCCGCGACCGACAGCGTGACGTCGTCGAGCACCGGCAGCGGGCCGCCGGGGCCGTCGAACGCATGGCTCACGCGGCGGATGTCGATGCGCGCGCCGCGCGGCGCCGTGGTGGTCGACGAAGCGGCGGGCGAAGCGGCAACGGACGGTTCGAGTACGGCGGCGCTTACCATTTGACGGTTCCTTTCTGCCACGCGAGCACGCGGTCGCGCACCGCGAACAGCAGCGCGATCAGCCCGGAAAACAGCAGCGCCATCACGATCAGCGCCGCATACATGTTCACGTACGATGCCCAGCCCTGCGCCCAGCTCAGGTACCAGCCTAGCCCCGACTTGACGCCCATCATCTCGGCGACGACCAGCACCGTGAACGACGCGCTCAACCCCATGAAGATGCCGACGAACACGTGCGGCAGCGCGGCCGGAATCGCGACGCGCAGCACCAGGAAGCGCGCGTTCGCGCCGAGCGTGCGGGCCACGTCGTAATACTGCTTGTTGACGCTCGCGACGCCCGACCACGTCAGCACGGCGACCGGGAAGCCGGTCGACAGCGCGATCAGGAACGCGGCGGCCGAATAGCTCGACGGGAAGAAGTAGAACGTGAGCGGCAGCAGCGCGGTGGCCGGCACGGGGCCGAGCACGCGCAGCACCGGATGCACCCAGTAGCCGATCCGGCGCGACCAGCCGATCGATACGCCGACGGCAAAACCGACCGCGACGCCGTACGCAAACCCGAGCGCGAGCAGCTTCAGCGTGTTGCCGGCGCTGCCGAGCAGGCGCGGCCAGTCGTCGACATACACCTCGATCAGCGCCTGCGGCGGCGCGAAGAACGGCGTCGGCAGCCAGCCGGTTTTCGCGGTGACGATTTCCCAGGCGGCGAGCACGAGCGGCAGCGCGACGAGCCATGGGCCGGCCGGACGCACGCGCGCGAGCCGCGTGCGGGTGGAGGGAACGAAATGGCCGAGCGTCGCGACGGCGAGCAGCAACGCGGCGATCGACCATGCTGCGGTGGCGAACGTGTCCGTGTACGCCCAGTCGGTGAAGCCGACGACGCGGTTCGGCCACAGTTGCGTGAGCGCGCCGAGCGCGGCCCATGCGAACGCGGCGACGATGCCGGTCGGCCAGGTGCGGGCGCGGCGGGCTTCGGCCGCGAGCGTGGCTTCGCAGGCCGTGCAGGCGACGCGAGGGGAGACAGCGGCGCCGCCGGCCGGTGCCGATGCAGCGCGCGCAGGGGAAGCATGTTCGATCGTCGACATCGCGTCACCCCAGCACGTTCGCATAGACCTGCTGCGCGAAGCGCTGCGGGTCCGTGCTTTTCTTCAGCACGCTGATGCGGCGGAAATCGTCCGCATAGAACGCGATTTCCTGTTGCAGGTCGACGTTGGTCGGGTGATGCGTGTAGGTGAGCGTCGCGTACAGCTTGCGCAGGTCGTCGGGGCTGATCTTCGGCGAATACTTCGCGAACACCTTCGCGGCCTCGTTCGGGTTGTCGTGCGTGAACTCGGTCGCCTGCACGATCGAGCGCGCGAGCGCGGCGGCGGCCGGCCGGTCGTTGCGCACGAGATCGCCGCGCGCGCCGATCACGCAGCACACCTTGCGCGCGTATTCGCCGGACAGGTTGGTCGCGAGTTCCGTATACGCGCCGTTGCTGCGCTTTTCGAGCAGAAAGAGATTCGGGTCGCCGTCGGCGATCGCATGGATCTCGCCCTTGTCGACCGCGACGCCGAGCAGGTCGGCCGGATACTGCCGCCACGTGATGTCGCGTTCGGGATCGATCCCGTTCTTCGCGAGCAGGATCGAGAAGAAATGCTTGCCGGGCGCGGCGAGATCGCTGACGCCGACCGTCTTGCCCTTCAGCGCCTGCAGCGTCGTGACGCCGGCCGCCTTCGCGCCGAGCAGCCGCACGCAGCCGCCGTGCGAACTGCCGATGATCTTCACGTCGAAGCCGGCTTCGAGCGGCTTCAGCCAGCGGTGGATCATCCCGACCGCCGCATCGGCCTTGCCGGTCGCGATCGATTCGAGCAACTGGTCGGTCGACCCGCTGTAGTTGATCAGGTCGACCTTCAGGCCGTTCTTCTCGAAGAAGCCGCGCTCCTGCGCGACGACGATCGGCGTCAGGCAGAACGCGTTCTGGTTCCACGCGAACGTGAGCTTCTTCAGCGGCGGCGCGGACCATGCTTTGCGGCCGAGCGTGATCGCCGGCGCGGCGAGCGCGGCGGCGCCGGCCGCGCGCAGCAGCCGGCGGCGTTTGTCGTCGTGCGCGATGGCCGGCGCGGGTGCGGTGGGTTGGGTCATGGTGGTCTGGTCTCCGGTCTTGCGGAAGGGCGCTCAGTCGAGCAGGTCGGGTTCGTCGGCGACGACGCGCGCGAACAGGCTGTCGAACGCATGCAGCGCGCCGTCGGGGCCGCCGATCTGGCCGTGCGTGTGGCGCGCGGTCGCGTGATCGATCGGCTGCGGCGTGCCGGCCGCTTCGGCCAGCAACTGCGTGTGCGCGGCGTTGTCGAGCGCGATGTACCACCAGGCGGCGGCCTCGACCGTCGGGCCGACCGTCAGGATGCCGTGGTTCTTCAGGATCACGCCCTTGTGCGTGCTGCCGTCCGGCTTCGAAAGCGCGTGCGCGATCCGCGCGCCTTCGCTCGTGTCGACGACCATCCCCGTGAAGTCGTCGAACAGCGCGTGATCCTCGTAGAACACGCACGCGTCCTGCGTGAGCGGATCGAGCGGGCGGCCGAGCGTCGACCACGCCTTGCCGTAGGTCGAATGCGTGTGCGCGGCGGCGACGACGTGCGGATGGGCTTCGTGGATCGCCGCATGGATCGCGAACGCGGCCTTGTTCAGCGGCCGCGTGCCGATCGCGGTTTCGCCGTGCGCGTTGACGAGCAGCAGGTCGGACACCTTGATCTGCGAGAAATGCACGCCGAGCGGATTCACCCAGAAATGGTCGGGCAGTTCCGGATCGCGCGCGGTGATGTGGCCGGCGAGCCCGGACGCGAAACCGTAGCGCGCGAACAGGCGGAATGCGGCCGCGAGCCGTTCCTGCCGGTGGCGGCGTTCGGCGGCGACGTCGATGCGCGGCGCGGGCGGATCGAACCAGAAATGCTGGCGCGGCGCTTCGGCGAGTGAGAGGCCCGAGGCGGTACGGACGGGCGTGGCGAGGACGGCGGACATGGCGTGCGGCTCCGTTGGCGTTAGGCGGCGCGGCGCGCCGCGTCGCGTGTGGCGACAGCGCTGCGCACGCGCGGAATCAGTTCGCGGCCGTAGTCGATCGCATCCTCGAGCGGATCGAAGCCGCGGATCAGGAACGTCGTCACGCCGAGGTCGTAGTAGTCGAGCAGCGCATCGGCGACCTGTTCGGGCGTGCCGACGAGCGCCGTCGAATTCGAGCGCGCGCCGGTGAGCTTCGCGATCTCGGTCCACAGCCGCTTGTCGACGCGCGAGCCGCGTTCGGCCGCGGCGAGCAGGCGGCGCGCGCCTTCGCTCTGCTGCGGGCCGCCTGCGCCGAGGCCGGCCGCTTCGCGCAGCCGCCGCGTTTCGTCGAGGATGCGATGCGCGCGCGCCCACGCTTCGTCCTCGGTCGCGGCGAGGATCGGGCGGAACGACACGGAGAAACGCACCTGCCGGCCGTGCTGCGCGGCTTCGGCGCGCACGCGCGTGGTCAGGTCGCGCACCTGGTCGAGCGATTCGCCCCACAGCGCGTAGACGTCCGCGTGCTTGCCGGCCACCGCGAGCGCGGCTTCCGATGCGCCGCCGAAGTAGATCGGCACATGCGGCTGCTGGAACGGCTTCACTTCCGAAAAACCCTGCTTGAACCGATAGTGCGCGCCGTCGTGATCGAACGGCTGCGCTTCGGTCCAGATCCGCCGCAGGATGCCGAGGTATTCGTCGGTACGCGCATAACGCGCGTCGTGGTCGAGGAAATCGCCGTCGCGCTGCTGCTCGCTGTCCGAGCCGCCGGAGATGAAGTGCACGGCGAGCCGGCCGCGGCTGAACTGGTCGAGCGTCGCGATCTGTCGCGCGGCGAGCGTCGGCGCGGTGAAGCCAGGACGATGCGCGAGCATGAAGTGGATGCGCTCGGTCGCGGCCGCCGCGAACGCGATCGTCAGTGTTGCCGACGGGCCGGTCGAGTGATGCGGCACGAGGATCCGGTCGAAGCCGGCCGTTTCGTGGGCGCGCGCAAAGTCGCGCACGTAGTCGGGATCGACCACCGGGCCGGACGCCGGGTGGATTTCCGACTGCTTCTGGCTCTGGATCATGCCGATGAATTCGACGCTCATCTGGGTCTCCGGTGCAGGGATGGCCCGGCGCACGGCCGGGCAGGAATGGAGCGCAGGTTAACGCCGCGATCATGCGGAATGGAAATAATCAATCCCGATTTGAATATCAGATTTGCATGGTTTGGGTGGCGGTGCGTTGCGCATACGCTGTGGGCTCACGAACGATCGGGCGGGTGCGCGTTACGCATCGCCGGCTTCACGCGAAACCGCGCCGCGTGGCGATCGATCACCGCTATCGCGGCTGGTGCCGCGGTGGCCGCTTTTGTGCCTTTGTGCATTACCCAGGGAATCCGTCTCGATGTCCGCCAGCCTTGCCGCTTCCTCACCGTCGTCGCAGCCGCCTTCGCTGCGCCTTCTGCCTGCCGACGACGCCGACGATGCAGAAGACGCGCGCGTTGCCGCGCTGCTCGACCGCCTCGCCCCCGAACTCGCCGCCGACGCCGCGCGCAACGACGTCGACGGCCGTTTTCCGCACGAGAACTTCGCACGGCTGCATCGCGCGGGGCTGATCGCGCAGGTCGTGCCGCGCGAACACGGCGGCGCGGGCGCGACGCTCGCGCGGGCGAGCCGGATCGTGGCCGCCGTCGCGCGCGCCGATCCGGCGACCGCGCTGGTGCTGACGATGACGTATCTGCAGCATCGCGCGCTCGGCCGTGCCGACAGCCGCTGGCCTGCCCAGGTGCGGCGCGTGGTGTTCGACAGCGCGATCGCGCAAGGCGCGCTGATCAACGCGCTGCGCGTCGAGCCGGCGCTCGGTTCGCCGTCGCGCGGCGGCCTGCCGGAGACGGTCGCGCGCCGCGACGGCGACGGCTGGCGGCTGTCCGGCCACAAGCTGTACAGCACCGGGATTCCCGCGCTGCGCTGGCTGGCCGTGTGGGCGCGTACCGACGAACCGGAGCCGCGCGTCGGCGTGTTTCTCGTGCCGCGCGACCGCGATGCCGACGGCGACCGCATCCGCGTGATCGAAAGCTGGAATCACCTCGGCCTGCGCGCATCGGGCAGTCACGAAGTCGTATTCGACGATGTGCGGCTGCCGGCCGACCACGCGGTCGACGTGCGCGCGCCGCACGCGTGGGCCGTATCGGCCGCGACCCATGCGGATGCCGATGCGCACGCCGACCAGCACGCGTGGATGGTCGCGCTGCTCGGCAGCCTGTACGACGCGGTGGCGCGCGCGTCGCGCGACTGGCTGGTCGGATTCGCGACGACGCGTGCACCGAGCGGGCTCGGTGCGCCGCTCGCGACGCTGCCGCGCGTGCAGGAGGCGGTCGGCGAAATCGAGGGATGGCTGCATGCGAACCGCGTGCTGCTCGACGATCACATCTCACGCACCGACGCCGGCAACGCGCCGTCGGTCACGACGAGCGGCCTCGTCAAGCGGACCGTGACCGAGCACGCGATCCGCGCGGTCGAGCAGGCGCTGAAGCTGTCGGGCAATCATGGGCTGAGCCGCGGCAATCCGCTCGAACGCCACTATCGCGACGTGCTGTGCAGCCGCGTGCATACGCCGCAGGACGACGCGATCGCGGTGGCGGCGGGGCGTGAGGTGCTTGAAGCGGCGGCAAGCCGGGATGAAACGGAAGCGGAGGCGGGCGGGGCGTCGCGCACCGAGGTCGAACGCGGCCGAAACGATGCGTGAGCGGTGCAGCGCTGCGGGGGAAACAAACAGGGCGGCGCGAAGCAGACGCCGCCCCGTCCGGTCACGCAGCCTGGCCGTGCGTCTGCTCGGGCAACGCGAACGCCGCGCGCGCATGCGCGGCGACGGCCGCGAGCGGCGCGTCGAAGCGGGCAGCATCGTGCCGGCGCAGCAGCCACAGATCGATCTGCGGCTTGAAATCGGCGAGCGGCACGATCTCGAGCGCGTCGCGCAGCGGGCTGCCTTCGACGAGCGGCAGCGGCATCAGCCCGATGCCGAAGCCGTTCGCGACGCTCTGCAGTTGCAGGTCGCGGCCGTAGGCGTCGAGCGTGACCGGCATCGGCAGGCCCTGTGCGTCGAGCGCGCGCCGCAGGCCCGCGCGAAAGCCGCAACCGTCGGGATTGAGCACCCAGCCGCGCGCGTGGCAATCGGCGAGCCGGTAGCTGCGGCGCGGCCAGTCGCCCTTGCGGCCGACCGCGACGAGCCGCGTGGCCAGCAGCCGTTCGCCTTCGACGTACGGCGGCAGCACCATCTCGCGCGCGAGGAATACGAGCGCCGCATCGAGCTCGCGGCGTGCGACGCGCTCGACGAGCATGCCGCCCCACGCGGTCGTGACCTGCGTCGCGAGCGCGGGCCACTGCGCGGCGAGTTCGGCGATCAGCGCGGGCAGCATCAGCTCGCCGAGCCCCTGCGTGAGCCCGATCCGGAATTCGCCGGCGGGCGGCTGCCGGCCAGCCGTCAGTTCGCGCAGCGCATCGACTTCGCGCAGGATCGCGCGACACTGCTCGAATACCTGCCGGCCGATGTCGGTCGGGCGCGGCGGCTTCGTGTTGCGATCGAGCAGGATCACGCCGAGCGCTTCCTCGAGATTCTGGACGCGCCGCGTGATCGCGGGCTGCGTCATCCCGAGCTCGGCCGCGGCCAAGCTCAGGGTCTGGCAGCGGACGACCGCTGCAAAAGCGTCGATATCGCTAATTTTCATGTTTGTTCTGCATGGTCTTTCGGGTGCATCATGACGATCCATCATATTCGGCATCATATTCGAGGAGGCAGCCGATGAGTACGCTTTCATTGCATCAGACGCCGCTGCGTCCGTTCGTCGACGGTCTGGGTGAGCTGCTCGCGTCCGGCGCGAACGAGGCGCGCATCCTCGACGAGGGCGGCACGCTGCTCGCCGCGCTCGTCGAACACGACGACTGGCTGCCCGACGCGTTCGCGCAGCCCGATCCCGTGCGCTATCGGCAATACCTGCTGCATCTCGACCCGGACGAACGGTTCTCGGTCGTCAGCTTCGTGTGGGGACCCGGCCAGACGACGCCGATCCACAACCACACGGTGTGGGGGCTGATCGGGATGCTGCGCGGCGGCGAGTTCTCGCAGCCGTACCGGTTCGACGAAGCGGGCAAGCCCGTGCCGGCGGGCGAAGCCGTGCGGCTGCAGCCGGGCGAGGTCGAGGCCGTGTCGCCGCGCATCGGCGACGTCCATCGCGTGACCAACGCATTCGCCGACCAGGTATCGATCAGCATCCACGTGTACGGTGCGAACATCGGCAAGGTCGAGCGCGCGGTGTACCTGGACGACGGCACCGTGAAGCCTTTCGTGTCCGGCTATTCGAACGCCTGACGCGGCGCCCGCAGGCGCGGCCCGTTGCGGGCGCGTGCCGGCAGGCCGAAGATTCATCCGATTCGCTTTCCTTTCTTCACCGACTTCAACAGAATCAGACAGAGACACCGTGACGCAATCCGCCGATTCCATTTCCCGCTTTCCCGCCGCGTCGTACCAGGACGTGCGCGCGCGCCTGCTTGCCCGTGACGAGCTCGCGTTGATCGACGTACGCGAGGAAGATCCATACGCGCAGGGCCACCCGCTGTGGGCCGCCAACTTTCCGTTGTCGAAGCTCGAACTCGACGCATGGACGCGGATTCCGCGCCGCGACACGCCGATCGTCGTGTTCGGCGAAGCGGGCGGCGAGGATCTCGCGCCGCGCGCGGCCGCGAAGCTCGCGCAGCTCGGCTATACCGACGTGCGGCTGCTCGACGGCGGCCTCGCGGGCTGGCTGGCCGCGGGCGGCGAACTGTTCATCGACGTGAATGTGCCGAGCAAGTCGTTCGGCGAATGGGTCGAGGCCGAGCGGCATACGCCGTCGCTGTCCGCGCAGGAAGTGCAGGCGCTGATCGATGCGAAGGCCGATGTCGTGATCGTCGACGCGCGCCGTTTCGACGAATACCGGACGATGAACATCCCGACCTCGACGAGCGTGCCGGGCGCGGAACTCGTGCTGCGCGTGCGCGCGCTTGCGCCGAATCCGGCGACGCAGGTGGTCGTCAACTGCGCGGGCCGCACGCGCAGCATCATCGGCACGCAGTCGCTCGTCAACGCGGGGCTGCCGAACCCGGTCGCGGCACTGCGCAACGGCACGATCGGCTGGACGCTCGCCGGCCAGACGCTCGAGCACGGCGCCGCGCGCCGCTTTCCGGACGAGATCGATGCGACGCAGCGCGCCGAGGCTCGCCAGGCTGCACGCGCGGTGGCCGAACGCGCGGGCGTGCCGCGCATCGCGCTGGCGGATGTCGCCGCGCTCGACGAGCCGGGCCGCACGCTGTACCGCTTCGACGTGCGCACGCCGGAGGAATACGAAGCCGGCCACCTGCCGGGCTTCCTGAGCACGCCGGGCGGCCAGCTCGTGCAAGAGACCGACCATCACGCGGCCGTGCGCGGCGCGCGGATCGTGCTCGCCGACGACGATGGCGTGCGCGCGGACATGACCGCGTCGTGGCTCGCACAGATGGGCTGGGATGTACGCGTGGTGGAGCCAGCCGGCACCGCGGCGTTCGGCGAGCACGGCCAGCCGCCGCGCGACGTGCCGGCGACGCCGCCCGCGACCGACGTGTCGCCCGCGACGCTCGCGGGCTGGCTGAAGGAAGCTGCGCCCGATGAACTCGCGATCGTCGACGTGACGGCCAGCGCGAACTACGTGAAGCGCCATATTCCGGGCGCGTGGTTCGTCGTGCGCGCGCAGTTGCGCGACGCGCTCGCAGCGATCCCGCCTGCGAAGCGCTACGTGTTCACGTGCGGATCGAGCCTGCTCGCGCGATTCGCGGCGGACGATGCGCGCGCGCTGCTGCCGGCGTCGGCCGACATTTCGGTGCTTACCGGCGGCACGGCTGCATGGATCGATGCCGGGCTGCCGCTCGAAAGCGGCGAGACGCGGCTCGCGTCGCCGCGCGTCGACCGCTACCGGCGCCCGTACGAAGGCACCGACAACGCGGCTGCCGCGATGCAGGCGTATCTCGACTGGGAATACGGGCTGGTCGACCAATTGAAGCGGGACGGCACGCACCACTTCAGCGTGATCTGACCGATACGGCGGAGCCGGGCGCGGCGGCACGCAGTGCGCCGCACTCGGCTCCGCACGTTCAGCACGATCAGCGCTTGAACGTATCGACGGCCGTGCGGCCGACCGCCGGATCGTCGGTGAAGAAGCCGTCGATGCCCGCGCGCAGGTAGGCCTGGATCTCGCGCACCGAGCCGGCCGTGTTGCGCGTGGCCGGCGTGCCGCCGTCCTTCAGCGACGCGGGCAGGAAGTTGTTCTCCGGGCGGAACGTGTACGGATGCACGACGAGGCCGGCCTCGTGCGCGTAGCGCACGTACGGCGTCGGCTGCTGCAGCGTGCCGTCCGCGGCGACCGCGATGATCGACGTCTTGTACGGGCCGACGCCGTTCGCGTAGGTCGCGATTTCGCGCATGCCGTCGCGCGTCGACAGGTCGCCGTAGGTGCGCTTGTCGTTCGCCTTCACGAAGTCGTACGGGCGCTGGCCGGCGTCGTCCATCAACTGCACGAGCTTCCAGTTCGGCTGGCTCGACTTGATCCGGTTGCGGATCGTCTTCAGGTTCGCCACTTCGAACGACTGGATGTAGACGGTCGCCGTGCGCGACGTGTACGAATCCTTCAGCAGCGCATCGACGAGGCGATCCTCGAGCGGCAGGCCGATCGACTGGAAGTAGGTCGGATGCTTGGTTTCCGGATACAGGTGGATCGTGCGGCCGGTCTGCGCGGACATCTGCTTCGCGAGCGCGACGATCTCGTCGAAGGTCGGAATCTCGAACTGGTCGTTGTATGCGGTGTTCGCGGGGCGGATCTGCGGAATGCGCTCACGCGCACGCAGCGTCTTCAGCTCGGCGAGCGTGAAATCCTCGGTGAACCAGCCCGTGAGCTGCGCGCCGTCGATCGTCCTGGTCGCCTTGCGGCTTGCGAATTGCGGCAGCGCCGACACGTTCGTCGTGCCCGAAATCTCGTTCTCGTGGCGCGCGACGAGCACGCCGTCACGTGTCGACACGAGGTCGGGCTCGATGACGTCCGCGCCGTCCTCGATCGCCTTGCGATACGACGCGAGCGTATGTTCGGGGCGCAGCGCGCTCGCGCCGCGATGGCCGACCACCTGGACCTTCGCGGAAATCGGCTGCGTGGGATCGGACGTCAGCTCGTCGCCGCCGCACGCGGCGAGCAGGAAGGCGGCGGCACAGGCGAACGGGACGTAGCGCAGGGCGCTCGGGCGCGTGAAGAACATGTCGATGAACCTTCGAAACGGGAGTCGGAAAAGTCGGAAAGGGCGCTCGCTCCGCCGGCGCGGCTGTCGTGCCGTGCCGTATGGAATCGAACGGGACGCGATCGTCGCATCGAATAATTACATATGTATTACTCCGGCCTTTCCGTTTTGTTCGGAGGTGCGATGACGGCGGCGGGGAGCGGCGCAGCATCGATGTGCGTGCCGCATTCCGGCCGTCGCAGGCAGGCCGCGCGCCGGATGCACTAAACTTGCGGGAATTTTGCATCGCAGCGCCCGGGCCGACGCCCGCGCGGCGCGACGATGCGGCGACTCGCGGGCCGGCGCGGGCGCCCGGCGCCCGTGTGCGTCCGGGGCCCGCGCCGGCCGATTTTTCCCGACCCATGACGACCCGAACCGATTCCGCCTACCTGCTCGGCGACCTGCTGAAGAACGTTTCCCGCTCCTTCTACCTGACGCTGCGCGTGCTGCCCGACGGCATGCGCGACCCGGTCGGGCTCGCGTACCTGCTCGCGCGCGCGGCCGACACGATTGCCGATACCGCGCTCGTCGCGCCCGATCGCCGGGCGGCGTTGCTGACCGACCTGCGCGACGAGGTCGAGCGGCTCGGCGACGGCGCGGCGCTGTCGCGTTCGCTCGACGACGTGACGCGGATGCAGACGGATTCGCACGAGCACGTGCTGCTCGGCTCGATGGAGCCGATGCTCGCGCTGCTGCGCGCGCAGCCGGACGCCGACCGCGCATCGATCCGCAAGGTCGTCGCGACGCTGACTTCGGGCATGGAATTCGACCTGCGCACGTTCCCGGACGAACAGTCGGGGCAGGTCGCGTCGCTGCCGACACGCGACATGCTCGACCGCTATACGTACCTCGTCGCGGGCTGCGTGGGCGAGTTCTGGACCGACATGACGGGCGCGCACACGCGTGCCGCGCGCGGCTGGGATTTGCCGGGCATGCGCGAGAAGGGCATCCGCTTCGGCAAGGCGCTGCAGATGACCAACATCCTGCGCGACTGCGCGAAGGACCTGCGCATCGGCCGCTGCTACCTGCCCGACGACGTGCTGCGCACGCACGGGCTCGGTGTTGCCGACCTGATGCAGCCCGACGCGTCGGCGCGCGCGCGCGGCGTGCTGGTCGACCTGCTGCGCATCACGCTCGACCAGTATCGCGATGCATGCCTGTATACGCTCGCGATTCCGCGCCGCTTCGTGCGGCTGCGGCTCGCGTGCCTGTGGCCGATCATGATCGGCCTCGAAACGCTCGAACTGCTGGCCGGCCACGATGCGTGGCTCGACCCGGCGAAGCCGGCCAAGGTGCCGAGAAAACGCATCTACCGGATCATGGCGTCGTCGCTCGTGCTGGTCGGTTCGAACACGGCGATCCGTGCGCGGATGACCGCGCTCGCCGATGCGGTGAACGCGCAGCTTGCCTTGCCGGCATTGCGTTGAATGTCACCGGCGCACCGCGCCGGCATCGTCCTTCGGCCCGCGTTCGCCGGGCCGCTCCCGTCCGATCTCCCGCGCGCGGACTGAAACGTTTTCATGATTTCGTTTCTCGAAATGTGGCTGTCATGAACGTCAGCGATCCTGCGCGGCGGCGTGAATCGCGGTGTCAGCTGCGATCGCGCATTTGTAAGATGATTTTTGCCGAAGGCGTCTGACGACATGGGGCGGTCGCGTTGCACCCGTAAAAATGTAAAGCTAGGGTTTTCACCGGGAAATGCCGGAAATGCCCGCCGCGTAAGCGTTTTCAGGTGTTATGTAACTGCTTGGTGAACCCGCGCGTTGCGTCGATCATACGATGACCGACTGCGCGTGTTGGGAAATAATCGGTAATCCGTCAGAATTGCCCCGGCATGTACTCGCACATGTGTCAGTCATAAAACCACACCAGAAAAGAAATCATTCTTTGAGGACGGAGAATCAATGAAAAAGCGCGTCGCTTTCGCCATGACGGCAGCGGGCCTTGCAGCCGCTACCGCCGCCCACGCCCAGAGCAGCGTGACCCTGTACGGTATCGTCGATAACGCCATCGCTTGGCAGAACAACTCGTCGGCAGTCGGCGCGACCACGGGTGGTCACTCGAAGGTGCAGATGGCCACCGGCATTTGGGCAGGCAGCCGCTTCGGCCTGAAGGGCAGCGAAGATCTCGGCGGCGGCACGAAGGCGATTTTCCAGTTGGAAGCCGGCTTCAACGCGAACAACGGCTCGTCGCAGTGGGCCAACGGCATCTTCACGCGTCAGGCGTGGGTCGGTCTGTCCAACGCAGCGTACGGTACGCTGACGGCGGGCCGCCAGTACACCGCGTACTACACGCTGCTGTCGCCGTATAGCCCGACGACCTGGCTGACCGGTTATTACGGCGCGCACCCGGGCGATATCGATTCGCTGGACACCAGCTACCGCGCGAACAACTCGCTCGTCTACATGTCGCCGAAGTTCTACGGCTTCACGGTCGGCGGTTCGTATTCGCTCGGCGGCGTGGCAGGCAGCTTCAACCGCGGCTCGACGTGGAGCGCGGCGATCCAGTACCTGAACGGCCCGGCAGGCATCGCGGTCGGCTTCCAGAAGGTCAACAACTCGACGCTCGGCGGCGGCGTGTGGGGTGACAATTCGACGGTCACGAGCGGCGGCCAGCCGGCCGTGTCGTCGATTAACAGCGGCTACCAAACGGCGCAAACGCAGCAGCGCCTCGGTGTGACGGCCGGCTACCAGTTCACGCCGGCATGGGACGTGTCCGTGTCGTACACGAACGTCCAGTACGTGCCGGGAGTCGGTTCGGCGTTCCGCAACACGGCGATCTTCAACACGGCAGGCGCCGTGCTGCACTGGAAGGCAGCGCCGCAGTGGGACTTCGCGGCAGGCTACTCGTACACGGCGGCAACGCAGTCGAACGGCATCTCGAGCGCGGCCAAGTACCACCAGGTCACGCTGTCGCAGTACTACAGCCTGTCGAAGCGCACGGGCCTGTATGCAGTTGAGGCTTACCAGCACTCGACCGGCAACACGCTGAACAAGGCTGGCGGCATCCAGGCAGCAACGACCTCGATCGGCGACGGCGTGGGCGCAGGTTCGAAGCAGAACCAGATCGCTGCAGGCGTCGGCCTGATCCACCGCTTCTGATGTCGCGCGGCGCGCGAGCGCCGCTTACGGCACGCGGTATGAAAAGCCGGCCTTCGGGCCGGTTTTTTTATTGGCGGCGCGCGTTGTGTTTATTGCGGGTTCCGTCATAGGCGGCATCGAACGGAAGCGGGCGGCGACGGAAGCCGAGCTCGACAAGCGCACCGCTCACGCGGTGCATGGCGTGCAGACCGGCGGTGTTCGGCCGGTGCCAACGCCATCCTGCCGGTCACTTCGCCGCATCATCCATCCAGCTTCCCGCCAGCGCCTGAAACAGCGCCGCCGTATCGGCAAGCCGATCGGCCTGCGCGCGAGTGCGGTCGAGCGCCGTCTGCAGCGTCTGCCGCTGCGCGTCGAGCAGGTCGAACGTGCTGATCCCGCCCGCCGCGTAACGGTCGCCGGCAATCGCGTTGCGTGCCGCCGCTTCCTGCACGGCCGTGTCCCGCGCCTGCAGCTCGGTCGCATCGTGCTCGACCGCGCGCATCGCGTCGGCTACCTGCTGAAGCGCCTGCAGCACGGTTTCCCGATAGCTCGCGAACGCGGCGTCGTACGCCGCTACGGCCGCACGTTTCTTCGCGCGCAGCTCGCCGCCGTGAAAGAGCGGTTGCGTCAGACCTAGGCCGACGTTCCACACATTCAACCCGCTCACGATATCCGCGATGCGCGTGCGCTCCGAGCCGATCCCCGCCGAAATCGAAAAACGCGGATACAGGTTCGCTGTGGCGACGCCGACGTTCGCGCTCGCCTGGTGCAGCACGGCTTCCGCCGCGCGGATGTCGGGCCGTTCGCGCGCGAGCGTCGACGGCAGCGTGACGGGCAGCGTGCGCGGCAGCACGAGTGCATCGAGCGCGAGGTCGGGCAGCATGACGCTGGACGGCGGCGCGCCGAGCAGGATCGCGAGCCGGTGGCCGGCCTGCGCGAGGCGGGCTGCGAGCGGCGGCAGCGATGCCTGCGTCTGCGCGAGCAGCGCGCGTTGCGCATGCACGTCGGCCTGCGACACGCCGCCCGCCGCGAAGCGCGCTTCGACGATGCGCAACTGCCGTGCCTGCGCGTCGACCAGCTGCTGCGTGAGCGCGACCTGCTGCGCGAGCGACGCGCGCAGGATCGCGGTGGCGACGACGTTGCCCGCGAGCGTCAAGCGTGCGGCGTCGAGCGTGTACGCCTGATAGTCGACCTGCGCGCGCAGCGCTTCGAGCGCGCGCCGGTTGCCGCCGAACGCGTCGAGCACGTACGACACGCTGACCGACGCGTCGTACAGCGTGAACGGCCCCGGATTCGGCACGTTGCCCGGCAGCCCGAACGCGGCGATGTCGACCTTCTCGCGCGTGGCGGACAGGTTCGCGTCGACACGCGGCAGCATCGTCGCGCCGGCTTCGGCCGCGTGGTTCTGCCGCGCTTCGTCGAGCCGCGCGCGGGCCTCGGCGAGCGTGGGGCTGTTTTTCCACGCGGTGTCGACGAGCCGATTCAGCGGTTCCGAACCGAATTGCGTCCACCAGCGTTGCGGCGTGTGCGCGGCCGATGCGAACGTCTGCGCGCCGCCGGCCGGGCCGCCGGCGGCCGCCGTCGTGACGGGCGGTTTATCGCGCGTGTATTGCTGCGTGGCCGGCGCGTCCGGCATGCGGAAATCCGGCCCGACCGCGCAACCGGCGACGAGCAGCGCAGCGGCGGCCAGCGTAAAGCCGCGGGCAGCGAGGGAGGCGCGATGCGAAGCCGGTTTCATCGTGCGGCACCTAATCGAGCGTGCGCCGGTAGAAGCGCAGCGCGATGCTCATCACGACGACGGTGAACAGCGCGACCGGCCACACGGACGGCCACAGGTCGGCCCAGCCGTTGCCCTTCAGCAGGATGCCGCGCACGAGGCGGTTGAAGTAGGTGAGCGGCAGCAGGTTGCCGATGAACTGCGCCCACTTCGGCATCCCGGCGAACGGGAACATGAAACCGGACAGCAGGATGTTCGGCAGGAAATAGAACACGGCGAGCTGCATCGCCTGCAACTGGTTCTGCGCGAGCGATGAAAGCGTGATGCCGACCGTCAGGTTCGCGGCGATGAACAGCAGCGCGGACAGGTAGATCGCGAACACGCCGCCGACGAACGGCACGACGAACACGAACCGCGCCGCGACGAGGATGATCGACACCTGGATCAGCCCGATGAACACATAAGGGACGATCTTGCCCGTCATCACCTCGAGCGGCCGCACGGGCGTCGCGAGCAGGTTCTCCATCGTGCCGCGCTCGCGTTCGCGCGTGATCGCGAGGCCCGTCATCATCACCATCGTCATCGTCAGGATCACGCCCATCAGGCCCGGCACGACGTTGTACTGCGTGATCCCTTCCGGGTTGTACAGCCGGTGCAGCACGACGTCGAACGCGGCCGGGCGGCCGTTCAGGTGCGCGAGCGGCCCCGTCAGGTCCTTGTTCGCGACGGGCTGCACGAGGCCCGGCAGCGCGCCGATCGCCGACGCGGTTGCGACGGGGTCGGTCGCGTCCGCCTCGACGAGCAGCGACGGACGCTCGCCGCGCAGCAGCCGCCGCGAGAAATCGGCCGGCACGCTCAGCACGAACTGCACGTCGCCGCGGGCGAGCGCATGCCGGCCGGCCGCTTCGTCGGGCAGCGTCTCGACGATGTCGAAGTACGCGGAATTGCGCATCGCGGCGATGAAGCTGCGCGCGAACGGGCTCGAATCGGCGACGATCACCGCGGTCGGCAGGTGCTTCGGATCGGTGTTGATCGCGAAGCCGAACAGCGCGAGCTGGATGATCGGCACGCCGACGATCATCGCGAACGTCACGCGGTCGCGGCGCAACTGCAGGAATTCCTTCAGCACGATGCTCCACCAGCGCGCGACCGAGAACGATTCGCGCAGGCCCGCCCACGCGTTCATGACGATGCTCCGCCGGGCGGCCCGGATGCGCGGCCCATCATGTAGATGAAGACGTCCTCGAGCCCGGTGTCGATCGGTGCGACCTGCAGCGACGCATCGTCGCTCGCGACCCTCGCGAGCGTCGCGTCGAGCGCGGCGCGATCGCGGCCGCTCACGTGCAGCGCGGAACCGAACACGACGGTTTGATCGACGCCCGGCATCGTGCGCAGCCGCGCGGACAGTTCGGTCAGGTGCTCGCCGGTGATCGTGCGGGTCGACAGGTGCTGCGATGCGACGATCTCCGCCGACGTGCCTTGCGCAAGCAGTTCGCCGGACGCGATATACGCGAGCTTGTGGCAGCGCTCGGCTTCGTCCATGTAGTGCGTGCTGACGAGCACTGAAATCCCTTGCGCGGCCAGCCGGTGCAGTTCCTCCCAGAAGTCGCGGCGCGCGGCCGGATCGACGCCGGCGGTCGGCTCGTCGAGCAGCAGCAGTTCGGGTTCGTGCAGCATGCACGCGGCCAGCGCGAGGCGCTGTTTCCAGCCGCCCGACAGTGCGCCCGTGAGCTGGTCCGCGCGGCTCGCGAGGCCGAGCCCGTCGAGCGCGCGCGCGACGGCCGCCTTGCGGTCGGGCATCCCGTACACGCGCGCGACGAAATCGAGATTCTCGCGGATCGACAGGTCTTCCCAGTACGAGAAGCGCTGCGTCATGTAGCCGACGTGCCGCTTGATCTGCGCGCTGTCGCGCACGATGTCGTAGCCGAGGCAGGTGCCGCTGCCCGAGTCGGGCGTGAGCAGGCCGCACATCATTCGGATCGAGGTCGTCTTGCCGCTGCCGTTCGGCCCGAGAAAGCCGAAGATCTCGCCGCGCGCGACGCGCAGCGAGACGTCCTTCACGACGTGCTTGTCGCCGAAGCGCTTGTTCAGGCGATCGACGTCGATCGCGTACGGAGCGGCCGGCGCGTTCATTGCACCCTCACGGCGACGGGCTGGCCCGGATGCAGCTTCGACGCGTCGGCGACGGCGGGGCGCGCCTCGATCATGAACACGAGCTTGGTCCGGCTCTCGTTGCTGTAGATCACGGGCGGCGTGTATTCGGCCTCGCTCGACACGTAGGTGATGCGCGCAGGCACGTCGGCCGCGCAGCCGTCGCAGCGGATCGCGACCGCGTGCCCCGGCGCGAGCGATGCGATGGCGGCTTCCGGCACGAAGAAGCGCACCTTCAGGTTCTGCGGCGGCAGCATCTGCACGACCGGATTGCCGGCCTGCACCCATTCGCCGACGCGGTACAGCGTGTCGTACACGCGTCCGGCGGCGGGTGCGGCGACGCGCTTCTGGTCGAGCTTCCATTGCGCTTCGGCTACTGCGGCCTGCGCGGCGTCGACCTGGGCGGCCTGCGCGGCGACCTGCTGCGCGCGGCCCGGCAGGCGCGCGACGTCGACCTGCATCTGCAGTTCGTGCATCTGCGCGGCGGTGGTTTGCGCGGACGTGCGCGAATCGTCGAGCTGCTGCTTCGACAGGCCGCCGGCCGCGTACTGGCGTTCGTCGCGCGCGAGTTGCGCGGCGGCCCGTGCGGCCTGCGCGGTGGCCTGCACGAGCTGCGCCTGCGTGACGGCGACTTCCGGCGGACGCTTGCCGGTCTGCAGGTCGGCGAGCTGCGCACGCGCCGCGGCGAGCTGATGCTGTGCCTGCAGCAGCGCGGCCGTTTCGTTCGCGGCTTCGAGCGAGAACGCGGGCGTGCCGGCGGCGACGGCCTGGCCGCGTGCGACCGACAACTGCGTCAGCGTGCCCGATTGCGACGACGACAGGTACACGAATTCGCCTTCGACATAACCCTGGTAGGTCGCGCCATTGTCCGTCGACCGTCCGCAACCGGCGAGCAGCGCGACGGTGGCGAGCGCGAGCGGCAGCGCGCGGGCCGCGTTCACGACGGCCTCCGCGGCGAGCGCGTCCGCGCACGCGGAGCGGCGGCCGGCGGCCGCAGGCCGGAACCGAGCAGCGCGCGGACGTGCCGGTGCAGCACGTCGCGATCGATCGGCGGCAGGCCGCGTGCGCTTTGCCACAGCTTCGCGGTCGCGAGCGGCAGCATCACGAGCGCGATGATCGAATGGAACAGGAACGCGGGTTCCAGCGCGGGGTTCAGCGTGCCGGCCTGCTGCGCGGCACGGATGCGTTCGGCGAAACGCCCGACATGCTCGAGCGGAATGCGCCGGACCATCCGCTCGCGCAGCAGCCCGCCTTCATGGACGATCTCGCGCAGCCAGATCGACGGCAGCCACGGCATGCGATGCGTGACGTCGAAGAAGCGGTCGACGAGTTCGGCGACGAGCGCGAACGGATCGTTCTCGATCTGCGGCTCGGTCGGCCGCCACACGAACGCGATGACCTGCGCGAGCCGTTCCTCGACGATCGCGTCGAGCAACTGCTCGCGGTTCGTGAAGTAGTAGTGGACCATCGCGGACGTGACGCCGGCGGCGGCGGCGATCTGCGCGACCGTCGTCGCGGCGATGCCGTGCTCGGCGAACAACTGCATCGCGACGTCGAGCATGTGGTCGCGCAGGTCGAAATCGTCCACCGACGGGCGGCGCCCGCGCGGCCTGGCGACAGTGGATTTCGCGTTCATGCAGACGACGCTAATTGATGAGTTAGTTAATTTCAAGGAAGGGTTTTCGCCGGCGTTGATCGAGATCAGACGCGCGTCGAATGGCGGCGCGGACGAGCGGGAAAGCAGCGCGTGCGGCCGAAGGCCGTGTGCCGGCGGCGGAGTGTAGGGAGCGGCTAATGGGGAAATGGCGAGGGGAAACGGCGGGGGGAACAGCGGAGGGGAAACAGCGGAGGGGAAACAGCGGAGGGGAAACAGCGGAGGGGAAACAGCGGAGGGGAAACAGCGATAAGCGGCGGAGAAGGCAGAGAAACTGCACGGAACCGGAAGGAAAACCGGTCGCGAAACGGAGGCACGGACCGCAACGGCACGCGCCCCCGAAACGTCGTCACTGATCGATCGGCGACTTCAGCGGCTCGTGTTCGCCGGTCAGACCGAACACGACGAGCTGCGCGGGCTCGGTCGCACTCGCGTTGCGCGACACCTGGTGACGCGAGCCGGGCGCCTCGTACCAGCCTTCGCCGGCTCGGTAGCGATGCAGCGGGCCGCCGTTCACCTGCGACAGCACTTCGCCTTTCGACACGACCGCGAACACCGAGCCGAGGTGCCGGTGCGCGTCGGAAGCCTGGCCGGGCGCATAGTCGACGGTCGCGACGACGACGAGCTTGCCCGGCGCTTCGGGCACGGCCTGCTGCATGATCGCGTGCACGTTGTCGCCGGCGTCGTGCGCATGGGCGGCGGCCGGCAGCGCGGCGCCGAGAGCGAGCCCCGCGCACAGGGCGGCTCGCTTGAGCGTGGAGCGGATCATCGTCGTCCCCTTACTCGGGCATCTTGCGGAACGCGATCGCGAAGCGGTTCCATGTATTGATCGTCGCGATCAGCATCGACAGGTCGAACAGCTCCTCGTCGCTGAAGTGCGGCTTCACGGCCTCCCAGACGGCGTCGGGTACGTGATTGCTGGCCACCAGCGTCAGCGCCTCGGTCCATTCCAGCGCCGCGCGCTCGCGCTCGGTGAAGAACGGCGTTTCGCGCCACACGACGACGGTCGCGAGACGACGGTCGGTTTCGCCGCCCTTGCGCGCGTCGCTGGTGTGCATGTCGACGCAGAACGCGCAGCCGTTGATCTGCGACGCGCGCAGGCGGACGAGTTCGGCGAGCGGCTTCTCGATCGTGCTTTTCGCGATGAAGTCCTCGGCGTTGCGCATCACCTTGATCGCATTCGGGCTGGCGGTATAGAAGTTCAGGCGCGGTTGCATGGCAGGTCCTTTTTCGGTTGGTGCGCACGGTGGTGCGACAGGACCCACTTTAAGACCCGGATTGGCCTGCTTGAATAGCCAATTCTATGGAAATTCAGGTAACCAGTGCCGGGACACCGAAACTGCCCGAACCCAGCAGCCCGGCCAGCTTCGCGAGCGCCGCATCGATGCGCAGCGCGTCGATCCCGCCATAGCCGAACAGCAGCCCCGCGCGGACCGGCACGCCGACATGGAACGCCGAGATCCCGTACAGGCCGATGTCCTTCTCGCGCGCCGCGCGGACCAGCGCCGCTTCGTCGAGCCCCGGCTTCAGGTGCGCGGCGAGGTGGATGCCGGCGGTCGGCACGATCGCGTCGAACCACGGCGCCAGTTCGCCGCGCAGATGCGCGATCAGCATCTTGCGGCGCGCATCGTAATGCTTCTGCACGCGCTTCAGGTGCCGCGCGAAATCGCCTTCGAGCATGAAGCGCGCGAGTGCCGCCTGCGTCAGCGTGCAGGTGTGCCAGTCGACGATCTGCTTCGCCTTGGCGAGCGCGCCGCGCAGCGCACGCGGCGGAATCGCGTAGCCGATCCGCAGTTCGGGAAAAATCGTCTTCGAGAACGTGCCGACGTACGCGACGAGGCCCGTGCGGTCGAGGCTCTTCAGCGATTCCACGGGCCGGCCTTCGAAGCGGAACTCGCCGTCGTAGTCGTCCTCGATGATCACCGCGCGGCGGCGCTGCGCCCATTCGAGCAGCGCGATGCGCCGCTCCAGCGTCATCGGCATCCCGAGCGGGAACTGGTGCGACGGCGTCACGTAGACGAGGCGCGCTTCGTCGGGCAGCCGTTCCGTGACGAGGCCGTGCGCATCGACCGGCACGCCGATCACCGTCGCGCCGAGCGACGCGAACGCGGCGCGTGCCGGCGGATAGCCCGGGTCCTCGACCGCGACCACGTCGCCGGGCCGCACGACGACGCGCGCGAGCAGGTCGAGCGCCTGCTGTGCGCCTTGCGTGACGAGCACGTCGTCCCAGCTGCAAGCGACCGCGCGGCTGAACGCGACGTAGCGCGCGATCGCGCCGCGCAACTGCGGATCGCCGGCCGGGTCGTGGTACTGGCCGGGGCCGCGCGCCTGCTGGCGTAGTGCATGGTGTAGGCAGCGCCGCCACGCGTCGAACGGGAACAGCGTCTTGTCGGTCACGCCGCCGCGGAAGTCGAAGCCGGGCGAATCCTGCGGCGCGGGCATCGCGAGCGCGTCGGGCAGGTCGTTCCACAGCGCGCGTGCGTCGACCGCGTCGATGCGCGGCGTGGCCTCGACGAGCGACGGCGCCGACATGGCCGCGGCGTGCGGCACGCGCGCGAGGCCGTCGGCGACGAACGTGCCGTCGCCGGCACGCGTATTCAGGTAGCCCTCGGCGACGAGACGCTCGAACGCGTCGAGCGTCGTCTTGCGCGATACGCCGAGCTGCTTCGCGAGATCGCGCGTCGACGGCAGCCGCGCGCCGCCTGCCAGGCGCCCGTCGACGATCGCGGTGCGCAGTTGCCGGAAGATTTGCCCCGTCAGGTCGTGACGGCCTTCGATGCGGATCGCGATGTCCATCGCAGTGGTTACCTCGATTGATGCTGTTTTGCCGGAATCGGTGTGCCGCTAGTATGCCGCCGGCGCGCGGATTCGGGTTGGCGGGATGTTGTGTCCGATGCGGTGCGAGAGCGGCGATCGAGCGTGCGAAACCGGCGAAACCGGCGGGCCATTCGAGCGGAACACCGAGTGAAGCGACGTTCGCCCGACACCTGCCCGCCCATCCGCCACATCGAACGCCGTCCGATTGGACCGCCGCCCGCCGCTGCCTTACGATCCACGGGAGCCACGACAATCCCAGACCCACCCCGAACCGGAGCGACCCCATGCTGTCCGAAGACGAACTTGCGCTGCTCGATGCGATCCGCGCGACCGGCAGCCTGTCGCGCGCCGCCGCGCGGCTCGGCAAGGCGCCGTCGACCGTGTCGCACGCCGCGCGCCAGCTCGAGACGCGTTTCGACGCGCTGCTGTTCGACCGGCGCGGCTACCGCCTGCAGCTCACGCCGGCCGGACAACTGCTGGCCGACGAAGCGGCGCGGCTGGCGCTGGACGTCGCGCGGCTGACCCAGCGCGTGCGGCAGGTCGCGAGCGGCTGGGAGGACCGGCTATGGATCGTCAGCGACGAGGTGCTGGAGTTCGACACGCTGCTGCCGGCCGTCCGCGCGTTCGACGCGCTCGATTCGGGCGTGTCGCTGCGCTTCACGCACGAGGTGCTCGGCGGCACCTGGGAAGCGCTGCGCGACGGTCGCGCGGATCTGGTGGTCGGCGCGACCAACGAGCCGCCGGCGATCCCCGGCTTCAAATGGTTCGAGCTGGGTGCGATGGAGTGGGTGTTCGCGGTGTCGCCGCGCCATCCGCTTGCATCCGCGAGCGACGCGCTGACGCGCGACGCGATCGGCGCGCATCGTGCGGTCGTCGTCGCCGACTCGTCGCGGCGCGCGGCCGGCCGCGCGTATGGCCTGCTTGGCGGACAGGCCGTGCTCGCGGTGCCGTCGATGCGCGCGAAGATCCTCGCGCAGCGCGACGCGCTCGGCGTCGGCTGGGTGCCGCGCCGGCGCGTGGCGTCGCTGCTCGCGCGCGGCGAACTCGTCGAGAAACAGACGGCCAACCCGCGCGAACCGAACGTGCTGTATGTCGCATGGCACGGCGATCGCGACGGCCGCGCGCTGCAATGGTGGCTCGAGCAACTGCGCGAACCCAGACTCGCGCAGCGCCTGCTCGACGGGATCGACGTGACCGGTTGAGCATGGAAAAGGGGGCGAATCGCCCGCTCAAACACGTTCGACGATTTCGAACATGTTCGCCGCGCGCGTCGTACGGCAATACAGGTCGCCGCGCGCATCCTGTGTTCACGGTCAACTCACCGGTTCACAGGAGAACATCATGCAACGCTTCGAAGGAAAAACGGTCCTCGTCACGGGCGGCAACAGCGGCATCGGCCTGGCCGCCGCCAAGGCATTCGCAGCCGAAGGCGCGCGGGTCATCATCACCGGGCGCGACGCGCAGACGCTGGAAGCCGCACGGCAAACGCTCGGCGAAGGCGCGCTCGCGATCCGCAACGAGGCCGGCAGCGTCGCGTCGGCCCGCGCACTGGCGGACGCGATCGCCGCCGCGGGCGCGCGGCTCGACGCCGTGTTCATCAACGCGGGCGTCGCGAAACTCGCGCCGTTCGCCGACAGCGACGAGGCGATGTGGGACCTCGTGTTCAACACCAACGTGAAGGGCGCGTATTTCCAGATCCAGTCGCTGGTGCCGCTGCTGAACCGCGGCGCCTCGATCGTGATCAACGGCTCGATCAACGCGCATATCGGGATGCCCGGCTCGTCGGTGTACGCGGCGAGCAAGGCGGCCGTCAATTCGTTCGCGAAGACGCTGTCGACGGAACTGCTGCCGCACGGCGTGCGCGTGAATGTCGTGAGCCCGGGGCCGGTTCAGACGCCGCTGTACGGCAAGCTCGGGCTCGATGCTGCAACGCTCGACGAGACGGCCGAGAAGATCAAGGGCCTCGTCCCGGTCGGCCGGTTCGGCACGCCGGACGAAATCGCGTCGACGGTGCTGCACCTCAGCGCGCCGGAATCCGCGTTCATCGTCGGCGCGGAGATCATCGCGTCGGGCGGGATGGGATTGCTCTGAGCCGCAACACCGGCGGGGACCGCACCGGCCGGCGCAACGCCGCGCGGACGGTCCCCGTCACATGCGGGAAGGGCGACGCTCTCGAACCGCACCTATCGCATCTATCGCACCTATCGCACCTATCGCACCTATCGCACCTATCGCACCTATCGCGTCGTGCAGGCGTTACGCGTATCGCCGCCGGCTTCGAGCTGCGTCACCGTGAGCCCCGAGAACGTCGCGCGGCCGTGCTCGGCAAACACCGCGACGCGGTCCGCGTCGAGCGGCGGAAAGATCAGGTCGGTGAGCGTGACGCGGCCGCCGTTCGCAAACACTTCGACCGACCCACGATCGACGACGATTTCGAGCCGCAGTTGCCCGTGTTCGAGCGGCAGGTCGACGATGTGCTCGCGGCTGAACGTGCCGGCGAAATTCGCTTCGCCGGACTGCGAGCGGTCGAGCGTCAGCGTGCGTTTCGCCGTGTCGTACACGATCCGCGTGCCGGTCGTGCCGTCCGCCGAGCGCCGGACGATCAGGCCCGCGCGTGCCGCGCGCTGCGGCGCAATCGTCACCGTGATGCGTTGCACGACGCCGCGCGTCGCAGCCGACAGCTCGCGCGTGGCGGACTCGACCGCGAGCTCGCCTTCGTGCACGGCGGGCCGGCCGTCCGCCCACGCGTCGAACGCGGCGGCCGGCGCGGCGACGAGCCGGGGTTCGCCGTCGATCGTCTTCAGCGCCAGCTCGCGCGGCAGGGTCGTCGCGCCGCGCCACGGCGTGGTCGGCACTTTCGCCGCGTAATCCCAGTTGCTCATCCACGCAATCGCGACCGGCCGAGTGCCGGGCGCGCCCGAGAAGGTGCCTGCGGCATAAAAGTCGGCGCCGTGATCGACCCAGCGGAATCGGGCGGGATCGGAACCGGCCGGCGCGACGCGATCGGGCGTGAACGTGCGGCCGTCGAAGTCGCCGACGAAATACATCGCGCCCGAGCCGCCCGCGATCGACCACGGATTCACATTGACGATCATCACCCACTTGATGTGTCGGGGATCGCCGTCGAGCGGCAGCGGCACGAGGTCGGGCATCTCCCACAGTGCGCCTGCATGCGGCACGTCCGGTAACGTGAAGTCGCTCAGGAACGACCAGTGGATCAGGTCGTCGGAGCGATAGAGCTTGACGACCTGAGCATCGGCGACGACCGTCGTCATCAGCCAGTAGTGCCCGGGCGCGTACCACGACACCTTGGGGTCGCGGAACTGCTTCGATTCGGGATCGAGCGTGAGCACGGGGTTGTGCGCATAGGGCTGCCACGTCGCGCCGTGGTCGACGCTGTACGCGAGCGACTGCGCCTGCGTGCCGGGCGCGTGGCCGGAGCCGTCCTTGTAGACGCTGGTGTAGAGCGCAACTAGCGGCGTCTTGCCTGGCGACCCGAGGCCCGACGTGTTGTGCGTGTCGGCGACGATCGAGCCGGAGAAGATTTCCTCGGTGGCGTTCGCGCGCATCGCGACCGGCTGCTCGCGCCAGTGAACGAGATCGGTGCTGGTCGCGTGGCCCCACGACATGTTGCCCCAGTCGTTGCCGAGCGGGTTGTACTGATAAAACAGGTGGTAGCGGCCGTTGTCGTAGACGAGCCCGTTCGGATCGTTCATCCAGTTGCGCTGCGGCGTGTAATGCAGCGCGGGGCGCCATTGCGGCGTGCCGTTTTCGGTCGATGCAGCGCAGGGCGCGGCGGCGGCCTGCGTGCAGGCGGCGCCCGCCGCACAGGCGAGCAGCAGCCGGGCGATCCGGAAGGAAAAGCGGAAAAACATCGATCTCATGCGGGGTTCCGTGCTTCGGCGCGCGAAGCGGGAAAGGAGGGCGCGTGCCGCTTGCAAAGGCGGCACGCGCGATCTGCGGAAGAAAAAAAGCGGCGCGCACGCGACACGCGCGATATGCGCCGCTTCAGCGCTTGCGGGCGGTGCCCGCCGCGGCCGTTACGGACCCGTTACGGGCGGGTGCCCGGGCCGTCGTTGTGGTCGGCGCCCGTCGCCGGCAGGTTCGCCGGGATGTCGCCGTAACCGCCGAGCCCGCCGCGTCCGTACGCGCGGTCGACCGCCGTCGACGTGCCGTTGATGTTGACCTTCACCGTCGGCGCGAGCGTGCCGCCGCGCCGCGGGCCGATCGCATCGATGAACGACTCGACGAGCCCGCCCGGCATCACGTAGTGCGAATACGACTGGAATTCGCGCGGGTTTTGATTCGGATCCTGCGAATACGGCGCGCCGGCCGGTGCGGAGAAGTCGGTCGGGTTGCCGAGCACGAGGCCGCTGCCGCCGTTCAGCGGCAGGAAGTCGCTGCGGATGCCGTTGCCGACGAAGCCGTACACGCCGTCCGGCCCGTCGACGCCTGCGGCCATCGTCGTACGGTGGCTAATCGTGAACAGGTAGTACTTGCCGTCCTTCAGGTAGATCTGCGGGCGCTCGGTCTGGTCGTCGACGCAATTCGCCGACAGGATCGGCGGCAGGAACTTCCATTCCGTCAACTGCGGGTTCGTCGCGACCGCGAGGCCGACATTGGCCTTTTGATACACTGCGCCCGAATTCATCACCGCGTTGAGATCTTCCTTGTACGGATCGTTCGGCGCGTAGCCGAGATCGGCCTCGTTGCAGGTGCGTGCGCCGCGCTGGCCGCCCGTATTGCCTTCGAACACCATGTAGGTCTTGCCCGGGTGCGCGGGATCGGTGAACACGAACGGATCGCGGAACGAGAAGTAGGTATTCTGCTGACCGGTCTGGTAGTAGTTGCCGTCCGGCTGCAGCAGCGCCTTGTGATCGTCGAAGCCGCTGAACCACACGTGCTTGTCGTCGGCGTGGATGTGGCCGTCGGCACGCGTGATGATCGCCTGCGGAGGCGTGATGTCGGCCCCGCCGGGCGCCGAGCGGTTGAACGACGTCGCGGTGTAGTAGAGGCTGACGTTGTCGCCGTGCGTGAGGCGCGCCGAACCCGACCATTCGGCGTTGTTGGTCATCGGCGCGGTGCCGAACACCTTGGCGCTCGCGCCGTCCGGGAACAGGTGGCCGCCCCAGGTCCAGCCGCCGTTCGCGGGGCGCTGCGACGCGGGGACGCCCGCGCGGCGGTAGAAGAAGCCGATGCGCGCGTGGACGTGGCGGTCATCGAACGTGTAGCCCGCGTGCGGATCGGCGGTGAGCGAGAAGATCACCTCCCAGCCCTTGTAGCTGAGCTGGTTCGCGCGCAGGTCGGCCAGCGGCCAGGTATCCCAGACCCACACGTTCGAGTTGATCAGCGGGAAATCCTGCGGGATGTCCGGCATCGTCAGCGCTTGCGGCAGCGAGTTCCTGTCGGCGCCGGCCGTGTGCGACTGTGCGACGATCTGGCGGATGTCCGCGCGGGTCCAGCGCATCGTGAAGTTGCCTTCGGGATCGTAGGCCTGCTGCGTATGCGGCGTGGGCGCGGGCGCGCCGGCGCTCTGCGCGTGCGTGACGGACGAAGCGGACGCGAAGGCGGCCAGTGCCGCGCCAGCGAACAGCAAACGTTTGGCCGCAGTCGCGCGGCAAAAGGGAAAGTGTGTCATCTCGGCGTTATTTCAATTGACGGTGAAAGGGAACGGCTGAAGGTGGCATCGATGTCCAAACCGGTTTGGATACTATTTCAAACCGGTTTGGAACGCAAAAGATATTTATTTGGCGGTAATGCTTACCAAATGGAAATAATTACCCGATTAAGGTGTTCGGGCATCCGGGCGGCCGGCCGGACCGGCGAAAACAAGGAGCGACGGTGAAGGTGAACCTGAAGGCACTATCGGATGCGCTCGGGCTGTCGCGGACGACGGTCAGCCGTGCGTTGAACGGTTACGACGACGTCAGCGAGGCGACCCGCGAGCGCGTGGCGAAGGCCGCCCGGGAAATGGGCTATGTGGCGGACCCGACCGCGCGCCGGCTCGCGACCGGGCGGGCGGACGTGATCGGGATCGTCTATCCGTTCGGTGCAGGCGATCTCGGCGATCCGCGTTTCGGCGAGGTCGTCGCGGGCATCACCGAGCGGCTGGCCGAGCGCAATCTCGATTTCATCATCGCGTCGGCGCGGCCGAATGCGGAACTGGACACCTATCGGCGGATCGTCGACGGCAAGCTCGTCGACGGGCTGATCGTCGCGCGCACGCTCGTCGACGATCCGCGCATTGGGTACCTGCAGTCGAACGCGTTTCCGTACGTCGCGTACGGCCGCACGCAAACGGCCGCGCCGTATGCGTGGTTCGATTTCGACAACGAGGCGGGTGCGCGCGATGCCGTCCGCCGGCTGATCGGTTTCGGGCATCGGCGCATTGCGATGATCAGCGCGCCGCTGGCGCTGAATTTCGCCGCGCAGCGTCGCGCCGGCTATCTGTCGGCATTGCGCGAGGCCGATATCGAGCCGGATCCGGCGCTGCTCGTCGAGTGCACGTTTACGCACGACGGCGGGCTGCAGGCCGCGCGGGCGCTGCTCGCGCGCGCCGAGCGGCCGACGGCGCTGCTGGTCGACAACAACATCGCGGGCGGCGGCGCGTTTCGGGCGTTCGCGGACAGCGGGTTGCGGCTGGGGCAGGACATCTCGCTGATCGTCTACGACGGCGTGCCGCCGGACATCGCGCATCCGCATCGCGTGACGGCCGTCATCCAGCCGACCGGGCACGCGTCGGGACGCGCGCTGGCGGAATTGATGCTGAGACGGCTGGACGACGGTGTGCGCGAGCATCGACTCGAGGCGCCGGTAATCGAGGCCGGCGATACCGACGGTCCGTTGCGCGGCTAGCCGGCGCGACGGGCCCGGGCGGGGCGCGATCGGTGGCGGACGTTGCCGGATCGCGCCCGGCCGAAAAGGCCATGACGGCGACAGGGGCGAATGGCCATTTTCTAGACGACTGGTCTAATCCGCGGATATCATCCGTCCCGTGAATGCGACGACGTCCGCTGACGCGTGCCAACGAAGACGCGAAATTGCCATTTCGCGCTGCGATGCCGATCGTGCAGCGACCGCCGTCGTTTTATTTGGGATTTTTCTAGACGACTGGTCTAATAGGCGCGTACGGCATTCGGATACGCGAGTCGCACGTTGACGCGCCATAGCGGACTAACCGACAGGCGCACCGTGCCGACCGCCCCCGGTTGCACGGCCCCGTTCCCCCCATTTTCGAAGGAGTTTCGATCATGAAGATTCTGGTTGTCCTGACCTCGCACGACACGCTCGGCGACACCGGCAAGAAGACCGGCTTCTGGCTCGAGGAACTGGCCGCGCCGTACTACGCATTCAAGGATGCGGGCGTCGAGCTGACGCTGGTTTCGCCGAAGGGCGGCCAGCCGCCGCTCGACCCGAAAAGCAGCGATCCGTCCGCGCAGACCGATGCGACGCGCCGCTTCGACGCCGATCCGGCCGCCAAGGCCGAACTCGCCTCGACGCGCAAGCTGACCGACGTGTCGGCCGACGACTACGACGCGGTGTTCTACCCGGGCGGCCACGGCCCGCTGTGGGATCTCGCCGAGGATCTGCATTCGATCGGCCTGATCGAACGCACGCTCGCGGCCGGCAAGCCGGTCGCGGCCGTCTGCCATGCACCGGGCGTGCTGCGTCACGTGAAGAACCCGGCAACCGGCGAATCGGTCGTGCGCGGCAAGCGCGTGACGGGCTTCACCAACAGCGAGGAAGCGGCCGTCGAGCTGACGGAAGTCGTGCCGTTCCTCGTCGAGGACATGCTGAAGACCAACGGCGCGGAATTCGAGCGCAGCGCCGACTGGGCGCCGCATGTCGTCACCGACGGGCTGCTGATCACGGGGCAGAACCCCGCGTCGTCGGCGCCTGCCGCCGAGGCGCTGCTCGCGAAGCTCGGCCACCGGTAAGCACCTGGCGCCGGCCGGGCCGGCGCCGTTCCGTATCCGTCGCCGGGCGCAGCCGCGCCGACGACGGCCCGCATCGTTCTGCCGTGCGCGACGCGCGGCGAGTTCCCGGTCATTTCGTAGAACCAAGCAAAGGAGTTGTGGATGTCTGCCCTGTTCGAACCGTTCAAACTCAAGGATGTCACGCTGCGCAACCGCATCGCGGTGCCGCCGATGTGCCAGTACGTCGCCGAAGACGGCGTCGTCAACGACTGGCATCACGTGCATCTGGCCGGCATCGCGCGCGGCGGCGCGGGCCTCGTGATCGCGGAGGCGACGGCCGTGTCGCCGGAAGGGCGCATCACGCCGGGCTGCGCGGGGCTGTGGAACGATGCGCAGGCCGAAGCGTTCGCGCCGTCGGTCGCGGCGATCAAGGCGGCCGGCTCGGTGCCCGGCATCCAGATCGCGCACGCGGGCCGCAAGGCGAGCGCGAACCGTCCGTGGGAAGGCGACGACCATATCGCCGACGGCGATCCGCGCGGCTGGCAGACCATCGCGCCGTCGGCCGTGCCGTTCGGCGCGCATCTGCCGAAGGTGCCGCGTGAAATGACGCACGACGACATCGCCCGCGTGCAGGCCGACTTCGTCGCAGCGGCGAAGCGCGCGCGCGACCTGGGCTTCGAATGGCTCGAACTGCACTTCGCGCACGGTTATCTCGGCCAGAGCTTCTTCTCGGTGCATTCGAACCGGCGCGACGACGAATATGGCGGCACGGCCGAGAATCGCGGCCGTTTCCTCGTCGACACGCTCGCGGCGGTCCGCAAGGTATGGCCCGAGCATCTGCCGCTGACCGCGCGCCTGGGCGTGATCGAATACGACGGCCGCGACGAAGAGACGCTCGCCGAGTCGATCGCGCTCACGCAGCGGATGAAGCGGGAAGGGCTCGACATGCTGAGCGTGTCGGTCGGCTTCTCGACGCCCGACGCACGGATTCCGTGGGGCCCGGCGTTCCTCGCGCCGATCGCCGAGCGCGTGCGCCGCGAGGCCGGGCTGCCGGTGTCGTCCGCGTGGGGGATCGACACGCCGCAACTGGCGAACCGCGTGGTTGCCGAAGAACAGCTCGATCTCGTGATGGTCGGCCGCGCGCATCTGGCCGATCCGCACTGGCCGTACTACGCGGCGAAGCAGCTCGGCGTCGAGCGCCCGTCGTGGACGCTGCCCGCGCCGTACGCACACTGGCTCGAGCGTTACCGGATCGCCGACAAGGTGGCCTGAGCGGGCGCGGCAGCGTAGCGCCGGGGCGGCCCGCGCATGACGCGCGACGCCGATCCGGTGCCGATGGATAGAATGGCGGTTCGTGCAGGCCGGTTGCCTGCGCGAACCGCCATTTTTCCATTTCGACAGAGGTGCCATGGACGCACATGTGCCGTCGTCTCCCGAGTCCGCCGCTCAGCCGCGCGCGCAGCAGATCGCTCGCGTCGCGCTGTATGCGGCGCTGCTGGTGCTCGCGCTGTGGGTGATCCGCGATTTCATTCCCGCCATCGCGTGGGCCTGCGTGATCGCCATCGCGATGTGGCCGCTGCTGAAACGCTTCGAATCGCACCGGCTGTTCCGCAACCGGCCAACGGTCAACGCGCTCGTCATCACGGCGGCGGTCTCGCTGCTCGTCGTGCTGCCGATCGCCGTCGCGGCAACCCAGGCGATCGGGCAGGCGCACGATCTGCGCGAGTGGCTGCGTACGATCCAGGACAACGGCATTCCGCTGCCCGAGGTCGTCGGCCGGCTGCCTTACGGGTCGGCGCAGATCACCGAATGGTGGCAGGCCAATCTCGGTCATCCGCTGCATGCGGCCAGCGCGATGCACGGCGTCAACAGCGAGAAATTCCTCGCGTTCGGCCGGCAGTTCGGCACGAAGCTCGCGCATGCGCTGCTCGAATTCGGCTTCATGCTCGTCACGCTGTTCGTGATCCTGCGCGCGGGCCACAAGCTGTCGGGCGCATTGCTGCAGGGCGGGCAGCGCGCGTTCGGGCGCAACGGCGCGGAACTGATCGAGCGCATGGTCAAGGCCGTGTACGGCACGGTGACGGGGCTCGTCGTCGTCGGGCTCGGCGAGGGTGCGCTGCTCGGCGTCGCCTATGCGCTCGCGGGCGTCCCGCATGCGGCGCTGCTCGGCCTCGTCACGGCGATTGCCGCGATGCTGCCGTTCTGCGCGCCGATCGTGTTCTGCGGCGCGGCGCTGTGGCTGTTCGTGCAGGGCGCGACGATGTGGGCCGTCGTGGTGGCGGTGCTCGGTTTCGTCGTCGTGTTCGTCGCCGAGCATTTCGTGCGGCCGGTGCTGATCGGCAGTTCGGCGCGGCTGCCGTTCCTGCTCGTGCTGTTCGGCATCCTCGGCGGTGCCGAGACGTTCGGCCTGATCGGCCTGTTCGTCGGCCCCGCGCTGATGACGGTGCTGACGATGCTGTGGACCGAATGGATTGCGTGACGATGCCCGCCGTCGCGCCGATTCGATGGATCGGCGCGGCGGGATGGGTGCGCGTGCAAGCATGCGCCGGCCGCAACGATCGGCAACGATTCGGCTTGCACGCGCGGCATGCCGGGCAGGGGTTTGCATACGGATCTCTACATTTCTTTTCGATCCGGACCCAAAGGTCTAGTAGCATGGGGTTTTCGATCACGCCGGCATGGCGCAGCAGAATTCCCCAAGCATGCGATTGATTTCGATGTCCCGTCCCGCGGCGACGCTGTCCCTGGCGGCCGGCTGCCTGATGTTGCACGGCTGCGCGTGGTTCGACCCGTGGCTGCCGTTCTCGTATTCGCGTACGCCGCTCGCGCGGGCCGCATCGCGGCATGGCGCGACGCGCGCCGATGTCGTGCGCGCCGGCGGCAACCCGCGCAGCGTATGGATGGTCCGCAACGGCAGCGGCGTCTGCTACAACTACTTCATCGAGCACGGCAACGATCACCGGCCTTACTTCGTCGTATTCGACAAGGCCGGCGTCGTCACGCAATACGGCTTCGATACCTGCATGGACGCCGATCGAAAGGGCACGCTCCAGCCGGACAAGGCCGCTTCGCGCTAGCGCGGCGGCGTGCGCCGCGCGTGAGCGGTCAGGCGAGCGTGTCCACCACGCCGCCGTCGACGCGCAACGCCGCACCCGTGGTCGCCGAAGCCTGCGGCGAGCATACGTACACGACCAGGTTCGCGACTTCCTCGGGCGTCGCCGGTCGCTGGATGATCGAGCTCGAGCGATGATCGCGCACGAAATCCACGGCCACGTCTTCGATACTGCGGCCCGTTTTGTCCGCCGTTTCCTTCAGCAGCGCACGCACGCCTTCCGACAGCGTCGGCCCCGGCAGCACCGAGTTGACGGTCACATGGGTGCCGGCCGCGAGCTTCGCGAGGCCGCGCGCGATCGACAGTTGCGCGGTTTTCGTGAACCCGTAGTGAATCATGTCGACCGGGATGTTCAGGCCCGATTCCGATGAAATGAACACGACGCGCCCGGCGTTGCGTTCGATCATCCCCTTCAGATAATGCCGCGCGAGCCGCACGCCGGACATCACGTTCATCTGGAAGTAATGTTCCCATTCGGCGTCGTCGATATCGAAGAACGCCTTCAGGCCGTAGATGCCCGCGTTGTTGACGAGGATGTCCGCATCGGGCGTGTGCTGCGTGACGCGCGCGACGCCGGCCGCGTCGGACAGGTCGGCGGCGACGCCGTCGAAGCTCGCGTCGGGCACGGCGGCGCGCAGTTGCATCAGCGCGGACTGCACCGATGCGTCGCTGCGGCCGTTGACGACGACGCGCGCGCCGGCGCGTGCGAGCCCTTCGGCGATCGCGAGCCCGATGCCGGCGGTGGAGGCGGTGACGACCGCGGTCTTGCCTTTCAGATCGATGTGCATGAGCGTGACGGGAGAGGAGTGAACGGGAACCGCCGCGCGTGTCGCGGCGGCCGGATTTCAAAGCTTAGGCGAAACGGCGCGATTCGGCTCCGAAGCTGCAACGTGCCGGTTGCATCGGCCCGCACAGTCTTGTACGGTGAGCGTTCGCCGCCCGAACCAGGAGCCCGCAGCGTGAGCCGTACCGCCAACCGATCCGCCGTACCGTCGCCGTTCTGGCGCGATGCCGCGCTGCCGTTCATCGAGGCGCGCACCGTCGACGACGGGCGCGCGATCTGCTACGTGAAGCACACGCACGACACGTTTTCGCTGGGCGCGATCGTCGGCGGCACGAGCACCTACGTGAACGGCGCGACGAACGAACACGTCGGGCGCGGCGTGCTCGTGATCATCGATCCGGAGCAGGTTCACGCGTGCAATCCGTATGGCCCCGACGCATGGGCGTACCGGATGGTCTACGTCGACGTTCCATGGCTCGCGCGGCTGCAGCATTCGCTGGGTCGCGATCCGAACGGCGATTTTCACGGCTTTTCGCCGAAGTTGACGGAGCGGCGCGACCTGTTCGCGCAATTTGGCGGCTTCTACCGCACGCTCGTGTCGCCCGGCATCGATCCGCTCGGCAAGGAGAGCGCGGCGGTCGAATTCTTCACGCAACTGCACGGTGCGCTCGATCGCGAGCTGCCCGGCATGCGCCCCGCGGACGACAACGCAAAACTCGCACGTGCGGCCGACTACATCGCCGCGCATTGCCGCGAGGGCATCACGCTCGATGCGATCTGCGCGGCGGCGGACCTGTCGCCGTCGTACCTGATCCGCGCATTCAACGCGCGCTACGGGATGACGCCACATGCGTTCCTGATCGATCGCCGCGTGCAGTACGGCCGCACGGAGCTGCGCCGCGGCCGGCCGATCGCCGACGTCGCGCTCGACGCGGGCTTCGCGGACCAGGCGCATTTCCAGCGCGCGTTCCGGCGGATCGCGGCCGCGACGCCCGGGCAGTATCGTAGCGCCGCGAGTTGAGCGGCGAACCGTGGGGCGGTGGCGGCGTCGCAGACCGCAGACCGGCGACGGCCCGTATCATCGGTCGCCGGCGGCACCGGCGCCGTGACCACACACCGAAGCAACGGCACTAAACGTCGAGCAGATAAAGCGCGCTGCCCGCGAGCAGCAGCGCCATCGCGCGGTTGAACAGCCGCATCCGCCGCGCGTTCGCGAGCCGGTGCCGCAGCGATGCGCCCGCATACGCCCAGCACGCGATCGACGCGAAACAGATCACCAGATACAGCGCGGCGAATAACCAGACCTGCGCGCGGTCGCCATCGGCCGCATACGCGCCCATCGCGGCCACGCACGCGAGCCACGCCTTCGGATTCAGCCACTGCATTGCCGCGCCGGCCGCCGCCGACGGGCCGGCCACGTTCGGGTCGGCCGACAGCCGGCCGTCGTCGAGCGCGAGCCGCAGCGCCATATAGAGCAGGAACGCGATTCCCGACCACTGCGTGGCGGTCGTCAGCACGGGCCAGCGCACCAGCGCCGCGTGCAGCCCGAGGCCGATCAGCAGGAACAGCGCGACGAAGCCGAGCGTCGCGCCGGCCGCATAACGCAGGCTCGCGCCGAGACCGTGGCGCGCGCCCGCACTGAGCGCGACGATGTTGACGGGACCGGGCGTGATCGACGACGCCAGCGCGAACGCGGCCATCGAAACCAGCATGCTCATTGATTGCCTCCATGCGAATGTCAAAGTCGCATCGAGACTAAAGAAGCCGCGCGTGTCCGTATTGAAGAAAACTGCCCTCGGCGGCGCTGCCGGGATTCACGTAACGCCGAACCGGGCACAGTGCTCACCGGCGCTCGAAAGTCGTTGGACCCGGGCGTTGCAACCGAAGGCATCGAGTCTCGCGTCACGGATGAGCGGCCGTCGCGAGCGCGTCGAACGCGTCAGCTTTCGGAAGCTGCAGCCACGACTCCGGGCCCGCATCGATTTCCTCGACCGTCAGCAGGCACGCATCGAGTTCGCGACGCAACCGGTCGTGATCGATCGACTGCCCGATGAACACGATTTCCTGACGACAATCCCCTGCCGGCTCCTCCCATTTTTTCAGCACGCCATCGCGACGATAGTCGTCGTGCGGCCAGTCCGACTGCGGGATGAATCGCCACCATCGCCCAACGTACCCCCACTGGAACGCTCCGCCCGTCTGCACGAGCATGGCGATCTCGGCATAGCGGTGCGCAGCCCAGACATAGCCCTTGCAGCGAAGCAGTCGGCCGTTGTCCCACGGACGACGCAGCCATGCGAGCAGTCGCGCCGGATGAAACGGCGCACGTTCGCGATAGGTCCACGACGCGATCCCGTACGCATCCGATTCCGAGGGGCGTTCGTCGATCTGCATGCGCTGCATCCATCCCGGCGATTCGACGAGCGCCGGCAGATCGAAGCGCCGGGTATCCAGCACGTCTGACGGATCGACCTTGCCGTGCTGCATCGGCAGGATTCGCGCAGATGGATTCAGCGACGCAAGAATCGCACGCAGCCGGTCGAAACCCGCGTGGCCGATCCGGTCGAGACGGCTCACGAGGATCACGTTCGCGTATTCGACTTGCTCGAGCAGCAGGTCCGACAGCTTGCGCGGCGGACCGGAATTGCTGTCGTTCGCGAGCGTCGCGTCGTGCGCGACCGGTTCAGCCGGCGCGATCATGTCCTCGAACGTCTCGCCGTCGACCACCGTGACGAGCGTGTCCAGGCGCGCCAGTTCGCTAAGGCTGAAACCGTCCCGATCGAGAAACGCAAACGTCTCCGCGACCGGCATCGGCTCCGAGATGCCGGTCGATTCGATCAGCAGATAATCGAAGCGGCGCTGCCGCGCCAGCGTGCTGATCTGCTCGAGCAGGTCGGCGCGCAGCGTGCAGCAGATGCAGCCGTTGCTCATCTCGACCAGTTCGTCCTCGCCTCGATGCAGCTCGACGTTGCGCCGCACATCGTCGGCATCGACGTTCACTTCGCTCATGTCGTTGACGATCACGGCGACCTTCAGTCCTGCGCGATTGCGAAGGATATGGTTCAGCAACGTCGTCTTCCCGGCGCCGAGGAAGCCGGACAGTACTGTGACCGGAATCCTCGGGCCAGGCGCGGCCGGCGTTCCTCGATTCTCCGGCGTCGTCATGCGCTCTGCGCGGACGCGCGATCCAGGTAGCCTTCGAACAGGTCGACCACGACGTAGCCGTCGTCGGCGGCGTCGCCCCACAGATCCTTCACGCGGAACTCGACATGGTAGGTCGGCTGATGCGCGGCGCCGGTGTCGCCGTGGCCGATCGCGTCCGGGAATGGCCACGATTCGGTCGTCCGGTGCAGCACGACACCTTCCTTGCCGCGAACGTAGCCCGGCGCGCGGACGTGTCCGTTGACGTATTCGTCGCGAACGACGACGCGCTCGCCGACCTCGAACCGCGTCGATTCGGGCGGTGCCGCTCGGCCCCCGGATTTCGGCGGGTTCGCGAGCCGGAAATGCGAACCGAGCGCGCGGTCGAGTTCATCCTGCGTGAGCACGCCGGTTTCGACGAGCAATGTCGCCGTCGCGATCACGTAGCGCTCGTAGTAGCGCGTGCCGACGTGCTGGCGTACGTCGATGCGTTCGACCGCGTGACGTACCTCGTCGACGCTGAATTTTTTCAGTTGGTCCACGCCGACGAACATCAGGCTGTACGCGAGATGTTCCCAGTCTTCCTTGAAGACCGGCTTGTAGCCGAGACTGTTGATGGTATGCGGCACCGGGCCGAAACCCTGGAATCCGCCGAGGTCGTGAAAGCCGTCCATATGTGATCTCCGAGATGAAGGTCGAGAGCGAAACGTGGCGGGAGTCAGCGCGCGCGCGGCAGCGCAATGCCGATCAGCACGTCCTTCGTGACGAGCGTGCGCAGTTGTTCTTCGGTCATGTGCTCGCTGCCGGCGGGCCGCACGGGCAGCACAAGATAGCGGCTTTCGGCGGTCGTATCCCAGACCTTCACGACGACGTCGTCGGGCAGGTCGGTGCCGAGCTCCCGCAGCACCGTGCGGCCCTCGCGGACGAGCCGCGCACGATATTCGAAGCCCTTGTACCACTCGGGCGGCAGCCCGAGCACAGGCCAGTTCGTGCATGAGCACAGGCTGCAGACGATCACGTTCTTCAGCGTGGGCGTGTCTTCGAGCGCGACGATGTACTCGCCCTGCGGGCCGGTGTAGCCGAACTGCGCGCACGCAGCCGTGCCGTCCTTCAGCAGAAGTTCGCGAAACGCCGGGTCGACCCACGCACGCGCGACGATGCGCGCGCCGTTGGCCGGATCCCAGGTCGTGGACATCAGCTCGGTCAGGCCTTCGACATAGCCGTCGGGGATCAGGTTCTTCTCTTTCATCACGCGAAACAGCGCCCAGGCACGTTCGCCGGGCGTCGAGACCGTTTCCGCGGAAGGGGTCGTACTCATCGTGGGAGCTCCTTGTGGTGGTTCGGGTTGACCGCCGCCACGGCGTCGGGACTGTCCTGGCGGGGTGCGGCCGCGTGGTGTCGGTCACGCTCGACGAGCAGGGTAAGAAGAGAAAAAGCGCGGTTCTTTGCCGGCACGGATCGGAAACTATGCTGAGACGGCCCCGTTGCGCGGCATGGGGCCGACACGCAACGGATGCACGGAGACTGGCGGCAATTGGCGGGGCGCCCGGCACGAAAACAGTGGCAGCCGACGCACGTTTTGCGACCGCTGCATGACATCGGAAGCGCAGGTCCGCCACAGCCAATTTCTTGTTCCGCCGGAAAACAGAACTGCGGATTTTGCCTTTCTATTCTCATCCTCAAGCGACGGTCGTTCGATGTCGCGAATCGCCGGCACCCCCGATGTACCGGCGGAACAACAGTCAGCCAGCACCCCGCGATTTCACCGTCCGGCGACGGTTCCCGTTCGTCATGCGTCGGGCGTGGCGGTGTCTGCGCAACCAGGTGAGGAGCATGATGGACAACGTCAACAGAATGAAACTGAAGCGAATCGCGCGCTGGATCGGTTTGTCGCTGATCGCCGTCGCATCGCATTACGCGGGCGCGGTCGAGGTCGACCCCGGCGACTATGAGCAGTATCCGAGCGGCGCGACGATCGGCGTGCTGTACTACAACTATTCCGCGACGAACGCGTACTACGCGAACGGCCACCGAACGTCGGATTTCGATTTGCAGTCCAATATCGGCATCGCCCGTCTGCTGCACGTGTTCCAGCTCACCGACAGGCTCACGATCGATCCGCAGGTGTTGCTGCCGTTTGGTCACATCAGCAGCTTCGGCAACGCGAGCGCGCTTGGCAGTACGAATGGCGTCGGCGACGTGATCCTGACCGCTCCGTTGAAATTCCGCCTGAACGACGCGAAGGACGTCGCCGCCGCGACCGTCTACGTTTACGCGCCGACAGGGAGTTACGACCAGAACCGCGGTCTCAATCTCGGTGCCAATCGCTGGTCGCTCGATTTTCAGGCGGCCTACATCAAGCACTTTTCGCCACAGTGGGCACTCGATCTCGTCGGCGACGCGATCTGGTACGGCAACAACACGTCGTACGGCGCGAGCGGCACGACGCTGCATCAGCGGATGAGCTACAGCGCACAGGCGATGGTGCGTTACATGCCCGATCCGGGCACGTCGCTCGCGATCGGCGTCACCCAGCTCTGGGGCGGCGAAACGAGCGTCGGCGGCGCGGACAACAACGACGCGCTTCGCACGACGCGCATGCGGATCACCGCGGCGAAATTCGTGACGAAGGCCGATCAGGTGCAAGTCCAGCTCGGCACCGACCTGAGCGTGCGCAATGGTCCGAAGAACAGTGTGCTCGCGGGCCTGCGTTACGCGCACATCTTCTGACCACCCGCATGCGCCGGGATACGTCCGGTGCATGTCGCTCCGTGTCCACAACGTCGATACCTCGACACCCGATTCCCTTTCCAGAGAGGTCATGCATGGAATCCGCCATCGACAAACACCTGGTCTGCCCGCGGACGCTGTCGCGCCGCGTCTCCGATGACTACCAGCCGCCGTTCCCGATGTACGTCGCCCGGGCGGCCGAAGACCTGAGCCAGGTCGTGATGGGCTATTTCGGCGTGCAATACAGCGGCGCCGACAAGCGCGCGGCGGCACTGGTCGCGTTGCGCCGGATCGTCGCCGATTTCGGTGCGCAGGACGGCCCGAAAAACTACGATCTGACGCAACACACCGACGACCAGGGTTACGAGAACCTGATTGCCGTCGGCTATTGGCGCGATCCGGCCGCGTATGCGCGCTGGATTACATCGCCGGCAATCGTCGAATGGTGGACCTCCGACGCACGCCTCGCGGACGGCATCGGTTACTTCCGGGAAATCGTCGCGCCGCGCGCCGAGCAGTTCGAGACGCTTTACGCATTCACGAACGATTTCCCCGGCGTCGGCGCGATCATGGACGGTGTCAGCGGCGAGATCGAGGAGCACGGTTACTGGGGATCGATGCGCGACCGGTTCCCGATCTCGCAGACGGACTGGATGAGCGCGGACGGCGAGTTGCGCATCGTCGAGGGCGATCCGGCCCGCGGCGGCCGTGTGGTCGTGCTGGCGCACGACAACATCGCGCTGATTCGCTCCGGCCAGGACTGGCGCGCGGCCGAGAGCGACGAGCGCCGACTGTATCTCGAGGAGATCGAGCCGACGCTGCGCAGCGGAATGGACTTCCTGCGCGACAACGGCACGGACGTCGGCTGCTACAGCAATCGCTACGTGCGCTCGATCGATCTCGACGGCAACGTGCTCGACGAGAGCTACAACATCGGCCACTGGCGCTCGCTCGACCGCCTCGAACGGTGGGCCGAATCCCATCCGACGCACCTGCGGATCTTCGTCACCTTCTTCCGCGTCGTCACCGGGCTGTCGAAACTGCGGCTGTATCACGAGGTTTCCGTCTTCGACGCAAAGCATCAGGTCTACGAATACGTGAACTGCCATCCGCGCACCGGGATGATGCGCGACGCCGTCGCCATCGCCCGCTGAATACCGCCGGCGCCGCCGGGGCCGGCGGTGCCGCTTACCGAACTGGAGAACGTCGATGGCCATCAAACGCCCGACCCGCGAACAACTGTCCGATATTGCAGCCGGCTTCGGCTTTCATCTCGATTCACGCCAACTCGCCGAATACGACGACGTACTGCAGGCGAACTTCGACGCCTACGATGCGATCGACGCGCTGCCCGACTATCTGCCCGTCGTCGCGTATCCGCGCACGCCGGGCTACCGCCCGGAAGGCGACGAGAACCGTTACGGCGCGTGGGCGCGCAAGAGCACGATCCACGGCGCCGCAGACGGCAAGCTGCGCGGCAAGACGGTGGTCGTGAAAGACAACATCTGCGTCGCCGGCGTGCCGATGCGCAATGGCTCGACCACGTTCGAGGGTTATGTGCCCGACGTCGATGCGACCGTCGTCACGCGGGTGCTCGACGCCGGCGGGACGATCGCCGGCAAGTCGACCTGCGAGTACTACTGCTTTTCCGGCGGTTCGCACACGAGCGCGTCGGGGCCGGTGCACAATCCGCGCAAGGCCGGGCACTCGTCCGGCGGCTCGTCGTCCGGCAGCGGCGCGCTGGTCGCGAGCGGCGAGGTCGACATGGCGCTCGGCGGCGATCAGGGCGGCTCGGTGCGGATCCCGTCCGCCTATTGCGGCATCTACGGGATGAAGCCGACGCACGGGCTCGTGCCGTACACCGGCGCGATGCCGATCGAGGCGACTGTCGATCATCTCGGGCCGATGACGGGCAGCGTGCTCGACAACGCGCTGCTGCTCGATGTCATCGCCGGCGACGACGGACTCGATCCGCGCCAGCGGGCGCTGCCGCCGCGTGCGGATTATCTCGGCGCGATCCGCGACGGCATCGCCGGCCTGCGGATCGGCATTCTGCGCGAAGCGTTCGGGCTCGCGAATTCGGAGAAAGTCGTCGATGAGGCCGTGCTGGTTGCCGCGAACCGGTTGCGCAAGCTGGGCGCGAGCGTCGACGAAGTGTCGGTCCCGCTGCATGCGGCCGGCACCGCGATCTGGCTGCCGATCGCGGCCGAGGGCGCGACGCAGCAGATGATGAAGGGCAACAGCCACGGTTTCAACTGGGGCGGCCTGTACGTGACCGGCATGATCGATCATCATGCGGGCTGGCGCGAGCGCGCCGATGAACTGCCGGATACCGTGAAGGTGACGATGTTGCTCGGTGAGTATTTCACGAGCCGGTATCGCGGCCGCTACTACGCGAAGTGCCAGAACATCGCGCGGCGCTTACGGGCGGATTACGACGCGGCGCTGCAGTCTTGCGACCTGTTGTTGATGCCGACCGTGCCGATGCGCGCGTCGAAACTGCCGGAGCCGGGTTGCGCGATGTCCGAGTCGCTGACGCGGGCGTTCGAGATGATTGCGAATACCGCGCCGTTCGACGTGTCCGGGCATCCGGCCATGTCGCTCCCGTGCGGCGTCGCCGACGATTTGCCGATCGGGCTGCAACTGGTCGGGCGCCGCTTCGACGAGGCGACGATCTATCGCTGTGCGTATGCGTATGAACAATCCTCCGACTGGCGTCAGGCGACATTCGCATAACGTGCCCGGAGTCTCGCCGCCGGGCTGCGTGTCGGTCCGACCGGCAACGCGGCGGGCACGGTCGAATCGATTGGACAATGTGCTTTTGAACGGGCACGCTACCGGCTGCGTATTTGCTAACCCATGTGGGGCACGACCATGACGATGCGTCCTTTCCCACGCGCCGCAAGTGGCGACGCGCCCGGCTTGGACTCCGACAGCCCGTCGGGCGAACGAACGAATTCGGCAATCGAGGTGGCGACCGACGGCTCGGTCAGCCAGCGTATCGAATTCTGGCGCGAGACGATTCTGCGCTTGTTCGCGGACGTGCAGATCGCGGCCGTGCAGAAAGCCGATTTCTTCGGCCAGGTTCGGCAGCGTAAATGCGAAAAGATGCGAATCTCGGAAATCTACGCAAGCGAGCAGGCCGTGATTCGGCGTTATCGCCAGGCGCGCAGCGAGTACGAGGACAAGTATTTCGGAGTATTGATGCTCGAGGGCAGCCAATCGGTCGAGCAGGACGGCAAGATCGTCACGCTGCACCCCGGGGATTTCGCGATCTACGACGCGACACGGCCTCACCACTTGACGTTCGGCCAGTCGTGGCGCGAGATCGTCGTCAGCATTCCCCGTACGACCCTGAACCAGCTCGTCGTCGGAATGGAGCACCGCACGGCGTGCCCGACGCAAACCGGGGAGGGTGTCGGCAGCGTCATGCGCGCGTTTCTCGAGCAGATGTCGTCGCAGATCCGTAACGTGTCCGAGGACGAGATGCGGCAGTTGTCGGATACCGCGATCTCGCTGATTGCGATGACGGTCGGGGGCTTGCAGCGCAACGACCTCGCTCAATCAAGGATGAAGACGTTGACGCTGACGCGGGTGAAGCGGCATCTGCTCGAGCACCTGCGCGACCCGGAGCTGAACCCGATGATGATCGAGCGGTCGATCGGCATTTCGTCGCGCTATATCAACAAGCTGTTCGAGGCGGAGAATACGTCGCTGATGCGTTACGTATGGAACCTGCGGCTCGAACGGTGCGCGCAGGATCTCGTGAATCCGCAATGCGCGATGCTGCGCGTGTCCGACATCGCGTTGCGCTGGGGATTCAACGACATGTCGCATTTCAGCCGCGTGTTCCGCGAGCGGTTTGCGATGTCGCCGCGGGCGTGGCGCGAGCAGGGCAGCAAGCCACGCGCATGACGCGTCCCGGGCCGCGTTCGCGGCAGGCAGGCGCCACTCGGATGCGGTGGGGGCATCCGACAGGCGCGGGCGCCGTCAATGCATCGCGCGCGGCGCGTGCGCCGGCCGCAGCGCGGGCGGGTCGTCGGCGTCGGCCGCGCGCAGCGGACCGATGATGCACGGTTGCGTCGACACCGAGAAACCGAACGTATTGACGCCGCCCGAGCATGCGACGAACACGCTGCCGCCGTGCATCTCGGCCACGGCCTTGACGATCGACAGCCCGAGCCCGTGGTTTTCCTTGCTGTTCGCGCGCGCTTCCTCGAGCCGGTAGAAGCGTTCGAACACGTGCGAACGCTGCACGGGATCGATCGGCTCGCCCGGGTTCGCAACGGACATTTCGACGAGCGCGTCGCGGCGCGCGATCGTCACGTGCAGCGTCGCGCCGGGCGCCGAATGCTGGATCGCGTTGATCAGCAGGTTCGTCATCGCGCGGCGGAACAGCGACGGATCGACGGCCGCGCGCGCATCGCCGTGCAGTTCGGCGCGCAGTTGCGCTTCGTCCAGCGGGATTTCGAGGAAGTCGAGCATGCGCCGCACTTCGTCGGCGAGCGACACGTCCTTCAGGTCGGTCGCGCGTTCGCCGCGGTCGCTGCGCGACAGGAACAGCATGTCGTTGATGATCACGCGCAGCCGCTCGAATTCCTCGAGGTTCGACTGCAGCGTCTGGCGCATCCGGTCGACCGAGCGATCGCGGCTCGTCAGCGCGACCTGGGTCTGGCCGATCAGGATGCTGACCGGCGTGCGCAGCTCGTGCGCGACATCCGCGTTGAAGGCCTCGAGTCGCGCGTAGGTCTGCTGGATGCGTTCGAGCGCGCCGTTGAACGACGTGGCGAGATCGCGCAGCTCGGCGGGCAGCGCGTCGGTCTGCAGCCGCTGGCGGCGGTTCGCGAGGCTGATCGCCGATGCGTCCTGCGACAGCCGGTCGAGCGGCGCGAGCCCGAAGCGCGCGACCGCGCGGCTCAGCAGCAGCGTGATGACGGTGGCGGTGGCGATCAGCGCGGCGAGCGTCAAGCCGAAACGGCGCAGCATCCGCTGCGTGCGCTCGCACGAACTGGCGACGATTAGCTTCAGCGTCGGCCGCTCGCCGTTGCCGGCGACCGTGACGGTCTTCGTCATCACGTCGTAGCTGCTGTCGTTCAGCGCGTAGCGCTGGAACGCGCCGAACGGCGGATCGACGGGCACGCCGTTCACCGGTGTACCGAAGCGAAATGCCGGGTTCGTGCTGTCGACCTGATAGCGCGTCGAGCCGTCGGGCGGTTCGAGGTCGGCCAGCTTTTCCTGCATGAGCCGCCCGCGCGCGGCCGTCGTCGCATGCGACACGATCATCTCGGCGACCTTGGTGCGCGTATCGAGCGTCGCGCGCAGCTCGGCGAACAACTGGCGCTCCATCATCACGAACAGCCCGCAGCCGACCAGCGTGAACACGAGCAGCGACACAATGCCGAACATCGCCGACAGCCGCAGGACGATCGAGCGTTTCATGCCTGCCTCTCGGTGTCGCCGTCCTCGCGCGCCTCGAGCACGTAGCCCATCCCGCGGATCGTGTGCAGCAGCTTGTCCGCGAACGGGCCGTCGAGTTTCGCGCGCAGGCGCTTGATCGCCGTCTCGACGACGTTCGCGTTGCTGTCGAAGTTCACGTCCCACACGAGTTCGGCGATCGTCGTCTTCGACAGCACCTCGCCGCTGCGCCGCGCGAGCACGCCGAGCAGCTGGAATTCCTGCGCGGTCAGGTCGAGCCGCGTGCCGTCGCGGGTCGCGCGGCGGCCGATCAGGTCGACGCGCAGGTCGCCGATCGAGATCAGCGTCGATTCCTGCACGCGCGCGCGGCGCGTCAGTGCGCGCAGCCGTTCGATCAGTTCGAGGAACGAGAACGGCTTGGTCAGGTAGTCGTCGGCGCCGCCGCGCAGCCCGCGCACGCGGTCGTCGACGCGGTCGCGCGCGGTCAGCATGATGACGGGCGTCTGCTTCTGCGCGCGCAACGCGCGCAGCACGCCGAAGCCGTCGAGCTTCGGCAGCATCACGTCGAGCACGACCACGTCGTAGTCGAATTCGACGGCCTTCCACGCGCCGTCCTCGCCGTCGAGCGCGGTATCGACGACCCAGCCTTCCTCGGTCAGGCCGCTCTTCAGGTATTCGACGACTTTCGGTTCGTCTTCGACGATCAGGACTTTCATGTTGTTGTTCCGCGTAACCGGGTTAAGGGCCGACGCTTGCGGCGGGCCGCGGGCCGGCCGCCGCGACGTCGGACGGCGCGGGGCCGCTCGTCGCGCCGCCGTCCCAGCCGCCGCCGAGCGCCTTCGCGAGAAAGACGACGAGCGCCGCACGCTGGCCCTGGATCTGCACGGCCTGACGCTCGCTCGTCAGCAGTTGCTGCTGGGCCGTCAGCACGTCGATGAACGGCGTCAGGCCGCCCGCGTAGCGGTCCTGTGCGAGCGACACGAGCTTGCGCGCGTCGTCGACGGCCGCCGATGCCTGCTGCGCGGCGTCGGCCAGCACCGACAGGCCCGTCACCGCATTTTGCACCTCCTGGAACGCGGTGAGCACGGTCTGCCGGTAGCCGGCCTGTGCGGCGGCATAACCGGCCTGCGCGAAATCGACGCCGGCCTTCAGCTTGCCGCCTTCGAACAGCGGCTGGCTGACCGACGCGCCGACCGACCACAGCAGCGCCGGCACGGTGAACAGGCCCGCGAAGCGCGTCGCATCCCAGCCGATGTCCGGCGACAGCGCGATGCGCGGGAAATACGCGGCGCGCGCGACGCCGATCTGCGCGTTCGCGGCCGCCATCGCGCGCTCGGCCGACGCGACGTCGGGGCGCCGTTGCAGCAGGTCGCTCGGCATGCCGGTCGGCAGCGCAGGTGCGTTGATCGGCACCACGCGCGGTGGCAGCGAGAATTCGGGGGCCGGCGTGCCGACCAGTGTCGCGATCGCGGTTTCGACCTGGGTGCGCTGCCGGATCAGCAACTGTGCCTGCGTGCGCGTCGCGTCGAGCTGCGAGCGCTGCTGCAGCAGGTCGAGGCCCGACACGGCACCGAGTTCATGGCGCGCGCTCACGTAGTCGAGCGCCTTCTGCTGCAGGTCGATCGAGCGCTTGACGACGTCGATCTCGCTATCGAGTTCGCGCAGCGCGAAATAGCTCGACGCGAGATCGGCGGTCAGCACGAGGCGCGCGTTCGCGAAATCGTCGTGCGCCTGCTCGGTGTTCGCCTGCGCGGATTCGACGCTGCGCCGCACGCGGCCGAACAGGTCGAGCTCGTAGCTGACGCTCGCGCCGACCTGGATCTCGTTCTGCACGGTCGACATGCTGCGCGTCGCGTAGTTGGTCTGCGGCCGGTCGGCGGAGATCTTGAAGCGCTGGCCGCTCGCGTTCAGGCCGACCGCCGGATACTGCGCGGACGCGACCGATGCGAGCGTCGCCTTCGCCTGGTCGTAGCGCGCGGCGACGGCCTTCAGGTTCTGGTTGTTGCGCAGCGCGTCGGTTTCGAGCGCGTCGAGCTGCGGATCGCCGAACGCGGTCCACCATGCCGGATCGAGCGGCGCGCGGGCCGGCGCGGCCGGGTGCCAGTACGCGTCGGCCGGGTCGAGCCGCCATGCGGCCGGCGTATCGACGGCCGGGCGCCGGTAGTCGGGGCCGACCGTGCAGCCGGCGAGGGCGGTTGCCGCGATGACGGCGGCGAGCGCCGCGGGCCGCACGCGGGCGCGCATCGCGATCACGACTTCGCTCCCGCGACGGCCGATGCGGGTTTGGCCGCCGGCGTCGACACGACGACCGGGTCGCCGTTCGCGAGCGCGTCGCTCGGGTTCGCGACCAGGCGGTCGTTCGGCGTGATCGGCCCGTCGACTTCGAGCGTCTGCCCGATCGTGCGCACGACCGTCACCGGTTTCAGTCGGACCTGGCCGTTCGCGTCGACGGTCGCGACCGTCGGGCCTTCGGCGCGGAACAGCAGCGTATTGGCCGGGATCTGCAGGCGGCCGAGCGGCGTCATCGGCAGCGTCGCCTGCACGTATGCGCCGGGCAGCAGCCGTGCATCCGGGTTCGGCAGCGTGATCTCGATCTGCAGCGAACGCGTCGCGACATCGATCGACCCGGACGTGCGCGTGATCGTGCCGTCGAAGCTTCGGCCCGGCAGCTCGGACTGCGCGACGCTCACGTGCTGGCCGACCTTCACCTGCTGCGCATACGCCTGCGGCACCTGTACGTAGAGGCGCAGCCGGTCGGCCTGCACGACCGTGAACAGCGAGCGGCCCGCGTTGCCGGAGCTGACGAGATCGCCGACGTCGACGTTGCGCTGCGTGACGATCCCGTCGATCGGCGCGACGATCCGCTGGAAGCCCTTCAGTTCGGTGAGCCGGCGCATGTTCGCGTCGGCCGCGGCGAGGTTCGCGGTGCCCTGGTTGAACGCGCCCTGGCGATCGTCGAGTTCCTGCTGCGACACCGCATCGCGCTGGCGCAACTGCTGCGCACGGTCGAACGACGTCTTCGCGAGCGCGAGCGCCGCCTGCGCCTGCTGGCGCTGCGCGGTGGCCTGCGCGAGTTCCTGGTTCAGCTCGGGCGTGTCGAGTTCGGCGAGCACTTGCCCCTGCTTCACGTGCGCGCCGATGTCGGCCTGCCAGCGCAGCACATAGCCGCTCGCGCGTGCGTAGATCGGCGCCTCGACGAAGCCGCGCAGCGTGCCGGGCAGCGTCAGCTTGCCGCCGGTGGCCGCGTCGGTCGGGCGCACGACGTTCACGTATTGGCGCGTGTTCTGCACGGCGACCGCGTCGAGCCGGTTGCGGTTCAGCACGTTGACGACGATCGTGCGCGCGGCGCCGGCGGCCAGCAGCACGCCGATCACGATCAGCACGATTCGCCCGCGCCGCGACACCGACGTGCGCGTCGGCAGGTGCATGCCGTGTTCGTCCACCTGGATGCCGACGGAGCTGTGATGTTTCTCTTCCATGAATTGACCGGGTCTATAGGCGAAAGTCAGTGTCCGGCCTGGCGCGCGCGCCGGCGGGCCAGCCGCGAATGCACGCCGCCGAACACGAGCGGCACGAACAGCAAGGTCGAAACGGTTGCGAACAGCAGCCCGCCGATCACCGCGCGGCCGAGCGGCGCGTTCTGCTCGGCGCCTTCGCCGAGACCGAGCGCCATCGGCACCATGCCGATGATCATCGCGAGCGCCGTCATCAGCACCGGCCGGATCCGCGTCGCGCCGGCCTCCAGCGCGGCCGTGAGCGGCGGCGCGCCGGCCGCGAGCCGCTGGCGCGCGAACGACACCACGAGAATGCTGTTCGCGGTCGCGACGCCCACCGTCATGATCGCGCCCGTCAGCGCGGGCACGCTCAGGTGCGTGCCGGTGATGAACAGCATCCACGCGATGCCGGCGAGCGCGGCCGGCATCGCGCTGATGATGATCAGCGGGTCGAGCCACGACTGGAAATTGACGACGATCAGCAGGTAGACGAGCACGATCGCCATCGCGACACCCGCGCCGAGGCCGATATACGACGTGCGCATCGTCTCGATCTGGCCGCGCATCGTCAGCTCGGTGCCGCGCGGCAGGCTCGCGCGCGTGTCGGACACGATGCGGTCGATCTCGCCCGCGACCGAGCCGAGGTCGCGGCCCTCGACGCTCACGTACAGGTCGATCGCCGGGCGGATGTTGTAGTGCGTGATCACGGCCGGATTCGCGGCGGTGCGCACCTGCACGAGGTTGCCGAGCAGTTGCAGCGGCATGCCGGTGCGGCCGCTGGCCGAGATCGGCGTGCCGAGCAGGTCGTCGACCGACGAGATGTTGTATTGCGGGGTCTGGATCTGCAGCGGGTACTGGACGCCCGTCTTCGGGTTGATCCAGAACGACGGCGTCGTCTGCGAACTGCCGGACAGCGAGATCAGCATGTTCTGCGCGACGTTCTGCGCGGAGAGGTTGAGCTGCTGCATGCGCGTACGATCCATGTCGGCCAGCAGGGTCGGCTCGTCGTTGCGTTGCAGCACGTGCACGTCGACGGCGCCGGGGATTTGCCTGATCTTTTTCATCAGGTTGCTCGCGATAGTCATGTTACTCGCGAGATCGTTGCCGAGCACCTGCACGTCGATCGCGGCCGGCTGACCGAAGTTGAGGATCTGCGTGATGATGTCCGACGGCTGGAAGAAGAATTCGACGCCCGGGAAGCGTTCGGGCAGCAGCTTGCGCAGCGTCTGTACGTAATGCGTGGTCGCGCGGTGGCCGGGCTTCAGCGCGATCAGCAGCTCGCCGTCGAGCGTGCCGATGGTGCCGGCATTGCTGTACGACAGGTTGATGCCGCTGACGGGCAGGCCGAGGTTGTCGACGATCGCGCCGAGTTCGTCGGGCGGCACGACTTCGCGGATCACGCGCTCGACCCGATCGGCGAGGCGCGCGGTTTCCTCGATCCGGTAGCCGGTCGGCGCGCGCATGTGCAGCCGGATGTTGCCGGAATCGGCGTTCGGGAAGAAGTCGCGGCCGAGCGCGAACACGAGGCCCGTCGACAGCACGCAGAAGCCGAGGAAGCACATCGCGTAGAAGCGGCGGCGCACGAGCAGCATGCTCAGCAGCACGATGTACCACGCGCGCAGCCGCTCGAACGCGTCGTTGAACGCATGATGGAGGCGCGCGAACCGCGACGTCGCATGATCGGGGCCGGTGCTTGCCTGTTGCGGGCGAAACAACAGCATCGCGAGCGTAGGCACGAGCGTGCGCGACAGCACGTACGACGCGAGCATCGCGAACACGACGGCTTCCGCGAGCGGCACGAACAGGAAGCGTGCGACACCCGTCAGGAAGAACATCGGCACGAACACGATGCAGATGCATAGCGTCGACACGAACGCGGGCACCGCGATCTCGCCGGCGCCTTCGAGAATCGCGTCGTGCAGATTCGTACCGAGATGCAGGTGCCGCTCGATGTTCTCGATCGTGACCGTCGCGTCGTCGACCAGGATCCCGACCGCGAGCGCGAGCCCGCCGAGCGTCATGATGTTGATGGTCTCGCCGAGCGCCGACAGCGCGATCAGCGACGTGAAGATCGACAGCGGAATCGAGATCGCGATGATCAGCGTGCTGCGCCAGTTGCCGAGGAACAGCAGGATCATCATCGCGGTCAGCACGGCCGCGATCAGCGCTTCGTGGATCACGCCCTGCACGGCCGCGTTGACGAACACCGACTGGTCGAACAGCGGCGTGATCGTGAGCCCTTCGGGAAGCGTCGGAATTACCTTCGGCAGCAGCGCCTTCAGGTCCGACACGACCTTGAGCGTCGACGCGTCGCCGCTTTTCAGGATCGACACGAGCACGCCGCGCTGGCCGTTCTGGCGCACGACGTTGGTCTGCGGCGCGAAGCCGTCGCGCACGGCCGCGACCTCGCGCAGGTAGGTCGTCGCGCCGTTGACGGTCTGGATCGGCAGGTTGTTGATGTCGGCGACCGTATCGGCCGACGCGTTCGTGTCGATCCGGTATTCGGTCTGGCCCATCTTCGCGGTGCCGGTCGGCAGCACGAGGTTCTGCGCGTTGACCGCGTTGACGATGTCGGCCGGCGTGAGGCCCTTCGCGAGCAGCGCCTGCGGATCGAGATCGATCGCGACCACGCGCGTGCGGCCGCCGTACGGGAACGGCACCTGCGCGCCGGGAATCGTGATCAGTTGCGGGCGCAGGAAGTTCAGCGCGATGTCCGCGAGCGACTGTTCGCTGAGCGTCGTGCTCGACAGCCCGAGCTGGATCACCGGGATGCTCGACGCGGAATAGGTGATCACGAGCGGCGGCGTCGCGCCCTGCGGCATCTGCCGCACGATCGCCTGCGCGGACGATACCGTCTGCGCGATCGCCGTCTGCACGTTCGCGCCGGGCTGCAGGAACACCTTCACGACCGCGATGCCGGGGAGCGACGTCGACTCGACATGCTGGATGTTGTTGACGGTCGTCGTCAGGATCCGTTCATGCACGGCCGTGATGCGGTTCGTCATCTCCGTCGCGGAGAAGCCGCTGTAATTCCAGATCACGCTGATCACGGGGATGTTGATCGCGGGCAGCACGTCGACCGGCGTGCGCATCAGCGCAAGCGGCGTGGCCAGCACGATCATGATGGCCATGACGATGAACGTGTAGGGGCGCCTGAGCGCGAGATTGACGATCCACATGGAGGCAGCGGGACAGGCGGTGATCAGGCGTCGGTGAAGGGAACCCGAATGATAGGCGTCGGCGTGGAACGGGTTACTGTCGCGAAACTGGCGGAATTGTCAGGTTGGGCGCGCGGTCGCCGGCGGCCGATTCTGCTGACGAAATACGTGCGCCCGCTGCGACCCGCGAACGGCTGCGGCAACGTCAGCGTACGTCGTGCCGGTGGCGGTTTCGCTCATCGCGCCGCGCTCAGATCTGCTCCATCCCGAAGCGCGCGAGCGCACCCAGATCGACGACCTCGATCTGGTTGTACGCGAGCCGCAGCGCGCCGAGCTTCTCGAGCTGCTGCAGCGCCTGGTTGATCCGCTGCCGCGACACGCCGACGAGCATCCCCAGTTCCTCCTGCGAGATCGACAGCGATGGGCCGGTGTCCGGGTACAGGGCTGGGTTGAAAAGCTGCGCGAGCGACTGCGCGACGCGCGCATCGACGTCGAGCAGCCGGCTGTTCTGGATCGACGCGATGAATTCGCCCATCCGGTTGTTCAACTGGTGGATCACGAAGCGCGTGAACGGCAGGCTCGTGTCGAGCAGCGCATGGAACGTGTCGACCGGCACGAACAGCACGGTCGAGCGCTGGATCGCGACGACCTCGTACTTGCGCAGCTCGCGCTTGATCACGCTGCCTTCGCCGAACCAGCCGCCCGACGGCACGCCCGAAAACGTGCAGCCGCGCCCCGACGCATTGAAGATCGCCAGCTTCAGCAGCCCGCGATGCACGCCGATCCAGTATTCGGACGGCGCGAGCCGGTGCGCGATCACGTCGCCGGCCTCGCACTGCTCGACGTGCGACTGCGCGAGCACCAGCGCCTGGTGCTCGGGCGCGAGCGTGCGGAACCACGCGCACTGGCCGAACAGCGTCGACAGCGCCGGCAGCGGGCCCGGTTCGGGAAGCGCGTCGGCCGGGAGGGCGGCCGCGTCGGGCGGCGCAACGTGGTGGTCGTGCATGGGTGAGGGTTTGCGAGGTTAGGGATAACGCGCAGCGCTCGAAAGGCACTCTGTCGTTTCGATGACAGACGGCTCACAATAACGCCCGTTAGGCTGTCGGCAATTGAACCACATCAAAACGATCCGGGGTGCATGCACCCCGGTCGACAGAACACGGGAGACAGGATCATGACGCAGATGTTCGAGGCCGGGCTCGGCCGCCGCGATGCCAATTACGTACCGCTCACCCCGATCGACTTCCTGGTCCGGACGGCGGAAGTCTATGGCGAGCGCCTCGCGATCGTGCACGGCGACGTGCGGCGCACGTGGGGCGAGACCTACACGCGCGCGAAGCAGCTGGCGAGCGCGCTCGCGCGGGCCGGCGTCGAGCGCGGCGACACCGTCGCCGCGATGCTGCCGAACATCCCCGCGATGGTCGAGGCGCACTTCGGCGTGCCGATGGCCGGCGCGGTGCTCAACACGATCAACACGCGGCTCGACGTGCCGTCGGTGCTGTTCATGCTGCGTCACGGCGAGGCGAAGGTGCTGATCGTCGATACCGAATACGCGGAGTTCGCGCATCGCGCTGCGCTCGAGGTGCCGGGCCTGAAGATCGTCAGCGTCGCCGATGCGATGCCGGCCGATCCCGACCGGTTCGCGGGCGCGACCGACTACGAAGCGTTCATCGCCGGCGGCGATGCCGACTACGCATGGACGCCGCCCGCCGACGAATGGGATGCGATCGCGCTGAACTACACGTCCGGCACGACCGGCGACCCGAAGGGCGTGGTCTACCACCATCGCGGCGCGTATCTGGCGGCGATCAGCAACATCCTCGAATGGGACATGCCGAAGCACGCGGTGTATCTGTGGACGCTGCCGATGTTCCACTGCAACGGCTGGTGCTTCCCGTGGGCCGTCGCGGCGCGCGCGGGCGTGAACGTGTGCCTGCGCAGGTTCGACGCGAAGACGGTATTCGACCTGATTCGCCGCGAACGCATCACGCACTATTGCGGCGCGCCGATCGTGCAGAGCGCGATCGCGAACGCGCCGGCCGAATTCCGCGAAGGGATCGACCACACGGTGCACGCGATGGTCGCGGGCGCGGCGCCCGCGCCGGCGGTGATCGCGAAGATGAAGGAGATCGGTTTCGACCTGCTGCACGTGTACGGGCTGACCGAGGTCTACGGCCCCGCGACCGTGTGCGCGAAGCAGGCGCACTGGGACGCGCTGCCGGATGAAGAGCGCGCGCGGCTCAATGCGCGCCAGGGCGTGCGCTACCACCTCGAAGCGGGCGCGACGGTGCTCGATCCCGACACGATGGCGCCGGTGCCGGCCGACGGCGAGACGCTCGGCGAGATCATGTTCCGCGGCAACATCTGCATGAAGGGCTACCTGAAGAACCCGCACGCGACCGACGAGGCGTTCCACGGCGGCTGGTTCCATACCGGCGATCTGGGCGTGCTGACACCGGACGGCTATATCCGCATCAAGGATCGCCGCAAGGACATCATCATCTCGGGCGGCGAGAACATCTCGAGCATCGAGGTCGAGGACGCGCTGTACCGGCATCCGGCCGTCGCGGTTGCGGCCGTCGTCGCGATGCCCGACCCGAAATGGGGCGAGGTGCCGTGCGCGTTCGTCGAGCTGCGCGAAGGCGCGCGCGCGACCGAGGAGGAGATCGTCGCGCACTGCCGGCAACTGCTCGCGGGCTTCAAGGTGCCGAAGGTCGTGCGCTTCGGCGAGCTGCCGAAAACGTCGACCGGCAAGATCCAGAAGTTCCAGCTGCGCAATGCGGTCGGGTCGGACAAGGCGATCGACCTGGCGGGCGACAAGAAGTAGACGGCGGGCGGCCACCGGCCGCCGCCGGTCGACGCTCATGCGTCGCGCTCGAGCCGGAACACGCTGACGGCTTCGGACAGTTGCGCGGCCTGGTCGCGCAGTGCGACGGCCGCGCGCTCGGCGTCCGAGATCAGCGTCGCGTTCTGCTGCGTGGCTTCCCCGATCTGCGTGACGGCCTGGTTCACCTGCTCGATGCCGGTCGATTGCTCTCGCGATGCAGAGCTGATCTCGCCGATCAGCGTGCGGACCTGATCGACGCGCGCGACGATGTCGCGCATCGTGCCGCGCGCCGCGTCCGCGATTCGGTACCCCTGTTCGACGGTCGTCGACGATTCGGCGCTCAGCGCGTCGATTTCCTTGACCGCGGCCGCGCTGCGCTGCGCGAGCGCGCGCACTTCCGCCGCGACCACCGCGAAGCCCTTGCCGTGCTCGCCCGCGCGCGCGGCTTCGACGGCAGCGTTCAGCGCCAGGATGTTGGTCTGGAACGCGATGCCTTCGATCGCGCTCGTGATTTCGGCGATCCGGCGCGTTGCGCGGCCGATTTCGTCCATCGTCGCGACCACGCGCTGCACCGCCGCGTCGCCGTCGGTCGCGGCGGTCGATGCGTTCGCGACCAGCGCATTCGCTTGCGCCGCGTGCTCGGCGTTCTGCTGCACGGCGGCCGTGATCTGCTCCATGCTGGCCGCCGTCTGTTCGACGCTGCTCGCCTGCGTCGCGATCCGCGCGGCGATGTCGCCGCTGCCGGCCGCGATGCCGACCATGCCGCGCGCGATGTCGGCCGAGCCGCTACGCACCTGCGCGACGATCCGCGCCAGGCCGTCGCCGATCCCGTCGACCGCCTGCACGAGCCGGCCGATCTCGTCGTTGCGCGTGGCGCCGCGTGCCGCCTCGCCGTCGCGAATCCGCACGCTGAGGTCGCCCGCCGCGTAGCGTTCGGACGCGCGTGCCGCCGCATCGAGCGGCCGGCTCACGACGCGCTTCACGACCACGACGAACAGCGCCGCGAACGCCGCGACGAGCACGCCGGCGATCATCAGGAAGCGGTCGCGGAGGGTGCGCATGCCGGCGAGCAGTTCGTCGTCGATTGCGATGCCGCCGACCAGCCACTGCCACTGCGGAATCGTCGTGAACGACACGAACTTCGCGGTTGGCTGGCTGTCGTGCGCGGCCGGGTCGGCCGACGTATACGCGAGCCGGCCGTGGCCGGCCGCGAGCATCTGCGTGTACGGCGCGCGCGCGTCGTCGGCGCGTTGGCCGGCTGCATCGGGATGGACGACGAAGGTGCCGCGCGATGCGCCCGGCGACGCGTCGAGCACGAAGTAGTAGCCGTTCTCGCCGACCTTCAACGCACGGATGCCGTCCTGGACGACTTGCAGCTCCGCGCCGACGTCGAGACCGACGAACAGCGCGCCGATCACGCGGCCGGTTGCGTCGGTGACCGGCTTGTACTGCGTGATGTACTGCCGGCCGAACAGTTTGGCGAGGCCCGTGTAGCTGCGCCCGGCGACGAGCGGCGCGTACGCGGGGCTCGCGCGATCGAGGCGCGTGCCGACCGCGCGTGCCCCGTCCTGTTTCTTCAGCGACGTCGTGATGCGCACGAAATCGTCGCCGTCGCGCGCGAAGATCGTCGCGATCGCGCCGCTTTTCTTCAGGAACTGGTCGGGAATCGAGTAATCGAGGTCGAGCGGCTGGCCGCCCGCGGACAGCGTGGGCGCGGCGACGCCGCCGATGTCGACGGTGCGCGCCGGGTCGAGCGAGAAATCGGCCGGCAGGAAACTCGCGAACAGCGACATCGAGCGACTGGCTTCGGCCGACAGTGCCTTGTCGAACATCTCGACCATCGCACGGATCGACTGCTCCTTGTCGGCGATTCGCGCGTGCGCCTCGTCCGCGAGTTGCTGGCTGGCGAAATGGGCGAGCGCCCACGCGAAAACGGTGAACAGCACTGCAACGAGCGCGCACGCCAGCGCGGCAAGACGCGCGCCGACGCTCACCCGGCCCAATTGGGTCAATCTCATACGGCATCCTGAGTGGGGAGGGAGAGGGGCGGAACGCACGCGTCACCGCACACCGTAAGGAATACGGCAGCTTCGGCGAATTCTTTAGCGGTGCGGAGCCGGTGGCGGCGCGAGCAGGCGCCGTCGGCGGAGGAAAGGTCGCGTCAGTACCGTTATTACGTCACGAGCCACGCGACGGCCAGGTAACGGCCGACCTTCGCGAGCGTGACGATCGCGACAAAGGTCGGCAGCGGCTCGCGCAGCACGCCGGCGATCATCGTCAGCGGATCGCCGATCACCGGCGCCCAGCTCAGCAGCAGCGACCAGCGGCCGTAGCGCGCATACCAGCGCTCGGCGCGCGCGAGCGCGGACGGCTTGACCGGAAACCAGCGGCGGTCGCGGAAATGCTCGATGCCGCGCCCGAGCGCCCAGTTGATCACGGAGCCGGCGACGTTGCCGATGCTCGCGACGAGCACCAGCGCCCACACGGGTTCGCGCCCGGCGAGCAGCAGGCCGGCGAGCACGGCTTCGGACTGGAGCGGCAACAGGGTCGCGGCGACCATCGACACGGCGAACAGGCCGCCGTAAGTGAGCAATTCGGACATCGCGCGATTGTACCGGCCGTATGCCGGCCGCCGTGGGGCACGCTGTCGGCGGTTTGGCAGTTCAGCGGCTCAACGATTCAGCGGTTTAGCGGCTCAATGGCTCACTGCGTCACTGCGTCAGCGGTTCACTGGGGCACGCGGCATCGGCGGTCCCGAACAATAGATGCGAGATCACCAACTTGCCGACGGGTTCGTCATTGAGCGCGCACGCGAGCTGCGGCGGCGGAAAAACCGTATCGGGTTTCAGCAGCCGCGGCCGTTCGAGGTTGCGCTGCTCGCTCAGTTCCAGCCGACCATGATCGCGCCCATCCCGACGAGCAGCCCGCCCGTCACGCGGTTCATCGCGCGCATCCGCGCCGGCCGTTGCAACGCGCGGCTCAGCCGGTGCGAGAACAGTGCCATCGACGCGACGCCGCCCGCGAACAGCAGCGCGAACGTCGCGGAGAGCAGCAGGTATTGAAGGTTCAGGCTCCAGTCGGCATTCGGGCTGATGAACTGCGGAAAGAACGACGGAAAGAACAGCAGCGTCTTCGGATTCAGGCCCGACGTCGCGACGCCGCGCCAGAACAGCGCGCGTCCGGTGTCGGCGTCCTGCGGGACGATCGCGGCTTCGGCTTCGGCTCCAGCTCCAGCCCTGGCTCCGGCTTCTGCCGAAGCCGCGGGCGCGTTGACCGGCGAGCGGCCGAGCCATTGCTTGGCACCGAGCCACACGAGATACGCGGCGCCGGCCCAGCGCAGCACGGTGAGCGCCTGCTCGTCGATATGAACCAGCGAATTCAGGCACAGCGCGGTCAGCGCGAGTTGCAGCAGCACGGCGAGCGTGCCGCCCCACACGCACGGCAGCGCGCGGCGCCAGCCGGCGCGCAGCGCCTGGTTCATCGTGAGCAGGTTGACGGGGCCGGGCGCGTAGATGAGAACGACGGAAGCAGCGAGGAACGACAGATAAAGCCTGAACGACATGGCGGGAAGTGCGAGAACGGGGATGCAGGCACCGGCTCCGCACGCGGTCGGATAGGCGTGCGGGCGGCGGGGAATCGCATGCCTGCTTGTCCGGCACCGCAACTCGTGATTGCGGCCGTGCGTCCCGGTGCGAAGGGGTTGTCGCGGGGAGCGTGCCGGGCAACAGGCATGGAGAAAATGTATCAAGCGGGCCGGTTAAAAGGCTTCCTGTTTTCCAGTAAAACGGGCCTGAAACCGGAATCCTGTTCAGATAGAATGACGATTTTCAGTAGAAGATTCTTCTCGTCATGGCTACCCGCGAACGCACGCCTAAAACGCTCGACAATCAGGACCGCAAGATCCTTGGTGCATTGCAGAAAAATGCACGGCTGTCGAACGCCGAACTGGCCGAACAGATCGGCATGTCGACGACCGCGTGCTGGAACCGCACGCGGCAGCTCGAAGTCGACGGCTACATCGACGGTTACGTCGCGCTGGTCAACCAGCGCATGCTCGGCTATGCGGACATCGTGATCCTCGAAGTCACGCTCGATCGCCACGAAGACGACGCACTCGCGCGTTTCGGCTCGGAACTGGCGGCGCTGCCGGAAGTGCTCGAGGCGTATCTGGTGTCGGGTGAATACGACTACTGGATCAAGGTCGCCGTGGACGGCACGGCCGGCTACGAGCGGTTCCTGCGCGAAAAGCTGTACAAGATCTCGAGCATCCGTCACAGCCGCTCGATGTTCGCGTTGCGCTGCATGAAGGATGTGCCTTCGATCCAGGTGTGAGGGGGCGGAGAAGGAGGCGCGGCCGTCGTTGAAACGACGGCGCATGCAACTGCGCGATGGCGCGGAGAAATCCGGCGATCGGCCGCCAGGGAAGGCGTTCGGCGTGGAGCCGCGCGCGGGCAGACAAAACGGATGAATCTTCCGTCCGCAACGATCAGGCGCAATCGCGCGCCGACCGGATAACGGTAGCCCGTCCGGGCAACCGGCAGACAAAAGCGCACCGATACCGATCGGTGCCGGACCTCAAAGCAATCTCGACGAGCTTCCGACGCGGGGGCGCATTCGGCCGGAACAAGCCCGGCCTGTTTTCACACGACCTGTGCGGTATTCCGATGCCGGATGCAGCGGCCTTGCGGCGCGCGTTCCGGCAAGCGGATCAGGCAGGTTGTCGCACTGCCGGCTAGCGGTTGGTCGTTCCGCTTAGCGCGGAAGGCGCGCGTGTGCTTCGGCGATGACTTCGCAGTTCTCGAGGTGGAGCTGCCAGGCTTCTGCAAGCAGCTCGCCAACACGTGCGAGCCAGCCAGTGGATTGGGTGGAACGATCGGAGACATTAGACGTTTGCATGACGAAGCCCCATATAGGTGGCGAGTTAGGGATAACCCTAATCATAGCGAAACGGCACCGTCTTGTGAAATGCGATTTCGTTATATGAGAATTACTGACAATTTGTGTTGCTGCTTCGCAACATGAATTGGGGTGGTCCGTCCGGTCGCGGATAGGCGCGACGAGGCCGCGGCAAGCACGGCCTTGCAAGGAGAAAGAAAGAGGAATCGAGCGACGGGGAGGAAGGCAGCGGCGACGCGCCGATTACCGGCCGATCCACCCGAACCGCCACGACAGCCGCCGCGTCGCGGCGAGCAGTGTCTGCGCGAGGTCGCTGTCCGGCCCGCGCGGGAAGCCGCGCGACGAGCCGATGATCGCGATCACGAGCCGGATGCTGCCGGTGTGGTCGAACACGGGTGCGGCGACCGTCGCGATGCCCGGCACCGGCGCGTCGAACGCGAAATCGAGCGCGTCCGCGCGGATCGCCGCGAGCCGCGCGCGGAATGCGTCGTCGGCCTGCGCGGGGCCGCTGCCGGCGAGGCGTACGGGCTCGTCGGCGAGCAGGTCGGCCAGCACGTCGTCGGACATGCCGGCCGCGAAGATCCGCCCGATCGCCGTATTGACGAGCGACATCACGGTGCCGACCTGCAGGCTCACGTGCTGCGGCCGCGCCGATTCCTCGAGGCGGATCACGGTCGGGCCGAGCGGCCCGAGCGTCGCGGCGGCCACGCTCATGTCGGTCGCGGCGGCCAGCGCGACGATCTCGGCTTCCGCGTCGCGCGTCGGCGACACGCGCTGCATCGCGATCAGGCCGAGCGCCTGCCCGAGCGTGCCGCCGTCGAAGCAGCCGGCGTCGTCGCGGCTCAGCAGGCCGATCTTCTGCAGGCTGACGAGATGCGGAAACGCCTTTGCCGCCGGCATGCCGGCCGCCGTCGCGAGATCGCGCAGCGGCAGCGCACGGCCCGCCGATACCAGCGCGAGCAGCAGCTCGCCGGTGCTGTCGAGCGCGTTGATTCCGCGCTGCGCTTTCGCGTCGTCGGCCAGCGCGGGCGGCACGCGCGGTGCGCCCGCCAAGGGGGCGGGCGGCGGTTCCGAAACTGCCGCGCCGAGCGACGCGGTGGCCTGCCGTGCCGCATCGCGCAACGCGGTCGCGATCGGGCCATCCCAGCCGACATCGATCGACCCGCTCGAACCGATCACCGTCAACGCGAGCTGCAGGCGCCCGTGCGCGTCGAATACCGGCACGCACATCGCGCTGACGCCGGGGCTCGGCCGGTCGACGCTGCGTTCGATACCACGCGCGCGGATCGTGTCGAGTTCGGCCAGTTGCGCTCCGGCATCCTGCGCGGGTTGCGTGCCTTCGGCACCCGCGAGCGTGTCGCCCGCGCCGGCCTGGCTGGCCGCCATCGCGTCGAGTTGCGCGGGATCGCCGAACGCGCGGAACACGCGGCCCGTCGCCGTCGTGTCGAGCGACATCACCGAACCGACGTGCAGGTTCACGTGCAGCGGATAGCCGCCGTGCTCGATGCGCACGATCGTCGGGCCGAGCACGCCCGGCACCGACAGCGCGACGCTCAAGCCCACCGCTTCCGCGAGCCGCGCCGCGTGCGGCAGCGCCGCACGGTAGGCCGGCTGGCGCTCGATCGACATCAGCCCCAGCCGCAACGACAACGGGCCCGGCTCGTAGTTGCCGGTGATCGCGTCGCGCTTCACGAGCGCGAGCCGCGTCAGGCTGACGAGATAGGTGTGCGCCTGCGCGGTCGACAGGTCGGCTGCCGCGGCCAGCTCCGACAGGCCGAGCGGCTTGCGCCGGCGCGCGAGCGCGTCGAGCAGCCGGCCGCCGACCTCGACACTCTGGATCCCGCGCTGCGCCTTGGGCGGCGCATCGTCCGCGCTGACTTCGTGGTTCTGCACGCGATGAATCTTCCGTTGACGAAACCCCGCATGGTATCCGACGCCATTTATCGCGCCAGCCCGCAGGTTTACCCGTATTAGACAATAGCAAGCGACTTTGTCATTGACAAATAATCGATGCGGGAAGATGATCCGCTCACACCCCTCAACACATGGCTCGCAGCCACGGAACGCAACATGGCCAAAGCATTCGCCTCCCAAGCAGATCTGGAAGAGAAGAAAGTCACCTGGACGAAGCTGTCCGAGAACGCGTACGCATACACCGCCGAGGGCGACCCGAACTCGGGCGTGATCATCGGCGACGACAGCGTGCTGATCGTCGACACGACCGCGACGCCCGCGATGGCGCAGGACCTGATCGCGAAGATCCGCAGCGTGACCGACAAGCCGATCAAGCACGTGGTGCTGTCGCATTACCACGCGGTGCGCGTGCTCGGTGCGTCCGCGTATTTCGACGAAGGCGCGCAGCACGTGATCGCGAGCCGCGGCACGTACGAGATGATCGTCGAGCGCGGCGAGGCCGACATGAAGTCGGAGATCGAGCGTTTCCCGCGCCTGTTCGCCGGCGTCGAGACGGTGCCCGGCCTGACCTGGCCGACGCTCGTGTTCGAGCGCGAGATCACGCTGTTCCTCGGCAAGCTCGAAGTGAAGATCATGCATGTCGGCTCGGGCCATACGAAGGGCGACACGATCGTCTGGCTGCCGTCGCAGAAGGTGCTGTTCTCGGGCGACCTCGTCGAATACGACGCCGCGTGCTACTGCGGCGACGCGCAGCTCGAACAGTGGCCGGCCACGCTTGAGGCGCTGCGCGCGCTCGGCGCCGAGAAGCTCGTGCCGGGCCGCGGCCCCGCGCTGCTGAATCCGGCCGACGTGAACAAGGGCCTCGACTACACGAAGGATTTCGTCACGACGCTGCTCGCGCAGGGCCGCAAGGCCGTGGAACGCAATCTCGACCTGAAGGCGTCGATGGCGCTCACGCGCGAAGCGATGGATCCGAAGTTCGGCCACGTGTTCATCTACGAGCACTGTTTGCCGTTCGACGTGTCGCGCGCGTTCGACGAGGCGAGCGGCATCAAGCATCCGCGCATCTGGACTGCGCAGCGCGACAAGGAAATGTGGGCCGCGCTGCAAGACTGAGCGGCACACGGCGGCGGGGCGTTCGTCTGAACGCGTCGCCGTTTCCCTGAGGGCTGCGGGTTCCGCTGCGGCGTTGCGCCGTGGTTCCGGCAGCCATATCCGGTCTCACAAGAAGGCAGGGCGCATGCACGCCCTCGGAGACTGCTGCGCGCTCGAATCGCGCGGCCCGTTTGGAGAGAGACATGCCCCAATCGCTTCCCGCCGAAGCGACGCTCGCGCCCGCGAGCGCTTCGGTATCCTCATCGACGTCCGAATCCGGCGACGCGCTGCTGTTCCGCAAGATCGCGTGGCGGATCGTCCCGTTCCTGTTCCTCTGCTACGTCGTGTCGTTCCTCGACCGCATCAACATCGGCTTCGCGCAGTTGCAGATGAAGCACGATCTCGGCTTCAGCGATGCGATGTACGGCCTCGGCGCCGCGGTGTTCTACGTCGGCTACGTGTTCTGCGAAGTGCCGAGCAACCTGCTGCTCGCGCGTTTCGGCGCGCGCCGCACGTTCACGCGGATCATGCTGCTGTGGGGCATCGCGTCGACGGGGATGATGTTCGTGTCGCAGCCGTCGCATTTCTACGTGCTGCGCTTCCTGCTCGGCGTGTTCGAAGCCGGTTTCTTCCCCGGCATCGTGCTGTACCTGACTTACTGGTTCCCCGCGAACCGGCGCGCGGCGGCGATCTCGGTGTTCTTCGCGGGTGTCGCGGTGGCCGGCGTGCTCGGCGGCCTGATGTCGGGCTGGATCATGCGCGACATGAGCGGCGTGCTCGGGCTGCACGGCTGGCAATGGATGTTCGCGATCGAGGGTGCACCGGCGATCCTGCTCGCGTTCGCCGCGTTCTCGTTCCTCGTCGACCGGCCGCAGGACGCCGCATGGCTCACGGCCGATGAAAAGGCGCGCGTCGCCGCGCTGTGCGCGGACGGCCGCGGGCACGGCGGCGCGCACGACGGGCGCAGCCTCGCGGCCGCGCTCGCGAACCCGCGCGTGTACCTGTTCGCGTTCATCTATTTCTCGCTGACCTGCGCGTCGCTGACGCTCAACTTCTGGATGCCGCTGATGATTCGCGACTTCGGCGTGACCGACGTCGTTGCCGTGAGCCTCTACACGGTCGTGCCGAATGCGGTCGGTGCGGTCGGGCTGATCCTGATCGCGCGCCGCTCGGACCGCACCGGCGAGCGCCGCAAGCACTTCGCGTGCTGCACCATCGGCGGCGGGCTCGCGCTCGCGGCGCTGACGCTGCATCTGCACAGCTTCGCGGCGATGCTCGCGTGCCTGTCGATCGCGGCGACGCTGATCTTCGCCGCGCTGCCGATCTTCTGGGCCGTGCCGACCCGCTACCTGTCGGGCAACGCGGCCGCGGCCGGGATCGCGCTGATCAGCAGCATCGGGATCACGAGCGGCATCGTCAGCCCGTGGGTGATCGGGATCATTCGCACGCGCACGGGCAGCATGGATCTCGCCGTGTACCTGCTGGCCGCGCTGCTGGTCGCCAGCGGCGTCGCGCTGATGCTCGGCGTGAAGGGCGAAGCCGCGCTCGTACGAGCGGAAGCGCAACATTGATCGTGAGGTCGGGCAATCGCGCGGCTGGTATCGTTGCCGTCCGGTTCGACGCGGGTGGCCCGTACCGCTTCGATTACGCCCGATACACCTCGATCCGGTTGCGGCCGCGATCCTTCGCGAGATAGAGCGCCTTGTCGGCGCGCGACAGCGACTGGTACGCGCCGACATCCGACTCGCGCATCGCGTCGATGCCGATGCTGACGGTCAACTCGACCTGCTGATCCTCATGCATGAGCCGCGCCAGCATCGCGCGTTGCTGCAGGCGCCGCGCAAATGCGATCGCCGTATCGAGGTCCGATCCCGGCAGCACGATCGCGAATTCCTCGCCGCCGATTCGGCCGACGATGCCGTCCGTCCCGGTTTCCGCGAGCAGGAGCCGCGCGAAATGGCGGAGCGCGCGGTCGCCGAACGGATGGCCCCAGCGGTCGTTCAGCGCCTTGAAGTGGTCGAGATCGAGCATCAGCACCGCGGCGGCCCGGCCGGTCGCGCGCACGCCGCGCAGCGCGGCTTCGCTTTGCCGCATGAACGCGTGGCGGTTCGACAGTTGCGTCAGGTGATCGGTCGTCGCCATCCGCTGCAGTTCGGCCTCGATGCGCTTGCGCTCGGTCGCATCGGTGATGACGCCGTGCCACACGGTGCCGCCGTCGGCCATGCGTTGCGGGCGCGCATCGCCTTCGCGCCAACGCAGGCCCTGGCCGGGCAGCAGCACGCGATATTCGAGGCGCCACGGCGTCAGTCGCGCGGAAGACTCATGCAGCGATTGCCGATACGCGATCAGGTCGGCCGGATGGATCCGCGTCTCGACCGCCTCCGCGTTGCGGGCGATCTGCTCCGGTGTCAGTTCGTAGATGTCGCTGATACCCGCACTCGCATAGGTAAAGGTGCGGCGCCCGTCGGCCGCCTGCCGTAGCTGGAACACGAGCCCGGGAACCTGGTCGGTGAGATCCGTGACGAGCGCGGCCGAGTCGCGCAGCCGCGCGGCGAGTTCGCGCAGCGCCGTGATGTCGGTGGTCGTGCCGACCATGCGCAGCGCGCGGCCGTTGCCGTCGCGGCTGATCACCTTGCCGCGGCTGCGGATCCACTTGTACGTGCCGTCCTTGCAGCGGATGCGGTGCTCGACCTCGTAGCGGTCGGTCCGGCGCTCGAAGTGCGCGAGCATGGCCGCCTTCACGTCGTCGGCATCGTCCGGATGCAGCCGCTCGTACGCATCCTCGATCCGGCAGCTCAGCTCGTGCGGCGCGTAGCCGAGCATCGCCTTCCAGGTCGGCGAGTAATGGATCTCGCCGGTTTCCACGTTGCGATCCCACACGCCGGTGCCGCTTTCGGTCAGCGCGAGCGTCGTCAGCGTGCTGTGCTCCTCGACGATGCCGAGCCGTTCGCGCAACGCGGCTTCCGCGATGGCGCGAGCGAACGCGCGTTCCGCGAGCGACGCGAGGTCGTGCAGGAATGCGCGCCGGGTGGCGTCGAGTGCCAGGCCGGTGTAGCTGGCGAGGCACAGCGCGCCGAGCGCGGTGCCGTCGGGCGCGGCCAGTTCGCAGGCTGCGACGACCTGCGGCGTGTGAAACGGGCCGTTGCCCACGTCGGGCACGACGAGCCGTCTGCCGGCAGGCGAATCTCGCTCGACGCCTGGCGGGAAGGTATCCGGCGGAAGCGTTGCGGGGAGCGTCCCATCGGACGCCAGCAAGCATTGCGCGCCGGCTTGGGCGCGCGCGACGAACGCGCCGGCCGTGCCGAAATGCGCGCGTGCCACGCGGCATACGGTTTCGAGTTCGGGGAGTGCCGGAAGATCCGGCGAACGGTCGGCCGAGATGCGCGGGGAAACAGGCGGGGAGACGGGCATGCTGCCGGTCTCGGTGGTGCACATACGAAGCCGCATGGTCGAATTCCGCAACGGTCGATTGCCCGGATGATCGGACGGATTGCGCCCGATATGGCGCTGCTTCGGAGACTGCAGCGGTAGAGCTTACTGTTGCGAAAAGTACATGGCAAGCGCGCGGGAATCGGCGCTCGACGACGCCTATTTGCGCCGCCGGGGAAAGAATCCCCGGCGGCATCGCGGCGCGCCGGCGCCAGGCTTTTCGTCAGACGAACGATCGCATCAACCCGCGTGCGGAAATGCGTCGCCGAACATCATCGGATCGGGGAGAAGCGGAAACAGGAATCAGCGCGCCGCCGCATAGCGCGGCGCCGGCGTATCGGTCGACAGGTGCGGTGCCATCGTCTGGCGCGCGGCCTCGTACGCATCCCATTCTTCGCCCGCGTGCAGCGACGGAATCGTCACGAGTTCGCCGCGATCGAAGCCGACCAGCGCCGCGTCGACCATGTCGGACGCCGACATCACGATTTCCTTCGGCAGGTGCTCGATCGGCAGGCCGCCCGTCTGCCAGAAATCGGTGGCCGTCGCGCCGGGCAGCACGGCCTGCACCTGGACACCCTTGCCGGCGAGCTCATGGTGCAGCGACTGGCTGAACGCGAGCACGAACGCCTTGCTGCCGCCGTACACGCCGTTCAGCGTTTCCGGCGAGATCGCGACGATCGACGAAATGTTGATTACCGCACCGCGGCCGCGGGCGACGAAGCCGGGCACGGCCGCATAGGTGAGGCGCGTGAGCGCGGTCACGTTCAGGTCGATCATCCGTGTCATCGCGTCGACGTCGCTGTCGAGCAGCGGGGCGTGCGTGCCGACACCCGCGTTGTTCACGAGCAGCGTGATGCTCGCGTCCTGCTTCAGCTTCGTTTCGACGGCGGCGAGCGACGCGCGGTCGTTGAGGTCCGCGTCGACGATCTCGACGCTGCGCCGCGTGTCGTTCGTGATGCGCTCGGCGAGGGCGGCCAGCCGGTCGCGGTTGCGCGCGACCAGGATCAGGTCGTAGCCGCGGCGCGCGAGCCGGTCCGCGTAGATCGCGCCGATGCCCGACGACGCGCCGGTAATGAGGGCGGTACCGCGATGTGCTTGAGTCATGATGTCGCTCCGTTTTCGATGAAGTGGCCGAATGGCGTGAATGCATTCTGGCTTCGAATCGCTGCGACACAAATGACGTAGATGGGTATGATTCAGGACATCGGGCCAAACGCACGCCCGGACTGGAGAACACCCATGCACCGAATCGGCTTTCTGATCAGCGACGGCTTCCAGATCATGGCGCTCGCCGCGCAGTCGGTGTTCGAGTACGCGAACATGGGTGCTGGCGAGCCGTTCTACGTGATGGACAACTATTCGGTCGACGGCGGCGACGTGCGCTCGTCGCTGGGGCTGTCGGTCGCCACGCGCGCGCTGCGCGGGCGGATCGCCGTCGATACGTGGATCGTCGCGGGCGTCAACGATCCGCTCGCTTCGCCGGCGCCGGCCGGCGTGGTCGCGTTCCTGCGCCGCACGAACGCGCGCGCACGGCGGATCGCCGGCATTTGCACGGGCGCGTTCGTGCTGGCCGAGGCCGGGCTGCTTGCGCAGCGCCGCGCGACGACGCACTGGGCGTTCGGCCGCGACATGCAGCGGCACTACCCGGAGATTCGTGTCGAGGAAGACCGGATCTATATTGTCGACGGTCCGATCTGGACGTCGGCCGGGATGACGGCCGGCCTCGACCTCGCGCTCGCGATGGTGGAAAAGGATCTCGGCGCCGATGCCGCGCGCTCGGTCGCGCACAAGCTCGTGATGCACCAGCGCCGGGCCGGCGGCCAGTCGCAGCATTCCGAAATGCTCGATCTCGCGCCGAAATCAGACCGGATCCAGAACGCGCTGAACTACGCGCGGCAGAACCTCGGCCGCGCGCTGACCGTCGAGGATCTGGCCGATGCCGTCCACCTGAGCCCGCGGCAGTTCAGCCGCGTGTTTACGCTCGAAACGGGGCAGTCGCCCGCGAAGGCGATCGAGCGGCTGCGGCTCGAAGCCGCAAGGCTGATGATCGAACAGAGCCGGCATCCGCTCGATGTGATCGCGAAGGAGAACGGGTTTCGCGACCGCCGGCACATGCGCGAGGCGTTCGTGCGCGGGTTCGGTGTGCCGCCGCAGGCGATGCGGCGCGACGCGCGAGCGGACGAGCGGGAAACAGGCTGACGCGTGGGCGCGAGCCGTTCGTCGCGGGCCGGAAAAATGGCGCAGAATCTCGTCGATATTCTTCGCGAGGAGACACGATGTACGCCGCCCCGTTCAGCATTGCGATTCCCGATCACGCGCTTGATGACCTGCGCCGGCGCCTGCGCGACATGCGCGCACCGATGCTGACACCCGCCGGGCCGTGGCAGCAGGGTGTCGACGGCGCGTGGCTGCGCGAACTGACCGCGTACTGGGCCGAACGCTTCGACTGGCGTGCGGTGGAGCGTGCGCTGAACCGGCTGCCGCAGTTCGTCGCAGACGCAGGCGGGCAGCGCGTGCATTTCATCCATCGACGCGGCGTCGGGCCGAGGCCTTATCCGCTCGTCGTCACGCACGGCTGGCCGGGCTCCGTATTCGAATTCGACGCGCTGATCGATCGCCTCTGCGACCCGGCGGCGTTCGGCGGCGATCCGGACGATGCGTTCGACGTCGTCGTACCGTCACTGCCGGGCTTCCTGTTCTCGCCGGCGCCCGCGGCACCCGGCATGTCGGCATTTCAGGTCGCCGACCGCTGGGCGGCGTTGATGTCCGGTCTCGGATATCGCCGCTTCGGCGCGCAAGGCGGTGATCTCGGCGCAGGCGTGTCGATTGCGCTCGGCGCGCGACATGCCGACGTGGTGGACGGCATCCATCTGAACTACCTGCCCGGCAGCTACGAGCCTCCGACCGACGCGGCTTCGCCGCTGACCGAGGACGAACAGGCCTTCGTGACGCAGCGCGGCGAATGGGCCGCGCTGGAAGGCGGATACGCGCATATGCATATGACGAAGCCGCAGACGCTGGCCGTCGCGCTCAACGATTCGCCGGCCGGGCTGGCCGCGTGGATCGCCGAGAAATTCCGCTCGTGGAGCGATTGCGACGGCGACGTCGCACGGCGGTTCTCGCACGACACGCTGCTGACCGGAATCTCGCTCTACTGGTTCACCGGCTGCATCGGCTCGTCAATGCAGATGTATTGGGAAAACCGGCTGCAGCCAATGCGCTTCGCGGCCGGGCAACGCGTGGCGGTGCCCGTCGCGTTTGCGCGTTTTCCGGAGGAAATCAGCCACCCGCCGCGCAGCTGGCTCGAACGGGTGTTCGACGTCGTGCAGTGGACCGACATGCCGAGCGGCGGCCATTTTGCTGCGATGGAAGAGCCGGATCTGCTGGCCAACGATATTCGGCGATTTTTCCGGCGTTTTCGGTAATGCGCGGGTAGGCCGGGGAAGCTGGCGAAGTGCGCAGGCGGCCATCTGCGCATAGCGAGAGCCGGCACCATGCGGATCGTGACGCGACGATGCCGCCTGTCTTACCGTGTGACGAACGCCACCGCGTCGTCCGGCGCCGTCCGCGCATGCTTGCGCTGGCGCAGCAGCGCGACGCGGCAATTTTCGCGCGCGGTCTCGCGGCCGTCGTCGTCAAGCAGCACGAGATCGCCGCGCATCACGTTGAGCGTGATCACATCCTCACCCGGTGCGCCGAGCGTTTCCGGCGTGTGCACCGAGCCGGCCGGTTCGAGCACCGTCGAGCCGGCCTGCGCGATCCAGTCGTACTCGAGGTAGCGCCACGCACCCTGCAGCGTATGGACGAACACCTCGCCGTCGTGGCGATGGCGCGGCAGCGTGCCGCCGGCCGGCATCTTCAGCAGCGCGGTCAGCGTGTCCTCGGCCGCATTGATGTGCAGATACTTGATCGCCAGCCCCGGCAGGTCGGCGCTCATCGGCAGCCACGGCAGCGCGTCGCCGGGCAGGCACGAGATCGGCGGCAGGTCGGTGGAGAGCGGGGCGGGCGGCTGCGTCATGGCGGGAGGCGGAGCGGAAATGGGGAGCCCGCATTATCGCAGAGCCGGATCGCGCGGCTGAACGGTGGCGGTTCACGTGCGGCGCACGGCGCTGAACGCGATGCCCGCGACGCCGTTCCCGCGCGGTCCGGCGCGGGGCGGACCGTCGCGCAGGCTACGCCGCCGGCCGCGCCTTCACGTCGTGCGCGGCTTCCAGACACGACTGGAACAGCAGCGCGGCCCGCGACGGCCGCGGCGAGCGCCGCAGCAGGCTCACGAACCGGCACCGGTAGTTGAACCGGTGCGGCGCGATCGGCTGCATCAGCCCCTTGTTTTCGAAGCTTTCCGCGTAATGGTCCGGCAGGAAACCGAGATAACGGCCGGACAGGATCAGCGTCGCGATCGATTCCTGGTCCGACGCGGTCGCGCTGCGCGTGAGCTTCGCGCGATGGCTCAGTTCCATGTTCGGCGAATGGAAGCCGAGCCCGGCGAACGCATGGTTGCGGATCGTCGTCCACGTGAGCTTGCCGTGCGGCGCATCGTAGAGCGGATGCTGGCGGCCGCAGTACAGCAGCATCCGTTCGTCGAACAACTCCGAATACACGAGGCTGCCCGAATTGCGGTGCGCGGGAATGATCCCGACCTGGTAGCTGTCGTCGATGATCCCGCGCTCGACCTCGTTGATCGATGCCACATGCAGGTTCAGCGCGACGTCGGGCGCCTCGTCCGCGAACCGGCGGATCGCGTCGCCGAGCCGCGCGTTCGGGTTGGTGGCCGTCTTGTCGAACACCGCGACGTGCAGTTCTCCGCCCATCCTGTCGTGAATACCGTCTATCCTGCTGCGAAAGGCTTCCATCGACGCGAGCAGCCGCAGCGTCTCCTCGTACACGGTCTGGCCCTCGGGCGTCAGCGTGAAGCCGGCGCGGCCGCGCCGGCACAGTACGAGGCCGACGCGCGTTTCCAGATCCTTCACGTGCCGGCTGATCGTCGAGATGCCGATATTCAGTTCCAGTTCGGCCGCCGCCATCCCGCCGCACTGCACGACGCCCTTGAAGACCCGCAGCAGGCGGAGATCCATGTCGCTGAGCTGCCCGAGCAGCGCGCGGCTCTTCGGTTTCTTTGCTTGCATAGTTGAGCAAGTGAACATTGATATTGCGATATTGAAGAGACTAATTGGCCTCCCGACAATGCGCAATATCATCACAAGAAGGAGGGGCGCGCCGCGCCGACCGACATGACCGACATCACCACCGCCGCGCAGCAGGACGACACGACTATCCGCACCGACGCCGCGTGGCTCGACGCGCACTGGATGCCGTTCACCGCCAACCGCCAGTTCAAGGCCGATCCGCGCATGATCGTGTCGGGCCAGGGCGCGTATTACACGGACGCCGAAGGCCGCAAGATCTTCGACGGCCTGTCGGGCCTCTGGTGCACGGGCCTCGGTCACGGCCGCACGGAAATCGTCGAAGCCGTGAGCCGCCAGGTCGCGCAGCTCGACTACGCGCCGGCGTTCCAGTTCGGCCACCCGAAGTCGTTCGAGCTCGCGAACAAGATCAAGGACCTGACGCCGGCCGGCCTCGACTACGTGTTCTTCACGGGTTCGGGCTCGGAAGCGGCCGACACGTCGCTGAAGCTGGCCCGCGCGTACTGGCGCGCGAAGGGCAAGGGCACGAAGACGCGCCTGATCGGCCGCGAGAAGGGCTACCACGGCGTGAACTTCGGCGGTATCTCGGTCGGCGGGATCGGGCCGAACCGCAAGCTGTTCGGCCAGGGCCTCGACGCCGATTTCCTGCCGCATACGCAACTCGCCGAGAACAAGTTCTCGCGCGGGATGCCCGAACACGGCGCGGAGCTGGCCGACCGCCTGCTCGATCTGATCGCACTGCACGACGCATCGAACATCGCGGCCGTGATCGTCGAGCCGTTCTCCGGTTCGGCGGGCGTGGTCGTGCCGCCGAAGGGCTATCTGAAGCGGCTGCGCGACATCTGTACCGCGCACGACATCCTGCTGATTTTCGACGAGGTCATCACGGGCTTCGGCCGTGCCGGCGCGATGACGGGCGCCGACGCGTTCGGCGTGACGCCGGACATCCTGAACTTCGCGAAGCAGGTGACGAACGGCGTGCAGCCGCTCGGCGGCGTGATCGCGACGAAGGAAATCTACGACACGTTCATGGCGGCAGGCGGCCCCGAGTACATGCTCGAATTCCCGCACGGCTACACGTATTCGGCGCATCCGGTCGCATGCGCGGCCGGCGTCGCGGCGCTGGATCTGCTCGTGAAGGAAGACGCGGTAGCCCGCGTGCGCGATCTCGCGCCGCATTTCGAGGCGGCCGTGCACGGGCTGAAGGGCCAGCGCCACATCGCGGACATCCGCAACTACGGCCTCGCGGCCGGCCTGACGATCGCGGCGCTGCCGGGCGAACCGGCGCGGCGCCCGTACGAGATCGCGATGCGCTGCTGGGCGAAGGGCTTCTACGTGCGCTACGGCGGCGACACGATCCAGCTCGCGCCGCCGTTCATCTCGGAAAAGCGCGAGATCGACAACCTGGTCAATGCGCTGTCCGACGCGCTGAACGAAGTGGACTGAGCCGCGGCCCGCCCCAAGCGACAACCGAATTCACGAAAGAGCCAGACAGATGAAACACGACAGCAAGGTGACTTCCACCGTCGGCCACCTGATCGACGGCAAGCGCGTCGACGGCGGCAGCCGCGTCCAGCCGGTGTTCGACCCGGCCACCGGCGAATCGCACAAGAGCGTCGGGCTCGCCGACAAGCTGACCGTCGAAGCCGCGATCGCGTCCGCGCAGGCCGCGTTCCCGGCGTGGCGCAACACGCCGCCGCTGAAGCGCGCCCGCGTGATGAGCCGCTTCAAGACGCTGCTCGAGGAGCACGCCGACGAGCTGTGCGCGCTGATCACGGCCGAGCACGGTAAGGTGCTCGCCGATGCGATGGGCGAACTGCAGCGCGGGATCGAGAACGTCGAATACGCGAGCTACGTGCCCGAGCTGCTGAAGGGCGAGCACAGCAAGAACGTCGGCCCCGCGATCGATTCGTGGAGCGAGTTCCAGGCGCTTGGCGTGGCGGCCGGCATCACGCCGTTCAACTTCCCGGTGATGGTGCCGCTGTGGATGTGGCCGATGGCCGTCGCATGCGGCAACACGTTCGTGCTGAAGCCGTCCGAGCGCACGCCGTCGTCGACGCTGCGCATGGCCGAGCTCGCGCTCGAGGCCGGCCTGCCGCCGGGCGTGCTGAACGTCGTGAACGGCGACAAGGAAGCGGTCGACACGATCCTGACCGATCCGCGTGTGAAGGCGGTGAGCTTCGTCGGCTCGACGCCGATCGCCGAATACATCTACTCGACCGGCTGTGCGCACGGCAAGCGCGTGCAGGCGCTCGGCGGCGCGAAGAACTTCGCGGTCGTGATGCCCGACGCGGACATCGGCAACGCGGTGAACGCGTTGATGGGCGCTGCGTACGGCTCGTGCGGCGAGCGCTGCATGGCGATCCCGCTGGTCGTCGCGATCGGCGACGACACGGGCGACCAGGTCGTCGCCGGCCTGAAGGCCGAAATCGACAAGATGAAGGTCGGCCCGGGCAACGGCGCGGGCATCGACATGGGCCCGCTCGTCACGCAGCAGCATTTCGACAAGGTGACGGGCTTCGTCGAAGCGGGCGTGGCAGCCGGCGCGACGCTGGTCGTCGACGGCCGCGGCGTGAAGGTCGACGGCCACGACGGCGGCTACTACCTCGGCCCGTGCCTGTTCGACAACGTGAAGCCCGGCATGCCGATCTACCAGCACGAGATCTTCGGGCCGGTGCTCGGCGTGATCCGCCTGAAGTCGCTCGACGAGGCGATGGCGCTGATCGACGCGCACGAATACGGCAACGGCACGTGCCTGTTCACGCGCGACGGCGAGGCTGCGCGCTACTTCAGCGACAACATCCAGATCGGCATGGTCGGCATCAACGTGCCGCTGCCGGTGCCCGTCGCGTACCACTCGTTCGGCGGCTGGAAGCGTTCGCTGTTCGGCGACCTGCACGCATACGGCCCGGACGCCGTGCGGTTCTATACGAAGCGCAAGACGATCACGCAGCGCTGGCCGTCGGCAGGCGTGCGCGAAGGGACGGTGTTCAGCTTCCCGTCGAACCGCTGACGCGCATTTCGGCTGCATGCGTCGCCGGCCAGTCGGCTGGCGATGCAAGGTGGCTGGCGTGCAGATGTGAAGGCCCGCCCTCGGTCGACGACGATCCGGGCGGGCTTTTTTACGTCCGCGCCGATTGCGCGGACAACGGCGCAACAACGCTTACGGCGCGACCACGTGCCACATGTCCTTGAAGTTGTCGCCGTTGCGGTCGCCCTGTTTCATGTCCTTCGAGAAGAAGTACAGCGGCTTGCCCTTGTACGCCCATTGCGGGCTGCCGTCGTCGCGCTTGACGATCGTGTAGGGCCCGACCGGAACGTCGGTCGCGCTGGCCTTGTACGGCGGCCAGAAGGTTTCGCACTGGCCCGTGCATGCGCTGGTGCCGGCGTTGGGCTTGTCCTTGTCGAAGGTATAGACGGTCATCCCGTTCGCGGCGACGAGCGCGCCGTTTTCGACTTTCGTGATCGAGCCTTGGGCCGAGGCCGTGGCGGACGCGATGGCGAGCAGGGCGGAGCTGACGAGCAGCGCGGCTTTCATGAGTGCCTCCTGTAATCCGGTGGGCGGCCGCGATCGTGCGCACGGGCGAGCGGACGCGACGATCGCGATGAATGGTGCCGGAGCGCTGTACCGTTGCCGCCGGTGCGAGCGACTCAGGGCCGGATGGCAGCGAACGGGGCGCTTCATTCACGATAGGCGGTTTTTGGCGGGGCTGCGAGAAAGTCGGGGCCCGTATTGGCGGCGCGTAGGCGTCGCGCAACGGCGCTGCGAGTGCCGTCGCAACCCGGTATTCGGGATCCGTCCCCGAGCCTGCGCGGCGCATGCGCCGATACGTCAGCGCCGTGCGCGATTGGCCAGCGCGACGCCCGCGATCACGAGCGCGCCGCCGGCCAGCATCGATGGCGACAGCGGTTCGCCGAGCAGCGCGACCGACAGCAGCACGCCGAACACCGGCACCAGGTTGGTGAACACGGCCGCGCGGGCCGGCCCGAGTTCGCGGATGCCTTGCGAATACCAGACGAACGCGACCACGGTGCCGATCGCGCCGAGATAGATCATCGACACGACGGCCTGCCACGTCAGCGGCGTGCCGCCGCTCGCGCCCGGTCCGAACAGATGCGCGACGACCAGCAGCGCGAGGCCCCACAGCGTCGCGTACGTCGTCGCCGCGAGCGGCGACAGCCCATCGAGCGCGCGCCGGCCGATCACCGTGTAGGCGGCCCAGCTCAGCACCGCGCACAGCATGTAACGTTCGCCGGCGCCGAACGTATTGCCGAGATCGGTCAGCACGCTCAGCAGTTCGCCGCGGCTGATCACGATCAGCGCGCCGAACAGCGCGACGGCGATGCCGGCCCAGCGCGACAGCGACAGGCGTTCCCGCACGACGACCGACAACAGCACGGCGGTCGCGACCGGATTCAGCGCGACGAACAGCGCGGTGCGGCCGGCCGGCATCCGTGCGAGCGCCGCAAAAAAGCACACGTTGTACAGGAAGATGCCGGTCGCGCCGAGCGCGAAGGTCGTCACAATCTGGCGGCCGCTCAGCGTCGGCAGACCGCCTTCGAATTTCCACGTCAGCGCGACCAGCAGCAACGCGGCGATCGCGAAGCGGCCGGTGGCCGCGGAAGTCGCGGACATCGACGCGGCCAGGATCCGGCCCGCGATGAACGTGCCGCCCCAGAACAGCGCGACGAGCGTGAGCTTCACGTAGATGGCCGCATTCGGCCGGGTGGCGACGATGCCGGCGGGCGGGGCAGGAGCGTTCATGTGTCGTGGCATCTCGAAGGGGGCGAGGCAATGCGTGCACGACCGCGCGCGGCCGACGATGTCGAACCGTGCGACAACTGGCCTGCCGGTTGATTCAGCGGGGATGGGGCCGGGTGCCGCGCTGTCAGCGAAATACCGGTGCCGACGCGAGCGCCGTCAGCACGACCGGCATCGCGAGCGCCGCGGCGACCGTCTGGAACGCGGTGATACCGGCCATCAGCGGCGCGTCGCCGCCGAGCTGGCGCGCCATGATGTACGACGCCGACGACGTCGGCAGCGCCTGGAACAGCAGCGCGACGGTCAGCGCCGCATCGCCGAGCCCGAACAGGCGGCCGGCCGCGAGCGTGATCAGCGGCATCGCCATGAACTTGAACGCCGACGCGATGCACACCGGCTGCAGCCACGCACGGGCCGCATCGAATTTCAGCGCCGCGCCCACGCACAGCAGGCCGAGCGGCATCGACGCGGCGCCGAGCGCGCGCACGGCCGGCTCGACGGCAGCGGGAAATGCGACACCGCCGGCCTGCATCGCGATCCCGAGCGCACACGCGACGACGAGCGGATTCGACAGGATTTGCCGCACGAGTGCGCCCGCACCGAGCCGCGTGTCGCCATACCGCGCGAAGACCAGCACGCACATCAGGTTGACGGTCGGGACGATCGCCGCGACGCAGACGGCCGCGAGCGCGATGCCTTTTGGGCCGAACAGCCCGGCGGCGAGCGCGGTGCCGACATAGTTGTTGAAGCGCACCGCGCCCTGGAACACGGACGTGAAGCCGGCGCCGTCGACCCGGACGAACCGACGGACCAGCAGAAGGAGCGCCGCGGCGACGGCGGTCGATCCGACCAGCGCTGCCGCGAGCGGCAAAACAGGCAGCGCTTGCAGCCGCGCGTTCGCGAGGCTGTTCGCGAACAGCGCCGGCAGCAGCACGTAGTAGCAAAGCCGCTCGGCCTGCGGCCAGAACGCTTCGGCGATGAAACCCGTGCGCCGGAGGCCATGGCCGAACGCGACCAGCAGCGCGACCGGCGCCAGCGCGAGCAGGACCGGGCCGATCATCGGCGCGCCTTCACGCCGGCCGTGCGGACCGGTTGGCAGGCGGAGCGGCGGAACGACGCGGAAATCCATCCGGCGGGCAACATGGCGACTCGCAATCGAAAGAGTGACGATGCCGCCAAGTTAACACGCGAAAGCAACAGGAATAATTGTTAATTATCGGGTGTTCAATGAGAAATCCTCATCGATGACGCGGTGACTTCGGTGGCCAGCGCACGCGCGAAACGCTCGGCCGGACGCGACTGGTGTTCGAGCAGCACGACCGCGCGCCCCATCTGCGGCTGGCCGAACGGCAAGCGCGTGACGGGCGGCAGGCGCGCGAGCGTTGCATCGGGGAGCGCGACGATCGCGGCGCCGAGCCCGCGCGCCACCATCCGTGCGATCGTTTCCGCGCTGTCCAGCACCATCTCTTCACGCACGCGCACGCCGAGGCGGCGCAGCTCGGCGGTGATCATGCGGCCGGCCCAGGCCTGCGCGTCGAAGCGGATGAACGGCAGTGCTTCGAGCAGCGTGCCCGCGTCGCGTTCCGCATGGTCCGGCGGCGCGAGCAGCCAGAAGCGATCCTCGTACAGCGTGGTCCACGTCAGTTCCGCCGGATGCGGGCGCACGGGGCGTGTCGTGATCGCCGCATCGAGTTCGCCGGCCGCGACGCGATTCGCCAGCTCGGCCGACATGCCGGCCGATACGTGCACGCGCAGTGACGGATGTGAGTTGCGCAGCGCGAGCAGCGCGTCGGGCAGCGGGCCGGACAGCGCTGTCTGGATCGCGCCGATCCGCAGGCGGCCGACGAGCTTCTTCTCGTCGCTGAGCGCATCGGGAATCCGGTCGACCATCGCGAGCACCTGCTCGGCCTGCGCGAGCAGGATGTTGCCGGCTTCGGTGAGCACCGGCTGCCGGCGCGAACGGTCGAACAACTGCACGTTGTATTCGCTTTCCAGTGCCTTGATCTGCAGGCTCACCGCCGACTGCGTGAGCCCGATGGCTTCGCCGGCGCGTGCGAAGGTCCGGTATCGGGCGATGGCGACCAGCGTTCTGAATGCGCGTAGTGACATGGACGAAGTGACGTTGGCGACGGGGCCGGCATGCGGATTGCTCGCGTGACGGCGGCAGCGTTCGCGTGACACGCTGCACAGGTGCGGCGAGGTCGGCGAGAACCAGCGGAAAAAAGCGGCCGGCGAGTTCGCGGACATCATGCCCGTGCCCGCCGAATCGGGCAACCGCGGCATTGCCGGCTTACGATGGAAAGCGCGGGCTGCCGGCCGATGCGGGTTCGCGTGGATGGCAACGGGCGCATTTCGCCGAAACATCTGCACCGGTGCGAGCGAGGCTCACGCCGATTCTTCGAGGAGGTCACGACGATGCTTCAGAACCCGGGCGACGTTGCGCGTGCGAGCTACCGCGCGTATGCCGACAAGAACCGCGACGCGATCGAAGTGCTGATCGCGCCGGATTTCCATTTCACGAGCCCGCTCGACAACCGGATCGACCGCGACACGTATTTCCGGCGCTGCTGGCCGAACAGCGTGACGCTGGTGCACTTCGATTTCGTCGACGTTGCAGTGCACGGCGAGCATGTGTTCGTCGTGTACGAGGCCGAAACGAGCGACGGTCGGCGATTCAGGAACGCGGAGCGGTTGCTTATCCGCGACGGCCGGATCGTCGAGGCCGAGGTGTACTTCGGCTGGAACCTGCCGCACGCTGCACCCGACGGCGGCTTCGTCGAACCGCGCGCTTGAGCGGAGTGGCGGACGCGAGCGGGCCGTTCGTCGCGAAACGGATGACCAGGCGGCACCGGCCCGCGCGTATGCCTCGGGCAGCATCTGGCGATGACGGAGATGACGGTGGTGGCCGCAATGATCCTGCAGCGTCATGTGTTGTCGGTGCCGCCCGGCATGACTCCGCCGCGCGCGGTGCTGAACGTGACGCTGCGGCCGGAGCGGGCGCTGCATCTGGCGATCGAACCGACGGGGCTGGCGGCCGATACGGTCTCCGGATGATGGGGGCATAAGCGGTCGATTCGACCCGGCCTGCATCGCGCGCGCGATTGCCGTTTGCGCGACGCGGTGTCATCGAATCGTCGGAATGTGAATGCGTGCCGGCAACTGCTTGCGGCGCCACTGGCGCGGCGTCGCGTAGCACCTATGCTTGAAGGGCCCAGGCCGGGCGGAGCCCAAGGAGGATGGTCATGCGCATGCTTCTCAACATACGAATCCCTCACGAGCCGTTCAACACGCTGGTGCGCGACGGCAGCGTCGGCGACGTGATCTCGCGAATACTCGAAGCGGTCAGGCCGGAGGCCGTGTATTTCACGGAGCAGAGCGGCGGGCGCGGGGCGGTCGTGATCGTCAATCTGGATGACCCGTCGCAGATCCCGGCGCTCGCGGAGCCGTGGTTCCTGATGTTGAATGCAGACTGCGAGTTCCGCGTGGTGATGCTGCCGGACGATCTCCGGAACGCCGGGCTCGCGCAACTCGGCGCGAAGTGGAAGTAGCAGGACGCTGCGCATGACCGTGCCGCTGCCCGAAAACCGGGCGGGCGGCATGGTTCGGGTTCCTGTTTCCGGGCAGTCGTGTTGTCGGCGGCGCATCCGTGTCGGCTTGAACGGACGACCACGGCTGCGGCGATTCACGGATAGTGCACGATTCCGCACCCGTTGCCATCCGTGCTGCGCGATGCACTCATCCCGCCGCATCTTCTCCCAGCGCCTGAATGAACCGCGAAAACAGCTCGGGCTGCGACGAGATCCCGAGCTTCGCGTACAGATGCCGCCGATGCACCTTCACCGTTTCCGGCGAAATCGCCAGCCGCTCGGCAATCGCCTTCGACGAATTGCCGCGCAGCACCATCCTCGCGATCGACATCTCGCGATCGGTCAGCACGCCCGCGCCGAAGCGCGCAAGCGCCTGCTCGACGCGCGCGCCGAGATCGGCGTCGGGCGTCGAGCGCGCGGCGTCGCCGACCAGCCGCCAGTGCTGCCGGATCGTCGCGAGCACCCACGGCATCGCGGCCGTCAGCTTGCCGAGCGGCTCGACGTCGAAGCGCGCGGCTGCACCGAGCGACAGCGACAGCAGCGTGTCGGCGTTCGGCCGCACGAGGATCTGGATTTCGTCGTCGCCGACCGCATCGCGGAAGTAGCTCAGGAAATACTCGCTTTGCCGGAACAGGTCGGGCGCGACTTCCTCGAGCCGGTAGCAGCCGTCGGCGAGCCCGTCGTGCGCGGCCTGCAGGAACGGGTCGAGCAGATATAACCCATTCAGGTAAAGCGGCACCGGCGACGCGGTGTCGGTGCCGCCGGTGTCGTATTCGTCGAGCACGAGCGGCACGCCGTCGCGGCCGATCGCGGTCGCGAGCGCGTTGTCGAACGGCGCCATTTCATTGAGCAGCAGCACCAGGAACCGCCAGAAGCGCGGCTGGCCGAGATGATCGATTGCGCGGCCAAGCGCCTGGTGCATCGCGATTTCGGAGAAGAGACGATCCATACCACCACCGGAAGGGCGTAACACGAAGGGGGAATAGCGGTCCTGAAATTGGCTTCCTAGACTGCCACGCAATCAATCGGGCCCGAGTATGGGCGTTCAAAAAAGTGCAGCATAGGAGAACGAGATGGCGATGATGTCGGAATCGACGGGCACGCTGCAAGCAGCGCCTGCAACGGAAGACGCGCCGCGCGCGCTGTCGCAGACGCTCAGCGTGCGCGACGCGGTGATGATCACCGTGTCGGGCGTGACCCCAGCAAGCTCGATCTTCGTGATCGCGCCGTTCGCGATCCAGCAGGCCGGCAGCGGCGCGGTGCTGTCATTCCTGCTCGGCGGCGTGCTCGCGCTCGCATTCGCGCTCTGTTATGCGGAGCTCAGCGCCGCGCACCGCAGCGCGGGAGGCGAATACGTGATGGCCAAGCGCGTGTTCGGCACGCTGCCCGGCTACCTGACCTTCATCACGGTGCTGTCCGTCAGCGTGTTCATTCCGGCCGTGCTCGCGAGCGGCGCCGCGCCGTATCTGAACAACGCGCTCGGCACGCACTTCGGCAACCAGTCGGTCGCGCTGACGATCGTGCTGCTCAGCTACCTGCTCGGCATGCTCAACATCAAGACGAATGCGTGGATCACCGGCGCGTTCCTCGTCGTCGAGATCGGCGTGCTGATGCTGATCTCTGGGCTCGGTTTCGGCTCGCTGCATCGCGGCGCCGACGTGCTGGTCGCGCCGGTCGTCGCGAGCGGCAACGCGCTCGTGCCGGCGACGCTCGCCGCCATCGTGCCCGCGATCGGCACGGCGATCTTCTGCTACAACGGCTTCGGCTCCGCTGCATACCTCGCGGAAGACTTGCGCGGCGGCAACCGCAACGTCGCGAAGGCCGTGATCTATTCGCTGCTCGTGATCCTCGTCGTCGAACTGGTTCCGCTCACCGCGATCGTGCTCGGCGCGCCGTCGCTGACGGAACTCACCAAAAGCGCCGACCCGATCGGCTATGTCGTGCGTTCGCTGAGCAACCCGGCCGTGTCGCGCGTGGTCAGCGCCGGGATCTTCCTGTCGGTGTTCAACGCGATCATCGCGATCGTGATCACGATGGGCCGGCTGCTGTACAGCAGCGGCCGGCACGCGCTCTGGTCGCGTACCTGCAACCGTGCATTCTCGACGATCCATCCGCGCCTGGAATCGCCGTGGCTCGCGACGCTCGCGCTCGCGGTGCCGTCGGCGGGGCTCGTGTTCGTATCGAGCCTCGACGAGCTGACCGCGTTCACGGTCGACCTGCTGCTGCTGATCTACCTGGTCGTCGGGCTGGCTGCGCTCGCGAGCCGGTTCGTGCGCCGCGACGTCGAACATCACTACCGGATGCCGCTGTGGCCCGTGACGCCGCTCGTCGCGGTAGCGGGCGCCGCGTACACGCTCTACACGACGCTGGCGACGGCGACGAAGCCGACCGACCTGATCATCATCGCGGGGCTGCTGATTGCCGCACTCGCGATGTATGTCGTCTGGGCGCGCCACAGCGAAGCATTCCGCGCGCTCTGAACGCCGGATCGTCACGTTGCAGCACCGACACACCGAACCATTGAAAGACTGGAGGAATTGCATCATGCGCACGAGGGATCTCGGCATCCGCATCGGACTCGGCACGCCGGGCCGCTTCAACGCGATCACGGACGTTCCGGGCGTGCGGGTCGGACATTGCACGCTGAACGTCGAGAACGGCGACGCATCGATCCGCACCGGCGTCACCGTCATCGAGCCGCGCGCGGGCGCCGCGCACGATTCGCCGTGTTTCGCCGGCATGCACGTGCTGAACGGCAACGGCGACGCAACGGGGCTCGAATGGATCCGCGAGGCCGGCCTGCTGACGACGCCGATCGCCTATACGAACACGCACAGCGTCGGCGCGGTGCGCGACGCGCTCGTCGCGAACGAGCGGGAAGCGGCGGCCGGCCGCGTGTACTGGTGCATGCCGGTCGTGATGGAAACCTACGACGGGCTGCTGAACGACATCTGGGGGCAGCACGTGAGCGCCGCGCACGTGCAGCGCGCGCTGGCCGCCGCACAGTCGGGGCCGGTTGCCGAAGGCGGCGTGGGCGGCGGCACGGGCATGATCTGCCACGAGTTCAAGGGCGGCATCGGCACCGCGTCGCGCGTGCTTGCGGCCGATGCGGGCGGCTGGACTGTCGGCGCGCTGGTGCAGGCGAACTACGGCGTGCGCGAGATGCTGCGCGTGGCCGGGTATCCAGTCGGCGAAGTGCTGCGCCACGTGCATTCGCCGTTCCGCGCGCCCGACGCGACAGGCGAGGCCGGCATGGGCTCGATCGTCGTGACGATCGCGACCGACGCGCCGCTGCTGCCGCATCAATGCACGCGCGTCGCGCAGCGCGCGAGCGTCGGGCTTGCACGCGTCGGCGGCGGCACCGAGGATTCGAGCGGCGACATCTTCGTTGCGTTCGCAACGGGCAACGACGGGCTGCCGGCGGCGAACTACGGCAGCAAGGGTGCGCCGACCACCGGCGTGAAGATGGTCAACAACGACCATATTTCCGCGCTGTTCGTCGCGGCGGCCGAGGCGGTGGAGGAAGCGATCGTGAATGCGCTCGTCGCGGGCGGCGACGTCGAATCGCGCGGTGCGCGGGTCGAAGGGCTCGGGCAGGCGCGCTTGCTGGATGCGTTGCGCGAAGTGGGGTGGCGGCCGGGGCGCGGCGCCTGAAACGGCATGCGCCGCTTCAATCGAAGCGGCGTGGATCGGGGCGGTGCGGCGATCGGCCGGTACGCCGCCCGCCCGCGGATTCGATGCGGGCGATGCGGGCCTGGCCGTGACGACGCGGCGTCATGCTCAGCTGCCGAAGTAGATGTTGCAGAAGCTGACGGGGCCGACACAGGCGTTCGGGTCTTCCTGCTTCGACTGCGAACGATCGACGCGGCCTGCGGCCTTGACGGCTTCGGTGCGGTTCGCCTGTTGCGGTGCGGCGTCGGCCGGCGCCGGCTGTGCGTGGGCGACAGCAGCGGTCAGCGACAGGGCAACGAGGGCGAGGTGCAGCGGCTTCATTTTGTTTCTCCTGGGTGAGTGCCAGTCTCGCTGGCAGTGAGGAAACTATAGGCTCGCACTGCTTAAAGATTAATCACCGCGCCTGTAGAGCTTATTTCCATTCGGAACAAGGATCCCGTTGCCTGCGCACCGATGTTCAATGGCGATGCCGGTTGAACGGCGCATCCTTGTCCAGCAGCGCGCTGCGCATGAAGTGCAGGCAGCCGACGATACGCTGCATGCGGCGTCGCTCGTCGGGCACGGCGTACCACGCCTGCAGCGTGTGCTGAGCGGCGCGGATCGCGAGATTCACCGATTTCAGCGTGCGCGCATGGTGGCCGGGCGTCGGATCATCGAAGAAGCGCGGCAGCTCGTGCAGCACCGCGTCGATCGAACTGGTCCAGCGCAGCATCTGCGGCGGTTTCGCTTCGCAGAACGCGTGCAGTTCGTCGCGCAGGTCGATCACCGCATGTCCGACCTCGAGCGTCGACAGCATCCAGCGCAACGCGTCGCGATGCTGCCGCGTGCGTCGCACGAGCAGCGTGCGCAACTGCGCCATCAGGTCGTGCGTGCTCGACTGGAAGCGCTGCGCGAGGCCGTCCGGCGCGCCTTCGCACGCAAGCGTGACCTGGCGGCGCAGATCGTGCGCGATGCGGCCCGTGAGCCACGGCATGTGGGTGGGGAACACGACCGCGAACACGAGCGAGCACGCGAGCATCGCGACGACGACGGCCAGCCCGTTGTTGATCAGCACCTCGGGCGTATACGCGATCGCGTTGTCGGGTCCCGCAAGCAGGCAGAAGAACACCGCGAAGCCGATCCCGTAGCCGGACAGCCCCGGCCGCATCGCGAGAAACGCACCGAGGCCGAGCACCGGCGCGAGCGTCGCGCACAATAGCGGGAAGCCGTCGATGTTCGGATACACGTAGCACAGGAACAGGTAGCCGACGGCAGTCGCGAACGCCGCGCCGACGCCCATCTGTGCGACGAACTTCGGTGCGCGTGGCGACGTCGAGCTGAGCGCGCATGCAATCGCGGTGGCGATCACCGCGAGCGAGCCGCTCGGCCATTCCGACGCGATCCAGAACGCGCTCATCGCACCGACGGCGATGACCGTGCGCAGGAACGCGAAGCCGACGAAGAACGAATTGGTCTTCACCGCGTAATGCGTGACCGAGCGCTCGAATGCGTGATCGTCCTGGTCGAGCGATGCGTAAGTATCGGCGTAGCCGAGATACTCGCCGATGAAGCGGTACAGCAGCTCGATCGCGGTATCGAAATCGAGCAGGCCGCCGGCCGCGTGTTCCTCGATGGTCCGCCGCGACGCGCGCGCGGCCTTCGGCAACGCACCGTGGAAGCGGCGCAGTTCGAGCATCGCGCCGGTGGCCGGTGCGATGCCGTGCTGCCGCTCGTCGCGCAATGCGGCGAACCGCTGCGCGAGCGCGTCGACGTGCGGCGCCAGTGCGTCGAGCACCGCGTCCGAACCGTTCGCGCGCAGGCGCTTGACGAGCTGGTGCAGCGCATGCAGCCGCGTGCATGCGTTCATGAACTCGCTGTTCAGCCGTGCGAGCCGGCGGCTGCGCGCGCGAATGTGCGGATCCTCGAACGACGCGAATGCACGGTTCGCTTCGAAGCCGACGATGTCGTCGACGAAATCGGCGAAGCGCCGTTCGAAATCGCCGCGTGCGACGTCGCCCGCGAGTGCGCCGGCCGTGAACGCCGCGAACGTCGTGTGGCGTGTGTTCAGCGAACGCATCAGCGCTTTCGCGGAACTGAGCGGCAGGATCAACGCGCTGACCGCGCCCGAGCATGCGATGCCGAGCGCGACTTCCGCGGCGCGCGTGAGCGCGGACTGGAACAGCGTCTGCGGCGTCATTACCGCCGGCAGGCCGATCAGCGCGGCCGTGTAGCCGGCGAGCACGAAGCCGTACCAGCGGAAGTGGCGGTTGCGCACCGCCAGCGCGATGCAGCCGCCGATCCACAGCGTGATGCCGGCCATGTACAGCTCGGGCTGCTGCGCGAACAGCCCGCCGAGCGCGAGCGCGCCGACGAGGCCGGCCGCCGTGCCGAGTACGCGGTAGAAACTCTTCGCGAACACCATCCCCGACAGCGGCTGCATCAGCACGAACACGGTCGTCATCGCCGTGCGCGGCTGCGACATCTCGAGACGCATCGCGATGCCCATCGCAAGGAGCGCCGCGAACACGGTCTTCGCGAGGTGCAGCCAGATCAAGCCGTCGCTGACGGCCCAGTCGCGGGCCGCGTCGCCGAGCGGATCAAGCCATGCTCTCCATCGTGCCGGTTCGATGGAAGTTCGCTCGATCGCAGGTTGTGGCTTCATGAAAAGAGGTGGCCCGTGCAGGGCCGGGCACGGTGCCGCGGCGCATCCGAACGGGTCCGTTCGACTGGTGAGGCGCCGATTGTAGGAGTGCGGCGCCCGCGCATTAACGCAGCTGCCGGGAAACGATAGTTGCAGCCGGAGTAACAATCTGTCGCATCCAGTGGAGGAAAATAGCGGCTCCGCTACAGGTTGCTCACAGGAATGGATACCCTACAAAACATGCGGGTGTTTTCGCGCGTCGTCGAGACCGGCAGCTTCACGGCCGCCGCACAATCGCTGAATTCGACGACGGGCGCGATGTCGCGCGCGGTGTCGGAGCTCGAGGCGCGCCTGCGCACCCGTCTGATGAATCGCTCGACGCGCCGCCTCGCGCTGACGTCGGCCGGCGAAAGCTATCTGCGGCGCTGCCGCCAGATCCTCGCCGACGTCGACCGCGCGGAAGAAGAGGCGAGCTGCGCGCACGAACGGCCAGCCGGCGTGCTGCGCATGCACAGCTTCGCGAGTGTCGGCCATCACTATGTATTGCCCACACTGACGCGCTATCACGCGCAGTTCCCGGGCGTGTCGATCGAACTGTCGCTGTCGCAGCGCATGCCCGACCTGTTCGACGGCACGAGCGACATGGCCGTCGTGACCGCGTCGTCGCTGCCCGATTCGGAACTGGTATCGCACCTGCTCGGCTCGACGTTCAGCATCCTGTGCGCGTCTCCCGACTATGTGAAACGGCACGGCGCGCCGACCCGTCCGCAGGATCTCGCCGCGCACGCGTGCCTGACGCTGTGTACGCCCGCGTTCCCGACGCACGAATGGGTGCTCGAAGGGCCAGAAGGCGTCGAGCAGATCCACGTCGCCGGGCCGGTGCAGACCAATACGGCCGAATCGCTCGCACTCGCGATCCGCGACGGCATCGGGATCGGCATGCTGCCGCTGTACTCGGCAATCGACGCACTGCGCGACGGCACGCTCGTGCGCGTGCTGCCCGCGCATATCCTGCAGAAGATGAACGTGTATGCGCTGTATCCGTCGCGCCGCTTCGTCGACGCGAAGGTGCGGACCTGGGTCGAGATGCTGCGCGCGCAGGTGCCGGGGATGATCGCGCGCGACGTCGAGATGCTGAACGCGATCGACCGCGAACCGCAGGCCGCCTGAGCGCCGGATGCGCAGCGGGACATCGATACGTTGCGTGGGTCGGTGATTGCGCGACACGCTTCTTCGTGCAGACGCAACATGCGCGCCGCCCGCAGCACACGATTCATGCGGGCGGGGCGCTTCATCACATCGTCACAGCGCGGGCTTCGCCGCCGTGCCCGATTCGGTTGCCGGCTCGCCGGCCGGGCCGTATGCGGCCTGCGCAGCCTTCCGCTCCGCGAGACGCTTCGCCTGCAGTCGTTCCTGCGCCGCCATGATGTCTTCCGGATAGTTGCCGGCTTCACCGCGCGCCGGGTTGTAGCCGACCGACTCGAGGTCGACCAGTTCCTGCAGCACCTGCGCGCGCGTGACGGGCGACTTCGCCGACTGGGCGAACGACAGGGCCGGTGCGGCAAGCAGGACGGCAGCGGCGGCGGTAACGACAAGCGATTTCACAAGGTTCTCCTGGGTGACGGGTAGACGTTCGGTTCGATGCGCGATGCGCGCCCCGACCTTCGATACGAGTCTACGCAGCGCTTGTGCGCGCAAAAACCCCGATTCCAGGCAGGCTGCCTTCCAGATGGAACAACATTGACGCGCGTCGCTCGCAGCGACCGAACCCGCGTGCGAACGCGGGTTCGTTGCCGGCGGGCGACGTGGCGTCACATCGGTCAGAACCGCGTGCGCATGCCGATCGCGCCGACGATCTGGTTCGGCGTGCTCGACGCGCCGCCCGAACCGTTGATGAACGCCTGGTAGCCGCGTCCCGACGCATGCTGGTACATCGCTTCCGCATACAGGTCGGTGCGGCGCGACAGCTTGTACACGGCCTGCAGGTCGACCTGGTGCCACTTCGGATCGGTACCGTGCTTGCTGTCCGGGTTCGACACGCTGGCGTCCGTGTACACGTAAGCCGCGCCGAGGCTGACGGCCGGCGTCACTGCATAACGCACGTTCACGTCGTAGTTGTTGAACGCGACCTGGCCGGTGGAGCCGAACGAGCCCGTGTTGTCGTACTGCGAGCGCGTATAGACGAAGCCGACGGTCGCCGGGCCGAACACGTAGCTGACGCCGCCGCCGTACGAGCGCATGCGGTCCGAGCCGATCGACCAGCCGCCCTGGTTCACGCTCTTCGCCTCGGCCGAATCGGTCGCGCCGGGGCTCGCGCTCGTCGAGCCCTTCGTGCCGTTCATCTGCAGGTACGCGCCGGCCAGCTTCAACGGGCCGTTCGTGTAGCTCGCCGCGACGCTGTACGCGCGGTTCGCGCTGAAGTTCGTCGAGTTGGAGAACGCGTACATTGCGCCCACCTTGAAGCCCGCGACCGTATCGCTCGTGTACTTGACCGCGTTGTTGATGCGCAGCGAGTGGTTCAGGTTGTCGTTGTCGAACGGATGCGCGAAGCCCGCATCGCCGAAGTCGCCGGCCGTCGCGGACAGCGGCGCGACGAAGTCGACCATCGTGTCGTACTGGCGGCCGAGCGTCAGCGTGCCGTAGCCGTTACCGCTCAGGCCGACATACGCGTGGCGGCCGAACAGCTTGCCGTCCTGGCCGAGCGCGCCGTTGTTCGCGTTGAAGCCGTTCTCCAGCACGAACAGCGCCTTCACGCCGCCGCCGAGATCCTCGGTGCCGCGCAGGCCGAAGCGGCTGCCGTTGATCGTGCCGGTCGTCAGGCGCCACAGCGATGCGCCGCCTGCGTTGTTGGTATACGCGATGCCGGCGTCGATCAGGCCGTACAGCGTGACCGAGCTTTGCGCGTGGGCGAGCGGGGCGAACAGCGCGGCCGCGCAAGCGCCGGCGATGAGGGTTTTTTTCATGGTGAGGCTCCTGCGTGTGGGACTGGAAACGAAAGTTCGGCGCAAGTATAGGAATGCACGGCGCGCGCTAGGCCGCCTGGGCCGCGAGCGCACCTTTCCGAATCCTGCAAGAGTCCTTCACAAAACTGACACGACGCGCCGCGCGCACCCGAGGCCGGTCGTTTTTTGCGCGATGGCCTGCACGCGGCATTCGCGCGGCGCGACCCGGCTGTCGCGCCGTTGCAACATGCGCGGGGCGCGGCGCGGCGGTTGATCGGTTCGGCCGACGCGCGGAGAATGAGCGGCTCGTGCCCACGACCGGAGACACACGATGCCCCAGCCCGACCGCCATCCGCCGATCAGCGCCGCCGTGTACTACCGCGATCCGGGCGCCGCGCTCGAATGGCTGGAGCGCGCGTTCGGCTTCGCACGCGGCATCGTCGTCCGTACGCCTGAAGGCGAGGTCACGCATGCGGAACTCACGCATCGCGGCGGCGTCGTGATGATCGGCGGACACTGGGCCGATTTCGTTACGAGCCCGCAAGAGATCGGCGGCAGGAACACGCAAAGCGTGCACGTGCAGCTTGCCGACGGCCTCGACGCGCATTGCGAACACGCGCGGCAGGCCGGCGCGGAAATCCTGCAGGAACCGGCCGACCAGTTCTATGGCGACCGCACCTATCGCGCGCGCGATCCGGAGCAGCACGTGTGGACGTTCGGTCAGCACGTGCGCGACGTGACGCCCGAGCAGGCGGCTGCCGAGACGGGCCTGACGTTCGAAGGCTGGTCTTGATGCGCGGTGCGTGCTTTTTCTATAGATGCGGCGTGAACCGGAGCACATCACTTATCCGGATCGACCGGGTTGATGCGGAATGTGGCGACAAGCCGTCCATGCTCATGTATTCATGAAATACATGAGTCGATTCGAAAAATACGTTTGTCGCATGAGAGGCGCGAGCCTACGATGCGGTCCTGACGACGGCGCGCGTGTTGCGCGCCGTCCTTTCGATTCCTGTTCGCCGACCTCATGCGCCTCGATCTCCCGTCCGCTCCCGCATCCGCTTCCCCGTCCGCCGGCCCGTTCGCGCGCGTGGCCGTCGTCACGATCCTGACCGGCGTCGGCGCGGGCCTCGGCGGCATGCTGCTCGCGTTGCTGCTGCATGCGATCCAGCACATTGCGTACGGTTACAGCATCGCGCACGTGATCGGCACCGAGAGCTTCCTCACCGGCGTGACCGATGCCGATCCGTTGCGCCGGCTCGCGGTGCTGATCGTCTGCGGAATCGTCGCCGGTGGCGGCTGGTGGGCGCTTTACCGGTACGGCCGGCCGCTCGTCAGCATTCGCCGCGCGGTGCGTGCGGCCGATCCGCGGATGCCGTTCGTCAGCACGACGATCCACGCGCTGCTGCAGATCGTCACCGTCGCGCTCGGTTCGCCGCTCGGCCGCGAAGTCGCGCCGCGCGAAATCGGTTCGCTGCTTGCCGGGCAGCTCGCGCATCGCGCTGGGCTCACGCCAGACGACTGCCGGCTGATGGTTGCGTGCGGTGCCGGCGCCGGCCTCGCGGCTGTCTACAACGTGCCGCTCGGCGGCGCGATCTTCGTGCTCGAAGTGCTGCTCGGCACGTTCGAACTGCGTGCGCTGATCGTCGCGGTCGTGACGTCGGCGATCGCGGCGGCCGTCGCGTGGCTCGGCCTCGGCAACGAACACCAGTACACGGTTCCCGCGTTCGTGCTGAGCACGCCGCTCGTCGCCTGGTCGATCGGCTGCGGGCCGCTGTTCGGCTTCGCCGCGTACGGCTTCGTGCGGCTCACGACCCGCGCGCGGGCGAACGCGCCGAAAGACTGGCGGCTGCCGGTGCTCGCGCTGGTCAACTTCGCGGTGATCGGCGTGCTCGCGATGCGGTTTCCGCAACTGCTCGGCAACGGCAAGGGGCCGGCGTCGCTCGGCTTCGACGGCACGCTGACGATCGGCCTCGCGGCGACGCTGCTCGTGCTGAAGGTGCTGATCGAGGCGGGCAGCCTGCGCGCGGGCGCGGAGGGCGGCCTGCTGACGCCGGGCCTCGCGAACGGCGCGCTGCTCGGCAGCGTGCTCGGCGGGCTGTGGAGTCTCGTCTGGCCGGGCGCATCGATCGGCGGGTGTGCGCTGATCGGCGCGACTGCTTTTCTCGCCGCGTCGATGCAGATGCCGATCACGGCGGTCGTGCTGCTGCTCGAATTCACGCGCGCGAATCACGACAGCCTCGTGCCGATGCTGCTTGCGGTGGCCGGGGCGCTTGTTGCGTACCGGTTTGCGGAGGGGCTGGGCGAGCGGCGGGCGAGGGCGATTGCGATGGTGGGCGAACACTCGGCGGCGACGCGCTAACGCGTACGAGCGATCAAAGGCCGGACAACGCCAGCGCATTCGTCGCCAGCAAGCCACCGAAAATTAACGATTTGCATTCGTTCTGGCGCATGCCGTTGCGGTGGGGACTCGCGCGGAACGACGAAGCTGTAACGATCGGGAGCGCAAGCCGGGAGTTGCTTCAACGGAACAGCAAGAGATCGATCAATTGTGCCGGGACGCATTCTCGTAGCAACTGTCGACCCGGTGAGCCTGTTTCCCTCCCCGTGTCATTCAAGATAGCCTCGGCCGCTCGGTCAATTTCAAACTATCTGAGAGAAAATGGCGAATACGTACAAGTACGGCATTCACGAGGGCTTGAGCCGTGAAGAATTGCTCTTCCTGATCTTCATCGAAGAGACTGGCAAGGAGTTGGGTGTAGACGATGCGGTCGGTATTGCGATGGTGTTACTGGGCCAGCGCTTCATCCCGACTCGCGGCAAGTTCGCGAACGCCGTCAAGGGCACCTCCATCGCGTCTGTCGTTTCCCGTCGTATGCTGCCGTACGAGCTGAAGCACCGGATTTTGCCTACCGTTACGTCGTTCACGAGTCTTATCATGTTGCGCATCAAGTTCACACGGAATATCGGCGCATTTGTCGGGCGCGCGATACCCGGAGTTGGTTGGGTAATCCTGGCCACGGATGTATCGCTGATCACTTACCGAACGGTTAGCGCCTACAACAGCATGGTGAAGCCCGAGGATCGTCTGTATGGCTGACGCATGGAAGAGTCTCGAAGCGTTTATCACGGCCGATGTCGGCAGGCTTCCGGTCGATCGAACCGAACTGACGCGGGACACGGACCTCTATCACGATCTCGACCTGGAGCCGGGCGACATCGACGAGCTCGTCAGGCAATGGGCCGTGACGTTTGGCGTCGACCTGTCCGCGTTCGACATCCACTATTACTACCCGTCCGCGAAACTCGGCATCGGATCGTTCCTCGCGGCGGTCGTCAAATCTCCGTTCAGTAACAAGGCGCGCGAGACGTTGGGCGGACGGTCACTGACGCTCGGAATGATGGAAGAGGCGATGGAGCGAGGGCGCTGGGAGCCATGATCCGTCAGGCGTTGCATGCTGCGGGCCGGATGCCTGTTTTTGCGTGCGCGCCTTCCGTCACGAATTCCGGCCCGCGACGTGTTTCATTGAGCTTCGCCGAAAGGCTTTCGGATCAACGGCAATAGGTGTCGTGACCACTGTTACTTCAACGAGCCCGGCGCACGGTATCGTCCGGATCGTGTGAATTTCTGGAGTCTGTCATGAGGGGAGCTTGGCTCGCGGCCGTACTGACGTGTGTCGTGCTGCATCCTGCGGTGGTATCGGCGAAGGATGTAACGCAGGCGTCACCGGAGGCCGGTTCACGCACTTACCTCCAGAACTTCAAGGACATGGTGCTCGCGGAGTGTCTCGCGACTGCTTGCAAGCAGGCGCCCGGCGCGAGCAAGGATATCGGCAGCAGCACCAGCGCGTTGCGCGACTGGACCTACTACGACATGGAGCGCACGCCGGATGTCATTCACTCGCTGGTGGCGAAGTATCTCGCGCGCGATTACCGGAATCCGGTCGTCGAATCGGAAGTGAAGGATGTTAAGTTCGACTTCCTGAAATGCACTGATCTGTACCACAGCAAGGAACTGGACGTAGCGGCCAAGAAACTCGTGTTGCACCCGAACAGCACCTATCGGACGGAAAACTCGCAGAAGCCGCAATGACGCGCAAGCGTCGCTGTGCAACGCAGCGACGCGCGCTCGCTATTCGAGCGTCCGGATCGAATTGCTGATGCCGCGCGCGCAGTCGATCACGGCCGGCGCGAGCTTGCGGCGCGCGTCGTCGAACGTCCAGCGGCTCGTCGGCGCGACCACATGCACGGCCGCGACGGGCTGCCCCTGGCTGCCGAGCACGGGCGCCGCGATCGACATGTCGCCGATGAACAGTTCTTCCTGATTGGTGGCGTAGCCTTCTTGCCTTGCGCCGTCGAGCAGCGCGACGAGCGCGTCGAGCGCCGTGACCGTGCGCGGCGTGTGCGGCGTGCGCGCCATGCCGTCGAGCCGCGCGCGCGCATCGTCCGGCGGCAGCGCGCTCAGGAACGCGCGGCCGCTGCCGGTGCAATACATCGGGATGCGGCTGCCGATCGGCATGTGGATCGGCACGAACTTCGTCGACACGAAACGCGCGACGTACACCATCTCGTCCTCGTCCGGCTCGGTGAGGTTGGTGGTTTCGCCGGTCAGGTTCGTGAGCTCGGACAGGAACGGATTCGCGACGTCGATCAGCGTATCGGCCGCGAGGTAGTTGAAGCCGATCCGCATCACGTGCGGCGTGAGCTGGTAACGCCGCGTGACCGGATGCTTGCGGATATAGCCGAGCTTCTCGAGCGTATAGACCATCCGCTGTGCCGAGCTCTTCGTCATCCCCGCCGCGTCGGCCACTTCCGCAAGCGTCATCGTGCGCCGCTTCGCGCTGAACGCGCGCAGCACGTTCAGCCCTTTCTCCAGCGACTGGTTGAACAGCAGGTCGTTCGACTGATCGGGCAAAGTTTCCATGAGCAAGGGGCTTGATCGATTCGATATCGAATCATAGCGTATCGAATATCGATACGCAAAAATCTATTTGCGATGTTTTTGATTCGTTTTAAGATCGGGTCATCGTCGCAACGTCGATCGGCGACTGGCGGCGCACCGGATTATTCGAGAAGGGGACATCATGGTTTCGTTCATCAAGCAGTTCGGCGCACTGGCCGCCGGTTTCGCCACCTGTATCGCCATTTCCGCGGCATCGGCGGGCGCCGTCGCGGCCGAGCCGACGCTGAAGGTCGGCGCGACGGCCACCGGCGTGCCGTTCACGTTTCTCGACGTCAAGAGCAATTCGATCCAGGGGATGATGGTCGACGCGATCACCGCGGCCGGGAAATCGGCCGGTTTTCGCGTCGACGTGCAGCAGACCGTGTTCTCGGCGCTCATCCCGTCGCTCACCACGCAGAAGATCGACATCATCTCGGCCGCGATGCTGAAGACGCCGGCGCGCCAGCAGGTCGTCGATTTCTCCGACACGGTCTATTCGTTCGGCGAAGGCCTGATCGTGAAGGCGGACGACCCGGGCCGCTATACGTCGATGGACGATTTCAAGGGGCAGGTGGTCGGCGCGCAGGTCGGCACGGCGTTCGTCGACGCGCTCAACAAGAAGGGCATCTTCAAGGAAGTCCGAACCTACGATTCGATCGCCGACATCATGCGCGACGTCGCGCTCGGGCGCATCAAGGCCGGCTTCGCCGACCAGCCGATCGTCGCGTACCAGATCGAACACGGCGTCAACCGACAGGTGCGGCTCGTGCCCGAATACCAGAGCGTCGTGAAGGGGCAGGTCTGCTTCATCGTGCGCAAGGGCGATACCGCGACGCTCGAGCAGCTCAACGGCGCGATCCGCAAGATGAAGGGCGACGGCACGCTGCAGCAGATCCTGCAGAAGTGGCACATGAGCTGAGCGCCCGCCCCCGGTTCCACGCCGGTATCGCCCGCGTCTCGCGGGCACCCGCTGCGGCGTGCCGCCCGGCCATCGCATAGGAGACCTCATGTTTTTTCAGAATGCGATCGATTTCCTGCCGATCCTGTTGAAGGGGGCGGTGGTCACGATCGAGATCACGGCATGCGCGTTCGTGCTCAGCTCGGTGCTCGGGCTGATCCTCGCGTTGATGAAGGTGTCGCGCAATCGCGCCGTGTCGACGGCCGGCAGCACGATCGTCAACGTGATCCGCGGGCTGCCGATCATCGTGCAGCTGTTCTACATGTACTTCGTGCTGCCCGATCTCGGCGTGCAACTGTCGGCGTTCCAGGCCGGCGTGCTCGGCCTGGGCATCGCGTACTCGGCCTACCAGGCGGAAAACTTCCGCGCCGGCATCGAGGCGATCGACCGCGGCCAGATCGAGGCCGCGCACGCGATCGGCATGCGCGGGCCGATGATCATGCGGCGCGTGGTGTTGCCGCAGGCGTTCCGCATCGCGCTGCCGCCATACGGCAACACGCTCGTGATGCTGCTGAAGGATTCATCGGTCGCGTCGACGATCACGGTCGCGGAGATCACGCGGGCCGGCCAGTTGATCGCGTCGTCGACATTCCAGAACATGAGCGTCTATACGCTCGTCGCGCTGCTGTATCTCGCGCTCGGCCTGCCGCTGATGTTCGGCGTGAACCGGCTCGGCAAGCGGCTCGCGCTGAGGAGAGGCGCATGATCCGGATCGATTCGATACACAAGCGCTTCCAGCAGCACGCGGTGCTGAAGGGCGTGAGTCTCGACGTGCGGCAGGGCGAGGTCGTGTGCCTGATCGGGCCGTCCGGCTCGGGCAAATCGACCGTGCTGCGCTGTATCAACGGCTTCGAGACCTACGACGAAGGCTCGATCACGATCGACGGCGTGAAGGTCGATGCGCATTCGACGCGTATCCATGAGCTGCGGATGCGGGTCGGCATGGTGTTCCAGCGCTTCAACCTGTTCGCGCACCGCACCGCGCTCGAGAACGTGATGGAAGGCCCCGTGCACGTGCGGCGGATGCCGGCCGCGCAGGCGCGCGAGCAGGCCCGCGCGCTGCTCGACAAGGTCGGGCTCGCGCACCGGATGAATGCGTACCCGTCCGAGCTGTCGGGCGGCCAGCAGCAGCGCGTCGCGATCGCACGCGCGCTGGCGATGGAGCCGCAGGCGATCCTGTTCGACGAGCCGACGTCGGCGCTCGACCCCGAACTCGTCGGCGAAGTGCTCGGCGTGATGCGCGGGCTCGCGCGCGACGGAATGACCATGGTGGTCGTCACGCACGAGATGGGGTTCGCGCGCGAGGTGGCCGATCGCGTGTGCTTCCTGCACGACGGCACCATCTGCGAAAGCGGGCCAGCACGCGACGTGCTCACGCAGCCGACGCATCCGCGCACGCAGGAATTCCTGCGCCGCCTGCTGGCGTCGGACGGCGCCGCCAACCCGGATCGAACATGAGCGAAAGGAAACCGGCACCCGCATGGCCCGACTCCCGGTGGCCGGATTCGCTGTGGGCGGCGACGGCCGCGCCGGCGCCTGACACCCCCGCGCTCGATGCGTCCGCGTCGTGCGACGTGGCGATCGTCGGTGCCGGCTTCACGGGTCTGTCGACCGCGCTCCACCTGGCCGAACGCGGTGCGAACGTGCGCGTGATCGACGGCGCGCAGCCGGGCTGGGGTGCGTCGGGCCGCAACGGCGGGCAAGTGATCCCCGGGTTGAAATACGATCCCGACGAACTGATCCGCCGGTTCGGCGACGAGGCCGGCGAGCAGCTTGCCGGCGTGGTCGGCGGCGCGGCCGACACGGTGTTCGACCTGATCGCGCGGCACGCGATCGACTGCGATGCGCGTCGCCACGGCTGGATCCAGCCGGCGCCGACCGCCGCGATGCTCGATACGGTCGCGCGCCGTGCGCAGCAGTGGGCCGCGCGCGGCGCACCGGTCGAAGTGCTCGGCCGCGACGACGTCGCTCGGCGGCTCGGCACGCACGCCTACGCGGGCGGCTGGATCGATCGCCGCGCAGGCAGCGTGCAGCCGCTCAGCTATACGCGCGGCCTCGTGCGCGCTGCGCAGGCGAGCGGGGCGGTCGTGCACGGGCTGACGCGCGCCGTCGGGCTGACGCGTGCCGACGGCCGCTGGCGGATCGCGACGGCCGGCGGTGCGACGCTGTCGGCGGATCGCGTCGTAATCGCGACCAACGGCTACACGGACGGGCTGTGGCCCGGCTTGCGCCAGTCGGTGATCGCCGCGAACAGTTTCATCGTCGCGACGCAGCCGCTCGCGCCGGATCTCGGTCGCGACATTCTCGCCGGCGGCGAGGTCGCATCGGATGCGCGGCGCCTGCTGCTGTATTTCCGCCGCGACTCGGCCGGCCGCCTGCTGATGGGCGGCCGCGGCCCGTTCGCGGAACCGCGCGCGACGAGCGACTGGCGCCATCTGGAGCGCGCGACGACGCTGCTGTATCCGCAACTGAAGGGCGTCCGGTTCGAATACCGCTGGGCTGGGCGCGTCGCGATCACCGCGGATTTCATGCCGCACGTGCACGAGCCCGCGCCGGGCGTGACGATCGCGCTCGGCTACAACGGCCGCGGCATCGCGATGGCGACGACGCTCGGCAAGCATCTGGCCGCGCACCTGTCCGGCGATGCGCAACTGCCGCTGCCGTTCCGGGCCACGCCGATCCGGCCGATTCCGTTTCACCGGCTGCAGCGCTTCTACATCGCGGCCGGGGTGGCCTGGTATCGGCTGCTCGACAGCCTTTCCTGACGGGGCGCGGACGCGGGTCGCCATCTGGCGTCCGATCGGGCAGAATCGACACTTCCAGTTTCCGCCGACGGATGCCGCATGACCGATCCGAACGATTCCCCCGGCCGCCGCGCGTACGCGAGCTTCGCGCAACGCTATTCGGACATCGCGCCGACCAAGGCGCACAACGCGCTGTACGAGCGTCCTGCGACGATGGCGCTGCTCGGCGACGTCGACGGCCTGACGGTGCTCGACGCCGGCTGCGGGCCCGGCATCTGCAGCGAGCACCTCGCTCGCCACGGCGCGACCGTGCATGCATTCGACGTGACGCCGGAGATGGTCGCGCTTGCCCGCACGCGTTGCGCAGGTCTTGCGGTCGAGGTGACGGAAGGCGATCTGTCGGTGCCGCTTGACTGGCTGCCCGACGGCCGTTTCGACAAGGTGCTGTGTTCGCTGGCGTTCGACTACGTGCGCGACCTCGAAGCGCCGCTGCGCGAATTCCGGCGCGTCGCGCGGCCGGGAGCGACGCTCGTGTTCTCGATGGCGCATCCGATGCGCGACTGGATGGACGAACGCACGCGCGGCGAGGGCACGTATTTCGACACGTCCCGCTTCGGCTTTCACTGGTCGGGCTTCGGCGAACCGAAACCGTATGTCGAGGCCTGGCGGCGGCCGCTCGCCGACATCCTGAACGCGGTGGCCGACAGCGGCTGGCGGCTCGACCGGTTCGTCGAACCCAAGCCGCTGCCGGAGATGAAGGCCGCGTCCGAACGGCTCCATGCGGAGCTGTCGCTGGCGCCGGCCTTCCTTTGCATCCGCGCGCGCCGCTGACGCGGCGGTCAAGCGGCGCTCAATGCCGCACCGGCTGGTCGTTCAGCGTGCCGAGGAACGCTTCGATATCCTTGATATCCTGCGCCGTCATCGCGGGTTTGTCGCCCGGCTTGCGATCGAACGGCGCATCGGTCACGTCGACGTTCGCGCGGTACTTCGGCGGGATGTCGTCGTACTCGTCGACCTTGCCGTCCGCGCCGCGCGAATAAAACTTCTGCGGCGAGATGCTGCGCTCGTTGTAGAACGCCATCACCTGGTCGAGCGTGTGGAATACGCCGTTGTGGAAGAACACCTGGCGCGTCGCCGAGTTGCGCAGCGTCGGCGTGAGGAACATCCCGCAATACTGCGTCTGGTCCTTCAGGTCGTCGCGGAACGGCCCGCACACGCCGAGATCGTAGAACGCCGCGTTGCGGTTCTGCGCAAGCTGCTGGTTGCGCGGCGCGCCGAGCGCCTCGTACTGGTAGTCGGTAAACATCGGCGGCAGCCCGTCCTTGCCGGGCTTCGACAGGTGGCAGCCCGCGCAATTCGCCTTGTCCGGATCGTTGAACAGGCGCAGCCCGCGCAGCTCGGCCTGCGACAGGCGCGCGCGGCCTTCGAGCCAGCGGTCGTACTTGCTGTTGTACGGATGGAACGACGGATCCTCGACCTGATACCGCGCGATCGCGAACATCGCTTCCGACACCGCGAGCTGCGGGCTGTCGAACACACGCACCCCGAACAGCTGCTCGAACTGCGCGCGGTGCGACGACTGCGCGAGCTTGTGCGCGACGTCGTCGATGCTCGCATTCGCCATCTCGACCGGATTCAGCAGCGGGCCGAACGCCTGCTGCTGCAGCGTATCGGCGCGGCCGTCCCAGAACATCCCGCCCTGCGGCACGAGCTGCGGCGCGGCCGACGCGCCGGCCACCTTCTGCGCCTTGACGACGCCGGCCGCCGCCGCGGCCTGCTGCGCGACACTCGGTGCGGCGTCGTTTTCACCGGCATCGGGGCCGATGCTGAAGTTCGGCTGGCGGTACAGATACATCAGCGACGGCGGCGGGCGATACCCGTGCTGCGTCATCGCGAGGCCGCCCGGCTGCACGTCGAGCGCATTCGGCGGCCCGTACGCATGATCGGGGCTGTGACACGACGCGCACGACTGCTTGCCCGACGCGGACAGCGACGGATCGACGAACAGCGCCCGCCCGAGCTGCGCGACCGCCGACAGCGGCTGCACGGCGGGCCGCTGCAGCACCACCGGATGCGGATTCGCGCCCGTCCAGCCGGCGACGACGGTGCCGATCGCCGCGGGTACCCGCGCGGGGAACGCGACCGCGAACGCGCCATAGCCGAGCACGGCCGCGCCGAGCACGAACGCCGCGCGGCGCAGCAGGCGGGAGGGGGAACGCGGCGCGGGGGTGCCGGAGGCGTCGGGAGACGGGAGCGCGGGGCGAGCTGTCATGCTGTCGGTTGTCGGTCGTAAATCGGGCACCGCACGAAGCGGCGCGTTAAATGGAAACGGCCGGCGCGTGATGCGCCGGCCTGCGGTCAATGGATGCCGGTCAGATCGACGGCGCCGCGCTCAATGCCGTGCCGAGCGTCGGATCGAGGTACAGCGGCGTCGTGTTCGGTTTCGACGTGAAGTCGAACAGCCCGCGCAGGTCGCCCGCCGTCGCATCGAACGAACCGCCGCCGATGCGCTGGCCGCCGAGCCAGTTGTCCTCGATGAAGCGCACGACCGATGCCTGGTCGATCATCGTGTGGTCGACGTAGTTCTGCTTCGCGTATGGCGAGATCACGATCAGCGGAATGCGCACGCCCGGGCCGCAGCGGCCGTTCACGGTGCCGCCGTTCACGCCGGTGGTGCCGCCCGTGCCGCACTTGCCGTTGCCGTTGACCTGGTCGACGGCGTCGGACGACGAACGGGTCGGCGCCGTGTACACGTGGTCGTACCAGCCGTCCGAGTCGTCATAGGTGACGATCACGGCCGTGTTCTGCCAGTCCGGCTGCTGCTGCAGGAAGTTGACGACCTTCGTCACGAACGCCTGCTCGTCGAGCGGATCCGAATAGCCCGCGTGCGCATCCTGCGCGGCCGGCGCCTTCAGGAAGCTGACCGACGGGAAGTTGCCGGCTTTCACGGCCGCGAAGAAGTCGTCGCTGTCGTACTGGTGGTTCGCGGGTTCCGCCGTCTTGCCGTCGGTCTGGACGCTCGAACCGATCGCCGCGATCGAGCTCGGGCGCGTGTGCTGCGGGTTCGACGTCGACGCGTAGTACTGGAACCAGTTGTGGTGCGGGATGTAGTCGGCCGTCGCGGCGTTCACGGCGGTGGCGATCGTGCTGCGGCTGCAGCCCGTCGTGCCGTTGCCGTTGGTCGTCGACAGGTTGAAGCCGCCCATGAAGCCGCCCCACGTGATCTTCGCGCCGTTCAGCAGGTCGCCGATGTTCTTGCCGGTCATCATCGCCTGGTCGGTCGTGCTCGAGCACACGTCGAAGCCGGGGTCGACGTCGTTGATCATCGTGAAGCCGCCCTGGCCGTCGTTGATGTAGTACGAGGTGGCTGCGAGCGTCGAGGGCTGCTTCGATGTCTTGACGATCTGCATCCCGTTGGTCTGCCCCGACACGACGTTCAGCGCGCCCGGCGTCGACGGGCCGTAGACCGTCGTGTATGCGTTGTCGCTCATCGCGAAGCGCTGCGCGTAGTTCCACAGCGCGGTCACGGTGTTGCCGTCGAAGTAGCCCATCACCTGGCCCTTCGTGCCGAACGCGCCGGCGCCGCCGGACGAGCCCTTGCCGGTGTATTTCGGGAACAGGTCGGCGAGGCCGTTGTCCTCGGCCAGCTGTTCGGCTGTGTACGCGTGGTTCTGGTCGGCGGTCGCGGCCTGCGTGCGGTCGAGGCGGAACGGGTTCGCCGCATCGGTGCCGTTGGCCGTGTTCGTGAAGTTCGGGTTCGCAGTGAGCAGCGTGCCCGTCAGCCCGTTGGGCGTCGGCGTGCCGGCCTTCGCGGTGAACGCCGGTTCGCCCGACGGGTTCGTCGCGTTCGGGTAGGTGCCGAAGTAGTGGTCAAACGAGATGTTTTCGCCGTAGATCACGACGACGTGCTTGATCGGCGTGGCGGTCTGCAGCGCATCCTGCGACGACACCGCGGGCGTCGACGTCGGATCGTCGCTGCCGCCGCAGGCGAACAGCGCAAGCGCTGCGGCTGCGCAGGCGGTGACGAGCAAGGCTTGACGGAACATCGGGAAACTCCAGGTAAGGCCTTCGATGGTGGAGAGCGGCCCCGTCGTCGTGTCGGTTCGGCGCGGAGCTCGCGAGAGAGCACGCGCATTGGAACAGTCGCGTATGAAGATATGGGGACGGAGCGGTTTCGCGACGGTTGCGCTGCGGTATCGATTCCATTACGGCGCAACGCGGTGCGAAAGAGAACGGAAAGGGGCAGACCGCGCTCAACCACGAAGACACATTTCGCGGCGCACGGGGCCGCCTGCCGCGCAGGCCGCATGGGGCGGGCGAAAGGGCGCGGTCGGCCGGTTCGCGCCTAATGCCGTGGATACCGCATTTTTGACAATCGTGTGACGTATTCATACGATGGATGCCCCGCGACGACGATTTCATGTTGCCGACCGTTACCGAGAATTCATCGTGCCGATCCCCGTTCTGTTTGCCGTTCTGTGTGCGGCATTCCTGCATGCGTCATGGAATGCGCTCGTCCGCAGCAGCGGCGACCGGCTGCGGTCGGCCACGGTGCTGCAGATCGCGATCGGGCTGTTCGCGCTGCTGTTCCTGCCTGCCGCCGCGCCGATCACGCTCATGGGCTGGCTCTGTGTCGTCGCATCGGCCGTGATCCATGTGGTCTATACGCTGCTGCTGGTGCGCGCCTACGAGCACGGCGACCTGACCGTCGCCTACCCGGTTGCGCGCGGCACCGCGCCGCTGCTCGTCACGCTCGGCGCGGCGGCGTTCGCGGGCGAGCACCTGAACGCCGGCGCGCAAGGCGGGCTCGTGCTGATCTGCGCGGGCATCCTGGCGATCGGGCTGGAGGGCGGGCGTGGCGCGAAGCACCGGATGACGCAGGTGCTGCCGACCGCGTTTGCGACCGGCGTGTCGATCGCGGCCTATAGCGTGGTCGACGGGATCGGCGTGCGGGAAAGCGGCAGCACGGTCGGCTATACCGCGTGGATGTTCGTGTTGACGGGCATGATGATGGCCGCGTACTACCGGCTGCGCGCGGGTCCGCTGCGGCTGACGCAGGATGTCGGCGAGACGGCGAAGGCTGCATGCGGCGGCGTGTTCGCGGCGCTCGCATACGGCATCGTGATCTGGGCGATGGATCGCGCGCCGATGGGCCCGGTGTCGGCGCTGCGCGAAACCAGCGTGGTGTTCGCCGCGCTGATCGCTCGCGTGTATCTCGGCGAGCGGCTGACGCCGCGCCGTGCTATGGGGTGTGCGGTGATTGCGGCGGGGGCGTTGCTGATCAGTGCGTTCGAGGCGGTGCGCTGAAGGCGCCCCGGGATGCGCAATGCGTATGTTGTGAACGCCAGTTCGACACTGGAAATCGCGTCGAATCGCTGTCGCGAACATCTATGGATTGGCCCGCAAGACCCGCGCACACGAGCGCTATATATCAAATCGTTGCTGACGCAACAAATCAAACCGTATTCGGAGAGATCTGTAGAGGGAAGCGAGGCGGCGCACAAACCCCATCGGGCCGCTTCGGTAGGCCGATTTAGCCGAAAAGACCTGGCACGGGTGTCGCGTAGGTCGCAAGATGAAAGAGCACGACAAATAGCGTAGTTGCAATGAACGCGATGCCCCACTTGCGCGATGACCAACGTCGGTAAGCGAAGGCATTGAGTGCGGCAAAGACGACCGAAGGCCACAAGGTCAGGGCGAACAGGCCGACGATGAATACTGCGTGTGGAGCGCAGTGTTCCATGTCGTTGCAGCCGGTCGAATGCGACGGCGGATCAGGCCAATGAATACGGCTGAACGTATAAAGGGACGCCCATGTGATGAGCAAACCCCATAGGAACCCTGGAACTGCAACAGCCAGTCGTTTCATTGAACTTCCCAGAAGAGGATTTCTTTCGAGTTGGCCAGATCTGAATACCAATTCCCGCGTCGACCCCGAAGGTAATCAAGAGGGTTAATCATGCTCGGCACGCCTATGCGAAACCGCCAGAACGAAGCGGTAGATGGCGTAAGGGTATCTTTGTTCCATAGGTCAATATGGCCGCCGCTCAACGCGTCATCAGAATCCCCTTCTTGCCGCCAGTACCCAAAAAAATAGATGATACCGGTTCGGCCATTAATCTTGCGCTGCCAATCCTGACCCGTGATGTTTTCCGGCTTGCCCAGGCCGAGGAACGGGTGAAGCTTCAACCATTCGGCCAACTCGTAGGCGCGGGTCGCTGTTGCGTTCCCGTCGAGTATCAGACGACCTAGCGACTTCTTCCCCGGCATCGGTTTCAACACCTTCTGAGAAAACGACTTCATGTCGCTTCCGATGTGGTGAAACGTAACGCTCATGCGAATGGCGCACTGGTTCTCATACTGGCCGGTGGGATCATCGTATGGATCCTTCTTCGGATAGGCGCTCCAAAGTTCACGAAATGACAACGTCTGAAGCGTTACCGGTTTGATGGACCCTTTAGTGTCGTTCGAGCGAACCTTAGTGGGCTTGTTCGGCATCGGTCAGCTCTCGTATTGTTTTTCAATGGCTTCGTCGCCCCAATAAACCGTGTACTCATCGGGCTTGTTGCCGGTATCGACGCGAGGCAATTCTCCGCTTGGATCGAGTCGGCCGTTGTACGTGCGGCCATCTGCCGTTTCGATGTGGTACGGATATCCGACAAGTACCGACTTGCGTGTCGTACACACCAGCTTTTCGTCGTAGCCGGAAGGCGCGGCAGATCGGGTTGGCGATGTAGGTGGCTGAGCTTCGCGGGCTGCTGCTACTTGCCTGGACGTGCCGCTGTCGGCTTCGTAGAAAATTCGACTGTCGCCGCCTGCGATGACCTTGTTTTGTCCACACGGACAGAGCACGGGGTCGCCATTCAAAACGACTCTACGACCGTGGCAACTCATGCGCGTGGCGCTGCCGAAAATCCTGAACGCCCCTTTGCAATTGCCACATGTTGCCTCGTCGCCGTCCAAAGCAACGCGTTTACCGTTATCGAATATCGTTGACGTGACCGCAATGAGGAATCCGCCGGTTGTTGTCGAGTCACTGTCTCTTGCTGCCGTTCTGCGCATCGCCGTTTCCTTTTGCGTTAAGGAATCGAAGACATTCGCCGGCAAGGGAGAAATTGTCTATGGGACTAATTCGAATTTGCGTGTGATCGATCCGACGGTTCGTATGCGTTAAACATCGGCGATGTGACGTGAGGCGAGCAACAACGTGCTCGAGTTGCTGTCGATCTCGCCGGCACCCGTCTGCGAATGACCGGCCGGCGCGCCGGCTGTCACGCTTCAACCGGCATCGCGCTCGTGCACTTGATCTCGTCGAGGCACACGCTCGAATGCACGCCACTGACGCCGGGAATCCGCATCAGCGTTTCGAGCAGGAACTGCGACAGCCCCTTCAGGTCGTGCGCGACGACCTTCAGCACATAGTCGATGTCGCCCGTCACCGAAAAACACTCCTGGATCTGCGCGAGATCGGACACCAGTTTCTGGAACTTGGACAGGTCGCGGATATGCCCGCGCTCCATCGTCACGTGCACGAACGCGGTGACGCCGAAGCCGAGCGTGTCGGGGCAGAGCCGGGTTTCGTAGCGGCGGATCGCGCCGATCTCTTCCAGCCGCCGGTGGCGCCGCAATGTCTGCGCGGGCGACAGGCCGACGGCCTTCGCCAGATCGAGGTTCGACGCACGGCCGTTCTCCTGCAGGATCGAAAGCAAGTGGCGATCGATGCGGTCGAGAACCGGTTCAGGCATTTTTATTTCCTCATTTGTCTCCTGGATGCAATCTTATCTCATAATGTAGGGTTTGCATGAACGGGTTACGAAACCCGATTTCGCCGTCGCGACGCTAAACTGACGCCGGATTTTCGTGTGTGGCCGCAGCAATGCGGCGTGGGCGACAAGTCGGCGGCCGGTCTGGCGGGCACGCTGACAGGAATCGGGCGCCGCCACGCGAAGATTGCAGTCCCCAACCCGGCGGCTCCACGAACGGCCGCCGGCACAGCAAAAACAGCGCCCGGCACACCGAGGCGCGCCGCACCGCTTCAGGCGGAGGCGGACAGAGTGGAGAAGACATGGTTTCTGGAAACGAGAGCGACGGCCTGAAGCGCGGGCTGAAGAACCGGCACATCCAGCTGATTGCGCTCGGCGGCGCGCTCGGCACGGGGCTGTTCCTCGGCATCGCGCAGACGATCAAGATGGCCGGCCCGTCCGTGCTGCTCGGCTATGCGGTGGCCGGCATCGTTGCGTTCTTCATCATGCGCCAGCTCGGCGAGATGGTCGTCGACGAGCCCGTCGCAGGTTCGTTCAGCTACTTCGCCAACAAGTATTTCGGCCACTTCACGGGCTTCCTGTCCGGCTGGAACTACTGGGTGCTGTACATCCTCGTCAGCATGGCCGAACTGTCGGCCGTCGGGATCTACGTGCAGTACTGGTGGCCGGGCGTGCCGACCTGGGTGTCGGCGCTCGTGTTCTTCGTCGTGATCAACCTGATCAACCTGACCAGCGTGAAGTCGTACGGCGAGACGGAATTCTGGTTCTCGATCATCAAGGTCGCGGCGATCGTCGGGATGATCGGCTTCGGCGGCTGGCTGCTCGCGAGCGGCAACGCCGGGCCGGAGGCCAGCGTCAGGAACCTGTGGCAGCACGGCGGCTTCTTCCCGAACGGCGTGTCGGGCCTCGTGATGTCGATGGCCGCGATCATGTTCTCGTTCGGCGGGCTCGAGCTCGTCGGCATCACGGCGGCCGAGGCCGACGATCCGAAGCACAGCATCCCGCGCGCGACCAACCAGGTCATCTACCGCATCCTGATTTTCTACATCGGCGCGCTCGCCGTGCTGCTGTCGCTGTATCCGTGGGAGAAGGTCGTCAGCGGCGGCAGCCCGTTCGTGCTGATCTTCCATGCGCTGAGCAGCAACCTGGTCGCGAACGTGCTGAACGTCGTCGTGCTGACGGCCGCGCTGTCGGTCTACAACAGCGGCGTGTACTGCAACAGCCGGATGCTGTTCGGCCTCGCGCAGCAGGGCAATGCGCCGAAGGTGCTGTGCTCGGTGAACAAGCGCGGCATTCCGCTCGCCGCGCTCGGCGCGTCGGCGCTCGCCACCGGCGCGTGCGTGCTGGTCAACTACTTCATGCCGGGCAAGGCGTTCGAGGTGCTGATGGGCCTCGTCGTGTCGGCGCTGATCATCAACTGGGCGATGATCAGCCTGATCCACCTGAAGTTCCGCCAGGCCAAGCGCGCAGCCGGGGAGAAGACTTCCTTCCGCAGTCTGGGCTATCCTTTCACGAATTACCTGTGCCTGGCATTCATGGCCGGCATTCTCGTCGTGATGTACCTGACGCCGGATCTCCGCCTGTCGGTGTACCTGATCCCGGTATGGCTCGCGGTGCTCGCGATCGGGTATCGCTTCCGTCAGAAGAATGCAGGCTATGCGGTGCGCGACAGCGCGTCCGCAGGCTGAAGCAGGCCACCACCGATCATTCTTCCAAACGAGACCGACTCAAGCCATGTTCGAACACATCGACGCGTACCCGGGCGACCCGATCCTGACGCTCAACGAGAACTTCCAGAAAGATCCGCGCGACCAGAAGGTCAACCTGAGCATCGGCATCTACTTCGATGCCGAAGGCCGGATTCCGGTGATGGGCGCCGTGCGCGAAGCCGAAACCGCGCTGCAGCGCGAGAGCGGCCCGAAGCCGTATCTGCCGATGGTCGGCCTGCCTGCGTATCGCGACGCCGTGCAGGCGCTCGTGTTCGGCGCCGATCACCCGGCCCGCGCGGCCGGCCGCATCGCAACCCTGCAGACGCTCGGCGGCTCGGGCGCGCTGAAGGTGGGCGCCGATTTCCTGAAGCGCTACTTCCCGGACGCGCAGGTGTGGCTCAGCGATCCGAGCTGGGAAAACCACCGCTTCATCTTCGAGCGTGCCGGCTTCACGGTGAACACGTATCCGTACTACGACGAGGCGACGGGCGGCCTGAAGTTCGACGCGATGCTCGCGGCGATCGACGCGCTGCCGGCGCGCAGCATCGTGCTGCTGCACGCGTGCTGCCATAACCCGACCGGCGTCGACCTCGACGAAGGTCAGTGGGAAAAGCTGATCGACGTGATCGAGGCGCGCGGCCTGCTGCCGTTCGTCGACATGGCATACCAGGGCTTCGGCGCGGGCCTCGATGCGGATGCGTTCGCGGTGCGCGAGCTGGCCCGCCGCGGCGTGCCGGCGCTGGTCGCGAACTCGTTCTCGAAGAACTTCTCGCTGTACGGCGAGCGCGTGGGCGGCCTGAGCGTCGTCTGCGAGGATGCGGCCGCGGCCGAGCGCGTGCTCGGCCAGCTGGCCGGCGCCGTGCGCTCGAACTACAGCAACCCGCAAACCTACGGCGCGAAAGTCGTCGCGGCCGTGCTCAACACGGCCGCGCTGCGCAAGCAGTGGGAAGAGGAACTGTCGGCGATGTGCCGCCGCATCGCGCGGATGCGCCAGTCGATCCATGACGGCCTGCGCGACCACGTCAGCGGCGAAGCGCTCACGCGCTACGTGAAGCAGCGCGGGATGTTCACGTACACGGGCCTGACCGAATCGCAGGTCGACGCGCTGCGCGAAGTGCACGGCGTGTACATCCTGCGTTCCGGCCGGATGTGCGTGGCGGGCCTGAACGACTCGAACGTCGGCATCGTTGCCGACGCAATCGGCAAGGTGCTGAAGAGCGGCGTCTGATCGTCGCGCGCCCGGCGCGCAACGCTGCCGGCCGAACCGGCTGTCTCCCGTCGCGGAGGCAGCCGGTTTTTTGTTGCGCGGCCGCGATGCGTGCTACCCGGCTGACGCGTGCCCAGGCGCGGCGGTACGATCACGGAATCGGACACAGGACAGAGGAGCGACATGGGCATCCGGATCATCCAGCTCGGCACGCCGCGCGCGGCCGGCGAGGGCCTGCGGATCGGCACGGTGCGGCGGCCGCCGCGCGGCGTACCGAAGGCGGAATTCGCGTCGCGCAACTACTATGATGTATGGCTGCCGACGCTGTCGCCGAGCCCCGAGCTCGTCGCGCAGGCGCAGGCGGCCGAAACGGACGCCGAATGGAACGCGTTCAAGCGCCACTTCCGCGCGGAGATGGCGCATGGCGATCCGGCAAAGGTGCTGGACCTGCTGGCGGCGCTGTCGGCGACCACCGCGTTCTCGATCGGCTGTTACTGCGACGACGAGCGTCATTGCCACCGCAGCGTGCTGCGCGAGCTGCTCGCGGAGCGCGGCGCGGCGATCGAGCCCGGCGCGGACTGAAGCGGACTGAATCGGCGGCACGATACCGCACTGCGATCGTGCGGTGCAGCGAACCGATTGACGTGGGTCAAGCGGGCGGCCGCGCGCGCCACTATGCTCTCGTCATGGAGTCATCACGACAATGACAAGCGGACAGATGCAGATTACCTTCCCGCCCGAGCCGGCCGAATATTGCGCGCGCGACCTGGTCGTCGCGTTTTCGGCGCTGGTCGACGGACGTTGCGTGCAGTGCGCGGTCACGGCCGAGGCACTGGAAGACCATTTCGGTGCGCCGTCGCTGCTCGAACGCGACCTGCTGGCCGCGTTCGACGCGCACCGGCCGGCGATCGAAGCGATGGCACGACGGATGCTCGAGGAAATCGGCGGCCGGCCGGTGCTGCTGCACAGCGGCCACTTCCGGCTCGGCGATTGACACCGCAGGAGGGCACATGACTCTGCAGGGCAACATTCACGAACGCGACTGGTCGGTCGAGGTCGAGACGCGCCCGTGCGAATCGGGCGAATTCCGCTGCCGCGTGTCGGTCGAGCACGGCAGCGGCGCCGCGCGCTTTCATCATACGTTCGAGCACAGCCATGCATATCCGACCGAGCGCGAGGCGATGATCGAAGGGCTGCGGGCCGGAATGACGTGGATCGAGATGAAGACGTCGCAGGTATTCAACGTATGAACGGTGCCGCGCCGACAGAGGTACGGACAGACTTATCGGCAGGCCAGCGATCGAAGAATCCGCGCCGCGCCACGGGAAATACGCACCGCCGCCTTTCGGCGCGGGCGGTGCATGCAAGGCGGTCGACGAGCGGGCGGCCCCGTCAGGAGAAACGACATGGGCGTGGGCATGCAGATCGCCTGCCTCGGATTCACGGGTTCGGCCGCGATCGAAGCCGAAGCCGGCGCGCAACTGGTGCGGCTCGAACGGTTTCGCGCGCTGATCGACGGCTGTCACCTCGCAATCGAATCGCGCGCGGCGGCCGACGGTGCGCGCACATACGACGTGCGGCTAGACCTGGTGTTTCACGACGAGGCGCCCAGGCCGCTGCCGCCGTGCAGCGGCGATGACGTGGACGATGCGCTGCACCGCGCGTTCGCCCAGGCCGAACAGGCGCTGATCGCGTGGCAGGCGGGCGGTGGCAGGGTGCTGCTGCGCGACGCGGCGACCGATGGCACGGCTCGGTGACGCACGGCGCGCGATCCTGCGCGGACGATGCCGGCGCGTACGTCTGACCCGAGTCAGACTCGCGCGAGCGCTTGCGCATCGATGATGCGCACGCGCTTGCCGCGGGTTTCGACCAGTGCTTCGCGATGGAACCGCGAGAACATCCGGCTGACCGTTTCCAGCTTCATCCCGAGATAACAACCGATTTCCTCGCGTGTCATCCGCAGGTTGAATTCGGTCGCCGAATAGCCGCGCGCCTCGAAGCGCGACGACAGGTTCAGCAGGAAATGCGCGACGCGCTGTTCGGCCGACATCGTGCCGAGCAGCAGCATCTGGCTCGATTTCCGCACGATCTCGCTGCTCAGCATCTGATAGAGGAAGTGCTGCATCGGCTTGATCTCGCGGCACGCTGCTTCGAGCGCACCGAACGGGATGACGCACACGACGCTGTCTTCGAGCGCGATCGCGTCGCAGCAGTGCTGGCCGCTGCCGATGCCGTCCATCCCGAGCGTGTCGCCGGCGATCTGGAAGCCCGTCACGTGTTCGCGGCCGTCGCGATGCATCATCACCGTCTTCACCGAACCCGCGCGCACCGCATAGATGCTCTGGAACGGATCGTCGGTGCGAAACAGCGCGTCGCCCTGGCGAACCTGCCGGGTCGTGCAGATGATCGCGTCGAGCCGGCCGTATTCGGCGGCCGTCAGTTGCGGCGGCAAGCACATCGAGCGCATCGCGCAGGCCGAGCAGCGTGCGGCGGGATGTTTGGCGGCGTCGGCGCGCGTGACCGCACGAAGCGGAGTCGTCGGCCGGGGCGCGACAGGTACGTCGGCAGCGCAGGCGGTGGCGGTGGACATGAGTCGCTCCGGCTTGTCAGGGTTGATGCACGCGAGCGTGCACCAGGGATTCGATGACACGGCACGCGGCGTCGAATTCGACGGTCTTGTCGAAGAAGTAGTCGGCTCCGGCCGTCGCGCATGCCTCTCTGAATGCCGGCGCCGAATGATTCGTCAGCACGATCGTGACGATGCGCGGCGCGGCCTTCGACAGCATCCCGATCAGGTCGAGGCCGCTGCCGTCCGCGAGCCGCAGGTCGACGATCACGACGTCCGCCCGGCTGCCGAGGATCTGCGTCCACGCGTGCTGGCCGTCTTCCGCTTCGCCCACGACGGCGACGCCGCGAATCGCGCCGACGAGCAGCGCGATCCGCTGCCGGACGGCGGCGGCATGATCGACGAGAAACACCCTGAGCGTGGCGGGCGACAAGCTGGCATTCATGCCGGCAGTATCGTGTTGCGCCGCCGGAAATGAAATCGGCCGAATTGGAAGTTGGTGTAGGCCGCTTCGACGCGTTGTAGGGCGTTTCCTACAACGCGTACGGGAAATGCCGGAGCACTGCTATGCCGCGCCGGCGTCGCTCACGCGGCCGGCGGTTTTTGCTGCCGGGTCAGCCGGCCCGGCGCGCGTCCAGCGCATCGCGTGCGGTGCGGCACGCGGCGAGATCCCACGCGGCGCAGCCAACGCTCTTGAACAGCAGCGGTCCGCCGACGGCGAATGCGCCGCCCAGCACGTCGGCGAGCGACGCGACCTGCTGCCAGTCGACCTGCGCGACGATCAGGTCGCCGGCCTCGTGGCGCGCGCCGGCCGGATCGTCGACGACGAGCCGGCTGCCGCGCACCGTGTTCGCATCGATCTCGGCCGCATCCGCGGTGAACGCGCCGACGCCGACCACGAGCCGGCCTTCGCGCGCGGCTTCGCGGTAGACGGGCGTGCGGCTCGTCGTCAACGTGACGACGACGTCGATCGCATCGGGAATCGCGTCGCCGTCGAGCGGTGCGAGCCGCGGCGCCTGCGCGCGGTGCGCGGCGCAGAAGGCGGCCGCGCTGTCGGCGCGGGTGCCGCGCACGTGAAGGCGCGCGTCGGGAAAGATCGCCGCGAGCGCTTCCGCGTGATTGGCCGCCTGCTTGCCGGTGCCGATCAGCAGGATGTCGCGCGGCGCGGTGCCATGCAGCGCGTCGATGCCGAGCGCGGTGACGGCCGCCGTGCGGCGGCCGGTGACCGTCGGGCCGTCGAGCGCGAAGCGCATCTCGCCGGTGGTCGCGTCGTATGCGGTCACCTGGCCGAGGATCGTCGGCAGCCCGCGCGCGCCGTTGCCGGGGCACACGTTCACGAGCTTGTGGGTGGCAAGGTCGCGCGCGCTCGACGGCATCGACAGCATCACGCCGCCGGCCTGCAGCGGCACGACCAGGCGTTCGGGGCTGACGATCTCGCCCGCCGCGTACTCGGCGACGGCCTGCCTGAGCGTGGCGAGCAGCGCCGGGTAGTCGAGCAGCGCGGCCGTGTCGGCCGCATCGAAAACGGGAATCCGGGAAAGGGCGGTCATCGTGTACGTCGCAGGTGTCGGTGAGCGTGGGTGACGGGCGCATGACGCGCCCGCCAGGGGGCTGCCGGATACCGTGACACGGAGGCAGTGTGGATCGAATCTATACCAATTTCAACCGCACCCGCAACCCGGAAAATAAACCGACGCGCCGTTTTTGGTTCTAATATCTGTCCAGAAGGGTCGCCGTGGTCTCGATGCCGGCGCCGCTCCGGTATAGTGCGAACCCATTCCAAGTCCACGCCCGCGACCGGGCAGGAGCCAAACGATGATGTCCGCGCGTCCCGAATCACTCGAAGGCGGTTTCAGGCCGCTGCAGATCTACGAGCAGGTCGCCGAGAAGATCCGCGACGAGATTCGCGCGGGGCGCTACGCGGCCGATTCGCGGCTGCCGTCCGAGCGCGAACTCGCGGTGCTGTTCCAGGTCGGCCGGCCGGCCGTGCGCGAGGCGCTCGGCGCGCTGCAGAACGAAGGGCTGGTGTTCACGAAGCGCAATTCGGGCACCTACGTCGTCGCGTCGCCGCTCGACGTGCTCGCGGAACGCGGCGACATGCGTGCGGCGTCCGAGGCCGACTTCAGCCCGACGTCGACGCTCGACGTGCGGCTGATCCTGGAACCCGCGATCGCGCGCCTCGCGGCATCGCACGGCCGCGCCGATCCGGGGGCCGAGCGCTATCTCGCGCAGATGGAAACCATCACCGACGTCGACGATCCGCACCAGCGCGCGCTGTGGAACGAGAGCGACCGGCTGTTCCACCGGCAGCTCGCGCTGATGACCGGCGACCCGCTGATCGTGAAGATTGCGGACGAGGTCGCGAAGACGATGGACCAGCCGCTCTGGAAGCGGCTGAAGGACGACGGCATCTACGACGCGGGCCGAATCCGGCTCTACGTGTCCGAACACCGGCTGATCTACGAGGCGATCGTGTCCGGCGATGCCGATGCGGCTGCGTTCTATGTCGAGCAGCATATCCGCCGCGTGCGGCGCGACATCGCGCCGAAGTGACGTGCGCGGCTTCGTTCTGGTCTGAAATATGACCAGAATCGCGAAAATTATTTTGAAATTGCTTGCGATGTGACCACGCGTGTCCTACATTGGTTTCACACAAAACCAATCAGGAGACATCATGCGACACCTCGTTACCGCGCTGTCGGTGGCTGTTGCCGCCGGCGCGCTGACTTCCGCGCACGCGCAGGAAGTCGTGATGATCGGCCATTCGGCGCCATTGACGGGCCCGCAGGCCGCGAACGGCAAGGACAACGAAAACGGCGCGCGCCTTGCCGTCGACGAACTCAACAAGGCGGGCGTGAAGGTGGCCGGCAAGACCGTCACGTTCAAGCTGCTGTCCGACGACGACCAGGCCGACCCGAAGGCCGGCGTGCAGGTCGCGCAGAACCTCGTCGACAAGGGTGTCGTCGCGGTGCTCGGGCCGTACAACTCGGGCGTCGCGATCCCGGCATCGCGCGTGTATTCGAATGCGGGCGTGCCGATCCTGCCGGTTGCGTCGAATCCGGCGCTCACGAAGCAGGGCTTCAAGAACATCTTCCGGATCGGCGCGAGCGACGAGCAGCTCGGCGGCACGATGGCCGCGTTCGCCGCAAAGACGCTGAATGCGAAAACCGCGGCCGTCGTCGACGATCGCACCGCGTACGGGCAGGGCGTCGCCGAGCAGTTCATGAACGTCGCGAAGGCGAACGGGATCAGGATCGTCGACCAGGAATACACGAGTTCGTCGGCCACCGATTTCCTCGGCATTCTCACCAAGATCAAGGCCGGCAACCCCGACGTGATCTTCTTCGGCGGCTATGCGGCGCAGGGCGCGCCGATGGCCAAGCAGATGAAGCAGCGCGGGCTGCGCGCGAAGCTGCTCGGCGGCGACGGCATCTGCTCGGCCGACATGGGCAAGGTGGCGGGCGATGCGGCATCGATCGTCTACTGCGCGCAGGGCGGCGTCGCGCTCGAGAAGACGCCGGCCGGGCGCGAATTCCTGAAGAAGTACCACGACGCCTATCACACGGATACGCAGGTCTATGGCGTCAACTACTACGACGGCGTGAAGCTGCTCGCCGACGCGATGGTCAAGGCCGGCACGACCACCGACAAGGCGAAGCTGATCGCGCAGCTCGCGAAGTCGAACTATGCGGGCGTCGCGGGCACCTATTCGTTCGACGCGAACGGCGACCTGAAGGGCGCGCCGACGTCCGTCTACGTGATCCGCAACGGCCTGCCCGAGCCGTACGCGAAGTAACCGCGGCCAGCCTGCCATCGGACGGCGGCCTGGCCGCCGTCCTTCGTTTCAACGCATTCGATCGACCTTGACGTCCTTATATGAACACCTCCCTAAAGGGAGGTGATTCCCACACCTGGCGATGCACGTCCGCATCGGAGAATGTTCAATGCAGCGTTGATATCGCGATCATGCTCGACACCACAGTTGCTGCACTTCCACTCCCTTATTCTCAGTCCCGCGATACCTTTCGGCCGCGTCGTGCTGTCTGTCGACCCGCACGCCGAACAGGACTGGGTAGAACCGCTTTCGTCGACTTCCTCGAACGTGGCCCCGTGTGCCATCGCCTTGTAACGGAGCCTATTTCGGAAGGACGACCAGGATGCGTCGTAGACGCTTTTCGCCATCCTGGTCTTGGCGAGCTTGGCGGCCGACACGTTGCCGACCGCGATGTAGTCGAAGCGTCGCACCAGATCGAGTGCGAGCTTGTGCTGGAAGTCCGCGCGGGCGTTTGCCACCTTGGCGTGCAGCTTCGCGATGTGCCGCTTGTGCTTTCGCGCACGCTGCGCTTTCGCCAGCTTTTCGGCCGCGCGCTGGCCGAACCGGTCGTTAGGCAGCTTCTCGCCGGTCGAAAGTGTGGCGAAGTCTTTCAGACCGAGATCAAGGCCGACGCCGGAACGGATCGGGCGCGCCTTAACATCAGGTATCTCGATCACGATATTCAGGAACCAGTTGCCGCGCGCATCCTGCGCGAAGTTGGTTCCGTCCTTGATCTTGCCGTCGGGCAGCGGGCGACTGCTGAACACGCGGAAGGTGTGGCCGGCGAAGCGGAACGCGTCGCCTTCGCGCTTCAGATCGCGGCCCTTCAGCGGCACCCAGCCAAGCGACTTCCTGCCGCGATAGCGCAGGTAGGGGCGACGGTGCTGGCTGCGCGACTTCGCATATTGCTCGCACGTCGCATTGATCGTGCCGGAGTGGAGTCCGAGTTCCTTGCTACTGCCGGTGGTCAGTACGTTCAGGTCGAAACCTGTCGGCCACTTCTTGCTCCACTTGAGCGTGCTTCTGCGTGTCGTTGCAGAAGTTCCAGACGTAGTTCACCGCACGGCTCTGCTTGTTAAGCAGTCCGTTGAGCGACTTCACCCGGTAGCGGTAGACAAGAATCATGCCGGTCATTTTAACGTTGGAATGCCGCTGTCAAACAGCGGCGCTCCTTTCCTCCCCGCCCTGAAGGACGGGGTTTCTCAGAGCATCTGATGAAAATATCCCGATCCCTTTCCACCGTCGAAGTCCATACGGGCGGCGAAGCGTTCCGCATCGTCACGAGCGGGCTGCCGCGCCTGCCTGGCGACACGATCGTCCAGCGCCGCGCATGGCTCAAGGAGAACGCCGACGAGATCCGCCGCGCGCTGATGTTCGAACCGCGCGGCCACGCCGACATGTACGGTGGCTACCTGACCGAGCCCGTGTCGCCGAACGCCGATTTCGGCGTGATCTTCGTGCACAACGAAGGCTACAGCGACCATTGCGGGCACGGCGTGATCGCGCTGTCGACCGCGGCCGTCGAACTCGGCTGGGTGCAGCGCACGGTGCCGGAAACGCGGGTCGGCATCGACGCGCCGTGCGGCTTCATCGAGGCCTTCGTCAAGTGGGACGGCGAGCATGCGGGGCCCGTGCGCTTCGTCAACGTGCCGTCGTTCATCTGGCGGCGCGACGTGTCGGTCGACACACCGTCGTTCGGCACCGTGACCGGCGACATCGCGTATGGCGGCGCGTTCTATTTCTACGTCGACGGCGCGCCATTCGACCTGCCGGTGCGCGAATCGGCGGTGGAAAAGCTGATCCGCTTCGGCGCGGAAGTGAAGGCTGCCGCGAACGCGAAGTACCCGGTCGTACATCCGGAGATTCCGGAAATCAACCATATCTACGGCACGATCATCGCGAACGCGCCGCGCCATCCGGGCTCGACGCAGGCGAACTGCTGCGTGTTCGCGGATCGCGAGGTCGACCGCTCGCCGACCGGCTCCGGCACCGGCGGGCGCGTCGCGCAGCTGTACCAGCGCGGGCTGCTCGCGGCCGGCGACACGCTCGTCAACGAATCGATCGTCGGCACGATCTTCAAGGGGCGCGTGCTGCGCGAGACGACGGTCGGCGAGATCGCGGCCGTGATCCCGGAAGTGGAAGGCAGTGCGCATATCTGCGGTTTCGCGAACTGGATCGTCGACGAGCGCGATCCGCTGACCTACGGTTTTCTCGTGCGCTGAGCAGCGGCGCAGATCGGCCGCCGTCGGGCGGCCACCCGGTTGTCGTACCAGGCCTGGCGCGTCGTTCCCGTTGCGGGGGCACGCGCCTTTTTTGCGTGCGGCCGGTCGCGAAGCCGTGCGGTGCGCGTCGGCGCACGGCCGCCACGGCCGGCGGGCCGCGCGAGTTTTGGTACGATGCACCCTTTTCAGCCGAGCTCCACCCGCGTGAATCGCCGAAACGTGTCGTCAGTGCGTGACTTCTGTGCCAGCTGGGTCGCGCGCGCCCAACCCGTCGCGGCTGCCGCCGTCGCGAGGGTCAAGCCTCTCGCCGCCGCCGCGTGGCGGCATCTCCGTCATCCGACGCGCCGCGGCGCGCTGCTCACGGCCGCCGCCGTGCCGGCGCTGTTCGGGCTGTACGTGGTCGTGCTGATCCCGTTCACGCCGGGCATCGGCGACATCCGCAAGGCGCGCGTCGACCAGCCGGCGCAGGTGCTGTCCGCCGACGGCAAGCTGCTGGCCGAATTCAAGCCGTCGAACCGCGAGTGGGTGCCGCTCAAGCAGATCTCGCCGCACATGGTCGACGCGCTGATCGCGACCGAGGATCATCGCTTCTACGAGCATCACGGCCTCGACTGGAAACGCACCGCGTCGGCCGCGCTCCATACGTTCTCGGGCAGCCGCCAGGGCGGCTCGACGATCACGCAGCAGCTCGCGCGCAACCTGTATCCGGACGAGATCGGCCGCGCGCCGACGCTCACGCGCAAGGTGAAGGAGGCGATCACCGCGCTGAAGATCGAGGCCGTCTACAGCAAGGACCAGATCCTCGAGACCTACCTGAACACGGTGCCGTTCCTGTACAACGCGTACGGCGTCGAGATGGCCGCGCGCACCTATTTCGACAAGTCGGCCGACCAGCTCGACGTGCTCGACAGCGCGACGCTCGTCGGGATGCTGAAGGGCAACAGCTACTACAACCCGGTGCTGAATCCCGAGCGCGCGCTGCAGCGGCGCAACACGGTGCTCGGCCAGATGGTGAAGTACGGCAAGCTGTCGGCGGCGCAGTTCGCGCAGTTGCAGCGCCGGCCGCTGCGCATCGATTTCGAGCGCCAGAAGGAGCCGCCGGGGCCGGCGCCGCATTTCGCGCAGCAGCTGCGCAAATGGCTGATCGCGTGGGCCGACCGCAACGACTACAACATCTACTCGGACGGGCTGATCGTGCGCACGACGATCGATTCGCGGCTGCAGCAGATGGCGACGCAGGCGCTCACGCTGCAGGGCAATCAGTTGCAGGGCATCGCGAACAACGCGTGGAGCGGCCGCGACGGCTGCGGCACCGACAACGAGGTGTTCCGCACCTTCATGCGCGAGTCGCCCGAATACAAGGCCGCGCAGGACGCCGGCAAGGACGACGCGGCCGCGATGAAGCTGCTCGCGGCCGACCGCGGCTTCATGCGCGCGCTGTGCAAGACGAAGACCGACGTGCAGGCCGGCTTCCTCGCGATCGATCCGCGCGACGGGCAGATCCGCGCATGGGTCGGCAGCCGCGACTTTACCAACGAGCCGTTCGACCACGTCGCGCAGGCACGGCGCCAGCCGGGCTCGACGTTCAAGCCGTTCGTCTATGGCGCCGCGTTCGCGGGCGGGATGAAGCCGGACGACACGTTCATCGACCAGCCGGTCGAGATCCCGCTGAAGGGCGGCGAGATCTGGCGGCCGAACGACGACGTGCCGCCTACGGGCAAACCGATGACGCTGCGCGACGCGGTCGCGCTGTCGCGCAACCGGATCACCGCGCAGGTGATGGAGAAGGTCGGGCCCACGGCGGTCGCGCGGCTCGCGCGCGACATGGGCGTGCGCGAAAGCCCGCTCGAACGCGTGCCGTCGCTCGCGCTCGGCACGAGCCCGGTCACGCTGAAGGAGATGGTCGCGTCGTACGCGACGATCGCGAACGGCGGGCTGTACGTCGAACCGCAGATGGTGACGCGCATCGAGAACCGCCAGGGCGACGTGCTCGCCGAGTACGCGCCGGCGCCGCCCGAGCGCGCGCTCGACGCCGAAACCGACAAGACGCTGCTCGACGTGATGCGCGATGTCGTGACGCGCGGCACGGGCGGCAGCATCCGCACGCGCTTCGGCGTTCGCGGCGATGTAGCCGGCAAGACGGGCACGACGCAGGACAATGCGGACGGCTGGTTCATCCTGATGCAGCCGGGCCTCGTCGCCGGCGCGTGGGTCGGATTCGACGACGGCCGCGTGACGCTGCGCAGCGATTACTGGGGGCAGGGCGCGCACAGTGCGCTGCCGATCGTCGGCGATTTCTTCCAGCGCGCGCAGCGCGCCCGGATCGTCGACACGAAGGCGAAATTCGATACCGAGCCGTCGCCCGGCTGGTTCGCGTCGCTGCGCGAGCGTGCGACGGATCTGTTCGACACGTGGTTCAGGCCCGAGCCGACGAAGGCGCCCGCGCCAGTCAGGACGCAGCGCATGGCGCCTTCATCGGAGGCCGACGAAGGCGCGGCATCGGCCGCGTCGGCGGCATCGGCGCCCGAAGCGGCGTCCGGCGGCATCGTCGAGGAATGGATACCGGCGTCCGAAGTGGCCGCATCGGCCGCCGCGTTGTCGCCAGGCGCATCGCAGCCGCAGACGGCGCAGCCGCCGGCAGTGGGCGCAAGTACGACGAGCGACGGCAGTGCGGGCATCGGTGCGGCGCCGGCCACCACGCCGGCCCAGCCGCCCGCGCCGGTCGCTCCCGATGCGACGGGCGCCTCGCAGTAACGAAGCCGTTCAGATTTCGCGCGACGCTGCCGTAATCATGGTGTCACGACAGCTCGCGCGGTCGTTCCGCGCTTCTCCGATGCGACCTCCCACCGACTACGTCGCGCTCGTGCGCGACGACCTCTCCGTTGGCGTTCCGCTCGGCTTCGATCTCTACGATGCCGACGGCGCCGCGCTGCTGCCGGCCGGCACGACGCTGAGCGATGCCGCGCAGCATGCTTTCCTGTTCGACCATTTCCGGCCCGTGCGCGTGCGCGATGACGCCGATGCCGATCCGCGTGCACCGGTGCCGCCAGCCCCGCGCATGGGGCTGTCGGCCGGTGCCGCGATCGGCATCCGCCGCCGGGTCGGCACGACACGCGCGCTGCAGCGCTTCCGGCTGATCGGTGTCGCAACGTCGGGCGCGCTGTTCGTCGAGCCGCAGCCGGCGGCCGTGTTCGACTTCGCGCGCGGCGACGACATCGAAGCGGTCGCGATCGGCCGGGCCGCGGTGTCCCGTTTCGGCGCGACGGTCGAGTCGGTGCAGGTGTCGGGCGCCGCGCCGTTCATGATCCTGTCGCCGCCCGGCTTCGTCGACCGGCTGCGTACGCGCGCGGAGCCGCGCGTGCCCGCGCGGATCGCGGCCTGCTGCACGGGTGGAGCCGACGGGGTGGAAGGCATCGGAATGGTGCACGACATCAGCCTGAGCGGGCTGTCGATCGCGGTCGACCGGACGATCGCCGCAAGCGGAGAGCCGCTGCGCGTGCTGCTGCCGTACGAGGCGGGCGACCGCGTCGAGCAGCTGGCGCTCGACGGCACGGTGCGGGCCGTGCATGCCGATCCGGCGGCGCCGGCACTGACGCTGCATCACGCGGCGTTCGGCGAGACCGGCGCCGACGACCTGGTCCGCCTCAAGGCACTGCTGTTCGACAGGCTGATGGCGTCGGCGGATATCGACCCATCGCGCTGACGCGTGGGCCGCGCGCGCCGGATGCCGTATCGCAGCATTCGGCGCATGAATGCCGATAATCGTCTGATGATTGTGGTTATTCCGGCGAAATTGTACGGTTTCCGTCAACAGTGAATTTGCGATTTAAGTATTTACCCTGATAGTCGCGCCTCCTAGACTTCTACTCATGCGCAACGACCCCGAGTCCGAAGCGCCTGACAAAACAATCCTGGAGGTAACGCATCATGAAATCGCTGATCAAGGCAGTTGCACTGGCCGCCCTGGTGGCCGCACCGGTCGTCTCGTTCGCCCAATCGAACCAGCAGCCGCTGACGCGCGCGCAAGTGCGTGCCGAGCTGGTCCAGCTCGAAAAGGCCGGCTACAACCCGAACGACTGGGTGAACTACCCGGAAAACATCCAGGCCGCACAGGCAAAGATCGCTGCCGCGCAGAACACCGGCGCGCAGGCTGACGCAACGGGCTACGGCGCGAATGCCGCTGCGACGTCGCAGTCGGGCCAACGCGTGGTCGTGCCGGCCGCCGCCGATCGTTCGTCGGTGTACTTCGGCCACTAAGCCGGCCGGCGCCAGCAACGGCGCCCGGTTTGCAGGTTCCCCCGAAACCCGTGCACGGTATCCGTGTACGGGTTTTTCGTTTCCGCATACCCGAATGAGCCGGGGCGAGCGCGGTGCGCCGGCCTGGCATTACGGCGCGGTGCCCGCATGGCGGGCACGGGTCGCGAGCACCCCTGCGACGCCACCGAGGATGGCGGCCGATGCGAGCGCGAGCCGCCAGGTCGGCTGCTCGGACAGGAACAGCACGGCGCCGCACGCGGCGATCGGCGGCACGGACAACTGGATTGCCGCGGCGCGCATGGCCGTGAGGTGCCGCAGCGCGGCATACCAGACGACGTAGCCGAGGCCCGAGGTGAGCGCACCGGAAAGCACGGCAAGCGCGACGCCGGCCGGCGTCACGCGCATGCGGGCGGCGAGCGCGACGCTCAACGCGAGCGCCAGCGGTGCGGCACGCAGGAAGTTGCCGGCGGTCGCCGCGACCGGATCGGCAGGCTTGCGGCCGCGTATCGAATAGATGCCCCATGCAATGCCGGCGACGGTCATCAGCGCCGCGCCTTGCGGCGTCGGTACCGCGAGCCCCGGCGACACGAGATACAGCAGCCCGCCGAGCGCGACGCCGAACCCGGCCCAGCCCGCCGGGGCGAACCGTTCGCCGGCGCGCCATCCCGCCGCGAACATCGTCAGTTGCACCGCGCCGAACAGGATCAGCGCGCCGGTTGCGGCACTGACGGTCAGGTACGCGAACGAGAAGCACGCGACATAGGCGAACAGCATCGCCGCCGCGGGCCAGTCCGCGGGCGGGGCGGGCCGTCGCGCACCCGCGCGGGCAACGATCGCGAGCATCAGCGCGCCCGACACGAGGCGCAGGCTGCCGAAGCTGGCCGCGTCGATCCGCCCGGCCTGCAGCGCGAGCCGGCACAGCAGCGAATTCGACGCGAATGCGAGCATCGCGACGGACGTCAGCGCGGCGACCCGCACGCCCGGCCGTACGTGCAGCGGGAATGCGGAGGCGGGCGGGCGCATCGCGGGCCTCACGCGTGGTTCGCGACGATCAGCATGGCCACGCCGAACAGCGCGGCGCCGAGCGGCGCCGTGAGCTGCCGTCCCCACGCCGCATTCTTTTCGATGGCCATCAGCGCGGCGAGCGACAGCATCCAGCCGAGACTGCCGGCGCCGACGACGAACATCAGCAGCATCAGCGCCCAGCAGCACCCGACGCAGAAGAGCCCGTGGCTTGCGCCCAGCACAAATGCGTTGCGCAACGGCGTGCGGCCGCGCCAGCGGCTGATCACAAAACTGAAAGGGGTGCGGCACCGGTCCAGGCAGTGTTCCTTCAGCCAACTGAACTGAAATGCGCCGGCGAGCGCAAACACGGCCGCGCCGATCAGCCAGCCGCGCCACGCGAGCGCCGGCACATGCGCGACGCCCGTCAGCACCAGTGCATGCAGCCCGTGCGCCACGAGGCCGAATCCGCTCCACACGACGACGTAGCCGACGCCGACGAGCGCGAGCAGGCGCGCCTGGTCGGGGCGGTTCGCGACGACGCGCGCGAACGCATCGAACAGCGCCAGCGTGGTCGGCAGCATCATCGCAAGGATCATCAGCGTCCAGGCCGCCGCGTCGAACACGGCCGGCAGCCATAGCGCGCCGCCCGGCAGCGCGCGACAAAGTGCGCTGAACGGTTCGGAGGCGGCACCGTCGCCGTGCTCGAGATAACGCCCGTACGGACTGCGCGTCCACGCCCACAACGTGACCCACGCGAATCCGACGAGGCTCGTGAGCACCAGCGGAAACAGGCGCCGATGCAGCGACGCTGCCATGGCCGTTTCCGTGCGATCGCGATTCACGCGTCGAACAGGAACGTGCTCTGCAACGCGTTGTGATTCTTCAGATCGAGGTCGATGCCGATCGCCGCATTCTTCGACCGGTAGACGGGCGCCTTGCCGACGAACACGGGGGCGCCGGGCACGGTCGAGAACACGGTGTCGGTCAGCGTCGTCTGCGCGCCGCTCGGGCCCAGGTACGGCTCGAGTTCCGCGTGATAGTCGGTGCCGATCGACAGCGTGCCGCGCGCGCCTTCGACGTCGAACCGGATCGGTGCGCGCTCGATCGACACGACCTTGCCGATCAGTTTCGCGAGTTCGGCGATCGGGCCGCCGGCCTGTCCCGTGTAGACCTTGAGCAGCGCCTGCTCCTGCTCGGCGGACGCCGTGTCGCTGACGTAGATCGCGGCCGTCCAGTTGCCTTCCAGGATATTGCCAGGCACGCGGCACACCGCGGCGATCGTGTTGCCGCCGACGTCGACGCCATCGACCGTGCCCTTGTCGACATGCCATGCGACGATGGTGTCGCACACGCCGAAATCCGGATCCTCGCCGATCCAGCACGGGCACAGTACGCGACAGTTGCAGACCTCGAGCAGACGGCCTTCCAGGTGATAGCTCATGATTTCCTCCAGAGAGCGATGGCGATTGCGCGTTGCGCAAGGCAGAGGAAACCGGCTGACGAAACGTCATGCCCGCTCGGCGGCACGAACGCGAAATGCGCTGGGAAATGCGCGGAAGCGGGACGGGATGGATGCGATAGCGCTGGCCTGAAGCGGCGTATCAATTTTTCCAGTGTAGGTGCGCGTGGATGATATGCAAGCCGACGCGCGAGCATGATGCCGGCTGACAAGCGGACGCGCGTGCGCTAGCATCGCGGACGGTGTCGCCGCGCGCCGAGGCGCGGCAGGGGCATCAGGCTCCGCACCGGCTTCCACGACTTCAACGAACAACAAGGAGCATCCATGCGTGTCTTGACCGGTCTGCTGTGCTCGCTGGCACTGGCGGCGAACGTCGCTCATGCACAGGCGAATTGTGCGGACGCAACGGATCAGGCGACGATGACGGCGTGTGCCGATCGCGCGTACAAGAAATCCGACGGGGATTTGAACCGGACCTACCAGGCCGTCACCGCGCGCCTGCGCGATGCACGGCCGCTTGCCGACAAACTGGTGAATGCGCAGCGCGCGTGGATTGCATACCGCGATGCCGAATGCGGTTTCTCCAGCGCGAACGCCGAGGGCGGCAGCGTATACCCGATGGTCGTATCGACCTGCCTCGACGATCTGACGAAAGCGCGCACGGAAACGCTGAAGGCCTATCTGTCCTGCGAGGAAGGCGATCTCGCGTGCCCGGTGCCCGCCAGGTAAAAGTCACGCACCGTTACAGTTACCGGCCGCATGCCGCGCGGCCGGTCAAGCCTGCCATCCGCTGCTACACGTCGTCCGTTACACGTCGTCCGTTTCGTCGAGCAGCTTGTGCCGCATCGCGTAACGCACCAGCGCCGCTTCGTGCGGCATCTGCATCTTTTCCAGGATTCGCGTCTTGTAGGTGCTGACCGTCTTCGCGCTCACGCACAGCGCGTGTGCGATCTCGGTCAGCGTCTGGCCGGCGGCGATCCGCCGGAACACGTCGAATTCGCGATCGGACAGCCGCTGGTGCGGCAGCGTCTCGGCCGGCTCGTTCAGGCTCTGCGCGAACTGCTCGGCCATCGCGAGGCTCACGTAGACGCCGCCCGACGCCACCTTCGTGACCGCGCCGACCAGCTCGGCGCTCGCGCTTTCCTTCGTCAGATAGCCTGACGCACCCGCGCGGAACGCGCGCACTGCGTATTGCTGCTCCGCGTGCATCGTCAGCACGAGCACGCGCAGCGCGGGCTTCTCGTCCTTGATCTGCTTGATCAGTTCGACGCCGTTGCGGCCCGGCATCGACAGGTCGAGCACGAGCACCTGCGCGGGCGTCGAACGCACGAGCGCGATCGTCGACGGGCCGTCGCAGGCTTCGCCGGCCACCTCGAATCCGCTGGCGTTCTGGAGGATGTGCCGCAGACCGTCGCGCACGAGCGTATGGTCGTCGGCGATGAGCACCTTGATCATGTGATGAGGGTTTCCTGTTGAACGGTACTGAGCGGTAACGCGACGGTAATCGAGAAACCGCGCGCGAGCGCGGTGTCGATCGTCACGGTACCACCGAGCATGTGCGCGCGCTCGCGAATGCCGATCAGGCCGAACGATTTGTCCTCGTGGACCGCGCCGCCGGGCGCCGCGCCGCGGCCGTTGTCCGCGACGCGCAGCACGCAGAAGCCGTCCTCGATGTCGAGCCGCAGCGCGACGCGCGTCGCATCCGCATGGCGCGCGACGTTCGTCAGTGCTTCCTGGACGATGCGGAACAGCGTGGTCGCGCCCGCGCTGGTGAACGTAAGGCCGCCCGTTTCGATGTGACGCTCGACATCGATCCCGTAGCGGTTCGTGAAATCGTTTGCGAGCCATTCGATCGCGGGCACGAGGCCGAGATCGTCGAGCATCACCGGCCGCAGGTCGGCCGCGATGCGCCGCACCGACGCGACCGTCGCGTCGATCAGCCGCCGCATGCCCTGCAAGTGCGACAGCATGCCTTCGTCCGGCTGCGCGCGGCCGGGTACGCGCAACTGCTGCTCGACCACCGACAGGTCCATCTTCAGCGCGGTGAGCTGCTGGCCGAGGTCGTCGTGCAGCTCGCGCGCGATGCGCGTCTTTTCTTCTTCACGCACGTTCTGCAGGTTCGCCGACAGTTCGCGCAATTCCTCGCGCGATTGCTTCAGCGCATTCTCGGCGCGCAGCCGCTCGGTAATGTCGCGCAGCATCACCGTATAGAGCTTGCCCGACGCGTCGCGAATCTGCGAGATCGACGCCTCGATCGGAAATTCCTCGCCGCTGGCGCGCAGCCCGAACAGCACGCGCTGGCGGCCCATCTGCCGCTCGGAAACGCCCGTCACGCCGAACTGGTCGACATGCCGCGCGTGCGCGGCGCGGAACCGCTCGGGGATGAAGCGCGACAGCGGCGCGCCGATCGCCTCCATCGCGGACACGCCGAACACCTGCTCGGCCATCGGATTGAAGATCACGACCGTCTGCTTCTCGTCGATCGTGATGATCGCTTCCATCGACGAACGGATAATGCCCATCATCCGCGCCTCGTTGAGGATGCCGCGGCTGCTCGCGCCGGAATCGGCCGTGGCGCCGGACCGGCCGCGCATCAGCGCATGGACGAGCGCCGCGAACGCGAACGACGCGATCAGTCCGGCGGCAAGCACGGTGCCGGCCGCGCGCTGCGCGCCGGTTGCGCTCGGGCGGCCGTCAGCGGAATAGGCGAGCGTCAGCACGGTGCCGCCGAAATTCAGCACGTCGGTGCGCCGCAGCAGGTCGGGCGAAGCCGATGCCTCGTCCGTCGTCGTTTCGACGCTGACGATCGCGCGCGGATCGCCGCCGGCGGTCATCCACAGGTCGATCCCGCGTTCCGCGTCGAGCGCGCGCTCGATCAGGCGCCGCGGGCTCAGCGCCGCGAACAGCATCCCGTCGGCGCCGGCTTCGCGCGTGCCGGACGGCGTGGCGGCCGCATGCGGCGAGGTGCTCACGGGCAGGAACAGGGTGAGGGTGCGCGCGTCGCGGGACGTGTCGTCGTCGGCCGGGTGAACGCCGAGCGCGATGTCGCCGGTCTGCAGCGCGCGCGCCAGCGGCGCCGCGTCGGACGCGCCGAAGCGCACGACGGGCGAACTCGACGGGGGCGCGCTGAGCGCCGCGGCCGCGAGCGCGCCGCCCGGCATCGGTTTCGAGCCGGCGAGGGCGCTGCGTGTCGCGGGCGGCAGCGGCACATAGCCGATCTGCCGGACCGGCGAGCGGCCGCTGTCGAGATCGAGCGTCTCCGCATACCGGCGCCATTGCTCGGGCGTCATTTCCGGGACCAGGCTGAATGCGCCGCGCGCGCCTTCGAGCACGGCGACGCCGGACTGCAGCTCGTGGCGCAGCATCGCGCTCACGTGCGTCGTGCGGCGCTCGAAGCGCGTACGGACGGCGCCTTGCCACTGCTCGCGCACCAGCAGCGCGACGCCGAGCGACAGCACCGCGCCGGCGCACAGCGCGACGATGCCAGCCGCAAGCGGCTGGCGTAACATGCTCTGGAGGCGCGTGGGCCCTCGGGAATCACGCGTTGGGGTTCCACTGGCGGTCATTCGATGGCCATTCTGTTGTCGGGGCGGCCCGCAGCACTCGGGCAGCGCGGCAAAACCGGGCAAAACTCGCACCGGCTGCGTACAGCGTCTATTTTGAAGATGAAATTGTGCGCGTTTTACACGTTTTATGTAATAGGGTCAGCTGAAAATGCGGCAAACGGCGTGGAGCAGCGGGCGCGCCGGCCGCGCTTGACGCGCGTCAACGAGCGCGTCGGCACGTGGGGCAGACTGTTCGGCAGGCAAGCCGGCACCGGGTTGGCTTGCGGTAACGGGCCGTCGTCGTACAACGCGCGACGCGTGCCCGGTCGGAGGGACGGACCATGTACAAGCGGATTTTCGTCGGGCTCGACGGCGGCCCGAGCGCGCGTCTCGCGCTGAGCGAGGCGATCAGGATCGCGGCGGCGTCCGGCGGCGAGGTCACCTGCGCGTATGTCGTCGAGCATCGGCCGCAGCTCGTCGACGTCGACGCGGGCTTCGCAGCCGAGCGCGACGGCGATGCGGCGGCCACCGCTGCCGCGACGCCGGTGCTCGACGCTGCGAAAGCGGAACTCGCTCAGCAGCACGTGCCGGGCACCGTGCGCGCGCTCGACGCGTACGGCGAGGATGTCGCCACGGTGCTGATGCGCACGGCGGCCGAAACCGACGCCGACCTGATCGTGATGGGCACGAGCGGGCGGCACGGGCTGCGCCGGCTGCTGCTCGGCAGCGTCGCGGAATCGCTGCTGCGCACGGCCGACCGGCCCGTGCTGCTGGTACGGCACAGCGAGCCGGGCACGCGGGGCGCGCCGGCGACCGCGTGACATGCGGTGCGTTGCTGACGCATGAGCGGTTGCGGGCAGGAGACTGCCGCGCGCCTTTGCCGGATGTCGGTTTGATGGAACGCGCGACGCGCAGATCGGCGCAGCGCGCGTGAGTGCGCCTGTCACGTTCGGCGCATGCGTCGTCCGGACGAGGGTGCCCCGGATGTGCGCGCATGGCCGCCGTTCCATGCCCGCGGGTTGCATCCCGACCCGCAGTTCTGGCAGCATCGACCACGTCCGTTTCCTCGCCGCGCGCATGGCTGCGGCGATCGACGCAGCGGTATCCGGCGGCACCCGGTCGCATCCGCGACGAACCGGGCCCTAGCCGGATGCCGGTTTCTCACGTTACCGACGTCATCCGCCATGCCGATTTCCGCCACCGACCTGATCCGCCAGTTCGACCTGCAGCCGCACCCCGAGGGCGGCTATTTCCGCGAAACCTACCGCGCGGCCGATTCGGTCGTGCGTCCGGCCGACGGCGCGCCGCGCGCCGCATCGACCGCGATCTACTACCTGCTGTGCGACGGCGCATATTCGTCGTGGCACCGGATCCGCTCCGACGAGGTCTGGCATTTCTACGCAGGCGATCCGCTCGAAGTGTGGGTGCTCGACGAGCGCGACGGGCTGACGATCCACCGGCTCGGCAACCCGCTCACGCATCCGGGCACCGTGTTCCAGACGGTCGTGCCGGCCGGGCGCTGGTTCGGCGCGCGCTGCGCGTCGCCGGAGCACGTCGCGCTGGTCGGCTGCACGGTTGCGCCGGGGTTCGAGTTCGCGGAATTCGAGCTGGCCGACGCAGCCGCTCTGGCTGCCGCGTTTCCCGACTACGCGGAGCACGTCGCAAGGCTCGCGCAGCGCCCGGACGCGTGATTGTCAGAGCGGTGCAACCATCGGCCCGAAGCCCGCGCCGATGGCGTGTGTTCCGCGCGATCCCGGCCAAACCCGTTTAGAATGCCCGTGATGCACAAGGTCTGCTGCGGACGTGCCGCGGCGGCCGTTGCGCAGCCGGTCCGACGGCCCCCGTCGCGCGGCCCGCATGTCTTCCAGGAGCGCCGCCGTGTGGCACTTTCCCATTGCAATTCCATCGTCGCTCGGCCCGTGGGCCGTGTTCGCGAGCGTGTTGATCACGCAGCTCGGCGTGCCGGTGCCGGCCGTGCCGATGCTGATTCTCGGCGGCACGATGGCGGCGATGGGGCAGGCGTCCTGGGCCAGCATGTTCGCGGCGGCGATCGGTGCGACGATGCTCGCCGATTCGCTGTGGTTCTTCATGGGCCGCACGCGCGGCCGGCGCCTGCTGAACGGCCTCGTGCGCTTCTCGCTGTCGCTCGACACGACGCTGCGCTTCGCGCGTAACGTATTCGAACGATACGGCGCGCCGCTGCTCGTGCTGTCCAAGTTCCTGCCGGGCCTCGGCCTCGTGTCGGCGCCGCTGCTCGGCACGACCGCGATCGGCGTCGGCGTGTTCCTGTTCTGGGATCTGGCCGGCGCGTCGCTGTGGGCCGCGTTCTGGCTAGTCGGCGGCGCGGCCATTCACGACCAGATCGTCCAGTTCGTGCTGTGGGTGCGCGCGAGCGGCGGCACGATCCTCGACGCGTTCCTCGCGATCTTCATCACGTTCCTGCTGTACCGCTGGGTGCGCCGCGTGCAGTTCCGCCGCTATCTCGCGCAGGTGCGCATCTCGCCGCCGCAGCTCGTCGAGATGATGACGTCGGACGAGCCGCCGCTGATCTTCGACGCGCGGCCGAAAGCGATTCGCGAACGCGAGCCGTACCGGATCGCCGGCGCGGTGCCGGTCGATCTCGATTCGCCGGACCTGCTCGACCCGGAAATGCTGAAACGGCCGATCGTCGTTTATTGCGTGTGCCCGAACGAGGCCACCGCGAAGCGCCTGATCGCGAAGATGCAGCGCAAGAAGATGATCCACAACATCCGGGCGCTGAAGGGCGGCCTCGATGCGTGGGAGAAGCACGGCTATCCGGTCGAGCCACTGCCGGCCGATCTCGATTCGTCGCGCTATTTCGTGCGTCCCGAACACGGTGCGCTCGAAGGCGAATATACGGTGCGCGCGACGTTGTCCAAGTAAATCGGCGGCATCGGTGCCGACGAAGTCGCAAGCGGTACGGGCAGGGCCTGCGCGATCGTTGATCGCGATCATGCGCGCGTGGGCCGGACGGCCTATGCTGAACGCATTGCTTGTCCGCGCTTCGCGCGGTCACCCGGCGATCCTCGCGACCGTGCCAGCCGTTCGGCCGCCCGGCCGCTGCACGCCGCTTCCGCGCGAAGCTCCCGTCGTCGTTCCGCGACGACGCACACGCACGGAGGCCTTCGCCATGCAGCCTGCTCAGCCTATCCCGACGCTCGCGCGAATCGCGCTGGCCGTCGATCCGACGCCCGAATCGCTGGCCGCCGCGCGCTACGCGCGCACGCTGCTGCGCCCCGGCATGCGATTGCGCATCGTCTGCACGATCGACAACCCGCGCCTCGTATTGCCCGACATCCCGCGCATCGACGCGCTGCTGACGTCGGCGCGCGAGGACATGATCCGCGAGGCGCAAGCCACCAACGCGCGGATCGCGGCGCTGTTCGACGACAGCGGCATCGAGGTCGAGCAGGTCGTCGTCGATACGTCGGTCACGGGCGGCACGGTCGCCGATGCGCTGGTGAACGACACGCTGGCGTGGCGCGCTGACGTGCTCGTGGTCGGCGCGAATCCGCATCACGGGCTGCTGCGGCTCGTCGAAGGCGCGATGTCGGACACGCTGACGACACGCGCGCGCTGCGCGCTGCTGATCGTGCCGGCCGGCTATGCACGTCCGTCGGACGGCACGCTGCAGCGGCTGATGTTCGCGGTCGACGGCAGCGAGCCGTCGCTGCACGCGGTGCGTGTCGGGCTCGGCTTCGCGGCGCCGACGACGTTGCTGTACGCGGCGTACGTGATCGATCGCGCGGTTCGTCTGACGGATTTCGTGCCGGTGCGCGCGCTCGAGGATGCTTACCGTGCGGAGGGCGAGGATGCACTCGCGAAGGTCGGTCCGCTGTTCCATGCGACCGGTAACCCGACCAAGCGCGGTATCGTCGAAACGCGTCCGACCAGCGACGATGTGGCCCATGCGCTGATGCGCGACGCCGTGCACTGGCGCGCGGAACTGCTGGTGGTCGGCTCGCACGGCCGGCGCGGCATCGCCGCCTGGCTGATCGGCAGCGTCGCGCGCCGCGTTGCTCACCTCGCGCAAGTGCCTGTCTTGCTCGTGCGTGGCGCGGAGTGACTGGCGCGGTGTCGCGCACGAAGCGGGTTTCGGTTGATCTGCGTCAGAAACGTCGTGCGCATCGCGTGAGATATTTATGGAGTATCCGCCGACGCAGCAGGTCTGTCGTGCAAATGTAATGACCGTCGCGCATGAACGCGGGCATCGATCGACGGCACGTTGGTCGCCGACCCATCCTTTTCAGGAGCCGCGCCTCGCATTGCATGGCGCATCGTCCGACCAGGGACTCTCTGGCACGAGGGTAGGCAGCCGACCGCTGCCTTGGAGGACGGGCGGGGTGCGAGTCACCCCGTCCGCTTTCCGCATTGCTGGCCCCGTCAGATTTCTTTTCCCCGCAGGAACTGTCGTGAATGCCGCCGTGTGGAACGGCACGCCATCGCACGTAATGGCGCGCAGTCGATGCGGGCCGGCGGACGCTCGCGGCATGCATGGCATCGCCGTCCATGCGCGGCACGCCGCGGGCCTCGTAGAAGTTTCTGTCGCGCCAGGCCATCGCACGGCCCCGTGCCGTGCCTGCTGCGTGCGCGCTCAGAGGGTGCGAAGCGTCGACCGCAGAGTGTGCCGGCGGCCGGCGCTGCGGCGTACATGCGGGCGTCGGCGCACGGCATGCAGCGGTGCGCACACGCCGCATGTGCGATTGCGCAGCCGGTTCGCATGCGGCCAGCCGGGGCGCGCCTTGCGGCGCGACTCCGAAACGGCCGGCGCGTCGTCCGCGGCCCGCGCGCAGAGTGCCGCGGCGAACCGTTGCAGCGCGAGTACCGACCCCGCGACGCTCTGGTACTTTTCGCGGCCGATCTGCCCGTCGAGCGTGACGAGCAGCCCGGCTTCGCGTGCGAGCGCGAGCAAGGTGTCGAGATCGTCGGACGGACGGATGCCGGCCGACCCGGCCCGGGCGGGCAGGGCGCGCGCATTGCCCGACGCGTGCCGCTGGCCGTCCCGGCCTGCAAAGTTGCGATGTGTCATGGTTGGTCTCCTGCGCCGGACCCCGCATGCCGGCTCGATGGCCGGCTGGGCGATGACCCGGTATGAACGCTTTGTTCATGCCATCAGTATCGGGCGGCGGCAACGCGCTGCCAAGCAGCGGGCGCTGAAGTCGCTGTCAGGCATTGCGCGGTGCGTATCGGAATCCGCTGACACGCGTGGCGGCCGATCGGCGGGTGCGGTGTATCTGCCGTGATCCGGCGCGTTCGTTCCGACGAATGAGCGGGGTGCCGCAGACGCCGCTTGACGCATGATTTCGGCCGGTCTAAGTTCCCCAACTGCATCGGTGTCGCGCGGCGTTCCATCGTCAGCCCGTCGACCGGTGCCGCGCCCCGGGGTGGCGTGGCAGGGCTTCCAGTTTCGTTCGCGGGCGGTTTGCGCCGCGAATCAGGCGCAGCCGGTCCGGAGACGGATCGGCACGGCGGCACGCAACGTGCCGTTGATCGCGCGCAAATATGCTCCGGCGCACCGCACGCCGCGCAGCCGTCCAGTCTCTAAACTTCCAGTACCGTCTTCTTTTCGTTCCTCGACCGTCAGGAGTTCGTCGATGTCCAAGGACAATTTGCTCGATTCACTCAAGGAAGCCGCCCAACAGCGTGCGATCGGCGCAGACCAGTTGCGCGCGATGCTCGACGACGAAGTGCGCGTGCTGTCGTCCGGCGCGCGTGTGCACGACTACATCCACGTGTTTGCGATCCGGCACCTGCGCGAACGGATGCGCCAGCAGGACGATCTCGACCGCGACACGCGGGCCGATACGCCGCCCACTGAATCCGATCCGCGCCCGAGCCATCGGCTATGACGGGCGCTCGCCGCGGCTGACGCCGCGGGCGTTACCCGATCCGTCGCCGGGCCGCGGCCCAATTCCGCTCGACCTTCACGCATGCGGCCGACGGCGAACCGGCCAACCCGAAACGCCCGGTGATTTCCGCGCACGAGGTGGTCGGCACCGTCGCCGCGTCCGGCGACCTGCGCGCGGGCACCGGTCAGGCACGGCAGTCTCCTGACGATCCGCCGACAGCCGGCGGCGCCTTTCGTCGTACATTTCCCTGAATCGTCACAACGGCCTCAAGTAAGCGGCGCGTTTGCCGTTTACACGGTGAACTGGTCCACCGCGCGTTCGCGCTCCCTTACCGAGTCGTTGCCATGTTCTCGTCCATCCGCGCCCGCATCCTTGCCGCGTGCGTCGCCATCGTCGTATTCGCGCTCGTCGCCACCACGCTGATCAACTACTTCATCGCACGCTCGTACAACGACGACGCGATCGACCGCAACCTGACCTCCGTCGCGAGCGGCCACGTGGTCGGGATCGCCGATTGGGTCGCCACCCGCAGCCGGATGATCGCGTCGCTGCAGGATGCCGCGCTGGCGCCCGATCCGCTGCCTGTGTTCAAGCAGATGGCCGCGGCCGGCGGCTTCACGAACGTCTACGCGGGTTATGCCGACAAGACGTTCCGCTTCTCCGATCCGACCGGCATCCCGCCCGACTACGATCCGACCGGCCGCCCGTGGTACAAGCAGGCCGCGCAGGCCGGCAAGCCGGTCGTCACGCCGCCTTACGTCGACGCCGGCACCGGCAACCTGGTCGTCACGTTCGCGGTGCCGATCCTGCGCGACGGTGCGCTGAAGGGCGTGGTCGCCGCGGACGTCGCAATGGACAGCGTGATCGCGAACGTGAAGTCGATCCACCCGACGCCCGCGAGCTTCGGGATGTTGATCGACAGCAGCGGCCACGTCGTCGCGCACCCGAACCCGAAGCTCACGCTGAAGCCGGTCGCCGACGTGTCGCCCGAGCTCGGCGCGACGAGCGCCGCGTCGATCGCGGCCGCGACCGCGCCCGTCGAGGTCGGTGTCGGCGGCGATGCGAAGCTGGTGCGCGCGCGGCCCGTGCCGGGCACCGACTGGTACGCGCTGGTGCTGCTCGACAAGACCGAGGCGACGGCCGGGATGCGCTCGCTGCTGACCGCGTCGCTGATCACGCTGATCGTGATCGTCGGCGTCGCATCGCTGATCATCGGCGCGATCACCGCGACCGCGTTCCGCCGCCTGTCGCTGGTGCGTCAGGCGATGGCCGCGATCGGCTCGGGCGCGGGCGACCTGACGCAGCGCCTGCCGGCCGACGGCCGCGACGAAGTCGCCGACATCGCGCGCTCGTTCAACAGCTTCATCGACAAGCTGAACGACGTGATGCGCCAGATCCGCGACGCGAGCGAATCGGTGCGCACGGCTGCGAACGAAATCGCGGCGGGCAACCAGGACCTGTCGTCGCGCACCGAATCGGCGGCGGCGAGCCTCGAGGAAACGGCCGCTTCGATGGAAGAAATCACGGCCACCGTCGGCCAGTCGGCGGCAGCCGCCGGCCAGGCCGACGAACGCGCGGCAGCCGCGTCGCGGATCGCGTCGCACGGCGGCGTGGTCGTGTCGGACGTCGTCGCGACGATGGGGAAGATCGAGGAAGCGTCGGGCCGGATCGGCGACATCATCGGCGTGATCGACGGGATCGCATTCCAGACCAACATCCTCGCGCTGAACGCGGCCGTCGAAGCGGCGCGCGCGGGCGAGCAGGGCCGCGGCTTCGCGGTCGTCGCGCAGGAAGTGCGCAGCCTCGCGCAACGCAGCGCACAGGCCGCGCGCGAAGTGAAGGTGCTGGTCGAATCGACGGTCGCGAGCGTGTCGGCCGGGTCCGGGCAGGTGCGTCAGGCCGGCGACACGATGCGCGAGATCGTGTCCAACGTGTCGAACGTGACGACGATCATTTCCGAGATCACGCACGCGGCGAACGAGCAGACGCGCGGCATCCAGGAAGTGAATCGCGCGGTCACGCAGCTCGACGAAATGGTGCAGCAGAACGCGGCGCTCGTCGAACAGTCGACGGCGGCCGCAACCGCGCTGCAGTCGCAGGCGAACGCGCTGGCGACGACGGTCGGGCAGTTCAAGGTCGCATGACGCGGCCCGCCGGATGCGCGGCCGTGCCGCTCAGGAGCGGCCACGGTCGCGCATCAGCGCGAGCCGGTTGTAGAGCGTCTTCAGGCTGATCCCGAGCGCTTTCGCCGCGCGCGGCTTGTTGCCGTCGAAATGACGCAGCGTCGCCGCGATGAAGCGCTGCTGCGCGTGATGCAGCGTCGCGCCGAGCGGCAGCGCCATTGCGCTCTCCGACGTGCGGTCGGGCGGCATCGCCTGCTTCGGCAGCGCGACGTCGATGCCGTCGTCCGCTAGGATGTACGCGCGCTCGAGCGTGTTGTGCAGCTCGCGCACGTTGCCGGGCCACGAATACGCGCGCAGCGCCGCGATCGCCGCGTCGGTCAGCCGCTTGTGCGAGCGGTGCCGCGCGTTCAGCGTATCGACGAATTCCAGCGCGATCGTCTCGATGTCGCCGTCGCGCTGGCGCAGCGGCGGCACGTATAACGCGAACGCGGCGAGGCGATAGAATAGGTCCTCGCGCAGCCGGCCGTCGCGCACGGCGTCGGCCGGATTGTGGCGGGTGGCCGACACGATCCGCACGTCGAGCGGAATCGGCTCGGTACCGCCCACCCGCACGATCGCGTTCGACTCGATTGCCCGCAGCAGCTTCACCTGCAGCGCCGCAGGCATTTCCGCGATCTCGTCGAGCAGCAGCGTGCCGCCGCGTGCGGCTTCGAAAAACCCTTCCCGCTGCGCGATCGCGCCGGTAAAGCTGCCTTTCTCGTGCCCGAACAATTGCGACTCGGCAATATCGGGCGGAATCGCGCCGCAGTTCACGGGCACGAACGGCCCATCCCGCTGCGCGCTGAGATCGTGCAGCCGGCGCGCGACGATATCCTTGCCGACCCCGCTTTCGCCGGCAATCATCACGCTGGCGCGCGTCGGCGCGATTTTCTCGATGCGGCCGAGCAGCGTGCGCATCGCGGAGGACCGGCCCGACAGCCGGCGGCCGTCTGCGCGCTGCTTCGACCGGTTTGCGGTTTCGACCATCGGCGTTAGCGGGCCGTTTTGAAAATCGGCATCACGTGTTCCGTTCATTGCAATATTTATCATCGACAGCGAAACGGCCGCGAAGGTGCCGCTGAATAGAAATTTCCAATGTGCGCGGCGTGGGCGGAAGAAATCGCCCATCGGTCTTTCCGCGAACCCGTGGAACGATCCACCGGCGCCTTTTTACAGAAACCCGATGAAAAAGCCGGTTGCGATTGCATTCCTCCCGGGCGGACCGCGACTTCGACCGGTGCCGGACCGGCTGCGGCCGAACAGACGGCCGGCATGACGCCGGTCCGACCATCCTCGGTCCGGACACCGCCCCAGGCCCGCATCGGGCATGTTGCTTGCTGATACCACCATGCTCGCTCGGCACGCTCGACGACAATGCCGGATGGCCGACAAGCGGCACGATGCCGCGCGACGGGGGCCGGCGCGATGCAAGGATGCAATGAGGACCCTGAACCGTGAGCTGTTACGGCAGGGTGCATGGATCGTGCTGGCCGTCGGGCTGGCGTCCGCGCTGCAGGCGTGGGCGATTCGCGTCGTCGGCGAGCACGCGCCATTTGCGCCGCTGCCTTTCTATGCGGCCGTTGCGGCTGCCGCGTGGCTGACGTCATTCGGCGGCGGCCTGGCCGCGACCATGACGAGCGTGGCCGTGATCGGCACGCTGTGGTGGCGCGATATGCCGCTGGCCACGTTGCTCGCGCAGGCGGGCACGTTCGTCGCGATCGGCTTCGTCGAGTGCGTGCTCGTGATGGCCGTGAAGCCATTGCTCGCGAACGATCGTCTGCGCGAAATTGATGACGACGGCAGCGGCGACGGCGACGTGCGTTCGCCGCGCCGCGAGCCGGCACCCGCCGCGCGCGCGTCTGACGACAGCCAACTGCGCCATGTGGTCGACGCGTCGCCCGATGCGATCGTCGGGGTCGATGCCGCGCGGCGGATCACGAGCTGGAATCCGGCCGCGTGGCGAATCTTCGGGATCGACGCGGCGCAGGCGACCGGGCGCGACATCGCTTCGATGATCGCGCCGCGCTGGTTGCAGCGGCATCCGTTGCCCGCATCGTTCGCGAACCTGCATGCGCCTGTCGGGCCGCTCGACGTGCTGTGCGTGCGCCGCGACGGCGGCCGCTTTCGTGCGACCTTTGCCGCGTCGCCGATCGTCGATGCGCAGGGCAACTGCACGGGCCTGTCGATGACGCTGCGCGAAGCGCGCGAACGCCGCCGCGACGAGCGGCGCGACCTGCGTTCGCTGCGCGGCGCGCGCGACGCGCGTGCGCAGGCCGACTCGGCGAACCGGCTGAAGGACGAACTGCTGGCTACGGTGTCGCACGAGCTGCGCACGCCGGTGAACGTGATCTACGGCTGGGTCGAGGTGCTGCGCAACGTCGACGGGCAGGGCTTCGCGCAACAGGCGATCGACGCGATCGATCGCAGCGCGCGATCGCTGTCGCACATGGTCGGCGATCTGCTCGACGCATCGTCGCTCGCGACGGGCCGGCTGCGCCTCGAACACGTGCCGGTCGATCTCGTGCGGGTCGTGCGCGACGCCACGCGCGAACTGGACGCGACGGCACGGGCGAACGGGCTCGTGCTGTCGACCGAGTACACGATGCCGACCTGCGTGATTCAGGCGGATGGCGAGCGCGTGCGCCAGATCCTGTCGAACCTGCTGTCGAACGCGATCAAGTTCACGCCGCCGGGCGGCCACATCACCGTATCGCTGACGCGAGCGGGCGAGCGCGTGCGGCTGTCGGTCGCCGATACCGGGCAAGGCATTGCGGCGGAATACCTGCCGCACCTGTTCGAAACGTTCAACCGGCCCGAAGGCGCGTCCGCTTCGCCGAAACGCGGCCTCGGGCTCGGCCTGTCGATCGTGCGCGACATCGCGCAACTGCACGGCGGCGACGTCGTGGCAACGAGTGCGGGCGCCGGACAAGGGACGACCGTGACGGTCACGCTGCCGGCCGGCTGGGACGCAGACGATCCGGCCGCACAACCGGTGCGCACGACGGGCCGGCCGGCCGCGGCCGCACTAGGCGGCCGGCGTGTGCTCGTCGTCGACGACGACGCGACGTCGCGCGCCAGCCTTGCCGCGGCACTCGAAACGATGGGCGCGCAGGTATCGACCGCGCAGTCGGGGCACGATGCGCTCGACGCAGTGGAACGGCATCCGCCGAGCGTCGTGTTGTCGGATCTCGCGATGCCCGACGGCGACGGCTTCTGGCTGCTCGATCACATCCGGCATTTGCCGGGCGGCGGCGGACACTTGCCGGTCGTCGCGGTGACCGCGCACGCCGGCAAGGCCGACCGCCACCGCGTGCTGGCCGCCGGCTTCGACGCGTATCTGTGCAAGCCGGTCGACATGTCGACGCTGGCGGGCGTGATCGTCGACGTCGCGCCGGACGATTCGCACGACGGGAAAGTGCGCGACCGGTAGCAGCGGACACAGCGGGCGCGTGGAGTGGAGCAACGGCGCATGGACCGGTTTCCTTATGTCGGCCGAGCGTCCCGTGTGACGGAAAACCGCGCGGCCGGCCCGCTCCGTCTCGCATACGGAGGTCCCCGGATGAAAACGAATCGGATGAACCGGGACGAACGCCGGACGGCGGTAGGCGCACTGGCCGCCGTCTGCACACTGGCGTTCGCGCTCTCGCACGCGCAGGCGCCGCCTGCTTCGTCGGTGCAGGTCGCGCCGGGTGTCGTCAGCCCCGGCCCGACCGCCGACGAGGCCGCCATGACGCAGCGGCCGACCGGCATCGATGCCGAATTCGTCGACAAGGCCGCGATGCTCTGCAAGGTCGAACGACAGGCCAGCCAGCTCGCGCTCGACCGCTCGTCGAACCCGGACGTGAAGGCGTTCGCGCGCCGGATGCTCGACGATCTCACGCGCATCGCCGGCGAATTGCGGCAGCTTGGCGCGCAAAAGGGCGTACCGGTCCAGACGCGGATGCTTGTCGATCCGGCGGTGACGGCATTGCGAACCAAGGACGGCCACGCGTTCGACATGGCCTATGTCGCGCTGGCGGGCCCGCGCACGCACGAGGCGGCGATCCGGCTCTACGAAGCCGAGGCGCGCAACGGCCGCGACCCGCAGCTTCGCGCATTCGCGGCCCGCGCGCTGCCGATGCTGAACGCGCATCTGGCCGCCGCGCGGAAGCTCGCGCAGACGGTGGCGGCCGCACACTGAATCGCGTGGCAGCCGGCCGATTTCAACGCTTGCGCCGGCCCTCGTCTTCGGGGCCGCCCGGCGACGCCTCGTACGGCGGCGAGTCGAGCGCCGTTTCGCCTTCCTCGATCAGCCAGTACGGCGCACTGCCGTAGTACGCGTGCAGCGCCTCGGCCCAGGCCGGATCGGCCATGGCCGGCCAGCGGTTCCTGTCGAAGCCGGGTGCTTCGCGCACCTGTTCGGCAGCAACCGGCAGCACGAAGCATTTGCGCTCGACGTCGAGTATCAGCGCGTTCCACGGCACCGCGAGCAGCTTGTCGCCGCTTCCGCTCCCGCCGCGCGACGCGACGACGGCATATGCGATCCGGCCGGAACGCACGTCGAGCATGATGTCGGTGATCTTGCCGATGTCGTCGCCGTCCACCGTCAGCACGCGATCGCCTTCGAGCGTGCGGGCGGCCATCACGTCGGGCCCCGGCCCGCCCGCGTGCGTGCGGCGGCCGGCGCCGACAATGCGCGCGGCGTCGCGCGACGGTTTGTCCGTTGTCATCGAAAACCTCCTGGTCGAAACGGCAACGCGGCGCACGCGCGAAACGCGTGCGTGTGCGTGCGTGTGCGCGTCGCACCCGGGCAGCGGGCCGTCGTGCGGAACGAGGGAGCGTGTGTGTCAGCGTCGACGCGGCAGCGACACGTCCTCGAGCGTATTGGCGAGCTCGTCGCGCTCAGGGCCGCCCGCGCGCGTCGCGATGTCGCCGAGCGACACGATGCCGACGAGCCGCAGGCTGCGGTCGAGCACCGGCAGCCGATGCAACTGCACGTCGGCCATCCGCTGCTGGACGTCGCCGACGCCGTCGTCCTCGACGCACCACTGCACGGGTGCGGATGCGACCGCCAGCACGGGCGTATCGGACGAATGGCCGTGCGACAGCGCCCGCACCGCGAGGTCGCGGTCGGTCACGATCGCGACGAGTTCGGTGCCGTCGCAAACGGGCAGTACGCCGATATCGAAGCGCTGCATCAGTTCGGCCGCATGGCGAATCGTATCGGTCGGCGCGACGCATACCACGTCGCGCGACATGATCTCGTTGACGCGATACATGAAGCCTCCTTCGTGAGCGAATCGATTCGGGAGCAGATACCGTGCCGCGCGCGTTCCGCGCCCGCCGGCCCTGGTCGGCCGGACGACGGAGAAATTTGCCAGCCCGCTTGTACATCTTCCACGGCGGCTGTCGCGAACGGGCGGCAAGCGATGTCAGTGGCCGATGCCGGTCATCGCGACGATCGCGAGCACCACGGCGCTTTCGATCGCCGCCAGCGTCGCGACGCCGGCGGCGCCGCTGATTTCATGCCATCGGCGTTCAAGGATTTTCATCAGATCGCTCCGGATTTCGCCGGCCCGCCGATGCGCCGCAGCGCATCGCGAGCCGGGTGCCGCCGTCAGCCGTGATCGCGGGGCGGGGAAGGGACGTGCGGCGCACGACGTTCGTGCTTGCCGGACGGCTTGGCGGGGTCGATACGCGTCGCACCGCCGACGGCGGGCGGATCGCTGGCCGGGAACGTCTCCTCGAGCCCTTCGTCGATGCGCTCCTCCGTCTTCTTGTCTTCCGACGGCGGGCGGGACGTGGCGAGCCTGAGCAGGCCGGCAGCCGGTGACACGGCGTCGCGGCGGCCGGGGGCGTGAACGTTCATGGTCGAACCTCCTTGTTCGTTGATGCAGGCGCAAGCGCCGTGCCCGCGCGGCATCGGCGGCACGACGCTTGCACGCCGGCGGAAGCCGGCCGTGCGACGGGCATGACCCGCGCGCCGTCGGCGTGGACGAGAGGACATCGTGATGAATGCAACCAAGGAAAGGATACGTTACGACGCGAACGTATGCGGCGGCGATTTCCGCCACGTACGCGAGCGGTTCGCCGCGTGGAAGCGCGAATCGCGGGTCTATCGGCCCGAACGGCGCATGTTCGACGGCAAGGACGAGGTGCGCGAGCTGAGCGACATCGTCTACGACGGTCCCGAACGCGCGCAGCGGGCGCTCGTCGCGCAATGCTCGCCGTCCGATCCGTTCGCGCTCGCGGTGCGGCTGATCGCGGAAGGGCGCACGATGTGGCTGGTGATGGCGGCCTACGACGACTGACCGCACGGCAGCGTCCGTCCGGATCGGGCAACGGGCACGCCGCTTGCGCACGGCCGCAGCGCCATCGAGATGCGCGCCGTCGCGCAGGAGTGACATGAAGACGCCATTCACGCTGCACCGCCCCGAACCGACACCCGACGTCGACCCCGATCCGACGCAGCCCGGGCGCGACGATCCCGTCGATCCGCCCGTGCCCGACGGGCTGCCGCACGGCGATCCGCCGTCGCACCCGCCGCCGATGCGGATGCCGGGCGGGCACGGTGCGCCGCAACCGGCCGCACGACCACTGAAAGGAGGACCATCATGGACATTCACGTGCAATCGCCAGACAAGCGCGCGATCGCTCAGGTGCTGGGCCGCTATTTCGAATCGCGCTCGTTGCGTTATCACATCGAGGAGTTGCCCGGCGGCGTGCTGCATATCGGCTTTCGCGCCAGCGGCCGCCCGGTCGCCGTCACCGTATCGTTCGACGATGCTGCATACGATACCTATACGCACTGGGATGCCAGCCAGAAACAGCTCGCGCTCGGGCGGCTCGCGGACGGCTTCTCGAGGATGATGTCGACGCGCAGCCCGGCCGCGCTGGCCGGCGACTATCACGTCGAGCGTTTCTGATCCGGCAACGCTTCCCCCATCCATTCCGGAAGGCAAAGTGCCCGCGTGCAGCGGGCGCTTTGCGTCTGCGCGCGCGTCGCGTAGGATGTCCGTTAATTCAGCGCACGCTACGTTCGCGCCGCCGGCTGCCCTGCCAGCCGCTGCAGCCGAAGAGGCTGCGATGCGCTTTCCCTAAGGTTCGTTTCGCGCAACCGACGGAGACCGCCTTGATGACTGTTGCCCGCCCGTTACTGTCACCCGGCGCACGCCGGTTCGTATCCGGCTTGTCGGCATGCGCGGCGCTCGCCGCGGCCGGCGCCCGCGACGCGTCGGCCCAGACACCTTCGCCGCTCGGCGAGTGGCAATACTCGGCAGGCGTGCCGCTCGAGAAACTGTTCGATCCGACCGTCTCCACCTGGCAGGTCAGCGTCGGCGCCGCGATGACGCTGCAGCCGCGCTATGCAGGCTCCGACCGCTATCGCGTGATGGGTGGCCCGAATCTCGACATCCGCTATCGCGACCTGTTCTTCCTGTCGACGGGCGAGGGCCTGGGCGCGAACGTGCTGCGCGGGCCGAACTGGCGCGTGAGCCTGTCGGTCGGTTATGACCTCGGGCGCCGCTCGGCCGACGATCTCGGCCACCTGAACGGCCTCGACAACATCAACGCGGCGCCGGTGATGAAGCTGTCGGCCGATTACGTGATCTCGAAGGAATTCCCGCTCGTGCTGCGCGCGGATGTCCGCCGCAGCATCGGCGGCTCGAACGGCTGGACCGGCGATTTCTCCGCGTACATGCCGATGCCGGGCAGCAACGAAAACTTCTTCTGGTTCGCGGGGCCGACCGTCTCGTTCGCCGACTCGCGCTACATGAACAGCTGGTTCGGCGTGAGCCAGGGCGCCGCCGCGCGCTCGGGGCTGCCGGCTTATTCGTCGGGCGCGGGGATCAAGTCGGCTGGCCTGGGCGTGACGATGGTCTGGTTCGTGAACAAGCACTGGTTCGTGACGATGGACGGCGCGATCGAGCAGCTCGTCGGCCGCGCGGCGCGCAGCCCGATCACGCAGCAGTCGACCAACGGCGTGTTCGACATGTCGGTGAATTACCAGTTCTGATCCCTGCGTCCTGGCCGGGCGGTGGCGTGCGGCAATTCCCGTCACATTTGATATGATTCCGACCTGTACAAACGTACAGTGATCGATTCCCGTGACGCCTGCTTCGCCGACGCCCCCGGCGTTTTACTACCTGACCAATTTCGAACGCGCGCTGGCCTGGCTCGGCGAGCGTTACGACGACCTGCTCGACCACCAGGAGCAGGCGTTCGTTCGCGATTTCGCGTCGCTGCCGCAGGCGTCGCGCGCGCTGCTCGTGCGGATGCTGATGCGCAGCGGGTCCGACTTCCGCGCAAGCAAGCTCGCGTACGACGAAATCGGCTGCACGCTCGATGCGGCCGCGCCGCTCGTCGAACTCGGCTGGGTCGATCCGGCGCCCGCGCTGACGCTCGACGAGCTGTTCGCGCTGTCGACCAAGGCCGACCTGCTGCGCATCTTCCCGTCGCTCGCCGCGCATGCGGGCGAGCGCAAGCCCGAATGGCTCGAACGGCTGCGGCCCGCGCACGACGCCGCGCAGTCGCTCGACGCGTGGTGCGCGCAGGCCGATGATCGCGTGCTGCGCGTGACGGTCGGTACGCTGTGCGACCGGCTGCGCCTGATGTTCTTCGGCAATCTGCATCAGGACTGGAGCGAATTCGTGCTCGCCGATCTCGGCGTGTTCCAGTACGAAAGCGTGCCGATCGCACCGTCGTCGCGCGCGTTCCAGCAGCGCGGCGACGTCGACGCGTATCTCGCGCTGCAGATGTGTCGCGACGCGCTCGACGCGTGGCCCGACGATCTGCCGTTCGACGACCTGCTGCGCGCGATCGACGCGGTGGGCTGTGCGCAGCCGTGGCTCGCGACGCGTCGCGCGAAGCTGCTGTTCGCGCTCGGGCAGACTTGCGAGCGCCGCGCCGACTGGGCCGCCGCGCTCGACGCTTACACGCGCAGCGCATGGCCCGGCAGCCGCCATCGGCGCATCCGCGTGCTCGAGCGCTGCGGGCGCGACGACGACGCGCTCGCACTGGCGCTCGATGCGCGCGGCGGTTTCGAGAGCGACGAGGAGCGCCAGCGCGTCGAGCGCATGCTGCCGCGCCTGCAGCGCCGCGTCGGCCAGCGCGTCGAACGTGCGGCCGCCGCGCCGGACGTGCCGCGCGAGACGCTGGTGCTGGCGCGCCCCGACGCGTTCGTCAGTGTCGAATTCGCGGTGCGCGACCATCTCGCGCAGCCGGCGTCGACGGTCCATTACGTCGAAAACACGCTGATCAATTCTCTGTTCGGGCTGCTGTGCTGGGAGCCCGTGTTCGCAGCCGTGCCCGGCGCATTCTTCCACCCGTTCCAGCGCGGCCCGGCCGACCTGCACGCGCCCGATTTCGCCGCGCGCCGCGCGGACGCGTTCGCTGCCTGTTTCGCGCAGCTCGATTCGGGCGCGTATCGCGACACGATCCGCCGGCATTACTCGACGAAGGCGGGGCTGCAGTCGCCGTTCGTGTTCTGGGGTGTGCTGACGGACGAACTGCTCGACGAGGCGCTCGCGTGCCTGCCGCCCGAGCACCTGCGGCTGTGGTTCGCGCGCCTGCTCGCGGATATCCGCAGCAACCGCTCGGGGCTGCCCGATCTCGTCCGCTTCTGGCCCGGCGAGCGCCGCTACGAGCTGATCGAGGTGAAGGGCCCGGGAGACCGGCTGCAGGACAACCAGACGCGCTGGCTCGCATACTGCGTCGCGCACGGCATGCCGGTGCGCGTCGTCGATGTCGAGTGGGCCGGCGCGGGCGGCGCGCAAGCCGAAGCGGCGAGGCTGTCCGCGTGAGCTACGTCGTCGCGGTGCGGGCAATGTGCGAATTCACCGCGCGGCGCGGCGATCTCGACCTGCGCTTCACGCCCGCGCCGACCGCGCTCGAAGGCATCGCCGGCCACGGCGCGGTCACGTCGAACCGCGGCGCGCGCTACGAAACCGAGATCGCGCTGACGGGCACGTGGGGCACGCTCACCGTGCGCGGCCGCGCGGACGGCTACGATCCCGTGGCGAACCGCATCGAGGAAATCAAGACCTATCGCGGCAGCCTCGACGCGATGCCGGCGAACCACCGCGCGCTGCACTGGGCGCAGGCGAAGGTCTATGCGCACCTGATGTGCGACGCGCGCGGCCTCGCGGAAATCGACGTCGCGCTCGTGTATTTCGACATCGTGTCCGAGCGCGAGACCGTGCTGACGGAAACGCTGGACGCGACCACGCTCGCGGCGTTCTTTGCCGAGCAGTGCGCATGCTTCGTCGGCTGGGCCGAGCGCGAGACGGCCCATCGCGCGGCGCGCGATGCGGCGCTGCGCGCGCTCGCGTTTCCGCACGGGCAGTTCCGCAGCGGCCAGCGCGAGCTGGCGGTCGCCGTCTATCGCGCGGCGCGCGACGAGCGCTGCCTGATGGCGCAGGCGCCGACCGGCATCGGCAAGACGCTCGGCACCGTGTTCCCGCTGCTGAAGGCATGCGGCGAGGGCGAGCTCGACCATGTGTTCTTCCTCACCGCGAAAACGCCCGGACGCGCGCTCGCGCTCGAAGCGGCGACGACGCTCGGCGCCGGCACGCCGGCGCTGCCGCTGCGCGTGCTGGAGCTCGTCGCGCGCGACAAGGCGTGCGAGCATCCGGACAAGGCGTGTCATGGCGAATCGTGCCCGCTCGCGCAAGGCTTCTACGATCGGCTGCCGGCCGCGCGCGACGCGGCGATCGGCGCCGGGCTGCTGGATCGCGATACCGTGCGCGCGGCCGCGCTCGCGCACGACGTCTGCCCGTACTACCTCGCGCAGGAGCTCGCGCGCTGGTCGGACATGATGATCGGCGACTACAACTACTACTACGACGGCAGCGCGATGCTGCACACGCTCGCGCAGCAGAACCAGTGGCGCGTCGGCGTGCTCGTCGACGAAGCGCACAACCTGCTCGACCGCGCGCGCAAGATGTACAGCGCGTCGCTCGATCCGTTCGCGTTCGCGGCCGCGCGCGAAGCCGCGCCCGCGGCGCTGCGCAAGGCGTTCGACCGGCTCGCCCGCGCATGGGGCACGGTCAATCGCGCGCAGGCCGAACGCTATGCAGCGTATCCGGACATTCCGGGCCCGATCGTATCGGCCGTGCAGAACCTCGTCGCGGCGATCGGCGAACACCTGACCGACGCGCCGCGCGCGAACGGCGACGCGCTGCTGCGCTTTCATTTCGACGCGATCCAGTTCGGCGTGCTCGCCGAAGCCTTCGACAGCGCGTCGATCTTCGACGCGACGCTGCACGGCGAGCCGATGCCGCGCCAGCCGGCGCTCGACGGCGTCGCGTCGGCCGGCCGCCGACGCCGCGTCCAGTCGACGCTGTGCGTGCGCAACGTGATCCCGGCCGGCTTTCTCGCGCCGCGCTACGAAGCCGCGCGCGCGACCGTGCTGTTCTCGGGCACGCTGAGCCCGTTCCATTTCTACCGCGACACGCTCGGACTGCCCGGCGATACGGGCTGGCTCGACGTCGACGGGCCGTTCCGCGCCGAGCAACTGACGGTGCGCGTCGCGAGCCATGTATCGACGCGCTGGCGCGACCGCGACCGTTCGCTCGAACCGATCGCCGACCTGATCGCCGCGCAATACGCGGCGAGGCCCGGCAACTACCTCGGCTTCCTGAGCAGCTTCGACTACCTGGGGCGCGTGGTCGCGCTGATGCAGACGCGCCATCCGGACGTGCCGGTGTGGGCGCAGGCGCCCGGCATGGCCGAAAGCGAGCGCGATGCGTTTCTCGCGCGCTTCGACGCGGGCGGGCGCGGCGTCGGCTTCGCGGTGCTGGGCGGTGCGTTCTCGGAAGGCGTGGACCTGGTCGGCGAACGGCTGATCGGTGCGTTCATCGCGACGCTCGGGTTGCCGCAGGTCAACGATGTCAACGAGCAGATGCGGCGCGCGATGGACGCGCGCTTCGGCAACGGCTACGACTACATGTACCTGTATCCGGGCTTGCAGAAGGTCGTGCAGGCGGCCGGGCGCGTGATCCGCACCGAACACGACGAAGGCGTCGTGCATCTGATCGACGATCGTTATCGGCGGCGGGAAGTACGCGATCTGCTGCCGCGGTGGTGGCGGATCGGGTGAAGGGGGAAGATGCCCGGCCGGCAGACTGCCGGTTGTGGCGCGGGGGCGCTATCCGTTGCGTAGCGGTGCAGCAGGCGTACCCTGGGCCGCGGGGACGCTACAGCACGTTCAGCATCGCGAGCGCAGCTTCCTGCAGGTGCGGCAGCACGCGCCGCACGGCAGCGTCGGTCGTCTCCGTGCCGATCGGCATGTTCGTGCTCAGCGCGGCGACGACTTCGCCGTGACGATTCTTCAGCGGCACCGCGATCCCGCGCACGCCGACCTGCAATTGCTGCTCGATCGCCGCAAAACCTGCGTCGCGCGCGTGGTCGACCTGTTCGAGCAGGCGCGCCTTGTTGGTGATCGTGTGCGGCGTGAACGGCGGCAGTTCGGTGTCGTCGAGCCACGTGCGCACGGCCTCGCGATCCGGATGGTGCGCGAGCAGCACGACGCCCGGCGACGTCAGCGGCGCCGGCACGCGCGCGCCGAGCACGAAGCCGGTCGTCATCACGCGCGACACGCCGTTGCGCGCGATGAACACGAGTTCCCAGCCGTCGAGCACGCTCACGTAAGCCGATTCGTTCAACGACGCGCTCAGTTGCTGCAGATACGGCTGGACCGTGCGCGGCAGCCGCGCCGAGTCGAAGTACGACCAGCCGACCCGCAGCACGCGCGGCGTCAGGCCGTACAGCTTGCCGTCGGTATACACGTAGCCGAGCGATTCGAGCGTCAGCAGGTAGCGCCGCGCGGCCGTACGCGTGAGGCCGGTGCGCGCGGCGGCCTGCGTGGGCGTCATGCGCGCATGCTGGCTGTCGAATGCTTCCAGGATCATCAGGCCTTTTTCGAGGCCGGCAATCCAGTCGCGTCGGTCGAGTTCGGGCTTTTTCATCGTCGGGAGCGGTGCCGTCATGCGCGGTGATCGCGCGGGAGTGGGCGATTATCGCGCAGATCGAGCAGGCTGCGGGCACGCAGCCGGTCGCGTGGTTCGGGCTTGTATGATTCGGCGCAGGATTCTCGGCACCAGCGTGGGGAAACGAACGTCGACAACAACCGAATCACGCGCCATCTCGCATACTGCGCCGTGGCGCTGGTGCTCGCGGCATTGCCCGCGCATGCGCAGACGGCGCCGACCACGCCGGATGCGTGGGCGCTGGCCGTCAAGGAGACTATCGGAACACGGTTGATCGCGCCGACTGGCCCCGGTCATCCGCAGTCTGGATAGAATCGCCGGTTCGACTGGAACAAAAAATGAAAATTCGCGAATCCGCTCTCGCCGTGCTCGTCGCGGCCATGCCGCTGCTTGCCACGGCGAATCCTTCGACTGGCGCGGCACTCCCGAAGCCAACCGTCGACATCCGCGCATGGCCGCGCATGTCGTCGCCGGCATTCGGCTGTACCCTCGAAAAGACTTTCGACTATCACGACAAGCGCTTCAATTGCGCGCTGAAGAAGTACCGGAACACCGGCGACGCATGCAAGAACACGACCGCGTATTACGAAGGCCCCGCATTCCCCGACCGGCTCGCGGCCCGCGTGCATCCGCTCGCGACGAAAGTCGAGCTCGACTGGGAGCATGGCGACCTGCAGATGGTCACCGTCACGCTGAAGGGAACGTGGAACGAGGCGGACGTGCGCAAGGCGTTCGGGTTGCCGCGGACGGAAGGGCGCAAGCTGACCGAAGCGGAGTTGCGCAAGCAGCCGGACAACCTGATGGACACGAGCATCCAGTATCCGTCGAGCCCGACCGACGACAGCCTCGGCAGGCGGCCGAGCGATCCCGCGCACGGGACGACCGCCGTGATGCTTTACGGCTTCGACCACATGGGAGCGGGCGACGTCGAGTGCGGGGAGGGAGAGTAACGCCTGGAAGCGAAGCGGCGATCCTTCAATGCGCGCCGCTTGCCGGGCAGTCTGCCGACGCCGGCCGGGGAAGGAGGGGAGACGGATGCGGCGCCGATTTCACGCGAGCCGCACCCGCCGGAGCGGCATTATTCGCTGCTCGTCCACTCGACGTTCGCGCCGACCGAGCGCAGGTTCTCGACGAAATGCGGATGCGCGCGGCGGATCGGCAGCGCGTTCATGATTTCCGAGCGGCCTTCGATGCTCGCGGCCACCATCAGCAGCGCGATCGCGACGCGGATGATGTACGGGCTCTCGACGCGCGCCGGCGTCAGTTGCAGCCCGCCGAACGTGATCAGCCGATGCGGATCCGACAGCAGCACGTGCGCGCCGAACTTCGACAGTTCGCCGGACCAGCCGAGCGCACCGTCGTAGACCTTGTTCCAGAACATCGCGCTGCCTTCCGCGCGCACGCCGAGCGCGATGAAGATCGGCAGCAGGTCGACCGGCAGGTACGGCCACGGCGCGGCTTCGACCTTGGTCAGGATGTTCTGCGTGAACGGCCGGCGCACGCGCAGCGGGCCGTCGCGTTCCGCGCGCGACCAGCCGTCGCGGTGCGTGACGTTGACGCCGAACTTCGCGAACGTGCGGTCGATCAGCGGGAAATGCTCGGGCGACGAGTTGCGCACGGTGATGTCGCCGCCCGTGATCGCGCCGAGCGCGAGGAACGTCGCGATCTCGTGGAAATCCTCGGCGAAGCGGAATTCGCCACCGCCGAGCTTGCCGCCGCCCGTCACGCAGAGTCGCGACGTGCCGATGCCTTCGATCGTGACGCCGATCATCGCGAGGAACTGGCAGAACTCCTGCACGTGCGGCTCGGACGCCGCGTTCATCAGCGTCGACGTGCCGTTCGCGGCCGTCGCGCACAGCGCGAAGTTCTCGGTGGTCGTCACCGACGCGTAGTCGAACCAGTGATCGTTGGCCGTCAGCGGGCCGTCGGTGCGGACGATCAGCGAATCGGGCGTGCGCTCGATGTGCGCGCCGAAGCGCTCGAACACCTCGACGTGCGGATCGATCTCGCGCACGCCGAGCGTGCAGCCTTTCACGTCGTTCTCGAGGCGCGCGACGCCGAAACGCGCGAGCAGCGGCGGAATCAGCATGATCGACGAGCGCATCGCCTCGGGCAGCCGGTGGACGGCCGGATCGAACTTCGTATTGCGATGGTGGAGTTCGAGCAGGCCCGTCGTGAAGTCGACCGACACGTCGCTGCCGAGCGTGCGGAAGATGTCGAGGATCTTGCGCACGTCGGTGATGTCCGGCACGCCGACCAGGCGCAGCGGCTGATCGGTCAACAGGGTGGCGCACAGGATCGGCAGGACGGCGTTCTTGTTCGCGGACGGCTTGATGTCCCCGCGCAGCGGAGTGCCGCCGTGGACGATGAGATTCGACATGATATGGGGGCGTATCGGTAACTGACGTAGGCCCATATGATGCCATTGGTCGGCGGGCGGCGTGGAATGTTCGGAAGGGAAAAGGGGGATCGGCGCGCGCGATTGACGGTGTTTGACGTTGGGCGAAGAGGTGCCGCCGTTCGGCTGGCGGCCGACGCGGAGAAATGGCCGGCCGCTGATCGGGCCGGCCACGCGCTCACTTCGTCACTGCGCTGCCCGCATCCGCGCGGCAACCACCAGCGAGATCAGGCAGCCCACCGCGAGATAGCCGGCGACGAGGTGCCACGAGCCGCCGGCCAGGGTGACCAGGCCGACCGCGATGAACGGCGTGAACCCGCCGCCGACGACGCTCGCGAACTGGTAGCCGACACCCGCGCCGCTGTAGCGGTATTCGGCGCCGAACAGCTCGGTGAACAGCGGCTGCTGGACGCTCACGACCATGTCGTGCGCGGCGTTCGCGAGCAGGATCGAGAAGATCACGATCCACACGATCGACCGCGCCTCCAGCGCGATGAAGAACGGCACCGCGGATGCAAGGCCGATCAGCGCGCCGATCAGGTAGATGCGGCGCAGGCCGTAGCGGTCGGCCAGCCACGCGAAGCACGGGATCGTCACGCAGCTCACCGCGCCGACCAGCAGGCCGACGTTCAGGAACAGGTCGCGCGACATGCCGAGGTTCGTCGTCGAATAGCTGAGCGCGAACGCGGTGACGATATACATCGTGAACAGTTCGGCGAGCCGCAGCGCGATGATCAGCAGGAACGCCTTCGGATGGCGCGTCAGCGCTTCCAGCACCGGCAGGCGCAGCTTGCGGTTGCCGTGCTCGACCTTCTCGACGAACTCCTGCGATTCGTCCATGTTCTTGCGCACCCACAGCCCGACCAGCACGAGCACGATGCTGAACACGAACGGCAGGCGCCAGCCCCACGACTTGAACGCGGCTTCGCCGAGCGTGTGGCTCAGGATCGACACGATGCCCGTGGCCAGCACGAGCCCGACGCCATAGCCGACCTGCACGCCGCTGCTGTAGAACGCCTTCTTTTGCTTCGGCGCGCTCTCGACGGCCATCAGCGCCGCGCCGCCCCATTCGCCGCCGACCGCGAAACCCTGGATCGCACGCATCAGCACCAGCAGCACCGGCGCCCACCAGCCGATGGTTGCGAAGGTCGGCAGCAGGCCGATCGCGACCGTCGACAGCCCCATCAGCATCACCGTCAGCACGAGCATCCGCTTGCGGCCGAGCCGGTCGCCGTAGTGGCCGAACACGACGCCGCCGAGCGGCCGGAACAGGAAGCCGACGCCGAACGTCGCGAACGCCGCGAGCGTGCCCATCGTCGGGCTGACTTTCGGGAAGAACTCGGAATTGAATACCAGCGCGGCGACGATCCCGTACAGCAGGAAGTCGTACCAGTCGACGACGGCGCCGACGAAGCTGCCGATCGCGGCCTTGCGCGCCTGGCTGCGCGCGCGGGTGCCTGCGGCGGCGTCGAGGGTGTCGAAGGTTGGGGTCATGGCGGTGTCTCCTGGTACGGCGCATCGTGGAATCGTGGCGGCGCCGCGTCCGATGCTGCATTGAAGTCGATGAGTGAACGGAGAATAGGGTGCGCGCCGCACGGCGGCAATTGGCCAATCGGGCAAAGTGCGCGATTATCGTTCAATATCGTGCGATTATCGAACGCTTTTCGGGTTTGCACTAGGCGGCGCGACGATATCCCGTTCGGCCAGGGTGTGCCGCCGTGAACGATCTGGTTAAAATCTGCAGCATGAAAACTCGCCCGCTCGGAGCGGATGCCCGGTCGCCACATCGGCCGCGCATGCCGCCCGCGCCGGGCGCCATCCCCATCGACCGCATGCCCCCGGAGACTGGAATGCCCGGCAATTCCCACCCCCTGTCCAGCGATACGCCGCCCGTCGTCGATCCGGCCGCCAATCCGCTCGGGATGGCCGGCCTCGAATTCGTCGAATTCGCGGCGCCCGTGCCGGAAGCGCTCGCGCAACGCTTCGAGCAGCTCGGGTTCAAGGCGATCGCGCGGCATGTCAGCAAGAACGTCACGCTGTACCGGCAAGGGCAGATGCATTTCCTGATCAACGCCGAGCCCGATTCGTTCGCCGCGCGCTACGCGGAGGAATACGGGATGGGCGTCTGCGCGATCGGGCTGCGCGTGGCCAGCGCACGGCGTGCGTTCGAGCGTGCGATCGAGCTCGGCGCATGGGCGTTCGAGGGCGAGCGGGTCGGCGTCGGCGAGCTGAAGATCCCGGCGATCCAGGGCATCGGCGATTCGCACCTGTATTTCGTCGATCGCTGGCGCGGGCGAGACGGCCAGCGCGGCGGGGTCGGCGACATCTCGATCTTCGACATCGATTTCCGCCCGATCGACATCGCGACCGCACACACCGATCTCGATTGCGCGGGTGTCGGCCTGCAGCAGGTCGACCATTTCACGCAGACCGTCGGCGCGGGACGCATGCGGGAGTGGCTGGATTTCTACCACGACCTGCTGCATTTTCGCGAGATCCACGAAATCGACGCGCACTGGCACGTGTCGGAGGAATCGCGCGTGATGGTGTCGCCGTGCGGCGCGGTGCGGATTCCGGTCTACGAGGAAGGCACGCGGCGTACCGAGCTGATGCACGCGTATCTGCCCGACCATCCGGGCGAGGGCGTCCAGCACGTCGCATTGTCGACTGACGACATCCTGTCGTGCGTCGATGCGCTGCGCGCGAACGGCGTCGAATTCATCGAGCCGCCCGCACGCTATTACGACGACGTCGATGCGCGGCTGCCCGGGCATGGCGTCGATCTCGACGCACTGCGCCGCCGCGCGGTGCTGGTCGACGGCGAGATCGGCAGCGACGGCGTGCCGCGCCTGTTCTTCCAGACCTTCGTCAAGCGCCGGCCCGGCGAAATCTTCTTCGAGATCGTGCAGCGCAAGGGGCACCACGGGTTCGGGGAAGGGAACCTCGCGGCACTCGCCCGCGCGCGCGACGCGGGCTGAGCGGCTCGCGGCGCTCGTCAAACCTCACACGGCATCTCCCGCCCCGAGCTTGCGGCTCTGGCGACGCATGCCGTCGAAGATCGCGTCCGCCACATCCACCGGAAAATCCACCGGGATCTGCGCGGCGACTTCGGCAATCGCAGGCTCCGTGCGCGCGGCAACGGCCGCCATCGCGGCGCGCACGTCGTCTTCGGTCAGGCCGACGCGCCGCCCCTGCGCGATCCAGTGACGCGGCTGGATCTCGCCGATCACGTAGTGCCGGTTCTTCCCGCACACGGCCATCGCGAGCCGCGCGCGGCGCGGCGGCAACTGGTTGCGGCGTGTGCCGATGATCGGATGCGCGGACAGCACGTCGTACAGCGGCGTGCTGCGGTACGTATTGCCGGGCAGGTGCGCGATGCTGAAGTTCTTCGCATGGCCGTCGATCGCCGCCAGCACCCAGAACACGAGCTGTGCGACGAAGAAATTCATCCTGTCGTGCGCGGCGTCGGTCGAATTCGCGAGGATGCCCATGATCGTCTCGATGCCGGGGCCGCCGTCGGATTCGTATTTCGCGCCGGAAGGCGTGCCGGTCGCCTGGCACATGTCCTCCTGCGGCAGCCGCAGGATCCACGTGCCGTCGCGCGAAGGACGCCGGTCGAAGCGCTCGACGATCAGCGCCTTCTGATCGTCGAACCGGCCGATCTCGCACGGCGCGACCGGCAGGTCGTATGCGGCGACGAGCTTCGAGCACAGCCATTCGTTTTCGACGGACGTTCGCATGTCGGCCTGCATGTTCCCGACGCGCCCGAGCGGCAGCTTGAAGATGTGCGTCGTCGGCGTGCTGCCCGACGGCCGCAACCAGCGGTTGCCCTGACGCAGCAAGGCGGTCTTTTCCTGCGCGCCGGCGATCGACAGGCGCAGGTCGCCGTCCGGCTCCCCGCGGCCGGGCAGCGGCGCGGCGGTCGCGTGGCGCAGCACGTCGGCAACGGCTGCGTCGTCGAGCGTCACGCCGTCGATCGTCTCGAGGTCAACGGGCATCTCGTCGGGCGGCAGCATCTGGATCGCGCCGACGCAATCGCGGCCGATCGACGCGAGCAGTTCGAACGGCGCCGTCGATCCGAGCCGGTAACGCTGCGCGATGCGGCGGCGGATCGGCTCGCTGTCCGGCAGCAGGTTGTCAAAGTAGTCGGCGACGATCGCGCCCTGGTGCGGCTGGTTGCCGGGCGTGAAGGGCAGCGACAGCGATAGCGGCCGCCCCTGGGGATCGTCGAGCCAGCCCGGCAGGTAGACGAGGCGCTCGACGCCGCGCCGGATTTCCCAATAGCCGACCGGAATGCCGTTCATCCACAGGTCGAGCCGGTCGTGGCGGGCGCGCGGCGCCATCGTCACCAGTCCTCCCGTTTCGAGGTCCGCGGCTTGCCCGGTGCTGCCGTCGCCGGCCGCTTGCGCGCGGCGCCGGACGTGGCTTTGGTTCGGGCTTTTGCTGCCGTTGCGCCGCGCGCCGGGTCCGGGATGCGCTTTTTCGCGGCCGGCTTGCGAGCCGCCGAGCCGGCATCAGTATCGGACTGAGCGGATTCCGCCGGATCATCCTGCGCGCCCAGGTCGAGCGTCATACGAACGCCAAGCGTGTTCAGCACCTTGAAAAGCCGTTCGATGCTCACCGCCGACGGATTGGCTTCGAGCTGCGCATAGGATTGCTGCGTGACGCCCAGGCGGGCGGCCAATTGCGCCTGCGTGAGCCCCGCGGATTTCCGGAAACCGACGAGTATCGGGCGCAACTGGGTCAGGGTCTGGACAGGAAAGGCCATCGGGCGCTCCGCGGGATAACAGGCGATCGTTTGTAATCGGAAAATACAGTCTATGGCATGTATTGTCAAAATACAAACCCAAGACTGTATTTCACAAAAACAAACGATAACCTGTTATGCGAAAACCCGGCCAACCCTCCGGCCGGCGGGTGCCGTGCACGACGCCCGCGCATCTCCCCGCATCGCGCCGCCCGCCGAGACGTCGCTCGCGCTGCTGCAACGGGCTGACGCTCGAGCAAGCGGCGGAGGAGCCGGGGATCAGCAAGAACACGGCGCACACGCACCTGCGCGCGATCTTCTCGAAGACGGGTGCCACGCGCCAGGCGACGCTCGTACGGATCCTGCTCGGGAGTGTGGTGCCGCTCGGGTCTCGGGTAGCCGATCCATCGGAGTCGGCCAGCATTCGTCTGGCGACACGTCGTCATCGGTCAACGCCTCGCGTGACGCACGGCGATGACGGCATCATGCAAAAAAGCTCGCTCGTACGACGCGAGCCTTTTTGTCATTCACCCCAGCCGATAACCGATAGCGCGTATCGGAGGTTTCACGCGTCGGCGCCATGCACGACGACGGCGACCGCGTTCACGAACCGCGCGTCGAGCGATTCGCCCACGCGGCCAACATCGGCCATTGCGCACCGCCGCGCCGGATGAAACCGGCGCCCGTGCGGATCACGAGCGCGCCGATCGCGAGCGCGGCCACGTCGTCGAGACGGCCGAGGCCGACCAGCGCCGCACTCATCGCGAGCGCCGCCAGCAACGCCGACAACGCATCGGTACGCACATGCCAGCCGCTCGCCTCGAGCAGCGCTGAGCCCGTCTCGCGCGCCTTGCGCAGCATCCAGTGCGAAAGCACGGCCTTGCCGGCGAGCGTGACGGCGACGAGCGCGAGCGTCGTCGCGCCCGGCTGCACGGCGGGCGGCGTGTCGAACCGGTTGACCGCGTGCCAGATCATCTGCGCGCCCGTCGCGACCAGCAATGCGCCGAGACCCGCGAGTGCGAGCGGCTCGTAGGTCGGGCGCCGCTCCGGCGGCAGGCGCGCGTCGAGCCTGCATGCGACGAGGATCAAGGCATCGGCCGCGAGATCGATCGCCGCGTGCGCGACGTCCGCGAGCAGCCCGGACGAATGCGCGGACCACGCCGCAGCCGTCTCGACGGCGAGCAGCAGCAGGTTGATCGCGAGGCTGACGGCGAGGGCGCGGGACGTGGCCGCATAAACGTGGGGCGTGGCGCGCGACGTGCGCTGCATGGCGGATTCGTCTGTCGATAGCGTGGGTGAGCCCCGAACGCTACCGGTCGACGGTGGCAGATCAATGACAGGCGATGGCCGCGGCGTAACCGGTCGGCGATGCTTGCGTGCCGACGGCAGCAGCGCGGCGAAGCGATCCGCACGCACCGGGCGCGGCCGCGGCCGGCACAGATGCGAGACAAGTGGCCGAACAGGCGCTCACCGAGCGTCGCGATAGTGATCCCTGATGAATACGGGAAGATCGTTCGACGGTGGCGCGAAAGGCACCTGATACATCATGTCGCCGACAAAACCGCGGTGATAGGTGCCGTGATTGACGACATGCAACACGATTTGCTCGCGGGTCATGACGCCTTCTCCTCCACCGACAAACTCGAAATGAACGGCTTTCGCAAGATCCACGTCCGACCAGGTGTCGACAAGATCGATGTACCAGCAGTCCATTTCCTGAACCGCTTTCCAAAGATCGGAAACTGCAGGCGTATGGTCGGTGTTGCGCGAGGTATAGGTGTGCTTCTTTCCTTGCAGATGATGTCTGAAAATGTCGTCGACCACATAGACGTGATTCAAGGTATGCACCATGTTTCCGAACCGCGTCGGTCTCTGCCGAAGGGCTTCGCCGGCCGGCAGGTCCATCACGCTCTTGAACGTCAGTCCATTCGCCCAGGACTTGTAGCGCACCAGCATTCTCAGGGTGTCTGCTGCCGAGGCGGGCAGTGCGATGCGATCGGTGGTTACGGATGGAGCAATCCGGTTCTGCGAGGGGGCAGACATGCTGAAACTCCTTGCGTGTTTTCGAGCGTCAGACAACGCTCAGGTTGATCCGGTGCTGTCGCGTCACGCCGGCAAGCAGTCTTGCGAGCAGGCTGTTCGGCGTATGGGGCGACCCGGACAGGCGTCATGTGCGCCAGCTCGCCCGAACATCAGGTTGCCGCTTTCTCGTTTGCCTTTTCAAAAGCCGCGGAGCCGGCCTTCGACATGCGTACGCGTCTTGCCGCCGACCCAGATTTGGCCAGCCTCGTCGCGGGTCAAATGAATGCGGCCATGGCGGCCGACGCGTGTCCCCTGGGCGGCGACATAGTCGTCCTCAACCACACCTGTCGCGAACAGCCACTGCGCCATTGAAGCATTGAGGCTTCCAGTGACCGGGTCTTCGACGATAGCGCCCAGATGGTCGCTGAAGAAGGCGCGAACCTCGAAGGCCGCGTCGCCGCCTGTTGCATGAGGGCCAATAACGCCGACATCGATCCGGCCGGGCCAGTTGCGGAGCGGATCGAGGGCAAGCACCATCTCCGCCGATACCAGCCTGATGCCCAGCCATCCGGGGCCGTTGTCGATCCAGGCGGCATCAAGGACATCGCCGGATTCGATCCTCAGCAGTCGCCGAGCCTGGTCCAGTTCATCCTGTGTAGGCGCGCCGGAGCGGATCAGCGGCGGGGCGGCGAAGGAAAGCCGCTCGTGATTGCGTCGGATCGGAACCAGCCCGGCTCCGCACTCCTGGACGATTTCCGCTTCGCTCTTCGGCACGCGGCCCGTCGAGAGCCATGCATGACAGCTGCCGAGCGTCGGGTGCCCGGCAAAAGGCATCTCCCTGTCCAGCGTGAAGATCCTGACCCGGTAGTCGGCCTCAGGATGCGTGGGCGGCAAGAGAAAAGCGGTCTCGGACAGGTTGAACCACCGCGTCAGCCGCTGCATGTCATCCGTTGCCAGCGCATCGGCACCGATGACGACCGCCAGCGGATTGCCCGAAAGCGGCCCGGCGCCGAAGACATCGATCATATGGATCGCAAAGGTCATGACATCGCTCTTTCAATTCAGATCGGTTCGTGATGGCGCCGACAAACCGGAATATCAACGTTGCCAGGCAAGCAGATTGACTCCCGCAACGGCGAACACCGCGGATAGCGTGCCTTCAATCCAGCGCCGGAGGCTGGTATACAGGGCGATCATCCGGGCGGTCGAGAAGAGGACCGCATAACCACCAAACACGATGACGCCGAGGAACGCGCAACCACCGATGATCGCCGGCAAGGTGCCGCCGGGGGCGTGCTCCTGAAGCCCAAGGGACATGATTGCCATCCAGGCCAGAACCGCCTTCGGGTTTCCGACATGCATGAGAATGCCCTGGCGATAGAGCCGCCGATAGCGAGGCGTCGAGCGTCCTGGTTCGATCTTCGCGAAGCCGGAGCCCGGTTTCAGCGCCGACCTGCCCGTGCGAAACGCCAGGTAGAGCAGATAGACACCCCCAACCATCTTTATGATGAAAAGCGCCTCGGCATAGGCCGCCAGCACGGCGGAAACGCCGGTCGCCGCCAGGATCGCCCAGAAGAGCGAGCCCGTGATGACGCCGGCAGCCAGAACGAGGGCCGGCAGACGGCCGTCGCGCATCGCTGTTCCCATGATCGCCATGTTGCTCGGCCCGGGGCTGGCGGTGGCGATGAGATAGGTGCCGTAGGCGAGTGCGATCTGACTGGCGATCATTCGAGTTTCTCCAGAGATGCGGGGCGTCTCCAGCGTCATGGCTGGAGGTCTCCGCGATGAACGATATGAACCTTGTTCCCGTCGGGGTCGCGCAGATACGCGCCGAAGTAGCCGTCACCGTAGTGGGGGCGTAACCCGGGGGCACCGTCGCCCGTCCCACCGTGCTCGAGACCATTCGCGTAGGCCGTGTTCACGGCTTCTTGCGACGGGGCCAGAAAGGCGACCATGCTGCCGTTGCCGGTGGTCGCCGGCTCGCCGTCGTAAGGGATGTAGACATAGAAACGCGGCAGCGGCGCTTGACCGGTTACCCAGCAAAGCGCCGGAGGCCCGCCATCGGACATGACGACGCGACGCTTCAGTCCGAGCGGAGCGAGCACCGCGTCATAGAAACGGCCTGCCCGCCCAAGGTCACGCGCCCCAACAGTTACGTGGCTGAACATTTGACTCTCCATGCGCCCGTCATGGCGATCAGGCGCCTCCAGAAATGCATGACTTCATCCAATCACATCGCGCATGTTACTCTTTTCATTTATATAAATAGTGTCACGTGACACTAATATCTAGGCGGCGAACATGCTCCTGCAATCTCCCTGGTCACCACGGCTTGCCGACATCGACGCGAATACCGCCGAGCGGTTGGTCCTCGCGCTGGCCGACGACATCGTCGAGGGGCGGCTGACGGGAGGCGACCGTCTGCCCGCTCATCGCGATCTCGCGTTGAAACTGGGGATCGGCCTTGGCACGGTGACGAAAGCCTATGCCGCGCTTGAACGGCGAGGCCTGACGCGCAGCATCAAGGGTCGGGGAACCTTCGTGGCGATCCGCCAGGCGCATCAGGATCGCCAGATCGACCTTTCGTCCAATGTGCCGCCAGCCATGCTCGACGCTCGCTTGCTGGCGCGAACATTGACGGGGATCGCACGCAAGATCGATGCGGACCATCTCAATCTCTATGCCCCGCCCGCCGGGCATATGGAGCACCGACGTGTGCTGGCTCGCTGGCTCGAAACGCTGGGCCTGATGGTGGAACCGTCGCATCTGGTGCTGACGAGCGGCGCCCGCCAGGCGCTGTCATTGGCCTTCGATCTTGCCTGCGGCTCGCAAGGGCTGCTTCTGACCGAGCGGATCACCTATCCTGGCGCGATCGCGCTGGCTCGGCGCAACGGATATCGGATCCAAGGCGTCGACACCGACGCGCAAGGGATGGCGCCGGGGGCACTGGCGGACGCACTCGACGGCACCGCATCGACCGGCAGCAAGGCGGTCTATCTCACGCCGACGCTGCAGAACCCGACCACCGCAACGATGAGCGCGGAACGGAGGCAGGCCATCGTGGATATTTGCCGCCGGGCGGGCGCGTGGATCATCGAGGACGGCGTCTATGCGTCGGCAGAGCCGGCTTTGCCGCCGCTTGCGGCGTTGGCGCCCGAGATCACCTTTCATGTGAACGGGCTGTCCAAATCGCTTGGCCCCGGTTTGCAGATCGGCGTGCTCGTGCTGCCGGCCGGACTCGACGACGCAGCGGAAGACGCGCTGCGGGACCTGCCAATGGCGCCGTCGCCGCTCTCTTGCGCAGTGGTTGAGGAATGGCTGGCCACCGACGTCATCTCCTCGATCCAGCGGGATCTGCACCATGAGGCGCGGCGTCGATCCAATCTGGCCATCTCTCTGCTCGGCGCGAGCGAACTGGTCTCGCATCCCGGCGCCTACAACGCGTGGCTGCCGATGGAGCGTGACGCTGCCAATCGTGTCGCATCCGTCGCTGCAGCGATGCGCATCAAGTTGACCCCGCCGGTATCCATGATGGTGAACCCGGAAGATCGGGCGAGCGGGATTCGACTTTGCCTCGGCGGCCCGTCGTTCGAAGATCTGACAGAAGCACTGACGCTTCTGGCGGGGCTGCTGAAGCAGCGCGCTTGACGCCACCGGACGAGCGCCGGAGGTAATTGGCGGCTCAAAACCGTGCAAACGATCTGCTTCGATTCCACGCGCCATGCCCCCTCGATCATCTCGACATTATAGAAATAATGTCAAATCACTAGACCACGAGAATTGGATATTTAACGGTTTACGTTATATTATTTACGAAATCCCCGACAAAACCCCACCATGTCCGATCTCGCCGCCGACGAACCCCGCCTGACCGCCGAAATCGAGCGCCTCAAGGCCGACTTCCCGAAAACCCGCGAGCTATACCGCGAGGTCTGCGCGCTGCTGTTCTTCCGCTTCGGCATCACACCTACCGCGAACCGCCTGTACCAGCTCGTCCGCAAGGGCAGCATGAGCACGCCGACGGCTGTCCTCGGCGAGTTCTGGGCCGAGCTGCGGGAAAAAAGTCGCATGCGAATCGAACATCCCGACCTGCCAGCCGATCTGCAGGCGGCTGCCGGCGAGCTGGTCGCGGCATTGTGGAATCGTTCGAGCACCGACGCGGCCGCCGCGCTCGACGCACTGCGCGCGGAAGTCGAAGCCGAACGAACGGCGGCGAACGCGGAAGTCGCAACGCTGCAGGCCGAGCTGGCCCGCACCGAAACCGCGCTCGAACAACGCACGGCCGCGCTGCTGGCCGCGCAGGTGCGCATTCAGGAACTGGAGCAGGCGAGGGCGGCCGACGACGCATCGCGGCGCGCGCTGCAAGCGGAGATCGAGCGCCTGAAAGCCGACAACGCGGAAGGCGACCGCGCACTTGCGCAGGCGCGTGCGGATTTCACGACCCAGCTCGACCGGCTGCGCGACGACGCAGGCCGGGCCGAGGAACGCTTGCGCGCATCGGAGAAGCGCGCGCTTCAGGAGATCGATCGCGAACGGCTCGCCGCCGCCCGGCTGCAAAAGGAACTCGACGCGACGGCATCGCGCGCCGAGCAGCGCGATGCGCAGCAGCGGAAGGATGTCGCCGCGCTGCAGGCGCAACTCGGCGATGCACTGCATCGATGCGGGGTGCTTCAGGGGCAGCTCGACGGCGCGCAGGCGACCGATGCGGCGCGCGTCAAGGAGCTCGATGCGTTGAGGCGGGAGATGACGGTGCTCGCGCGGCGGGCACCGCTGCGCGGCACGAAAACGGCTCCGGCCGCACAGCGAAGCGAGCGGCGGGCGCGCACGAGGAAGCGTGCCGACGAAGCGGTGCGCTGACGGCGATCGATTGTCCGGTCGCGATCGGGTAAAGTGCCGCTCAACATGCCGGCCCGGCGTTACTAGACGACCGGTCTAATCGTTGCTACCATACGCCATCATGAATGCATCTTCAGGCGCGGAAGTCCGCCAGCACATCCTGAATATCGCGAAGCCGATCATGCTCCACAAGGGGTTCTCGGCGGTCGGTCTGAACGAGATTCTCGCCGCGGCGGGCATCCCGAAGGGCTCGTTCTATCATTACTTCGGCTCGAAAGAGGCATTCGGCGAAGCGTTGCTCGAAGCGTATTTCGAAGGTTATCTCGCGCATCTCGACAACCTGCTCAAGCATCAGGCCGGCACGGGCGCCGAACGCCTGATGACGTACTGGGGCAACTGGCTGCACACGCAATGCGCGGACGATCCGGAGGGCAAGTGCCTCGCGGTGAAGCTCGGCGCGGAAGTGTCGGACCTGTCGGAAGCGATGCGCGCGGTGCTGCGGCGTGGCACGAGCCAGATCATCGAACGGCTCGCGGGCGGCATCGAGGCAGGGCTGGCCGATGGCTCGCTGAGCGCGGTCGACGATCCGCCGCACACGGCCGCGATCCTTTACGAGCTGTGGCTGGGTGCAACGCTGCTGGAAAAGATTCACCGCAACCGCAAACCGCTCGAAAGGGCGATGGCCGAAACGCGGCGCATGCTGAACCTGCCGCCGGCCGCGCATGACGGAGCGCAGTCGTAACCCGGGCGCGCATCGGCGCGCCTTGTTTTTGCCCCGATTCTAGACGACTGGTCTACTTATCCACGCATGACGAATACCTCGCTCCGCGTTACTCTGTCCCGATTGTTCCAACCGCACGCGTGCAACCACGCCGGCCTGACCGCCGACGCTGCCACGCGTGCGCGCCTTCTGTCGGTCCATCCCTGATCCGATCGTGCCCACGAAGCACGTTTATTCCTGTTGACGGAGACTCACATGCCGCAAAGCAAGACCGCAAACCGCCAGATCATCCTGACGTCGCGCCCGGTCGGCGCGCCGACGCCGGGCAACTTCCGCACCGAATCCGGCGACGTGCCGACGCCCGGTGCCGGCCAGGTGCTGCTGCGCACGGTCTGGTTGTCGCTCGACCCGTACATGCGCGGCCGGATGAGCGACGCGCCGTCCTATGCCGCGCCGGTCGAACTCGGCGACGTGATGGTTGGCGGCACTGTCAGCCGCGTCGTGTCGTCGAACCTGCCGGCGTTCCGCGAAGGCGATCTCGTCGTTGCCGGCGCCGGCTGGCAGGACTATGCGCTGTCCGACGGCCGCGACCTGATTCCGCTCGGCCGCGACTTCGCGCATCCGTCGTACGCGCTCGGCGTGCTCGGCATGCCGGGCTTCACCGCGTACACCGGGCTGCTGAAGATCGGCGAACCGAAGGCCGGCGAGACCGTGGTCGTCGCGGCAGCCAGCGGCGCGGTCGGCTCGGTCGTCGGGCAGATCGCAAAGCTGAAGGGCTGCCGCGTGATCGGCGTCGCGGGCGGCGCCGACAAGTGCGCGTACGTGACCGACACGCTCGGCTTCGACGCGTGCGTCGACCACCGCGATCCGGCGTTTGCCGCAAAGCTGAAGGACGCCTGTCCGAACGGCATCGACGTCTATTTCGAGAACGTCGGCGGCGCGGTGTTCGACGCGGTGTGGCCGCTGCTCAACGACCATGCGCGCGTGCCCGTGTGCGGAATCATTGCGCATTACAACGACGCGGCATACGACGACACCGCAGTGTCGACCGGCCGTGATCGCGTGCCGGCGCTGATGGGTGCGATCCTGCGCAAGCGCATCCGCGTGCAGGGTTTCATCATCCTCGATCACTATGCGACCGGTTATGCGCCGTTCCTGAAGGAGATGAGCGAATGGGTCGCGCAGGGCAAGGTGAAGACGCGGGAAGATGTGGTCCCCGACCTGGCTGACGCACCCGAAGCGCTGATCGGCCTGCTGGCCGGCAAGAACTTCGGCAAGGTCGTCGTGCGCGTGGGCCCGGACGAACTGGCCTGATGCTGCGGCACGGCAACACAAACACACCACGGTTGCACGCTGGCGTCGCGCGACGCCGGCTTGTGGCATGCTCGATTCCGTTTCGAAAGGAGTGACAAGATGGCGCTTCACGTGATTGCTTCGCTGTTCCTGAAACCCGAACACGCACAGGCCGCCGAGGCCGAACTGCGCAGCATGGTCGTCAAGACGCGCACCGAACCGGGCAACCGGCGCTACGACCTGTTCCGCGAGCAAGACGGCTCGCCGAACCTGCACCTGTACGAGATCTACGACGACCAGGCCGCATTCGACGCACACCTCGCCAGCCCTTATTTCGGCGAATTCCGTACGAAGTCGGCCGACTGGTTCACGGCACCGCCGGTGATCAAGGTGCTGTCAGGCATCGACGTGGCCGAGTAACGACGCAGGACCACCGCCGCGGCCCGTCCCCATCCGGGCCGCGCGGCACCCGTCGCGCACCGCGCGACGGCGATGACAACGACGACCCGCGCGGCGCGCCATGCGCGCCGCTTCCCCAATACAACGGCCCCGGAGGCTGAATGGTCACCCTCAACATCAACGGCGAGACCCGCACGGTCGACGCCCCCGACGATATGCCCTTGCTCTGGGTGCTGCGCGACGTCGTGGGCCTCACCGGCACGAAGTTCGGCTGCGGAATCGCGCAATGCGGCGCGTGCACCGTGCATCTCGACGGCGTCGCCGCGCGCTCGTGCGTGCTGCCGGTCGCGGCCGTCGCGGGCCGCAGGATCACGACGATCGAGGCCGTCGGCGCGACGCCGGCCGGCCACAAGGTCCAGCAGGCGTGGCGCGAGCTCGACGTCGTCCAGTGCGGCTACTGCCAGTCGGGGCAGGTGATGGCGGCCACCGCGCTGATCGCATCGAACCCGAACCCGAGCGACGCCGACATCGACGCGGCGATGGCCGGCAACATCTGCCGCTGCGGCACGTACAACCGGATTCGCGCGGCGGTCAAGCAAGCCGCCAAGGGAGCGTGACATGTCGCGAGGACTGATCGAAGCAGGCAAGGCCGCCGGGCAAGCGGCCGGCGCCGGCGTGTCGCGCCGCGGGTTTCTCAAGCTCGGCATGTCGCTCGGCGCGGCGGCGGGCGGCGGCTTGCTGCTCGGCTTCAGCCTGCCGGCGGCGGGCGACGACACGCGCCGTTCGGTGATCGGCGGCGATGGCGATGAAACCGCGCGCGCCGGCGTGTTCGCGCCGAATGCGTTCGTGCAGATCGACCGCGGCGGCAAGGTCACGCTGGTGATGCCGAAGGTCGAGATGGGGCAGGGCGTCTATACGGCGCTGCCGATGCTGATCGCCGAGGAGCTCGAAGTGCCGCTGTCGAGCGTGACGCTCGATCATGCGCCGCCGAACGAGAAGCTGTTCCTCGATCCGCTGCTCGGCGGCCAGCTCACCGGCGGCTCGACGTCGGTGCGCTACGCATGGGAACCGCTGCGCCGCGCGGGCGCAACCGCGCGCACGCTGCTGGTCGCGGCGGCCGCGAAGCAATGGAATGTCGATCCGGCATCCTGTCGCGCCGCGAACGGCGAAGTGCAGCATCCTTCGAGCGGCCGGCGCGCATCGTACGGCCAGTTGGCCGACGCCGCGGCGAAGCTGCCGGTGCCGAAGGACGTCGCGTTGAAGAAGCCGGAGGATTTCAAGCTGATCGGCACGCCCGCGAAGCGGCTCGATTCGCCGGAGAAGGTCGACGGCACCGCGCAGTTCGGGCTCGACGTGCGCCTGCCCGGCATGCTGTACGCGGTGATCGTGAACAGCCCGGTGTTCGGCGGCACGGTTGCAAGCGTCGACGACACGGCCGCGAAGAAGATCCCCGGCGTGCGCCAGGTCGTGCGCGCGGACAACGCGGTCGCGGTAGTCGGCGATCACACGTGGGCCGCGAAGCGCGGCGCGTCGGCGCTCGTCGTGAAGTGGAACGAAGGCGCGGACGCGAAGGTGTCGACGAAGGACATCGTCGCCGATCTCGCGCAGGCCGCCGCGAACGGCAAGGGCGCGGTCGCGCGCAAGGACGGCGACGTCGGCAAGGCGTTCGCGAACGCGAAGACGCGCATCGACGCCGTCTACGAACAGCCGTTCCTGGCGCACGCGACGATGGAGCCCGTGAACTGCACGGTGCACGTGCGCGGCGACGGCTGCGAAATCTGGGTCGGCACGCAGGTGCCGACGCGGGCGCGCGATACGGTGCAGCAGCTCACGGGCCTGCCGCCCGACAAGATCGTCGTGCACAACCACCTGCTCGGCGGCGGCTTCGGCCGGCGTCTCGAGACGGACATGATCGGCCAGGCGGTGAAGATCGCCAAACAGGTCGGCGCGCCGGTGAAGGTGGTCTGGACGCGCGAGGAGGACATCCAGCACGACATGTACCGGCCGTACTACTACGACCGGATCTCGGCCGGCCTCGACGCGAACGGCAAGCCAGTCGCGTGGCAGCACCGGATCGTCGGCTCGTCGATTCTCGCGCGCTTCGCGCCGCCCGCGTTCAAGGATGGCGTCGATCCCGACGCGGTGGAGGTCGCAACCGACTTGCCGTACGACCTGCCGAACCAGTTGATCGACTACGTGCGGCAGGAGCCGCGCCACGTGCCGACCGCGTTCTGGCGCGGCGTCGGGCCGACGCGCAGCACCTTCGTCGTCGAAAGCTTCATCGACGAGCTGGCCGCGCAGGCCAAGACCGACCCCGTGCAATACCGCCGCTCACTGCTCGGCAAGACGCCGCGCGCGCTCAACGTGCTCGACGTCGCGACCAAGGCGGCCGGCTGGGGACCGTCGCTGCCGAAGGGGCAAGGGCGCGGCGTGTCGGTGATGCACGCGTTCGGCAGCTTCTTCTCGATCGTCATCGACGTCGCGGTGGACGACGGCGAGGTGCAGGTCAAGCGCGTCGTGTGCGCGGTGGACTGCGGGATGTTCGTCAATCCGAACACGATCGAGGCGCAGGCGCAGGGCGGCATCATCTTCGGGATCACGGGCGCGCTGTACGGCGAGATCACGATCGAGGACGGCCGCGTCGTGCAGAGCAATTTCACCGACTACCGGATGATGCGAATCAACGAGACACCGCCGATCGAAGTCCATCTGGTGAAGAGCGGCGAAGCGCCGGGCGGGATCGGCGAACCGGGCACGGCCGCGACCGCGGCGGCGCTGTCGAACGCGATCTTCGCGGCAACCGGCAAGCGGCTGCGCAAGCTGCCGGTCGGCAACCAGCTGAAGACGGCCTGAGGGGGAGACGAACATGCGAAACCTCACCCTGAACACGCTCGGTGCATCGCTGCTCGCACTGTCCGCGCTGCTGGCCGGCACGGCCGCCCACGCCGCGCAGGCGGCACCGGCCGACAGCGCGCTCGTCGCGCGCGGCGCGTATCTCGCGAAAGCCGGCGATTGCGTCGCATGCCATACCGCGCCGCGCGGCACACCGTTCGCGGGCGGCCTGAAGATGGCCACGCCGATGGGCGCGATCTACACGACCAACATCACGCCCGATCCGGACACGGGCATTGGCGGCTATACGGAAGCCGATTTCGCGAGCGCGTTGCGTAAGGGCGTCGCGAAAGACGGCCGTCACCTGTATCCGGCGATGCCGTATCCGTCGTACGCGAAGCTGAAGGACGACGACGTGAAGGCGCTGTACGCGTACTTCATGCACGGCGTCGAACCGGTGAAGCAGGCGAACCGGCCGTCCGACATCCCGTGGCCGCTCAACATGCGCTGGCCGCTCGCGCTGTGGAACGCGGTGTTCCTCGACACGACGCCGTATGCCGACAAGCCGGGCAAGGATGCGGCGTGGAACCGCGGCGCATATCTCGTGCAGGGGCTCGGACACTGCGGGTCGTGCCACACGCCGCGCGGTGTCGGCTTCCAGGAGAAGGCGCTCGACGAAGGCGGCACGGCGTTCCTGTCGGGCGCGGCGATCGACAACTGGTTCGCGTCGAACCTGACGGGCGAGCACAACACGGGGCTCGGCCGCTGGAACGAGGCCGACGTCGCGCAGTTCCTGAAGACCGGCGCGAACCGGCACGCGACCGCGTTCGGCTCGATGGTGAGCGTGATCAACCACAGCACGCAGGCGCTGAGCGACGACGATCTGGCAGCGATTTCCCGCTACCTGAAATCGCTGCCGGCCGCGGGCGGCACGGGCGCGCCGCCGTACAGCTACGATCCGAAGCCGACGCAGGTGGTGCTGGGCCGGCCGGCAGCCGACCCGGGCGCGAAGGTGTATAACGCTTACTGCCTGCATTGCCACGGCGCGGACGGGCGCGGCTACGCGCCGCTGCTCGCGCCGCTCGCCGGCAATCCGAACGTGCTCGAAACCGATGCATCGTCGCTGATCAACGTGACGCTGAACGGCAGCGACACGCTCGTGATCGACGGCGTGCCGTCCGCGTATCCGATGCCGGCGTTCTCGAACCAGTTGAACGATCGGCAGATCGCCGACGTGCTGACGTTCATGCGCGCCGGCTGGAACAACGGCGCGCCGGCCGTGCAGGCGGCGGACGTCGCGAAACTCCGCAAGGCGACGGCGGCCGCGCACTGAGCGCGGCCCCATGCGGGACGACGGCAGGCCGGTGTGCCTGCCGTCTGCACCTCCGGGTGGTTGTCAGCCCCGGCGGCTTTGCTCTTTCTGTCAACCGGCGCGCGGCCGCTCGCGGCAGCGCGCGTTTTATCGACGCAATGTAGGGGTGTCTGGATGGCTAACGTGACTTATACGGATACGCAACTGCTGATCGACGGCGAGTGGGTCGACGCCGCGAGCGGCAAGACGATCGACGTCGTGAACCCGGCGACCGGCAACACGATCGGCAAGGTGGCCCACGCGGGCATCGCCGATCTCGACCGCGCGCTCGCCGCCGCGCAGCGCGGCTTCGAAACGTGGCGCAAGGTGCCCGCGCACGAACGCGCGGCGACGATGCGCAAGGCGGCCGCGCTGGTGCGCGAGCGCGCCGACGCGATCGCTCGGTTGATGACGCAGGAACAGGGCAAGCCGCTCACCGAGGCACGCGTCGAAGTGCTGTCGGCGGCCGACATCATCGAATGGTTCGCGGACGAAGGCCGCCGCGTGTACGGCCGGATCGTGCCGCCGCGCAATCTCGGCGCGCAGCAGACGGTCGTGAAGGAGCCGGTCGGCCCGGTCGCCGCGTTCACGCCGTGGAATTTCCCGGTCAACCAGGTCGTGCGCAAGCTGAGCGCCGCGCTCGCGACCGGCTGCTCGTTCCTCGTGAAGGCGCCGGAGGAAACCCCCGCATCGCCGGCCGCACTGCTGCGCGCGTTCGTCGACGCAGGCGTGCCGGCCGGCGTGATCGGCCTCGTGTACGGCGATCCGGCTGAAATCTCGTCGTACCTGATCCCGCACCCGGTGATCCGCAAGGTCACGTTCACGGGTTCGACGCCGGTCGGCAAGCAGCTCGCCGCGCTGGCTGGCCAGCACATGAAGCGCGCGACGATGGAGCTGGGCGGGCACGCACCGGTGATCGTCGCCGAGGACGCCGACGTCGCGCTCGCGGTGAAGGCCGCCGGCGGCGCGAAGTTCCGCAACGCGGGGCAGGTCTGCATTTCGCCGACGCGCTTCCTCGTGCACAACAGCATCCGCGACGAGTTCACGCGCGCGCTGGTCAAGCACGCCGAAGGGCTGAAGATCGGCAACGGCCTCGAGGAAGGCACGACGCTCGGCGCGCTCGCGAACCCGCGCCGGCTGACCGCGATGGCGTCGGTGGTCGAGAACGCACGCAAGGTCGGCGCGAGCATCGAGACGGGCGGCGAGCGGATCGGCTCGGCAGGCAACTTCTTCGCGCCGACCGTGATCGCGAACGTGCCGCTCGAAGCGGACGTGTTCAACAACGAGCCGTTCGGCCCGGTCGCGGCGATTCGCGGCTTCGACAAGCTCGAGGACGCGATCGCGGAAGCGAACCGTCTGCCGTTCGGGCTGGCCGGCTACGCGTTCACGCGTTCGTTCGCGAACGTGCACCTGCTCACGCAGCGCCTCGAAGTCGGGATGCTGTGGATCAACCAGCCGGCCACGCCGTGGCCGGAAATGCCGTTCGGCGGCGTGAAGGACTCGGGCTACGGGTCGGAAGGCGGGCCGGAAGCGCTCGAGCCGTATCTCGTGACGAAGTCGGTGACGGTGATGGCGGTTTGACAACCGGTTGAGCGTAGCGAGGCCGCCGCTTCCGCGTATGGGGGCGGCGGCCTTTTCTTGGCGCGTTGACCGCGGCGAATCTCAGCGGGCCGGCAGAATGCCCTCGAAGACGCCTTTCACTGCGTCCTGCTCGCCGGGGTTCAGATCTCCGTAGGTTCGCGGAACCGCGCCGCATTGAGCGACCTCCGCGCTTGCGACCTTTCCTTTCGCGACTGCCCATTCGGCCGACAGATTGCCTTCGAATATCATGCCGAAGCGGCTATTGGCACCCGCCGCCTGACCCCAGCCGTTCACCATCATCGCTTCCTGCGCTCCGCCCCACGCGATCGGGTGCTTGCCGTTCTGCAACTCGCCGCGGTTCTGGCAGGACCCGGCATTCGGCACGCAGTGGCCCCCGATGATTTGCTCCGGCGCGGCCTTCTTCAGGTCGGCCAGGTCCATCAGCATGTAGTTCTCGAGATTGACCAGATAGTCGCGATTGCTTTCGGCGATCAGGATCGCCGCCATCGCGTTGCCGAGCGCCTGATCGTTCGCGGCGGTTCCGCTCAGGCCGCCCGAGTAAACCGTCTTCATCGCGTTGAGCAGGTCCGCCTGCTTCCTGTCTTTGGTGGCCCTGGCAAACATCGTCGGGTAGTCGCTGGCGAAACACGTGCTCGGGTTCCCGTACGCGCGTCCCCAGAAATGAATGTAGTTCGAGTATTGCCCGCCGCCACACTGGCGATAATAAATGGCCTGGTTCATCGAGAAGAACTGACTCTGGCCTCCTGTTCCCGCGCATTGATAGGCTGCGAGACGCAGGAACTTCAACGGGCTCACGACGTTGCCGAAGTAGTTGCGGGTGCCGGGACCCTCTGCAGGAAGGTGATCGTTCGCCCCGTCGCAACGTTTCGGGTCGGGCGGGGGCGTTACCGGCGTCAACGACGTATTCCCGGCGGCGGTGACTCGCGCGTTCGCGACCTTGAGCGCGGCGTCGCGCAATACATCCGACGTCACGTAGAGCGGCCCTCCGCGCATGCCGACGGCATAGCAGGCGGTCGCCCCCTGCGCCTGCGTGGCGAAAGAAAGTGCGGCGGCAAACGAACATGCGGCGATCCCCAGGGTGCCGCCGATAAGTTTACGATCGATATCCATGAACGGGCTCCAGTGATTTCGTGGATGGGAGAGGGCCCACGAGCGGGCATGCGTCAACGACAAGCAGGCGCACGCAGACGGCCTATGGGCCGAAAGCGCTGCCCGACATCATCGGGCGAAGGACACAGGAGGAAGGGACGTTCGGGGCGAGCGGTTGTGACCTGCCCGGGGAGCGGAGGGGCGCTGTGCGTCAGTCACGCCCGAGCGGCATCACGGGCCGCCGGTCCATTGGCTATTCTCTGATCGATACGAGTATCGGGATTTTCACGGACGGCAACGCGCGCGTAATGGAGAAATGACGATTGCGCCATAGGCTCTTCAACTGCCTCGCCCACAAAAATGCGGACAGGTTCGAATCCAGATCACGGAGTGATCGTTGCCTCGTCCACGACGATCACGTAGCGACCGCCATCCGAGCAGGTTACGGCGATCGTGCGGGTATCGTGCTTGTCTTCCGGCACGCGTGCGCCGATGACATTCATTCTCGCTTCTTGATTGAGCAGTGAGGAAATTCGTGTAGAACCCGGCACGAGGAACAGGGAAAAATATCGTCCGTAATCCCTGTCGAATGGGGGCGACGGCCCTTCAATAGTAGATTCCAGTTCCCAATGTGCATTCAACACCTGTCTGACGCACTTCCAGCCAATCCGTGCGGAACAACGACCGGCTCGAGTGGGACAATCCTGAACGCGCGACACGGTTTGAAGCCCATCTTTTTAAAGCGACGGGAAATGACTTTTCAGCCATCGCGGGCGAAACCGTGCAGTCGCCACACCGAGCGCGCCGTTGGCACCGTTGATCGTCGGGGTTCCTTTGTTTGTCGTGACGAGCAACGTCCGCGGTGGAGCAAACCCGGACCAGTCGAGTGACTGTCATTGCGGGGGGGCGGTCCATCGCCTATTCTCCGATCAGTACGAATATCAGGATTTCACGGACGGCAAAGGCGCCTGTAATAGAAGAACGGAAAATGCGCCATACGAAACGGGGATCATGCTGACAGAACTTGCAACAATCACCGAGCGACGCCATCTGATTGAAACAGTCTGCCTGTGATTCGGCGATCGGCTTGAATTGAGCGATCGGCAAACGATCGATACAGCTTTCAGGCACCCAGGTCAGAACCTGGCACTTTCAACAAACAAAGAAAAAGAGCAGAGGGGCGCAGTTCAGGCATTAACCACCACTACGGAGATATCTTCATGGCCAACTCGATAGCGAATCAATTCGTCGATTGGGGTTCGGAATTTCACAATCCGCCGTGGCAAGCGAACGACAGCATCGCGATTGCCCCCGGCGTGACAACCGTATTCGATCTGCTGACGGCCGACGGCGTGTCGCCCGCTCTCAACCCGCAATCGCAGGGTTCAGGCGCGAGCCTGTTCATTACGGCCTTGGGTGGAGTAGAGGCCAACCAGGGCGGCAACGGCTACTGGTGGGTGTATTTCGTCAACGGCCGGATGCCCGACGTCTCATGTGCGGTCTACACGCTGCAACCCGGCGATAGCGTGGCCTGGGACTACAAGCACTACTCGAGCGGCTTGAAGCAGGCGGTTCATCCGCCGCTGGCTTGACGGTCGTCGCGCGATCCATGCGACGCGGCCGGCATCGGCCCCTTCAATGCCGGCCGCTCCCCCGATAGCTCTCCACTTCCGCGTCGTACGCCGCCAGAAACGCCTTGCCGAACACCGACGCGAAATCGTCCTCGATCGCGAACACCGTATCGCGATGGGTCGCCGCGTAGCGATCCCACATCCGCGCCTTGTACAGCGCGGGCACGCGCTTCTCGTACCAGCGCATCGAATCGTCGCGTTCGCGCAGCCGTTGCGGCGAAAAGCGCGTCAGCAGATCCATCAGCGCGGCGCGCATGCCAGCGACCATGCCGATCTGGTGCGCGTGCAGATCCTGGAACGCATCGCTGACCGCGCTCTGCGGCGACATGAAGCCCGGCAGCGGCAGCCCGAACATCTGCCGCAGCACCGCGCCGCCGTCCGGCAGCAGCTTCAGCGGGTTGTTCTCGCGATCGAGCAGCATCGTCATGTGCGCCTTCACCTCGCGCTTCAGGATGCTGCGCGACGACAGCAGCTCGACCGTGCCGTTCGCGAACAGCGCCAGCAACTGGCCCGCGATGTAGAGCTGTTCGGCCGACCATTGATGCGATTCGGCGGCCGTATCGAGCCCCGCACCTTCGAAGAACGCGTTCAGCAATTCGTCGGGTGTCGGTGGCGCCGGCGCACGCGCGGCCTGCGGCGCCGGTTCGTCGGCCGGACGCACGTCGGCGCGCGCGGCTGCCGGTTGCACGCGCACGTGCTGCGTCCACTCGGGTGCGTGGTCCGCCTGCGTCGCGGACGACGACGCCTCGCGATCCGCATTGCGTCGATCGGCCGACGGCGCCGTGCCCGCCGCGCCGATATCGCCGGACGACTGCGCGAACAGGTCGAGCGGATCGGTCGATAGCTGATCCAGGTCGCGCTGCGACGGCGCGGATGGCATGGCGTGCCGTGCGGCACGGTTCGCCGGCTGCGCCGCATCGGCGCGGGCAGGACCGCCCGGCCCGGCGCCGGTATCCGCCGCCTTGCCGCGCGGGGCGAGACGATCCTGGAGCAGCGCCCACAGCCGGTTGCCGGCGCCTTTCGTGTCGTCGCGCGAAGGCGAGGGCGAGGGGGGCGGCGAAGGCTGCGCCGATCCGGCCGCCTCCGGCGCGCCGCGCCTGTCGATGTGCACGCCGCCGGTATCGGGCGCCATGTCGATGACCGGCGCGTCGCTGCCGTCGTCGCGTTCGGCCCGCAGCACGTACGGCCCGATGCGGATGATGTCGCCGGTGTTGAGCGGGCGTTCCTGCGCATAACCGACCGGCTCGCGATTCACCTCGATCGTCGACACGCTGCTCAGGTTCTTCAGCAGGCACGCGTCGTCGCCGACCTGCAGCAGCGCCTGCAGCCGCGAAATCTGCCGCGTGTCGTCGCGCAGCACCAGATGGTTGTCGCTGGCCCGACCGATGGTGCCGCCCGGCGGGTGAAACACGACGGCTTCGCAGGAGTCGTTTTCGACCGGTTCGCCGGCATGTTCGATCACGATCAGTTGCATGTCATACGTCGCTCGGTGGATGAAGCGCTCGCGTGGAAACCGGTTCGTTCAGGATGACGACGCATGTCTGCGGCGCGCGAACTCGAACGCGGGCCCCCAGACCGGATGCCCCTTCTCGGCGGCGGACAAGTCGAAGCGCGGGTTGAGGTCGAGAATCTTCGAGAATTCGGCGCGGCACTGCGCGACGCGATTCGTCACGCAATAGCTGAACGCGAGGAGCTTGTGCGCGGCGACCTGCGTGTCGGTGTCGGCACCGTCGATCTCCTTCGCGCGGCTCAGCAGCGCGATCGTGCGCCCGTAGTCGCCGGCGGCGTACGCGGCGCGCGCGCTGTCGACCGTCGCATGCGCGGCCGACCGGGTCGGCGACGTGCCGCACCCGCCGGCCCCCAGCAACAAGGCGCCGAGGAAAATAACGAGCAATGAACGGCCTTTCATTTTTGAAATGAAAATTCGGCGTAATTGGAAAATGTGAAAGGTGGCACACAAGCGCTGTTGGATTCTAGTGCCAATCATCGGCATCGATGCCGCTGTTACGTTTTGTTTCAACTGGACGATCCGATTCCATTTAAATCGAAAAATAGACTACGAACTTCAGCACTTGTTAATCCTAAAAAACGACCTATAGTTCGCTGTGTTTTTCGGATTCGTCAGTTGTTTTGTCAGCGCTCGGCAATGCACGAAAAACCGGACCGTCCGTTCGGGCGGCACGAACAGCCTGGCACACCATCAGCGTCGCGAGCATCCCTTGCCCGGCGGCCGGCTGGCTTGCGCCCCACGCTCATCCGACAGGTGTCCATGCAATAGAACCGGGCCGCCACGGCGAACCGGTCGGGTAAGTTTTTTCGATTAATAACCAATCTCGATTCAATTACCTTTCACCTCGACAATTCAACTTTCATAAATCCAGGATGATTTGCCCCGGTTTTTACGATAAGAATTTGCCGGAAAAAATTTCAGCGGAAGGATATGCCAAACACATAATTACCGGTCAATTAATTGTCCCTTTTTAATCCGATCAACCGGTTTCGAACTCGGCAACCGGCGGATGGCTATTGGGTGGCGAGGGTGGAATATGCAATGGCGGTCGAGCAGTTTCATCGTATGGGGATGCGTATTGCTGTTTCCGGGGTGCGGCGCGACGGAGCACGCAGCCGCGGTGCCGTATGCGATCACGGTCGACGTTGCGCCGGACGTCAACCCTGACATGAATCGCAAGCCTTCGCCGATCGTGCTGAAGGTGTTCCAGCTTCGCGCGGCGTCGGCGTTCGACAGCGCGGATTTCTTCTCGCTGCAGGACAAGCCCGGCAACGTACTCGGCGCGGATCTGCTCGGCACCGACCGCGTGATCCTGCGGCCGGGCGAATCGCGCACGCTGCACTATCGCGGCAACGTCGAGGCCGGCGCGATCGGCGTCGTCGCCGAATACCGGATGCTCGAAAAGAACCGCTGGCGGCTGACGGTGCCGCTGCCGCGCGCGAAGCAGCTCAACCTCTACAAGTTCTGGCAGACGTCGCCGGGCGAGCTGAAGCTGTCGATCGCGGTCCGGAACGGCGGCATCGCACTGAACGACGCGCAGGGGCGCCCATGACCGAACCGACGATGTCCGCGACGCCGGTCGCGGCCCTCCGCCAGCGCGTGGTGTGGACCGAGGGGATGTTCCTGCGGCCGCAGCATTTCCAGCAGCTCGAACGACACTGGGAACGCTACGTCGCGCTGCGCTGCCTGCCGCTGCAAGGGTTCTACTGGGGCTTCGATACGCTGGAAATCGATCGCGAGCAGCTCGCGCTCGGCAAGGTCGCGCTGCGCGCCGCGTCGGGCGTGATGCGCGACGGTACGCCGTTCGACCTGTCGCATCCGGACGATCTCCCCGAACCGCTCGACGTACCGGCCGACGCGAAGGACCAGCTCGTCGTGCTCGCGCTGCCGCTGTGGCGCGGCGGCGGCGAGGAGGTGTCGTTCGGTGCGGGTACAGCAAACGGTAGCAATGGCGCAAACGGCAACACCGACGTCTCGCGCTACGTCGTGCGCGAATACGAAGTGGCCGATGCGAACGCGGTCGCGCTCGGCCCCGCGCTGCTGCAGACGGGGCGCCTGAACGTGCGGCTGATGCTCGAAGCCGAGCTGACCGGCGACTGGCACGCGCTCGGCGTCGCGCGGGTCGTCGAGCGGCGCACCGACGCGCGGCTGCTCGTCGACGACGGCTACATTCCGCCGCGGCTCGTCGCGCAGCACGATGCCGTGCTGCTGGCGTATGCGCGCGAGCTGCACGGGCTGCTCACGCAGCGCAGCGAGGCGCTCGCGGAACGCCTGTCGGAGCCGGGGCGCGGCGGCGTGTCGGAAGTCGCGGACTTCCTGCTGCTGCAGCTCGTGAACCGTTATCTCGCACTGACCTGGCATGCGCAGCAGCACGTGTCGACGCATCCGGAAGCGCTGTTCTGCGACTGGCTGAAGCTCGCATGCGACCTGAGCACGTTCACGGCGGCCGGCCGCCGCCCGCAGTCGCTCGCGGTCTACGTGCACGACGACCTGCGCACGAGTTTCGCGGAACTGATGACGGAACTGCGCCGGTCGCTGTCGACGGTGCTCGAACAGAACGCAATCCAGATCGAGCTGCGCGACGCGGGCAACGGCATCCGGGTCGCGACGCTGGCCGACCCGACGCTGCGCGACACGGCAGGCTTCGTGCTGGCGGTGCGCGCGGACGTGCCGGCCGACAGCCTGCGCGCGCGCTTTCCCGCGCAGGCGAAGCTCGGGCCGGTCGAGCGGATTCGCGATCTGGTGCAGTTGCAACTGCCGGGCATCACGATGCGCCAGTTGCCGGTCGCACCGCGGCAGATCCCGTATCACGCGGGTCATACGTACTTCGAGATCGACAAGGGCAGCGACCTGTGGAAGCAACTGGCGCGCTCCGGCGGTCTCGCATTTCATTTCGCCGGCGAATTACCTGGGCTCTCGATGGAGTTCTGGGCGATCCGCGGGTGAGGGCGGGCATCGCGATGAATAGTTCTTCCGATTCGATCGCCACCGGCGCAGGCGCGGGCGGCTTTGTGCCGCCGAATCCGGGCGGCATGCATCCGGCCGCCGCATCCGGTACCTCCGGCGCGGCCGGGCCGACGGCCACGCAGCCGCGGCCGGGCCGCTGGGCCGCGAGCGGAACGAACCCGCTCGTCGCGGCCGCGAACCCGTTGCTCAACCTCGTGCCGCAGATCCGCTCGACCGTCCATCATCCGAACCCGGCGTGGCTGCGCGAGCATCTCGTCGTCGAGATCCGGCAGTTCGAGGCGCGCGCGCAGGAAGCCGGCGTGCCGTCCGAGGCGATCATCGGCGCGCGTTACTGCCTGTGCACGGCGCTCGACGAAGCGGCCGCGCTGACGCCGTGGGGCGGCAGCGTATGGTCGTCGCACAGCCTGCTCGTGTCGTTCCACAACGAGACGTGGGGCGGCGAGAAGTTCTTCCACCTGCTCGAACGCCTGTCACAGCAGCCGCGCCAGCATCTCGACCTGCTCGAGCTGCTGTATTTCTGTCTCGCGCTCGGCTTCGAGGGCCGCTATCGCGTGCTCGACAACGGCCACGCGCAGCTCGACGGGCTGCGGCGCCAGCTCGCGCAGACGATCCGTTCGGTGCGCGGCGAATTCGATCCCGCGCTGTCGCCGCACTGGCGCGACGTCGTCACGCGCGACGTCGCGCGCCGTTTCACCGTGCCGCTGTGGGTGTGCGTGGCGCTCGCGCTGCTGATCGGCTTCGGCGTGTTCGTCGGGCTGCGCATCGCGCTTGCCGGGCATTCGGATCAACTGTTCGCGTCGATCGACGCGCTGCATGTGCCAAAGCTGCAGCCCGCGCAGGCGCCGCCGCGCCCGGCGCCGGCGCCGCGCGTCGCGAAGTTTCTGGCACCCGAGATCGCGGCCGGCCTCGTGTCGGTGCGCGACGACGCCGATCGCAGCGTGATCGTGCTGCGCGGCGACGGGCTGTTCAAGTCCGGCTCGACGTCGGTGATCGACCGCTACGTGCCGGTGCTCGCGCGCGTCGCCGACGCGCTGAACAAGGTGCCCGGCAACGTGCGCGTGACCGGCTACACCGACGACACGCCCGTGCATACCGCGCGCTTCGCGTCGAACTGGGACCTGTCGCGCGAACGCGCGGAGGCCGTGCGCAGCATGATCGCCGCGCGGCTCGACCATCCGGAACGGCTCGCGGCGGAAGGGCGCGGCACGCTCGATCCGGTCGCGCCGAACGATTCGCCGGCGAACCGCGCGCTGAACCGGCGCGTCGAGATCACGCTGCTGCCGGCGCCCGGCAGCGCCGCCGTCGGCGCGACGCAGGGGGCCAACTGACATGAACCAGGCTGTCGCGCGTTTCGTCCGGCCGTTGCCGTCGCGGGAGATCTGGACCTTCGCCGGTCTCGTCGTGCTCGCGTGCTTCGTGTGGCTCGCGGGCCCGCTGTTCGCGTTCGCCGAGTTCCGGCCACTCGAAAGCGGCTGGGCGCGCGGGCTGACGATCGCGGTACTGTTCGCCGCGTGGGGCGCGCGCGTCGCGTGGCGCAGCTGGCGCGCAGGCCGCCTCAATGCGCAGTTGCTGAACCAGTTGCGCGAGGCCGTGCCGGGGCCGGCCACCGCCGACGATCCGGCGAAGGCGCAGCTCGACGAACTGCGCAGTCGCTTCGACGAAGCCGCAACGCTGCTGAAGAAGGTCCGCTTCGGGCAAGCCGATGCCGTGCGCAAGGGCCTGCCGCGCTGGTTCGACCGGATGTCGCGCCAGTATCTGTATCAATTGCCGTGGTACGTGTTCATCGGCGCGCCGGGCTCGGGCAAGACGACCGCGCTCGTGAATTCCGGGCTCAGCTTTCCGCTCGCCGAGCAGTTCGGCCGCGCGGCAATTCGCGGCGTGGGCGGCACGCGGCACTGCGACTGGTGGTTCACGAACGACGCGGTGCTGATCGACACGGCCGGCCGCTACACAACGCACGAAGGCAACCGCGCGCTCGACGAAGCCGAGTGGAAAGGCTTCGTCGACCTGCTGAAGAAATACCGCACGCGCCAGCCGCTGAACGGCGCGATGCTGACGATCAGCGTGGCCGACCTGCTCGGCGCGTCGGAAGCGGAACGCACGCAGCACGCGATGGTGCTGCGCAAGCGGCTGCTCGAACTGCGCGCGCAGCTCGGCATCCATTTTCCCGTGTACCTGCTCGTGACGAAGGCCGACCTGCTCGCGGGCTTCGCCGAGTATTTCGGCAACTACGGCCGCGCGGAATGCGCGCAGGTGTGGGGCTTCACGTTCCCGCTCGCGCAGAGCGAGGCGCCCGGCTTCGACCTGCGCGCGGCATTCGACCGCGAATACCGGCTGCTGCACCAGCGGCTGAACGACGGGCTGCCCGAACTGCTCGCCGCGCAAACCGATGCGCGCCAGCGCGAGATGACCTACCTGCTGCCGCAGCAGATCGCCGACCTGCAGGACATGCTCGGCCAGTTCGTCGCCGAGGTGTTTTCCGTATCGAGCTTCGAGCCGATGCCGATGCTGCGCGGCGTCTACCTGACGAGCGGCACGCAGGAAGGCACCGCGTTCGATCGCGTGATGAGCGGCATCAAGCGCTTCCTGAAGATCGAGGGCGTGCCGCCGGTTGCGCAGGTCGGCTCGACCGGGCGCAGTTTCTTCCTGAAGTCGCTGCTGCAGGAGCACATCTTCCGCGAAGCCGCGCTCGCCGGCAGCGACCTGCGCTGGCATCAGAAGCGGCGCGTGCTGCGGATCGCCGGCTACGCGCTGCTCGCGCTCGCATGCGTGGCCGTGCTGGTCGCGTGGCTGCGCAGCTATTCGAACAATCGCGCGTATCTCGACCAGATCGCCGCGCGCGTGCCGGCCGTCGATTCACGGATCGCCGGCGCGAAATTCTCCGACGCGTCCGACATCGCGCGGCTGCTGCCCGTACTCGACGCGCTCGGCGGGCTCGCGAATGCGGGCGGCGTCGACTTGCAGCATCCGCCGCTCGCATATCGGTGGGGACTGTTCCAGGGCGAGAAGATCGACGAAGCCGTCGATGCCGTGTACCGGCGCGCGCTCGACGACGTGCTGCTGCCGATCGCCGCGAGCCGGATGGAAGCCGCGCTGCGCGACGCGCGGCCCGACGAAACCGACTACGCATATGCGGCGCTGAAGGCATACCTGATGCTGTACGACAGCGCGCACTACGATCCCGCATTCGTGCAGGCCGTCGTCGATCTGGAAATGGAGCGCTCGCTGCCGCCCGAATTCTCGCCGGCCGAACGGTCCGCGCTGCGCGCGCATCTCGCCGCGCTGTTCGGCAACCGCGTCGCGGTGTCGCCGTATCCGATGAACGAGCGGCTCGTGGCCGACGTGCGCGAGCGGCTGCGACAGGTGCCGTTCTCGCAGCGGCTGTACCGGCAGCTCACGCGCACGCTGCGCCCGGCGACGTCCGCGTTCGACTTCAGCGTCGCGCGTGCGGTCGGCCCCGACGCGTCGCTGGTGTTCCGGCGCCAGAGCGGCAAGCCGCTGTCGGAAGCAGTGCCGGGCCTCTATACGCGCAACGGCTATCGCAACGTGTTCGCGCCGCGCCTGGCCGGCGAGGTCGAAGCATACGGGCGCGAAGAGGTGTGGGTGCTGAACCTCGGGCTGTCCGAAATCCCCGGGCCGAACGACGCGGCCGCGTGGGCGCGCGATATCCGCCAGCTCTACCTGAACGACTACCTGAAGATCTGGGACGACTATCTTGCCGACATCAAGCTGCAACGCACCGCAACGCTCGCGCAAAGCATCCAGGTGGCGCGTGCGCTGTCGTCGGCCGATTCGCCGCTCACGCGGCTGATGGTCGCGCTCGCGCGCGACACGGCGCTCGGCGATGCGCCGGGCGGCGCGCGCAATCTGGCGGCGCGTGCGCAGGACAAGGTCGACGAGGCGCGCAGTTCGCTGTCGCAGATATTCGCGGGCCAGGCCAGCGACGCGAATCCGTCCGCGGCGGCGCCCGCGAGCCCCGAGCAGATCGTCGACAGCCACTTCGCCGGCTTGCGCGCGTTCGCGCCGGGCAGCGGCGACCAGGCGCAGGGATTCGACGCGGTGCTGAAGTCGATCGACGCGCTGTACACGTACCTGACGGCCACCGACGACGCGCTGCGCAGCGGTGCGCAACCGCCGCCGTCCGACGCGCCCGCGCGGCTGCGCGCGCAGGCCGGCCGCCTGCCGACGCCGTTCCGCGAAGTGCTCGACGACCTGTCGAACGTCGCGAACGGCAGCGTCGCGACCGTCGAGCAGCGCAGCGTCGCGCTGCGGGCCGGCGCGAATGTCGGCGACTTCTGCCGGCAGGCGATCGCGGGCCGCTATCCGTTCGCGCGCGGATCGTCGCGCGACGTCGCACCGGCGGATTTCGCGCAGATGTTCGCGCCGGGCGGCCTGATGGACGATTTCTTCCAGAAGAACCTGCAGTCGATCGTCGACACGACGTCGCACCCGTGGCGCTTCGCGAACCGCAATGCGGACGCCGACCCGTCGGCGGCCGCGATGCTCGCGTCGTTCGAGAAGGCCGCGGTGATCCGCGACGCGTATTTCGGCGGCGGGGCGCGCACCGCGCAGTTGAAGGTGCAGATCCAGCCGCTCGAAATGGACCCGTCGATCACGGAGATGGTGCTCGACGTCGACGGGCAGATCGTCCGCTACGCGCACGGCCCGCTCGTGCAGAGCGCGGTGGACTGGCCGGGCCCGCGCGGCAGCAACCAGGTGCGGCTGCAGGTGTCGGCGCAGGCCAGCGCGGCCGACGGCTTCACGACCGGCGGGCCGTGGGCGCTGCACCGGCTGTTCGACCGCGCGGCCGTGTCGGCCGGGCGCGGCTCGGACCAGATGATTGCGCGCTTCACGGTCGACGGCAAACCGATCGTGCTGCAGGTGAATGCGGGCAGCGTCCGCAACCCGTTCAGGCTGGCCCAGATGGAGTCCTTTACATGCCCTCCGAAGCCATAAGCCCCACACCGCCGCTCGCGCGCGCCGCCGGCGACGCGCCGGCCTGGTACGGGAAGATTCCCGGCGCCGGCGACTTCGTGAACAGCCGGCTGCCGCATGCGCTCGCGCTGTGGTGGGAACGCTGGCTCCAGCAGGGGATGGCCGCGATGCGCCAGCGCGGCGCGGACGAGATCGAGCGCCATTACACGGTCGCGCCGGTCTGGAATTTCCTGATCCCGACGGGTGCCGGCGCGTCGTGCGTGCAGCCGGGCTGCCTCGCGCCGAGCTGCGACCGCGTGGGGCGCTACTACCCGGTGATCGTCACGCTGCCGATGCGCGCGGCCGATTACTGGAACGGGCTGCCGGACACCGCCGACGCGTTCTACTGGCAGGTCGGCCATGCGCTGCTCGACGCGATCCGCCATGCGCGCGCGCCGGGCGATCTCGAACGGACACTGGAACGCGTGCGGCTCGTGCCGGGCGGCGGCAGGCATGCGGAACGCGTCGACGGCATGCCGGCGACGCTGCCGGAGCAGCCGGCGCCGGCCGCGTGGCCGGGGCTGTCCGGCTATTTCGATCCGCACGGCGGCACCAGCTTCTGGTGGACCAACCGCGCCGACGGATCGCCGCTGCGCACGCATGCGCATACGGGCACGCCCGACAACGCGCTGTTTCTGACGCTGTTCGGCGGCGGTCAACAGCCCGGCTGAAGCGCGACGGGCAGAAGGCACACGGTTTCAAGAGGTGGACATGAAGGACGCTGGATCGAGAGACAACGAGTACGACACGGCGACACGCGGCGACGCATCCGAATTCACGGTGCGGCCGCTGCCGCTCGGCCATCGCCTCGGTGAGCTGCAGCTCGACGAGGTGCTGGGGATCGGCGGTTTCGGGATCGTCTATCGCGCATTCGACCGCACGTTGCGGCGCGCGGTCGCGATCAAGGAGTACATGCCGTCGATGCTCGCGACGCGCGGCGGCGACTACACGGTGTCGCTGCGTTCCGAGCGGTTCGCGCAGGCGTTCGACGCAGGGCGCGGCGCGTTCCTCAACGAGGCGCGCCTGCTCGCGCAATTCGATCATCCGGGGCTCGTCAAGGTCCTGCACTTCTGGGAAAGCCACGGCACCGCGTACATGGTGATGCCGTTCTACGAGGGGCGCACGCTCAAGCAGCTGCTCGACGGCGGCATGCGGATCAGCGAGACGCAACTGCGCAACATCGTCGGCGCGCTGCTCGGCGCGCTCGACACGCTGCATCGCGCGCAGTGCTTCCATCGGGACGTGGCGCTCGACAACGTGCTGATCCGCCCGAACGGCAGCGCGATCCTGCTCGACTTCGGCGCGGCGCGCAAACGGATCGGCGATCTCGTCGACGACGGCGCGATGATGATCAAGCCCGGCTACGCGCCGATCGAGCAGTACACCGACGATCCGGCGTTCAGCCAGGGGCCATGGACCGATCTCTATGCGCTCGGCGCGGTGATGCACGCGATGATTACCGGCGAACTGCCGCCCGCGGCCGTCGTGCGCAGCATCAAGGACACGTACCGGCCGCTCGCGTCGCGCGAGTTGCCGGCCGGCGAGGTGTACAGCCCGGCGTTTCTCGCGGCCGTCGATCATGCGCTGCAGCTGCGGATTCCGGATCGGCCGGAATCGGTTGCGGCGTTCGCGGCGGAGCTCGGGTTGCGGGACTTCGACCGGACGGGTGCCGGGTATGGCGCGGCGGTCGTGCCGCCGGTGGGTGATGCGGGCAGCGGCGGCGAAGGGAAGGGCGAGGCGTCGGCGGGTGCCGCTGCGTCGGGCATCGCGTCGGCTGCTGCTGGTGCTGCTGCTGCGATCGGCGAGGGTGGGACGGCTTCGGGCAAGGTTGCGTCGGATGTGCAGTCGTCAACGCCTGAGCGTCAGGACGATGTATCGGCACCGACGGACAGCGCATCTGCTTCGCCTGCCGAGTCCGGCGCCAAGCCGGAGGCCGGCGCGCCTTCAGCATCGAAGGCGGCTGCAGAGGGCGCCACGATTGCGGCCACGAGCGCGCTGGCATCGTCGGCCTCGCATGCGTCACAGCCGGCGGAGAAGCCGGTTGAATCCGGTGCGCCGAACGGAAACGCCGAGCGTGCAAAGGAGCCAGCCTCCGCAAGAACCGATACGCACCACGAAGCAGATACACGATCCACGAGTGCCGACGCAGACATCGGCAAGCACAGCGCAGCGGATTCCGGGAACACGAACGGGAACGGGAACACGTACGCGTCTGCCGGCGCCGCCGATACGACCGCACCGCATCCCGCTGCATCGCCATCGAGCCGGGCATCCGCGCCGTCCGGTACCCAACGCAGCCCCTTATTCGCAGGATCGCGCCGCCGCATACCGGCCTACATCGGTGGCGCGCTCGTCGCACTGATCGCCGTCGGCCTCGCCGCAAACTATCTGTCGCGTCCCGCGCGCGTCGCCGACGAGGCCGCACCGGGCGCGAGCCAGCCGCAGGCCGGCACGTCGTCGCCCGCCAGTACGCCGGACACCACGCTGGCCCAGCACGGACCGACGCCGATCGTCGTGCCGCCGTCGAGCCTGCCGGCCGGATCGTCGGCGCAGGTTCCGCCGCCGCCCGTTGCCGCCGCGCCGGCCAGCACACCGGCCGTCGACGCCGCCGCAACCGCACCGCAGGTCGCGACCACCGTCACGAACCCGGCCCCGTCGCAATCCGGCTCAAGTTCGACCATCGCGCCCGCCGGCAGTCTCGACACGTCGGAGCGCGTCGTCAGCGTGTCGCCGTCGGAAGCGGCCGCATCACCGGCGGCGACGCCCGCCCCGGCGCCGAAGCCGCCGTCGGAAGCCGATACGGCCGTCGCCGCCGTGAACGTGCTGCCTGCCGAGCAGCGCCCGCCGAAGGCGCAGGAAACCGTCCAGGTGCGCTTCAACGTGCGGCCGTGGGGCGACGTGTACGTGAACGGCGCGCGGCGCGGCGCGAGCCCGCCGCTGCGTTCCGTGTCGCTGACGCCGGGCGTCTACCAGATCGAGATCCGCAACGGCTCGCTGCCGCCGTTGCACCGCACCGTGGCGGTCGATTTCGGCAGCAAACCGATCAACATCGACTATGCATTCGAATGACATCAGCCAGGCGGCACTCGCCGCCGCCGTGCTTTCCCCTGGGTCGCCTGTTCTGCCGGCGCCGTCGCCGCGCGCCGACCTGATCGGCCGGCTGCTCGCGGACGTCGCGCCCGATGCGCCGTGCGGCGCGAACCTCGAATACGACGCCGAGTTCCTGCAGTTGCAGGAGCGCGCGACGCCGCGCGCCGAGCAGCAGTACGGCGACACCGTGATCCCGGCCGAGGCGCCCGACTGGGGCGCGGTCGAGCGGCTCGCGCTGGCGCTGTCCGCACGCACGAAGGACCTGCGCGTCGTCGCACACCTCGCGCGCAGCTGGATCGAGCAACACGGCATGCCCGGCTATGCGGACGCGCTCGCGGTCGTCGCGATCCTGCTCGAGCGCCGCTGGGACGATCTGCATCCAAGGCTCGACGCCGACGGCGAAGCGGACCCGACACCGCGGATGAACGCGCTCGCCGACGTGGCCGGCGCGCACGACTGCGCACGTGCGGCGCGCCGCCAGCCGCTGTTCGACGGCGGCCCGAGCGTGCGCGATGCCGAACGGCTGCTCGACGGCCGCGACGAAGCCGGCGGCCGTGCGAGCCTGATTGCCGCGCTGTCGGCCGTGCGCGGCGACGGCACGACGCCGCTCGACGCCGCGCGCACCGCGCTGCAAGCACTGGACACGATCCGCGCGTGCGTGATCGACAAGCTCGGCCGCGAGTGGGCGCCCGATGCAGGCGATGCGGAGAAGGCGTTGCAACGGATCGTGCGCGAAGTGCCGATGCCCGAATCGCAACCGGGCGCGCCGGATGGCGCAGGCTCCACGCTGCAGGCCGTATCCGGTGACGCATCGCAGGCCGGCGTCACACCCGTTGCGCCCGCGGCGATGCCGAACGCACACGCATGGCGCGATGCCGAGCTAACGAGCCGCGACGACGTACGGCTCGGCCTCGACAAGATGTGCCGCTATTTCGAGCTGCACGAGCCGAGCCATCCGGCGCCGCTGCTGCTGCGGCGTGCGCAGCGGCTGCTCGCGCTCGACTTCTACGAAATCATCCGCGATCTCGCGCCGGAGAGCCTGCCGAAACTGGACCTGCTGAGCGGCGAGCGAAGCGAATGAAACGAACGAACTAAGGAAGCCGCCGCGCGGGCGGCGGCAACGTACTGAGCAACCTGATCGACCTGATCGACGTGAAGGAGTGGACGATGACTGACAGAACCAAGGCAGCGGGCAGCGGACAGAAGTTCATCGCGCGCAATCGGGCGCCGCGCGTGCAGATCGAATACGACGTCGAAACCTACGGCGCCGAGCGCAAGGTGCAGTTGCCGTTCGTGATGGGCGTGATTTCCGACCTGGCGGGCAAGCGCGCCGAGCCGCTGCCGGATCTGCCGGAGCGCAAGTTTCTCGAGATCGACGTCGACAACTTCGACGAGCGGATGAAGTCGGTGGCGCCGCGCGTCGCGTTCCAGGTGCCGAACACGCTGACGGGCGAAGGGATGCTCAACGTCGACATGACGTTCGAGCAGATCGACGATTTCTCGCCGGCCGCGATCGCGCGCAACGTCGACGCGCTGCGCCGGCTGCTGGAAGCGCGCACCGAGCTGTCGAACCTGCTGTCGTACATGGACGGCAAGCACGGCGCCGAACAACTGATCGAGCGCGCGATCAACGATCCCGACCTGCTGAAGACGCTCGTGCGCAATCCTCACGAATCCGCGCAGCGCGGCGATGCGACCCAACCGGAGGCCCGCGATGAATGACCCTGTCCAAACCCGTGCCGATGCGCGCGACGCCGCGCAGCCGGCCGTCGAGCGCGACGAGTTCGCCGCGCTGCTGCAAAAGGAATTCAAGCCGAAGACGGCCGAGGCGCGCGAATCGGTGGAGCGCGCGGTGCGCACGCTCGCGCAGCAGGCGCTCGAACATACGGTCGGCATGACGACCGACGCGTACGGCAGCGTGAAGCAGATCATCGCGGAGATCGACCGGAAGCTGTCCGACCAGATCAACCAGATCCTGCATCACGACGAGTTCCAGACGCTCGAAGGCGCGTGGCGCGGCCTGCATTATCTCGTCACGCATACCGAGACCGACGAGCTGCTGAAGATCAAGGCGCTGCCGGCGTCGCGCAACGAGGTCGCGCGGATGCTGAAGCGCTACAAGGGCGTCGCGTGGGACCAGAGCCCACTGTTCCGCAAGATCTACGAGGAAGAGTACGGGCAGTTCGGCGGCGAGCCGTTCGGCTGCCTCGTCGGCGATTTCCATTTCAACCACAGCCCGCCCGACGTCGAGATGCTCGGCGAGCTGTCGAAGATCGCGGCGGCCGCGCACGCGCCGTTCATCGCCGGCGCGTCGCCGGAGCTGATGCAGATGGATTCGTGGCAGGAGCTGTCGAACCCGCGCGACCTGACGAAGATCTTCCAGAACACCGAATACGCGGCGTGGCGCAGCCTGCGGCAGTCGGAGGATTCGCGCTACGTCGGCCTCGCGATGCCGCGTTTTCTTGCGCGGCTGCCGTACGGCGCGCGCACCAACCCGGTCGACGAATTCGACTTCGAGGAAGACACCGACGCTGCGAACCACGACCGCTACACGTGGGCAAACTCGGCATACGCGATGGCCGCGAACATCAACCGCTCGTTCAAGCAGTACGGCTGGTGTTCGTCGATCCGCGGCGTCGAATCGGGCGGGGCGGTCGAAGGGCTGCCGAGCCATACGTTCCCGACCGACGACGGCGGCGTCGACCAGAAATGCCCGACCGAGATCGCGATCAGCGACCGCCGCGAGGCCGAACTCGCGAAGAACGGCTTCATGCCGTTCGTACACCGGAAGAACTCGGATTTCGCGGCGTTCATCGGCGCGCAGTCGCTGTACCAGCCGGCCGAATACCACGATCCCGACGCGACCGCGAACGCACGGCTGTCCGGCCGCCTGCCTTACCTGTTCGCGTGCTGCCGCTTCGCGCACTACCTGAAGTGCATCGTGCGCGACAAGATCGGCTCGTTCCGCGAGCGCGACGACATGGAGCGCTGGCTGAACGACTGGATCATGAACTACGTCGACGGCGACCCCGTGAACTCGTCGCAGGAAACCAAGGCGCGCAAGCCGCTCGCGGCCGCGCAGGTGGTCGTCGACGAGGTCGAGGACAACCCCGGCTACTACACGTCGAAATTCTTCCTGCGACCGCACTACCAGCTCGAAGGGCTCACCGTGTCGTTGCGGCTGATCTCGCGGCTGCCGACCGCGAAAGCGGCGAACGAATGAGTTGCAACACGGCATTCAACCTGACCTCGAACCGAAACGGAGACGGCAATGGGCGTGGCAATGTTTATGAAAGTGGACGGCGTGACCGGCGAATCGGCGGACGCGCAGCACAAGGGCTGGACCGACATCCAGTCGTTCACGTGGGGCGCGAGCCAGCCGGGCGCGATGGCGAGCGGCAGCGGTGGCAACGCGGGCAAGGCGAGCTTCAACGATCTCGTCGTCGCCGCGTACATGGACAAGGGTGCGCCCGCGATCATCAAGAACTGCGCGAACGGCAAGCATTTGTCGTCGGTCGAGATTTCGGCGTGCAAGACGGGCGGCACGCAGGTCGAGTTCATGCGCGTGACGCTGCAGGAGGTGCTCGTCACGTCCGCGCAGGTCGCGGGCATCGATCCGGGCGACGTCGCGGACCGGCTGATGATGCATTACGGCTTCCAGGCCGCGAAGGTGAAGAAGCAGTACTGGCAGCAGAACGACAACGGCGGCAAGGGCGCCGAGGTGACGGTCGGCTGGAACATCAAGGAAAACACCGAGATGTGACGGGGCGGGCACGCACGGAGACGACGATGGACGACCCGCGAACCGGCGACAGCCGCGACGGCCGGGAAGGCAGCCTGCGCGACCGGCTGCAGCCCGCGTTGCTCGACCGGCTCACCGACGACGCGCCGCAGCGCGCGGCCGAAGCGCCCGGCGCGCAATGGATCGGCACCGAGCGGTTGCGCACCGCCGTGCTGCGCGATCTCGCGTGGCTGCTCAACACGCGCAACGCCGAGGACGGTTTCGTCGACTGGTCGGCGTTCGCGCACGCGCAGGCGTCGGTGCTCAACTACGGGATGCGGCCGCTCGTCGGCAAGCCGATGTCGGGCGTCGAGCGGATGTCGGTCGAGGCGTCGATCCGCGATGCGATCGTCCGCTTCGAGCCGCGCATCGCGCCCGACAGCGTCGAAGTCCGCAGCGTGATCGACGCGCCGGGCGGCCGGGCCGGCGAACGGCGCCACAACGTGCTGCTGTTCGAGATCCGCGGCACGCTGTGGTCGATCCCGCATCCGCTCGAATTCGTGCTGCGCTCCGACCTCGATCTGGAAACGGGCGCGATGTCGCTGCAATCCGCGGCGGGGGCCTGACGCGATGGATACGCGCCTGCTCGACTACTACAATCGCGAACTCGCTTACCTGCGCGAGCTCGGCGGCGAATTCGCGCAGCAGTTCCCGAAGGTCGCCGCGCGGCTGCGGCTGCATGAATCGGGGCCGCCCGACCCGTACGTCGAACGGCTGCTCGAGGGCTTCAGCTTCCTCACCGCGCGCGTGCAGCTGAAGATGGACGCCGAATTCCCGCGCTTCACGCAGGCGCTGCTCGACGCCGTGTATCCCGGCTATATCGCGCCGCTGCCGTCGATGGCGATCGTCCGGTTCGCGCCGCTGATGAACGAAGGCAGCCTCGCACAGGGCTGGCGGCTGCCGGCCGGCACCGCGCTGCGCGCGCGACCGGCCGCGTCCGAGCAGACCGCGTGCGAATTCCGTACCGCGCACGACCTGACGCTGTGGCCGCTCGAACTGACCGATGCGACCGTCACCGGCGCGCCGTCGTGGCTGCCGCGCGGCGCCGTCGCGGCGCGGCAGGACGTGCGCGGCGCGCTGCGCATCCGGCTGAAGGCGCGCGGCGGTGCGAAGCTGTCGCAACTGCCGCTCGACCGGCTGACGTTCCATCTCGCGGGTCCCGAGCGCGACGCGCTGCACCTGCTCGAACTGATCGCCGCGCATGCGCTCGGCGTCGTGTGTCACGACCCGGCCCAGCCGCCGCGCTGGCTGCATACGCTCGACGCCGACGCGATCGTCCACGAAGGTTTCGATCCGGCGCAGGCGATCCTGCCCGACGACGGCCGCAGCTTCCACGGCTACCGGCTGCTGCGCGAGTATTTCGCGTTTCCGGCGCGCTTCCTGTTCTTCAGCATCGGCGGGCTGCGCGCCGCGCTCGCGCGCGCGACCGGCGACGAGTGCGAGCTGACCGTGCTGTTCGATCGCCACGACGCGGCGCTCGAAGCGGCCGTCGACGCGCGCCATCTCGCGCTGAACTGCACGCCGGCCGTGAACCTGTTCGCGCGCCGCGCCGATCGGATTCCGCTGCAGCCGGGGGCGCGCGAGCATCATGTCGTCGTCGACCGCAGCCGGCCGCTCGACTACGAGGTCTATGCGGTGCAGCGGCTCGCAAGCGAGCAGCGCGACGACGGCCAGTCGCGCGAATTCCGGCCGTTTCACGCATCGTTCGCCGGCGACGACGGCAACCACGGCGCGTACTACACGGTACGGCGCGAGCCGCGGCTGGTGTCCGCGCAGGCGCGCGCGAACGGCACGCGCACCGGCTATGTCGGCAGCGAGACCTACGTGTCGCTCGTCGACAGCCAGTGCGCGCCGTACGACGAAACGATGCGCTACCTGTCCGCCGATACGCTGTGCACGAACCGCGATCTCGTGCTGCTGCAGCCGCCCGGCGACGCGAACACGTTCACGCTGCGCGTGTCGGCCCCGGTCGAGCGCATCGTCGCGATCCGCGGCCCGTCGCGGCCGCGCCCGCCGATCGCCGACGCGCAAACCGCGTGGCGATTGATCCGCCATCTCGGCCTGGCACGCCACACGCTGACCGATCTCGACGACGACGAGGGCGCGCATGCGCTGCGCGAGTTGCTCGGCCTGCATGCCGACCCGGCCGATGCCGCGATGCGCCGGCAGATCGACGGCGTGCAGCGCGTCGCGTTCTCGCCGGTGTTCCGCCGGCTGCCGGCGCTCGGGCCGCTGATGTTCGGGCGCGGCGTGCAGGTCGACGTGACCGTCGACGACCATGCGTTCTCCGGCGACAGCCCGTTCCTGCTCGGCGCGGTGCTCGAACAGTTCTTCGCGCGTCACGTGTCGATCAACGCATTCGCCGAATGCGTGCTGACCAGCGCGCAGCGCGGCACGCTCGCGCACTGGCCTGCGCGCATCGGCAGGCGGCCCGCGATATGAAACGCGACACGACGCCCGGCGTGCAGCCGACCGCCGCCGACGCCCGCCGCGATGCGTGGTGGGCTCGCTTGCGGGCCGCGCCGCACGGCTACGACCTGTTCCAGGCGCTGCGCTGGCTCGACGCGCTGTCGCCCGGCCGCGCGCCGCTCGGCCATGCCGCGCGGCCGCGCGACGAGCCGGTGCGGCTCGGGCAGCAGCCGTCGCTCGCATTCGCGGCGTCGATGCTGGCCGGCGTGCACGAGAACGGCGCCGCGCCGCCGCGCATCGCGATCCACGGTTTCGGGCTGTTCGGCCCGAACGGGCCGCTGCCGACGCACCTGACCGAATACGCGCACGAGCGCGCGGCGCAGCACGACGACCCGACGTTCGCCGCGTTCGCGGACCTGTTCCATCACCGGCTGATCCTGCTGTTCTACCGCGCGTGGGCCGACGCGCAGCCGACGGTGAGCCTCGATCGCCCGGAGCGCGCACGGTTCGACGGCTATATCGCGAGCCTGATCGGGCGCGCGGTGCACGGCGACAGGCCGGCCGCGCAAGCCGGTGCTGCGGCCACGGCAACCGCCGACACGCTCGCGCCGCATGCGCGCTATTTCCATGCCGGCCATCTCGTGCGGCACACACGCAACCCGGAAGGGCTCGTGCAGATCCTGCGCCGGCATTTCGGCGTCGACGTGCGCATCGTCGAGCACGTGCCGCAGTGGGTCGCGATCGAGCGCTCGCAGCGCTGCACGATCCGCGCGACGCGGCCGACGTTGCGTGTCGGCGCCGTCGCGCTCGGCGTCGCGGTGCGCGATGCGCAGTCGCGTTTCCGGATCGTGCTCGGCCCGCTGTCGCTCGACGCCTACCGCGGCTTCCTGCCGGGCGGCCCGCATGCGCGGCAGCTTGCGCAATGGGTGCGCGAATACGTCGGCATCGAGTTCGACTGGGACGTGCAGCTCGAACTGGCGGCCGACGCGGTGCCGGCGATCGCGCTCGGCGCGCGGCAGGGGATCGGCCGCACCGCGTGGCTCGGGCAGCGTCTCGAACCGGGCCCCGCGCGCGACCTCGTCGTCCGCTACGACGTGCGGCGTGGCGGTGCCCCCCTTCATCGCGAAACCGCCTAAACGGGAGCCGTCATGTCCGATATCGGCCGCGTCAACCTGTTCGGAAAACTGAATCCGTTCCTCTACGAGACGCTCGAGCAGGCGACCGGGTTCTGCCGGCTGCGCGGCAATCCGTACGTCGAACTCGCGCATTGGTTCAAGCAGATGCTGCAGCGGCCCGACGGCGACCTGCAGCGCGTGCTGCGCCGCTTCGACATCGACGCAGCCGTGATCGACCGCGCGCTGGTCGCCGCGCTCGACCGGCTGCCGCGCGGCGCTGGCTCGGTGTCGGACCTGTCCGTGCACATCGACGACGCGGTCGAACGCGCGTGGGTCTATGCGACGCTGAAATACGACGCGACACGGATTCGCGGCGCGGTGCTGCTGCTCGCGATCCTGAAGACACCGCAGTTGCGTAACGTGCTGATTGGTATCACGCGTGAATTCGAGCGCATCGTGCCTGATCTGCTCGCCGACGAACTCGAATCGATCGTCGAAGGCTCGCCCGAGGCACAACCGGCCGCGCAGGCTACGAAGGCTGGCAACGCGTTGCGCGCCGCGCCCGCCGACGACTCGGCGCTCGCACGCTTCGCCGTCGACCTGACCGCCCGCGCGCGGGCCGGCGAGATCGATCCCGTCGTCGGCCGCGACGCCGAGATCCGCCAGATCGTCGACATCCTGCTGCGGCGCCGCCAGAACAACCCGCTGCTGGTCGGAGAGGCCGGCGTCGGCAAAACAGCCGTCGCGGAAGGCTTCGCGCTGCGGATCGCTGCCGGCGACGTGCCGCCGTCGCTGCGCGACGTCGCGCTGTACCTGCTCGACATCGGGTTGCTGCAGGCCGGTGCGAGCGTGAAGGGCGAGTTCGAGAGCCGGCTGCGCGGCGTGATCGACGAAGCGATGTCGTCCGAGCGTCCGGCGATCCTGTTCATCGACGAAGTGCATACGCTCGTCGGCGCGGGCGGGGCGGCCGGCACCGGCGACGCCGCGAACCTGCTGAAACCCGCGCTCGCGCGCGGCCTGCTGCGCACGATCGGCGCGACCACGTGGTCCGAGTACAAGCAATACATCGAGAAGGACCCCGCGCTGACACGGCGCTTCCAGCTCGTGCACGTGCACGAACCGGAAGAAGCGGCCGCGCTGACCATGCTGCGCGGCCTCGCCGCGAAGCTCGAGGCCCATCACCGCGTACTCGTGCTCGACGACGCGCTGCAGGCCGCCGTCACGCTTTCGCACCGGTATATCCCCGCCCGGCAGTTGCCGGACAAGGCGATCAGCCTGCTCGATACGGCCTGCGCGCGCGTCGCCGTCAGCCAGCATGCGGTGCCCGCGCCGATCGAGGACGCGCGCCGCCGCATCGACAGCCTGCGTGTCGAGCAGGAGCGGATCGGGCGCGAATGCGCGCTCGGCACCGGCGACGCCGCGCGGCGCGACGCGATCGAGTCGGACATTGCCGCCGCGCAGGCCGCGCTCGACCAGCTCGACGTGCGTTGGCAAACCGAACGCAATGCATTGGCGGCGATCGTCGAATCACGCACCGCGTTGCTCGACGACGATCCGTCGCGCGAACTCGACGCCGCCACGCGCGCCGATATCCAGGCACACCTCGCGACCGCTCAGCAGGCGCTGGCCGACGTGCAGGGCGACGCGCCGCTCGTGCTGCCCGCCGTCGACACGCACGCAGTGGCGGCCGTGGTCGCCGACTGGACCGGCATTCCGCTCGGCCGGATGGTGCGCGACGAGACGCAGGCCGTGCTGAAGCTCGCCGATACGCTCGGCGAACGCGTAGTCGGCCAGCGGCATGCGGTCGAACTGATCGCGCAGCGCATCCAGACCGCGCGCGCGAAACTCGACGACCCGACCAAGCCGCACGGCGTGTTCCTGCTGTGCGGCCCGTCCGGCGTCGGCAAGACCGAGACCGCGCTCGCGCTGGCCGACACGCTGTACGGCGGCGAGCACAACGCGATCACGATCAACATGAGCGAGTTCCAGGAAGCGCATACCGTATCGACGCTGAAGGGCGCGCCGCCCGGTTATGTCGGCTACGGGCAGGGCGGCGTACTCACCGAGGCCGTGCGCCGCCGGCCATACAGCGTCGTGCTGCTCGACGAGATCGAGAAGGCGCACCGCGACGTGCACGAGATTTTCTTCCAGGTGTTCGACAAGGGCTGGATGGAGGACGGCGAGGGGCGCGACATCGATTTCCGGCACACGGTGATCCTGCTGACGTCGAACGTCGGCGCCGATCGCGTGATGCAGCTCTGCCGCGACCCCGAGCGCCTGCCCGACGTGCAGACGCTCGCCGATGCGCTGCGCGCGCCGCTGCTCGACGTGTTCCCGGCCGCGCTGCTCGGCCGGCTGACCGTCGTGCCGTATTACCCGCTCACCGATGCGACGCTCGCGCGGATCGTTGCGTTGCAGTTGCGGCGGATCGAGAAGCGGATCGACGCGCATCACGGCATCCGGTTGCGCTGCACCGATGCGGCGACCGCGCTGATCGTCGAGCGCTGCCGGACGATCGAATCCGGCGGCCGGATGGTCGACGCGATCCTCACGCACACCGTGATGCCGCGCATCAGCCGCGCGATCCTGCAGGCCACGCTCGAAGGCCGCGCGTTGTCGTCGATCGAGGTCAGCGCGGCCGACGGCGAATTCGCTTACCGGTTCGACGAGGAGGCAACGACGTGAATCGCGTATTCACTCTCGACAGCCCGCACGGCGACGACCTGAAATTCCACACGCTCGACGGCAGCGACGAGCTCGGCCGGCTGTTCGAATTCCGGATCGAGGCGCTGGCGGACAGCCACAGCCTGTCGTTGAAGGACATGCTCGGCAAGCCCGTGACGGTCCGCATCGAACAGCAGGACCAGTCGACGCGCTACCTGAACGGGATCGTTGCGCGCGCATCGCTTGCGGGCAGGCGTGCCGAGCGGCACTACGGCTACGAGCTGGTCGTGCGCCCATGGCTGTGGCTCGCGACGCGCCGGTCCGATTGCCGGATCTTCCAGAACAAGACCGTGCCCGAGATCGTGCAGGAGGTGCTGTCGACGTACGGCTTTCCGATCGAGAACCACCTCGCCGAATCGTATGTGCCGCGCGAGTATTGCGTGCAGTACAACGAAACGGATGCCGCGTTCGTGTCGCGGCTGATGGAGTTCGAGGGCATCTATTACTGGTTCCGGCACGCCGAGGACACGCATACGCTGATGCTGAGCGACGCGATGTCGTCGCATACGGCGCTGCCCGGCTACGAGACGATTCCGTATATCGCGCGCGACCGCACCGCGATCGCCGACGAAGAGCACATCGACGGCTGGCTGCCTGCGCAGGAGGTGAGCGTCGGCAAGCACCAGACCACCGACTACGACTATACGAAGCCGCGCGCCGATCTTTCATCGCAGAAGGTCGATCCGCGCGGCCACGATCACGACAGCTTCGCGTCGTTCGAGTGGCCGGGCGGCTATCGCGACGATGCGCCCGGCGCGCATTACAGCCGCGTGCGGCTCGAGGAACAGCAGGCCGAGCACGAACGCGCGAGTGCCGATACGGATGTGCGCGGCGCCGCGCCGGGTTATCTGTTTACGCTCGCGCATTGCCCGCGTGCCGACCAGAACCGCGAGTACCTGATCGTGCGGTGCCAGTACCGCTTTCAGGAGAACGCTTATGCGAGCGATCAGGGCGCGGAGGCGGTGGTGCATCAGACGATGATGCTCGTGCAGCCGTCGAGTTTGCCGTTCCGGTCGCCGCGTGAGACGTCGCGGCCGCGGACCAACGGGCCGCAGACGGCGACCGTCGTCGGGCCGCCGGGTGAGGAAATCTGGACCGATCAATACGGGCGCGTGAAGCTGCAGTTCCGGTGGGACAGGTATGGACAGAGCAACCAGGATTCGTCGTGCTGGGTGCGAGTGTCGAGCCCGTGGGCCGGCGGTGGGTTTGGGGGCGTGCAGATTCCGCGTGTGGGCGATGAGGTCGTGGTGGATTTTCTGAACGGCGATCCGGATGAGCCGATCGTGACGGGGCGTGTTTATAACGGCGAGAAGATGCCGCCGTGGGGGCTGCCGGGGAGTGCGACGCAGAGCGGGCTGCTGTCGCGGTCGTCGCCGGGCGGGACGACCGAGCATGCGAATGCGTTCCGCTTCGAGGACAAGAAGGGCGCTGAGCAGCTGTGGATGCATGCGGAACGGAATTTCGACGCGGAGACGGAGGCCGATCATTCGCTTTCTGTCGGGAACAACCATACGCATACGGTCGGCAACGACGAAACGATGCAAGTGAAGAACAACCGGCAACGGAGTGTCGGGCAGAACGAAACGGTGAATATCGGGCAGAACCGGGTTGCACAGATTGGGGCGAACGAGACGCATGGGGTTGTCGGGAATCGAACGCGGACGGTCGGACAAAACGAAACCGTGACGATTGCCGCCAATCGCGATGCGACCATCGGCGGCATTCACAACGAGACGGTTGCGAAGGGCAAGACGGAAACGATCGGCGAAGGCAAGACGCTGAACGTCGGACAGCTTTATCAAACGACATCGCAAGACATGAAGACGCTGGTTGCAGCATCGCATACCGAGGAAATCGGTGCGCGCACGTCGACGATTACGAACGCGCATACGCTCACGGTCGGCGGTGAACACACCGTCAGCGTCGGCGCGAACCATACGACGAGCGTGCGGCATCAGGTGCTCGTCAATGCCGGCGACCAGCTTGCGCTCGTCTGCGGGAAGTCGAGCATCGTGATGATGAGCAATGGCACGATCACGATTCAGGGTGTCAACGTCGCATCGACCGGCACGGACACGCACAGCGTGAACGGCAAGACGGTGACGTCGTCGGCGACGGGCGAGCATACGGTCGAAGGCACGATCCTGAAACTGAATCCGTGACGGAGGTTCGCACGAATGCAGAACTGGCAGCCGACCAATCCGGTGGAGTGCAGGTTCATGGACGCGCATACGGACTGGATGAGTTTCGCGAAGGAACGCGACGCACGATTGATGATCTGGCAGACCGACGAGACGGATGCGCAGCTCGTGCGGCTGTATTTCCAGGTTCAGGATGAGACGTCGTGCGCGGTCAGGACGATGCGTGCGTCGTTCGTCAATGAATCGAGCTATGCGAAGGCGCTGACGGACGAGCTCATTGCGTTCTACGACAGCCGGCGTGAGGCGTCCGATGCGCAGGGCGTGCGAGCCGACTGGCAAGCGCCGTACGACGATGGCAAGAATCCTTTGCTGTATCTGTTCACGGTTGCCGACAGCCTGATGCAGCACCATCCGGATGTTTTTCCGTCGATGGTTTTCGTGCTGGAGCCGGCGAAAGTGCGGGATGACGCCGCATGGGTGCAGTGGATGGATGGTTTGCTGACGATCATTGCGGTCGCTCCGCAGCTTGGCGAGCGCGTGCGCTTTGTCGTGCCGCGTATCGATATCGCGCCGTTTGCAGCGCTGATGCAACGGCACCGGGCTTCGGTGCGCGTCGTGCAGGGCAAGTATTCGATGGCGAGCGTGCCGCGCGAATTGCTGGCGGAATCGGGCGAGCGCGGGCCGAGTGGTGAGTTTAGACGGCATTTCGTGATGCTGACCGAGACGATCGAAGGCGGTAACCCGTCGCGGCTCGAAGAATTGCGTGCGGCTGCGCTGAAGGTCGCGGAACGCGAGCAGTGGTTTGATCAGTGTGTCGTCGTGCATTTGATTGCCGGTGCTGCGTATCTGAAGTGGCGCGATCGGGAGCGCGCGATCGATGCGTATCGGAGCGCGGCCAGCAGCGGGATGCGTGCGGTTGAGGCCGGGCATCCGGCGGGGCACAAGCTTGTTGCAAACGGGTTGTTCGGCGAGGCGAGCGTGCATCTGACGCACAAGGATTACGCGCACTCGGCGTATTGCTATGAGCGTGCGGCGGCATCGACCACGGCTGCGAAGGACGGGCTGATGACGGTCGAGGCGTGGCGCATGAGCGCCGTGTGCTGGGAGCGGGCGGGAGAGCGCGAGCATGCGTTGGAGGCCGGGTTCAATGCGCTCGATGCGGGGTTGATGGTCGACGAGCCGATGCGCGCGAACAGCAACCTGCCGCTCGTCGTCGAGTGGATGGTCTCGCAGTTGGGTGCGATGGACCGGCGGCGCAATGCGCTCAGCGAGAAGGTCGCTGGGTTGCGTGGCGGACGCTGAGCGGGGAGGGCGACGTGGGACTGCTGGCGGTCAAGCATCTGGATCCTGTCGTCGGGATCGATGTCCACTCCGTATTGGTCGCGCCGAGCCCGACGCCCGTATTCCTGCCGCATCCGCATGTCGGGTTCATGCTCGATCTGCGGGAATACGTCGAAGCTGCGAAAGGCGTGGTGGGCAGCATCGCGATGGCGATTGTCCAGGAGAAGGTGACCGAGTATCTCGAGGACCATCCGGATGTCGTGAAGAAGCTCGACGATGCGGCAGCGTTCACGTCGGGAAAACTGGCGGATATCCAGGACAACGCGATCGTTGCGGAGGGGCTGAAACTCGAGCAGCAAGCCGCGGCACTACAGAGCAGCATTGGAAGCGTGCTCGGCGCAGGCGTCGGAATGGGAGGCGCCGCCGGCAGGCCGATATTCGTGAACGGCTTGATGCGGGCCACGGTCGGGACGCATTCGTATCACGTTCCGGGGTTGCATTTTCCGCTCGGGGAGTCGTTTGCACCTCCGCCTGCGCCGGATCCCATCCCTTCGGACGACGCGGAGTCGTACATGGGTAGCCGGACGGTACTGGCCAACAACGATCCGATGTCGTTCATGGCACTGCCGGCGCTGAGCTGCTGGTCGATCGGCATGGAGCCGCCCGGTCACAACAGCGCGCATACGGAGCGGACTTATCCGTCGATGCCGAGTTCGGTGATGCTGCCGATTCCGGCAGGGCGTCCGGTGATGGTCGGGGGGCCGCCGGTCATGAATATGGCTGCGGCGGCGAAGGGGTTGTTCAAGGCGTTTCAAGGGTCGAAGTGGGCGAAGGCGCTGGCGGACAAGCTGAATTTGAAATCGGGATTCTTGCGGTGCAAGGTGCTCGATGCGGAACCCGTCGATTCGACCACCGGCGAGGTGATCGTCCATCAGCACGATTTCACGGTGACAGGGCGCCTGCCGCTCGTCTGGGACCGCTACTACGCGAGTCACGATAAGCATTGTGGCGCCGTCGGGATCGGTTGGCGGACACCCGCCGACATCCGGCTCGAACTGACGCGGAACGGAGATTCGGTCGGGGTCGCTGCGTATTTCCCCGATCACGCAACCGCTTTCGATGCGATGCCGGACGCACCGGGATGGGCAGCACACGTCCATGACTGGCAATATGGCCATGCCCTGTATCGACGGGACGCGTGGCTCGTCCTGCGCACACGTACCGGAATCGAACATGTATTCGCGTTGCCCGCCGGATGGCAACGCGCGGTGACGGAGCTTGTGGAAAACGCTGCGCTGGCGCTCCCTCTCAACAGAATGACCGACCGCCACGGGAATGCCTGGGCGTTCGAGTACGGGCCGGAAAGCAGCCTCGTGCGCGTGGTCGAGTGGAAGGGCGAGGAGGCGAGCGGGCGCGTGATCGAATGCGACACGCACGCAGGCCAACTCGCCGCGCTGACGCTGGTCGACAGCGAGGGGCACGGACATCCGATCGTCCGCTACGAACACGACCGCAACCGCGATCTGGTTTCAGCCCTCGACGCCATGGGCCAGGCGCATCGATTCGCGTATGCCGACGATCATCGGATGGTCCGTCACACGAGCCCCCGCGGAATCTCTTTCAGTTATAGCTATCGCCCGTATCGCGACGGAGTGTGGCGAGCCGAGCGGGCGTGGGGCGAGGATGGACTGTTCGATTACCGCTTTGCCTACGATATCGACCATCGCGAAACGCGGATCACCGATTCGATCGGGAACCTAACGATCCTGCAGACGAACGAGCGCGGTCTGCCCGTCGTGCGGATCGATCCACTTGGAGGGGTAACGAGTTACCGATACGACGCGCACGGGCGCACGAACGGCGTCACCGATCCCGCAGCGCGAACATCCACATGGGAGTATGACGCGTACGGCAATTTGCTTGGCCATACGTTTTCGGACGGGAGCGCTGTGCGTGCCGAGTACGACGCGGACCATCGACCGGTGTGCCTGACCGCCCCGGGCGACAGGCAGTGGCGCTATGCATGGGACGAGCACGGCAAGCTGATCGAGCAAACCACACCCGGGCACGCAAGCTCACGATACGACTACAACCGTCATGGGCAACTTGCATCGCATACGGGGCCGCGAGGAGCGGTGACGCACTTCGACTACGATCGTGATGGCAATCTGGCGGAAATCGCCGACGCGCTCGGCCGGCGCACCCGCTACCTCCATGATGCACGGGCCAATATCATCCAGACCGTCAGTGCAATGGGGCAGGTGAGCTGCTACGAATACGATCGAAACGGTAACCTGACGCGGGCAATCGAGCCGGGTGGACAGGAAATCCGTTGTACTTACGATGTCGACGGAAACCTGACGCACTGTCGCGATCCGAATGGCCAGCTCACGCAACTGGAGTATGGCGCGCTGGGCCAGATCAGCAAGCGGGTGGCGCCTGACGGGTGCGTTGTGGAGTATCGGTATGACACCGAGCAGCGGCTGATTGGCGTCGTCAACGAACGCGGCGAACTGTATCGATTCAAACGCGATGCCGTCGGCCGGATCGTCGAGGAAACGGACTACTGGGGGCAGACGCGATGCTACCGGTACGGGATGTCAGGCGAACTGCTCCACAGCGTCGATCCGCTGGGACAGGCCATCGAATACCGGTACGACCGATCCGGCCGCCTCGTTCAGAAACGTGCGACAGCCCCCGGGCATGATGACGGCGTGCGCACGGACAGCTTCGCGTACGGTCCGCACGGCGATCTGGTACTGGCACGGAATCCGGCCGGCCGCGTCGAATTTTGCTATGACGCGGATGGCTGGGTAATCGAGGAACGTCAGAGCGACGATACGCAGGGCGATATCTTCACGATCGCAAGCACTTATGACGCATCCGGCAACCGGATCGAACGCAAAACCCGATTCGCTGCGGGCGGTGAGGTCGTCGAGCATGTCGTGCGCTACGAGTACGACACATTGAACGCGGTCACGTCGATCCGGATCGACGATGCACCACCGGTCGTCCTCGAACGCGATTCGCTCGGCCGGATCCGTACTGAACATCTGGGCACGGACTTGTGGCGCGAACTGTCGCATGAGGCAGGTGGCCAGCTTGCGTCGCAGACACTGCGGACGGCCACCGACGTGCTGTTCGCATGCGAGTACGTGCATGATGCGAATGGCGAGATGGTTGAAAGGCGGACCGCTCACGACAACGTCGAGCAGTTTCATTACGATCCGATGGGGCGTCTGACAACTCACCTCGATCCCGGGGGGCGTCTGCGCCGATTGCTTCGCGATTCAACGGGCGACCTACTGAAGACGCGTGTTTGCGAACGCCGCACGGCGATCGGCAGCAATGCGACGCAGTGGGTCCGCGAAGGCGAATTCGATGGCCACTATCTGGCCTACGACCGCGTGGGCAACCTGATCCGCCGACATGACGCCACACAGGACCTGACGTTGCGTTGGGACGCTGCGGGTCAACTGGAGGAAACGGTGGCGATACGATCGGCGGCGGCCGACATGGCGGGAACGCAGGCGCGTATCCAAGCACGGTACGAATACGATCCGTTCCAGCGACGCGTGCGCAAAACAGTACATGTCGGGCCGGCCGGCAAGGAAGATCCACTGCAGCCGTTCCGTACCAGTCGCTTCTTCTGGGACGGCAATGCGCTCGTGGGCGAGTACACCACAGGAGATGGCAAGCCTGGCGATCCGGCCGGGCAGACACCGGCACGTGCTTTTGCGCGTGAATGGGTCTACTACCCGGAGACGTTTCGGCCGCTGGCAACGGTGCACTGCGACTGGACGGCAGATGTCGCGTCTGCACGGACATCCGGACATGCATTGCCGCACTCCCGGGCGGCCTATCTCTTCCTGAATGATCCCAACGGGGCACCCGTGCGACTGCATGATCTGCAGGGAGGGCGTGTTTGGGAAACGCGCTACGGCCCGACAGGAGGCGCGGAAGCATGCGTCAGCGCCCAGGCAATGACGCAGCCGCTCAGGTTGCAGGGACAGTATTTCGACGAGGAGTCGCGTCTGCAATACAACCGGTATCGCTACTACGATCCCGCTACCGGAAGCTTTGTCAGCCAGGACCCGATTGGTCTCAAAGGAGGGCAAAACCCATACATGTATGCGCCGAACCCGTATTCATGGATCGATCCGCTTGGCACGGACTGCAAGAGCGATTTCAGAAAATGGGCACTGGAAAAGATCTGGACCGAAGCGAACCATCCGCTGCGGTTCCTTCTCGCGCGCGACGCGCAGGGAAACGAACTCAAGGCATTCACGCGGCCACCTTCACGTAAGCATGAGGACCTGATCAACTGGGCGAACGGTCCGACAATCGAAGCCGGTCACGTTACAAGCAAGCATTCCGGAGAGCCGGAACGCCTCGGGCTGCAAGATGCCTGGGAAAATCAAATGGACAACTGGTTCGGCGAAAAGCATGGTGTCATCGTGACTCGCCACGGCATCATCGAAATCGGCGGGGTTCCAGTCCATACGCGCTCGGCCGAGGAATGGGAATTGTACGGACATTTACCCACTGGCACGGTCGCAAATGCGCCGAAGAGCATCGGCTGGGCGCCGCCGTAATCGTGGGGTTGTGCAGCCTCCGTAATGCACGTCGCCACGACTATATTAGTTGACATAACGTGAATTATCGAATTTTTTGCTTGTAGTGGCTAGATTGAAATGTCCGCTTTTGGCTACATAGAAATGTCCGCTTTCGGGCCGCGTAAGCTGACCGGTCGCCGGGTATCCGGCGCCGGAGGCTGCGATGGCTGCAACGGAGCGGATCACGATGACGATGCGCGAGCTGGACCGATTCAAGGTCATTCAGGACGTCGCAGACGGCAAGCTCAAGCCTTGGCGTGCAGCGGAACGGCTGGAATTGACGACGCGGCAGATTCGCCGGCTGGTCGCCCGGCTTCGGGAATACGGCGCGGCGGATTTGGTATCGGGACACCGATCGAAGCCCGGCAATCGTCGGCTGGACCCAGGAGCCGCCGACCGGGCGCTGTCGATCATCCACGATCGCTACGCCGATTTTGGGCCGACGCTGGCCTGCGAGAAGCTCTGGGAATGTCACGGCATTCGGCTGGCCAAGGAGACGGTTAGGAAGCTGATGACGGAGGCAGGTTTATGGGTGCCGCGCCGGCAGCGACCGCCGAAGATTTATCTGCCGCAAGCGCGCCGGGCATGCCTGGGCGAATTGATCCAGATCGACGGCAACGACCATCGGTGGTTCGAGGAGCGGGCGCCAGCCTGCACGCTGCCGGTGTATGTGGACGACGCGACGAGCCGGCTGATGATGCTGCACCTCACGCAGACGGAATCGACCTTCAGCTACTTCGAAGCGACGCGCGCGTACATCGAACGGCACGGCAAACCTGGGGCGCCCGACAGCGACAAGCACAAGCGCGTTTCGCAGCCCGAGCTGCACCACCGCCATTCTCCGTTCATTGCCGCGTGCGGTCCCTGCCGGTTTCCCGGCGCCCATACCCCGCCCTTCACGCTCCGTCACCTCAGCCGACGAACGATCACCGCCGAGACCGCGACGACGGCCGAGATTGCTGCAGATAGCAGCAACACGTATCCGATCAGTCGCCAGAATTCTGCGACGCGCTGCTCCAGTATCCATGCGCGATAAGACGTCACGTTGCTCGCTGCGTCGGCATACGACGCGCGATAAACGAAAAGCGGCATGCACACGTCGTGCTCGGGTATCGGTGAAGTCAGCAATGATCCTGCCCGCAGCTGTCCCACGGACGCGCATTCCGCCGTATTCATTCCGTCAACGATTGCCGTGCTGATCGGGTGGTCGTAAATCGCGCCGATCCACGTAGCGGCACTCGACAGCAGTACGCAAAGACCGATGCCGGCAAGCCAGCGGCGCGGCATCGGAAAGCGGAAAGCGCGCCGGAGCGCGCTACCCACGCTGCTTCTCCTCGAAATACGGCTGACGTGCCGCGACGAGACGCAACTCGTCGAGCAACGCCGCGGCAGCACGCAACAGATCGTCGAGCGTGACGATGCCGACCAGTTGGCCCTCGTCGCCGACGACCGGAAGCCGGCGTATGCCATGCTGCCGCATGCGCTTTGCGAGCAGCCAGACATCTTCGTCGCCGTTTGCGATCGCGACGGGTTCCGACATGATGTCGCCGACGAACAGCGCACCCGCCTCCGCGTCCGGGCTCACCACGGCGAGCACGATGTCGCGGTCGGTCACCATGCCGACCGGCAGAAGGTGCCCTTCCCGTTCACGCACCACGACCAGATCGCCAGCGTGCGCATCGCGCATCCGTTCGGCTGCCTCGACGACCGTGATCGTTGCGAAACACGTGGCGACATCGCGAGTGCAGAGCATCGCAGCATTCATGTCATCTCCTGGTTGTCCCGGGCGACGCAAATCGTCACCGCGGCTCGGACATCCTTGACCGTCGATCAACGTCTGTCCTGCTCCTGACCGATCAAGCGATCGACAGTCGATCGACGACTTCGCGCACGCCCGGCGCCTGCCAGGCGGCATCGAACACAAGCTGCCGTTCGCTCAGCGAATCATGATCGTCGGCTCCTTTTCGCATCCGGTAAAACAACGTTAGGCGCAGTACCGCCGGCAAGAATTGATGCAGGTCAGTGTGAAAGCCCGTGCGAGCGCGCGGTAGATGTCGCGACCGGCGTCGCCCGACGCGCGGCCGTTACGGCCTCGCCGCGGCTTTGATCCGTCCGGCCCGGTTCAATGAGGCGCAGGACGATCCGGCGTCCGTGTGTCGACAGGCTGGCGTGCGCTTCCGCTATCGACGTCGTATCCAGCCGAACGAGACCACGCTCGGCCAGGCAGTAAAGATCGGCAGGGTCGCCCGGTCGGCACCGCGGCTCGCTCGCGAGAACCATCATGATCGCGATTTCATGGGGGCTCAACAGCCTGTCTGCATTCGTATCGGCAGGCCGTTCGCCATGAGGCGCGACAGATCCCGAGCGGGAAATGATCGGGTGATTGGCCGTGTCCTTGAAAGTCGAGGGCATGATGTGATCCGTATTGTGAACGTGAAGACGCAAACGGGACGAAACCGTGTCGACGTCGATCTTGACCGCCACGCACAACGCTCAATGTTCGCGCTTGTCGGCCAATCGTTCTTGATGCAGGTCAGCAATCGATCGAAGGTGATCGGGATGCACCCAAACTCCAGACGAAGCGCCTTCGCACGAACCTGAGTGTCACGTTGATCGCATGGCCCTGCTGGCGAGCAGGTCCGCGTGTCACCGTCGATAAAATCGAAAGTGCGAATGGAGGTGTTGTCTTACGAAAGCGGACAGCATGCGACGGATCCTGGCGCAGCACCTCGGATTGCCGTTCGCACCCTATCCTGACACTCGGCTGAATGCACTCGCCCTACGTCGGCGCGTATCAAACGACGCGCCCGCGCGGCGGATTCAGTACAGCAGAAACGCCGCCCGCGCTTGCGCGAACGCCGCCGTCTGCGTGTCGACGACCCGTTCGATGTCGTCGAGCGGCCGCCCCGCTTCCAGCATGTCGGCGACCTCGCGCGAACCGACCGACGCGCGAATCGCGTCGATACGGAACAGTCCGGGATACCGACGGTGCAAAACGAGTGCAAGTGCGAGCCCTATTTCGCCGGGTTTTGCCGCGCCGGGCAGTCGCGCAATGCGCACACAGTCGCACGGTACACCGCGATAAGGTCCTTCCGCCGGCACGAAGCGAACCGGCGCGAAGGTCGCGCCGAGCCGCATCGCACGAAGATCGTCGGCGAGTGCATGGCCGTCGATCCACGGCGCGCCAACCACGCCGAACGGCATCGCGGTGCCGCGCCCGACGCTGAGCGCCGCACCTTCGACGAGCCCCGTCTCGGGATACAGCGACAGCGCGCCGGTATCGCGCAGGTTCGGCGACGGCGGCACCCAGCCCAGCCCGGTGGCGTCGAAGCGCATCGCGCGCGCGTAGTGCGCCATCGGTACCACGGTGAGCGCGGCGCCGATTCGCAGCCGGTCATTGAACAGGCGCGCGAGTTCGCCGATCGTCATCCCGTGCTGAAGCGGCAGCGGGAAATAGCCGGTGAACGTGCGCGGCCCCGGATCCGCCACCGGGCCGCCGACGACGTCTGCGCCCAGCGGATTCGGACGGTCCAGCACGAGCACCGGACGATGCGCGGCAGCCGCCGCCTCGAGCGCATAACCAAGCGTGGCCAGGTAAGTGAAGAAGCGTACGCCGGCATCCTGCAGGTCGATCACCAGGACGTCGGCATCGGCGAGCAACTCGGGGGCGATCCGGCGGTGGCTGCCGTAGAGGCTGTGAACCGTCACGCCGGTCGCGGCATCGATCGTGTCGCCGAACGTTTCGTCCACGTCGGTGCCGAGCCCGTGCTCGGGCGCGAACAGCGCAACGAGCCGTGCGCCCGGCGCGTGCGCGAGCAGGTCGGCGGTGCGCGTGCCGAACCGGTCGAAGCCGCTGCGATTCGTGATCAGCGCAATGCGCTTGCCGGCCACGGCCGCGAATCCGTCCGCCGCGAGCACGTCGATGCCGGCCAGCACCGGTCCGTGCGATGCCGGCAGCCGGCCGCTACGGGCGACGGCCTCGGCCATCGTCGGTGCGCGCGCGGCGATCTGCGGCAACGTCGAGGGCCCCGCCCCGCTCGATACGATGCCGAGCACCTGCTCGCGCAACGGCGCGGCGGTGCCGGTTTCATCGGGATACAGCCGGCTCGTCAGCACGACCGCGAAGCGACGCGTCACCGGATCGATCCACAGGGCGGTGCCCGTGTAGCCGAGATGCTGCAGCGCGCCGACCGCGGGCAGCCGGTAGCGGTTCGCGACGAGCGGCGCCGCGACTGCCCAGCCGGTCGTGCGCAGGTCGCCTTCGGCATCGAGCGTGGCCGGCGTCTCGAGCGTCGTGATGCTGGCGCGGCTCAGCACGCGTGCCGAGCCGAGTGTGCCGCCGTTCAGCAGCATGCGTGCGAAGCGCGCGAGATCGTCCGCGCTCGCGAACAGGCCCGCGTTGCCCGCCACGCCGCCCATCGCGGCGGCGATCGGGTCGTGCACCCGGCCCCTGATCAGGCGGCCATCCCGGACGACCGTGGGCGCGACGCGCGCCAGCAACGACGCAGGCGGCCGAAACGCCGTGCTCGCCATGCCGAGCGGCGCGAATATGTGCATCGCGCACCACGCGTCGAGCGGCCGTCGCGACACGCGCTCGACGATCTGGCCGAGCACTACGTAGTTGACGTCGCTGTACCGTACGCGCGCGCCGGGCCGCGCATCGGGCGCCATCGCGACGATGTCGGCCAGCACCGCCGCGCGGCTGCGCAGCGCGCGAGACGACGACACGCCGGGCGGCAGCCCGGACGTATGCGCGAGCAACTGCCGAAGCGTGATGTCCGCCTTGCCGCGCGCGGCGAACGCAGGCCAGTAGTGTGCGGCCGGAGTATCGAGATCGAGCTCCCCGCGCTCCGCGAGCTGCATGACGGCGACGGCCGTCGCCACGGGCTTCGTCAGCGACGCGAGATCGAAAACGGTATCGGCCGTCATCGCTTCGACGGCCGTGCCCGTCACACGAAAGCCGCGGGCCACACGTACGCGCACACCGTCCGCATCGCCCGTCACGACGACCGCGCCGGCTAGATGGCGATCGGCAATCTCGGCGGCAATGACTGCGTCGATCGCGGCGGCCGGCGGTAGCGCCGCGGCCGGGTCGACTTCCGCCCGCGCGCAGACGGGCGCCAGCGCGAGCAGCAGCGCGCCGGTCAGCGCGGCAGCGCAGCGGGATCGTAGCGATTGCGCGGATTCCACAGCATCCATCCGTCCGTGCCGGCCGCATCCGCGGCGTCGACCTGCGCGCGAATCTCATCCGCATCGAATTCCCGGTGGTCGAACGCGTAGTCGCGAAACGCCTGCAGCCAGGGCCGAAAGCGCACGCCGGCGAGCCCCGTGCGGTGCATCGCTTCGGTCAGCGAACGTTCGACGATCTCGCCCGGATGATCGGTGGGTTTGCGGCAGCCGGGCAAGCCCCATGTAAAGCCCGACGGGTACAGCATCGGCGAAATGTAGTCGACCACCCCGCCCAATGCGCCAAGCCGTTGCCCGATGTGCGTGTCGTCCTCGTTCCAGCACACGTAGCCGAAGATGTCGGCCGACACATAAACGTTGTACGGCCGCAGCCGCTCGCGCGCCCCCGCCAGGAATCCCGTGATCGCGGCCACGCGGTTCGCTTCCGTATTGGGCTCGCTGAAGCGCAGGTTGTTCGCATCGGGAAAGCGCAGGTAGTCGAACTGGATCTCGTCGAAACCCAGCTTCGCCGCCTCTTCCGCGACGTCGAAGTTGTGTGCCCACGCCGCCTGCACGGTCGGATCGATCCATCGCAAATGCTCGCGATCGCGCCAGATCCCGCCGGCCGCATCGCGCACCGCCCAGTCCGGGCGGGCAGCCGCGAGCGGATCGTCCTTGAACACGACGATGCGGGCGATCAGGTACAACCCGCGCGCATGAAACGTGCGGATCAGGCCCGCCAGGTCGGCGACGCGCGGTGCCGGATCGCTTGCCGCGCCGATCGCTTCGCGTGCCGCGCTGCGATAAGGGGTCATTCCGCGATCGCCCTTCACGTCGATCACGAACGCGTTGACTGCCGTGCGGCCCTGCAGCGCGAGCGCCGCGTCGCGCAGCGTACGGTCCGCGATGCCATAGGCGGACAGGTAGACCGCTTTCGGACGCACGGGTGTCATGCGAATCGTATGCGTGACCCCGGCCGCCGTCAGTTCGACTTCGGTTCGTGCATAGCCCGGCGCACGCACGCTCAAGCGTGTACCGGTCGTCTCGACTTCCAGTGAAAACGCTCCGTCGCCGTCCGCGGTTCGGCTCACGCCGGACGCATAGCCGATCGCACCGGCCAGCGGGTGCCCGTTCGTGGCATCGACGACCGTGATCGCCACCGGTGCCGCCTGCGCGGCGAAACCGGCGAGCAACAGCAGGACGCAGGCGATCAGGCGGTCAATCATGGCTTCCCCCGGCGGTTTGCAGCAATCCGTTCATGCATCGTGCGTCGCATGCATCCGTCATCAGATAACGCGGCAGTGCCATTGCCGGGTCCGTGAGCCGAACGGGACGCGCACCGAGCGTGAAGGCGGCGACATAACCTTCGCGAGCGGCCAGTTGGTCGGTTTCTTCATCGTGGACGCCGAATGGCCAGGCCAGCAGCCGGATCGGCTTGCCGGTTTCGGACTCGAGCCGTTCGCGGGAGCGGCTCAACTGGACGGACACGAAGCGCCGGTAGTCGTCCGCGGTGCGCCGGGCGCGTTCGGTGTGAAAATTCGGATGCCAGTACGTATGGGACTCGATGTCGACTCCGCCGGATCCGCCAAGCGCGCGCAGCTGGTCCCACGTCATCGCGTAGCTGGCGTTGGAGATTGCCGACGGATAGACGAACAGCGTGACCGGTATTGGGTGCCGGGCCAGCAACGGGCGCAGTATCTCGTAGACGGAACGGTGACCGTCGTCGACCGTGATCGCGACCGCCCGCGCCGGCACCGCATCCGTCTGGCCGCCATGCCAGCGCACCACGTCGGCGAGCGGCACGATGCGATAGCCGCTTGCCTCGATCGCATGCAGCTGGTTGCGGAATGTCTCGGTACGCACCGTCATCGAATCCAGGCGCTCCGCTGCAAACCGGTGATAGACGAGAATCAGCACGCGTTGCGGCGCCGGCACGACGGCGTCGGCCGACGCGGCCGGCAGCACGCACGACAGAACGAACAGACAGACGATCAAGCGTAAGACCATGGCGCACCTCGGGGAATCGCTGCCCTATTCTTCCCGATCGCGCCGCGCGCTCGCTGAGCCAGGTCAACAACCGTTCGCACGACGACGATACCGCGCACGTGCCTGGCGGCATCCGCGTCAGGTTGCTTCGGCAACCAGTTCGGCATGAATCCGCTCGACATCGGCGCGTGTGCAAAGCGCCGTGCCGGGATGCTTGACCGAAGCAGCCGATGCCGCCAGCGCGGGCGCAGCGTTGACGGCGGTCAAGCAATGCCGCAAAGGCGCCGGATTGCGCTCGATCAACGACGCGTGCCGGCAGGCCCTTACAGTGAATCATTCGCCGTCGCGGAGCCTCGCCATGGACGAGCAGTCGCTTTGCACCACCGTGTTCGCCGAACGCTATGCGCAGTCCGGCGAAACGTCCCACGCGGCCGTATTCCGGCGCGTCGCCCATGCGCTGTCGCTCGCCGAACCGGCGGAGCTTCGCATGCAGGCCGAGCGCGCGTTCTTTCTGAATCTGATGCGCGGGGCGATCGGCGCCGGCCGCATCCTCGCGAACGCAGGCGCGCAGACGGGCGGAACGATGATCAACTGCTTCGTCCATCCACTCGAGATTCCAGCCGAGATGCCCGTGCAGGCCATCGACGCAGCGCTCGAGCGCGCACTCGACGACGCACGGCACACGCTGCTGATGGGGGGCGGAATCGGCTACGACTTCTCGCCGGTGCCGCCCGCGGACGCTTACCAGCGACGTCTCTCATCCGAACAAGGCGTGTGCGCGGCAATCGACCGCTTCGATGCGATGTGCCGCGCGCTGCCGTTCACCGGTCCGCGCCGGGGCGCGCAAATGGGTGTGCTGCGATGCGATCATCCGGACCTGGTCGCGTTCGTTACGGCCAAGCGCGGACGATCGCGCTGGTCGACGTTCAATCTGTCGGTCGGCATCACGGACGCGTTCATGGAGGCGGTCGCGTACGACCGGCCGTGGGCGCTCGTCCATGATGCGCCGCGCTATTGCGCGTCCGGCGCACCGTCCCGGCAGCCGGACGGGCGTTACCTTTACGCGACGGTTCCGGCCCGTACGCTGTGGCATGAGATCGTCAACGCCGCGCGCGACAGCGCCGAGCCCGGACTGCTGTTCCTCGATACGATCCGCGACGCGAATCCGCTGCGCGAACACGAGCGGATCGACGCGACGAACCCGTGCGGCGAGCAGCCGCTGCCGTCCCATGGCAGCTGTGTGCTGGGGCCGATCGACCTGTCGCGCTTCGTTCACCACCCGTTCGGTGTCGACGGCAAGCCGCGCTTCGACTTCGCGACGCTCGCCGACGCGGTGCGTATCCAGGTACGCATGCTCGACGATGTGCTCGACCTCACCGCGTGGCCGCTCGCCGCGCACGAGCATGAGGCGCACCGGAAGCGGCGCATCGGTGTCGGCGTAACGGGGCTTGGCGATGCGCTGACGATGCTGCGGCTGCGCTATGACAGCGCCGAAGCGCGCGCGTTTGCGCGCGGTATCGCGCTGACGATGCGCGAGCATGCGTTTGCCGCATCGGCCGCGCTTGCCGCCGAGCGCGGCGCGTTTCCGGCCTACGATCCGGCCGCCTATCTGGCCGGCCCCGCAAACCGCATGCTCCTGCCGCTGAAGGTGCATCACGCGATCGCACGGCACGGGCTGCGCAACAGCCATCTGCTGTCGTTCGCGCCGGCCGGCAGCGTGAGTCTCGCGTTTTGCGACAACTGTTCGAACGGGATCGAACCGGCCGTCGGCTGGACGCAGCGTCGAATGGTCCGCACCACGGACGGACGCGTCCGTCCGTTTCGTGTCGAGAATCACGCTTACCGGCTGTTTCGCGAACTGCATGGCGACAATGTCCGGCTGCCCGACTATTTCGTCACCGCGGCGGATATCGCACCGGCCGATCATGTCGCGATGCTCGCTGCGCTGCAGCCCTGCGTCGACGCCGGCATCTCGAAGACCGTGACGATGCCCGGCCAGTGTTCGCTTTCCCAGGTCGACGAACTGTTCTTTCTGGCGTGGCGCGAGCGGCTCAAGGGGATCACGGTGTTCCGGCCCGATCCGAAGCTCGCGTCGGTCGTCACCGATGACGCCGCGCAACAGCGCGACGGCGCCGTCTGTATCAACTGCTGAACGACACGATTGCCGGCCGGAAGCGTTCGGCAGTTCGGCACGAAGCGGGCAACCGTTCAGACGGGAGCGCCCGTTGTCGCCGCCGATTCTGCTTCCGCGGGCCGGCCCGGCTCGTCGGCATCGTCCGGCCCCGCAATGAGCGCCGTCAGCATGTCGTGATCGATCGACTCATGCAGCAACAGGCACTGGGCAATCCGTTCGAGCGCGTCGCGGTGCTCGCCGAGCGTTGCCGCGACCCGCACGTGCGCATCCTCGAGCAGCGCACGCACCTCCTCGTCGATCAGTTGCGCCGTGTGTTCGCTGCAACGGCCGTCGCCCGGCGTCCATGCGCCGGGCACCCGGCCCTGCGACGCAGCGTCGTCGAACGTCGACAGGCCGATCTTGTCGCTCATCCCGTACTGCATGACCATGTGCCGGGCGAGCGCGGTCGCCCGCTCGAGATCGTTCTGCGCGCCGGTCGACACGTCGCCGAACGCGATTTCCTCGGCCACCCGCCCGCCGAGCAATACGTCGAGCCGGTCGAGCAATTCGCTCCTGCGCAGCACGTAGCGATCCTCGGTCGGCACCTGCTGCGTATAGCCGAGTGCCGCGATGCCGCGCGGGATGATCGACACCTTCTTCACCGGATCGCAGTGCGCGCGGCTTTGCGCGACGAGCGCGTGGCCCGACTCGTGGTACGCAATGGTGCGCTTCTCCTGCTCGTTCATCACGCGGCTCTTGCGCTCCATGCCCGTCATCGCGCGATCGATCGCCTCGTCGAAGTCGGCCATCCCGATCGCCGGTTTGCCGAGTTCGGCCGCATGCAGCGCGGCCTCGTTGACGACATTCGCGAGATCGGCACCGACAAATCCCGGCGTGCGCGATGCCAGCTCGGCCAGATCGACTTCGGGGGCAAGCTTCACGCGCTTCGTGTGCACGGCCAGAATCTGCTTGCGTCCGTTCAGGTCCGGTCGGTCGATCGCGATGTGGCGGTCGAAACGTCCGGGGCGCAGCAGCGCGGGATCCAGGATCTCCGGCCGGTTGGTCGCGGCCATGATGATGACGCCGGAATTCGCCTGAAAGCCGTCCATCTCGACGAGCAACTGGTTCAGCGTCTGCTCGCGCTCGTCGTTGCCGGACATCAAGCCGACGCCGCGCGCCTTGCCGAGCGCATCGAGTTCGTCGATGAACACGATGCACGGCGCCTTTTGCTGCGCCTGTTCGAACAGATCGCGCACGCGAGCCGCGCCGACGCCGACGAACATCTCGACGAATGCCGAGCCGCTGATCGAGAAAAACGGCACCGCCGCCTCGCCGGCGACCGCGCGCGCGAGCAGCGTCTTGCCGGTGCCGGGCGCCCCGACGATCAGCACGCCCTTCGGAATCTTGCCGCCGAGCCGCTGATAGCGTTCGGGTTCGCGCAGGAACGCGACGATCTGCTGCAACTCGGCCTTCGCCTCGTCGATGCCCGCAATGTCGCTGAACGTGATGCCGGTTTCCTGCTGCACATAGACGCGTGCCCGGCTTTTTCCCATGCCGCTCAGGTCCCTTACCCCGCCCGGCCTGCGCATCATGAAGTTCCACACCAGTACGAAAGCGATCACCGGAAACGCCCACGTTGCAAGCGTCTCGATCCAGCTCGAATCCGGCATCCCGCGATAGCGGATGCCGGCGGCCGTCAGCGTGGCGACCAGGCGGTCGTCGGCTACCCGGCTCGTCGTGAAGCGCCACGGCGGTCCGGCCTTTTTCACGGCAATCGCGTCGGAGGCCGGCAGCATCGGGCCGGCTTCGGGCATGCGCAGTGCGCCCGAGATCGACGACTGACCGATGTCCAGATCGTCGACGAGACGCGCGTCGACCAGGCGGTGAAAGTCGCTGTACGAAATCGACGTCGCCTCCGGCTGACGCATCAGCAATTGAACCGCAATCAGTACGCCGAAGGCGATCGGGATCAGCAGCGCGGAATAGTCGATTGTTTTCTTCATTGCATTGATCCTGCACGACGGGCGCAGGCCAGGTCATGCATCGTCACGTGTCCATTGCGCGCGCAGCATGTCCTCGCTGTCGCGATAGTTGAGCGCGAGATTGCCGTGATGCGCATGCAGCAATGCTTCGCCCAGGCGCCGCACCATATGCATGCCCGTCGTCCGGATGACGAGCGTATCGCGGGATTTCTCGATTTCCATGATGCGTTCGAGCGCATGTTCGCTCGTCTCCAGATCCGCCTGATGCTCGAGCAGTTCGAGGATCGCCGACCGGTGCGCGCGCACGTAATCGCCATGCAATACCAGTTCGCCCGCCGGTGCGTTTTCCCGCATGCGCTTGCAGGCCGGGCATTCGAGTTGCCGCCGGTCGAGCGGAGTCGCGTACCAGGTCCAGCGGCCCTCGTCGCAGACGGCGCCGCAGCCTTCGCAGATCCTGTCGCCCTTCGGCCGCTTCGGATCGCGATAACTGTCCTTCGTATGCGGCGGCATGCGCTGGTCGCGGCGCAGGTAGTTTCGACCGGGGCCGGAATTTGAACGGTTCATTGCTGTTTCTCCCTGTAGTGGGCAGTACGAGCAAGCCGGTCAGGCAACGGTGAGCCGGTCGACGACTTCGCGAACACCCCTGACCGACCCTGCCGCGCCGCACGCGGCACGCCTTTCCGCCAGCGACGCGACCGTGCCCGTCAATGTGACGATGCCGTCGACCGCATCGATCGAAATCCCCGCGGATTCACGCTGTGCGCGTCGCGCGAGCGCTTCGGCAATCCGCGCGCCGACGTCCGGCACCGTATGGTCGGCACGCACCTGGATGCGGTTCGCCACGCCGACGACGCCGATCATCCGGCTCACCATCGCTTCCGCCGCACGGCTCTGGAACGCGTGATCCACTTCGCCGTCGAGCGTCACGCAGCCGTGATCAACCTCGACGCGAATCTTGTGATCGCGCAACGCGTCCTGCCAGCCGAGCGCGAACGTGATCGCGATCGCCAGCTCCTGATCGGCGCAGGCGTTCTCCGGCGGTGCAACGTTCAGTTCGAGTACCAGCGCACGCGCGTCCGCGACATGCAGCGCCGTTTTCTGCGCCTCGAGTTTCTGGGCCCAGCTGTCGACCGTGCCGCGCAATGTGACGATCCGGTCGCGGACGTCGACGTCGATCTGGCGCGCATCGATCGCCGGATTCCAGAAAAGCGCCTGCTCGACATCCTGCTTGAGTGCTGCATCGGACTTCATCGCGGTCTCCCGTCGGCCCGTGTCGATCGCGAGTCTTGCAATCGGATCCGTGCCGCACCGCATTCAGCATCGCGCATGGCGGCTCGGGCAGCTTGACGAGGATCAATCAACAGCGGGCGGCGGGCGTGCGACGGCTGAATTTGTCCGTTGATATGGATCGGTGCGCCAAACAATCGCGACACCGGATTCCACGAAAGCCGTGGCAACCGGAACGCTTCGCAAATTCCTCTTACGGTATCGGTGTTATCCAAGATGCTGCACGGCATCGCCGCAGGCATTGAGCCAGGTCAACGGGTTCACCGCCGCGCCGCTGTAGGAAACGTCCTACAACCCTTCCGCATCACCTACCTCATCTTCAATGCCGGCTGATTTCCCTGGCGCTGCACGGCATCCATACTTCCCATCAAGAACAACGAACACACGTGCCTCCCGGCGCAAAGGCAGCATCACCGTCGAGACCGGTGCATCGGTCTCCTGGCCCGTCCGGTGGGGTTCTCCCTTCACGAAGGCGGCAGACGCCAAGGCCGCCGGCAATACAGTCAGCGCGATCCTGCCCGACAGCAATTCGCCGCTGCCCCACGAATTGGAGCCGATCATGGAGAGCCATGCCAATGTCTCGACGACCATGCCGTTGCATCCGTTACGCCCGTTCATCCCGCTGCGTCCCGTCGAGCCGGCGGACCAGCCGAAGCGCGCCACGTCCCGCTGCTCGACGTGCACGTTGCGTACCGTCTGCATGCCGCCCGATCTTTCGCCTGACGATTTCGCGCGTCTCGACGCAATGATCTGCACGACGCGTCACGTCAGGCGCGGCGAAACGCTGTTTCGCGCGGGCGATGCGTTCAACAGCATCTATGCGGTGAGAACCGGTTCGTTCAAGACCACCATGATGCATCGCGACGGCGACGAGCAGATCACCGGCTTCCCGATCGTCGGCGAATCGCTCGGGCTCGACGGCGTGCACACCGGGCACCACAACGGCGACGCGATCGCACTCGAGGACAGCACGGTCTGCATCATTCCGTTCGGCCAGCTCGAGCAGATGTGCCGCGAAGTACGGTCGATGCAACATCACGTGTACCAGATGATGAGCGGCGAAATCGTCCGCGAATCCGCGCTGATGCTGCTGCTCGGCACGATGACCGCCGAGCAGCGCGTGGCCGAATTCCTGCTGAACCTTTCCACGCGCTTCAAGGCACGCGGCTACTCGGCCGCGGAATTCGTGTTGCGGATGACGCGCGACGAGATCGGAGAATATCTCGGGATGAAGCTCGAAACGGTCAGCCGCATGCTGTCGAAGTTCCAGCACAAGGGGCTCGTCGCGGCGCACGGCAAGCAGATTCGCATCGTCGATTCGGACGGTCTCGGGAAAGTCTGACCTCGCTGCGGGTGCGTCGCACGCAGGCTCCGGGGGCTCTCGGACCTCTGCACACTGGACATCCGACAGGCTCGCGCATGAGCGTTCCCGTTCAGCCGACGAGCCAGGCTTGGTCGGACCTTGCCCGGATCGCCGACCATGTAAAGCGCTTTCGAGTCAGGTCGATCGGCTGCGTCGTGCGTGCGCCGCCGACGGTCGCACGACGCCACTCGAAGCATGCCGCTACCCGTCGAATGCGGCACATCTTGCGACGACGCAGCCGCCGGAGACTCATTGGCCGTGGCCGCCCAGGTTCCGGATCACCTCCTCATAGCCAATTTCCTCCGAATCGGCGTTGCATCGGTTGGCATGGGCAAAGGCGCCGACCACGAGCGTTCCATTGACATGCGCAGCGTCATCGGAATTTTTGAAACCATCTTCCGAGTCGAACGCGCGTTGTCGCAGCTGTTCATACTCATTTCGATTGCTGCAACCGAACGTCACGCGCCGGCATTGGCCGCCGTCGTTCCAGTCCACGTAATACATCGCATCGCGCCGCTTGATGCGATCACCGGGTTTCAGTGTGCGCTCGTAGACGCGCGCGACGGAATCGCTCGCTTCCTCGTCGCGGCACGTCATGTCGAGCCGGTCGTAGAAGTCGTGCGCCTTCACGTGCGAGGTCAACTGCATGCGAACCTTCTTGTCGTGGCTGACGCCCTCGGTCATGCGCTGCACGGCCTCGTTCAGGATCTCGATTCCCATCCCCTTTTTTCGCGCGTCCGGCGCCACGCACAGCACATGCAGTTCGACTTGCTTGGCGATGTCGGTCGCGTTCTTCCGTGACTCGTCCGTTCCGAAGGTCTCGTAAGCGAATACGCCGACCGGCTTCGCCTTGTCATACGGCGTCGCGCCGTTCGCGCCGGTATCCTTGCAAAGGTATCTGGCCAGATCGGGTTGCGTCGACCTCGATTCGACGAAGAGGCGGGCGCCTTCGCTTTGCCGCGTTTTCGGGTTGCGGTGGAGCGGGTAATAGTTGCCATACAGCCAGTAATCGTCGGCGTAGGCCCAGTACGGCTGGCACATCCTGTTGACGATCGCGTCGACGCCGCCGTTGCTTTCCAGACGATGCAGATTCTTTCCCCATGTGGTGTTCAACTGTTTGCCCGTCTTCACGGCGACAGACTGGCATTCGATTTCCGCCGATGCGTGCCGAGGCATGGCCGCGCTCGCCACTGTCACCGCCACCGCAATCAGCACGCCCTGCATCGATACGCACTTACCCCAGATTCGCGTCTTCATGATGTTGCCCTCCGTTGGTTGGTCAGTCGTTGCGCCATGCCGCACGCTCACAGGCACATCGCCTTCTTAGCGATCGCCCATCGGTGCATCCGGTCTTCGAGTCCATTGACACCGCCGTTGATGCGTCTCGTCAGCGACACGAAATCGCCCGAGTCGGCGATCAGGTTGCAGCCGTGCCGTTCCCACCACCAGGCCGCCGAACGCGCGGCCAGCGGTTCCCGTTCGAGGAGTTCGGGCTGGCGCTCGAGATCGGCACCGAGTGCGTTGCCGCATTCGCGGTAGTTCGCGCGCCCGGTGATCTGGATGAGCCCGCGTCCGAGGAAGCGCCTGCCATCGCCCGCCTGGACGTTGCCGAGTTCGGCGGCCTTGCGCGACGGCGGTTCATAGGCGCGCTGTGCAGTTGTCGGCCCCCACAGCTCGCGCGTGAGCGTGAAGCCGAGCGTCTCGTGGCCGGTTTGCGCGACGAAGGCCGCGATACGCCCGGGGGTCGAGATGCCGAATTCGGCCATCGCGGCGGCAAGTGCCGGATACCAGCGTTGCGCGAGCACGGCGGATACGGCGGCGGCGGACTGGAATTCATCGGATGTCATCGCGTTCTCCTTGCGAGGCATGGGCGAGCGAGGCCGCGGCGGATGCGCTCGGCGGTAATGAAACGGTCGAGGCAGTCAACGCGGCTGCGTCGTCCACCTGCGAGCGCGTCGGGCTGCGCGGCGAAGGCGGAACGTTGCGATGCGCGGCCGGCCCGGTTCGCTGCGCTTGCGCGTCGATCGCGGCGACGATCGCGCGCAGCGGCTCCGGCTTGACGCTGACTTCGCCTGCGAACGGACGATCGACGGCAAGCACGAAGAAGAACGCGAGTCCGAGCGTGAGCGCCCAGCTCGCGACGAGCGCGATGTTGAAGCGCGTGCCCGGAAGGATGTAAAGGAGCAGAAACGACACGACACTCGCGAGCAGCACCACGCCCCACAGCGTGGCCGGCATCGCGACGTCGAGCGTCAGCAGGCGCTGTTCGCGATGCTTTGCCATCTCGTTGACGCGTGCGAGCACCTCGCCGAGCAGCACGCGCTGCCTTTCGCTGCGCGGCTCGATCCGGTTGGCCATGTCGAACAGGCGATCGAAGCGGGCCGCCGTCTGCGCATCCGCACTCGCGTGCTGCTGCATCGTCGGCCACTCGTAACGGACGACACCGTCGAGATAGGCGCGCAGCGCGCCCGAGGCGGCGTCGGCGACCGGATCGCCGAATGCGGCGAGATCGCGCGACAGCTCGCCGGCCGCGGTCGCTTCCGCGTCGACGGTGCGCTCCGCGCTGTTGTACGCGTCCCACACGCTGATCGCCGAAAACGCGACGAGCAGCGAGTTGATCGTCGTGATGACCGACACCATCGTGAGCGCCATCGCTCGCTGCTCGGGATGCAGGTCGACCGGCGCGATGCGGCGGAACAGCGCGTAGCCGGCCAGTGCGGCCGCGACGGTCGCGGTCACGATGAAGAGCCCCATCAGCCATGACGGCCAGTTGTAAAGAAAGAGCATGGTCATTCCCCGATTGCGTTTGCGCCGTCCTGGCGGCCCGTGCGCGGCGCGTCTGCCGACAGCATCGCGCGTGTGAATTCGGCGAGCCGCTGCTTGACCGCATCGGCCGGCATCCCCGTTTCGAGCGATTGCTGAAGCCGCAGCAGATCCGCCGCGAGTTCGCTTTGCCATTGCACGCGCTCGGTCGCCGCATGGGCGCGATGCGCTTCGAAGGTCGCTTGCGCGGCGGCCGCGGTGTCGCCGCGCACGAGCGTCTCGAGCGTTTCGACGAGCCGGTGCAGCAGCCGATGCACGGCGGTCGCCGAGAAACCGCCGAGCATCGCAAGCGCCGGCTTGCCGAAGCTGCGCGTGCTTGCGCCGTCGTACAGGTGCGGCGGCAGCAGCTCGACGAGAATCAGGCCGGCGATCACGCCGAGAATCAGCCGCGCGCCGTACGACGCGTCGTACTTCGGGTCGTATGTCGAATTCGCGACGTAGCGATGAGCCTGGAACAGCGTGGCGAATGACGCGCCGAGCCCGGCGCAGAACATCAGGAACAGCGCATTCCACAGCAGCCGGGTGCCGTGCGAATCGAGAAACCCCTGATCGATGTTCGCGACCGACACTTCCGGCGACAGCGACGTCGCAATCACCGCGACCAGAAACGTCGCGGCGGAGAGCGTCAGCGCGCGGATCAGCGGTACCGGGCCGAGCCACGCGAAGCGCGAGCGGACGCGCAGTTCGCCGTCGAGCAGCGTGACCGCCTGCGGCGTCGCGGGCGCGATCGCGACCGCGAGCCGGCGATGAATCGCGGCAAGCGCATACGATGCGCCGTGCACGGACGACGCATCGTCCGCCGCGGATTCAGCCGCGGCGCGCGACGCCGCGACCATCAGCATCGACAGCTGCGCGATCAGATCGGGCGCCACCGCGATGCCGTGCTGCAATGCGTAGCGCGCCATCGCATTGCATTCGATTTGCAACTGCCCGATCAGATCGCGCCTCGATGCGGCCGTGTTCGTACCATCCGCTTCGGGCGGTGCGTCCGCCGTTGTCCGGGACCATGAACGATGCGTGCGCATGACGGTTCTCCACGAGGTCGGCGGGCAACGCGCGCTACAGCCGCACTTCGTCGCCGCAATTGCCGCCCGGCGTCAGGACCAGCATGCCGCCCTTGTCGCGATACACGAATACGTCGGACCAGTCGCGCAGCCGGTAGCGCACTTCCGCGAGACGTCCGTCGGGCGTGCACAGGAACTGGACCGCCTTGTCCGCGCCGAGGAAGAAATCGTGCAGTTGCGCGTTCTTCAGCTCGTCGAGCCGCACCACCTTGTTGTCGTGCTCGTTCAGGTAGCGGCCGAGATTCGTGAGGCCCACCGCACGCGCCATCGCGGCAAGCTCGGCGGCGTAGCCGGCGGGCGCGTAACCCGTGCAGCTCCCGTAGCGGTTCCAGTGCTGCTGGAATGCATCGGCACTCGCGGGCGCGATATACGGCGCGGCATCGCCGGGCAACGTGTCGGCCGGAACCGCCGCCGTATCGCAATCGCGCCGCGGCGTATACAGGCCGATCGCCGTGATCCGGATCGGTGTGCCGTCGGCGGCCTGGCGCGCGGACGGCGGCTGGCCGGTCGTGCATGTCTGCGCGCCGTCGCCGCCGACGCACGAGCCGAGCTTCCAGGACAGCGACAGCGTCCAGTCCTGCGCGTGTGCGCCGGCGCAGGTCAGAATCAGGCTGGCGGCGCAGGCCGCCCGGGTGATGCGCAACAGGGTCGACATGTCGAATTTCTCCTTGTGTGTGGTGACGTGCGCCGGCCGACGGAATCGGCCGGCGATCGGCGATCGGCGATCGGCGATCGGCGGTCGGCCGGCGCGGTTCGCGCGCGGTCAGCGGGCCGCCTGCTGCAACAGCTGGCGAAGGTTCTGGATGCGTGGCAGGCCGGCGCCGAAGCGATTCGCGACGTCGTATTGCACGATCGGCGTGCAGATCATCCGGATCAGCTGAAACAGCGCGGCGACGCGCTCCGGCCGGCGCGGCCCGAGATGGCTGACGATCTGCGGATCGCTCAACAGCAGCGCCGCGAGCCCCGTGATGTGCGGCGCCGCCATCGACGTGCCGGATTCGGCATTGAACGCCGACCCCGGCACGGTCGACACGACGCCGACGCCCGGCCCGCACACGCCGATTTGCGGACCGTGGCACGAGAACGTCGGCGCGAAGAGGCCGTCGGGCGTCGCGGCCTGCGCGACGATCTGCGTTTGCTCCCACGTGTTGCCGGGCAGCTCGCGCTGCAGCCCCAGCGCCGATACCGCGAGCACGTACGGCGACGAGGCCGGGTACTGGACCGGGCCGCCCGAATTGCCGGCCGCGACAATGCATGCGACGCCGGACTGCACGGCCTCCATCAGCTTCTGCTCGACGGCGAGCGACGCCTGCGGCGCGCCAAGGCTCAGGTTCACGACGTCGATGTCGTGGTCGATGCAATAGTCGAGCGCCTGGATCAGCGTACTGAACTGGCCGCCGGGAAAGATCTTCAGCACATGGATCTCTGCGTCGGGCACGAAGCCGCGCATCGCCATCTGCGCGTCGGCGGCCTGCGGACTGATTCGCGCGGCGATCACGCCCGCGCAATGCGATCCATGGCCGATCACGTCGTCCTTCCAGGTATCCGGGTTCTGGTCGTTGGTCAGATCGGCGCCGCGCAGGATATGGTTCAACAGCGGATGCGACGCGTCCGCCCCCGAATCCACGATCGCGACGCGAACGCCGCGCCCCGTCGCCGTGGCAGGAAGCTCGTCGAGGCCCATCAGGCGCTGCCCCCACCCGAGCGGCGCACGCGGCGGCACGTTCGGGTTCGGCTGGGACAACGGCGTGAGCCGCACCACGTTCGCCTGATCGCTCGACAGCAGCGGCGCCGGCAAATAGACATTCCAGTACGTGTGGGGCGGCCGCACCGCCAGCGACTGGAGCGGACCGGGCGCCATCTGCGCGACGGTCAGCGTCGTTTCGCCTCGCGCGTCGGTGGTGCCGCTCACCGGAAAGCCGTCGCCCGCGAGCGTCACCGGCACGCCGGGCTCGGGCTGGTCGTTCGCTCCCAGCACGCGGATCGTCACCGGGCGCAAGATCATCGACGCGATGGCCGCCTGCGGACGAAGCTCGGCGCCGGACTCCTGTTGCGGCTTTTTCCCATAGCCGAGCGGATGATCCTCCTCGACGATCATTCCCGGCGGCGCCGTCGCCTGCAGCACTTGCGCGTTCGCGGGATCCATCTTGACGACATACGTGTCGGTCGCTTCGTCCGGCCTCGCCGACATCATCTGCGCGTTCTTGTGGCTGTTGATCACGCGCACGACCTCGACGCCGGGGAGCCGGCCGACCGCATTGTCGAGGTCGTGAGCCGACATCGGCGTCACGGCCGCCTGACGTGCGAGCACGCCACGCCGAGGCGCGATCAGATACTGGCGCTTGCCGCTCGTCACGTGGACCGCTTCGTCGGCCGTATCGGGCGGCGTGACGTCCGATGCGGCAGCCGCGCTGTCCGTCGGCATGGCTGCCGCCTTCGCGGCGGCGGGCTTCTTGTCCTTGTCCATCGCAATCTCCTTCGCGGCGCGGCAATCGCGACGCGTCGCGGGGTTAGTCGGTCGAAATTGACGGACGCGCATCCCGACGCGATCGGATCGTTGCGCGACGGGCGTCCGTCGGGTGCGCCACCGCGCGGTCACGCACGGTGGCGCAGGTCTTCAGTTGCAGCGGTCAGTGGAATGCCGGCTGGACAGGCATGACGGAGAACGGCAGAAAGCCGCCGAGTTGTCCGGCGACGGAGCCGACGGTGGGTGCGACCGACTTCAGGATGTCGCCGAACACGCCTTGCGGTGCGAACGCTGCTTGCGGCTGCACCGAGAACGGCAGCAGGCCACCGAGCTGTCCGGCGACGGTGCCGACGGTCGGTGCGACCGACTTCAGGATGTCGCCGAACACGCCCTGCGGTGCGAACGCTGCTTGCGGCTGAACGGCAAACGGCAGCAGGCTGCCAAGTTGGCCGAGCAGTTCGCCGATCATCGGCGCCGCGGTGCCGACGATGGCCCCGCCCACGCCCTGCGGCGCGAACGCTGCCTGCGGCTGCACCGAGAACGGCAGCAGGCCGCCGAGTTGTCCAGCGACGGTGCCGACGGTCGGTGCGACCGACTTCAGGATGTCGCCGAATACCCCTTGCGGCGCGAGCGCAGCCTGGGGCTGCGCAGCAAACGGCAGCAGACCGCCGAGTCGGCCGAGCAGCTCGCCGATCATCGGCGCCGCGGTGCCGACGATGGCCCCGCCCACGCCCTGCGGCGCGAACGCTGCCTGCGGCTGCACCGAGAACGGCAGCAGGCCGCCGAGCTGACCGGCGACGGTGCCGACGGTCGGTGCGACCGACTTCAGGATGTCGCCGAATACCCCTTGCGGCGCGAACGCTGCCTGGGGCTGCGCAGCAAACGGCAGCAGACCGCCGAGTCGGCCGAGCAACTCGCCGATCATCGGCGCGGCGGTGCCGACGATGGCCCCGCCCACGCCTTGCGGCGCGAACGCAGCCTGCGGCTGCACCGAGAACGGCAGCAGGCCGCCGAGCTGACCGGCGACGGTGCCGACGGTGGGTGCGACCGACTTCAGGATGTCGCCGAACACCCCTTGCGGTGCGAACGCCGCCTGCGGTTGAGCGGCAAACGGCAGCAGGCCGCCGAGTCGGCCGAGCAGCTCGCCGATCATCGGCGCCGCGGTGCCGACGATGGCCCCGCCCACGCCCTGCGGCGCGAACGCACCTTGCGCCACGGTCGACGCGTAAGCCGGAATGTGTCCCGTGACCGTGTGCGGTACCCCCGGCAATGCATGGTGTACATGAGTCATTTTCAAGTCCTTGATCGAGAGGAAAGAGACGGCGCACAAGCCGCAGGCGGTGCAGCGTGCGCGCCGTTCACATGCCGGCCGGCGATGCTTCCATCGACTCAGGACGCGTGCGTCGAAGCAAACATCGGAGGAATCGGCAGGTCAATTCTGCGAGGCAGGTCCTGCCGGCTCCATTCGGCAAATGCGGTATGTGTCGTCGTCATTGCGAGCCGGGCGGCGGAACCGAAAATGGTTCGGTGAGCCAGCCGGAAAGCACGGCCGTATGGAGCAGCGCGCAGATATTGGTAGAAGCCGTCTTCCCGAGAAGATGCGAGCGATGCTTGCGGGCGGTCTGGTCACTGATGCCCAGTGCACGGGCGACCTGCTTGTCGCTCATGCCGTCCGCGAGCAGTTTCAGTACCTCGCGTTCGCGCGGCGAGAACGGGTCGGCACGACGCGGGGCGCCGTTTTTTTGAGCACGTCAGGAAAGAGAATGAAATAGCGAATGGTCAGTTGCGCGGATTTCCGGACGCCGAATTTGTTGAGCAGATTTTCACGATGCTTGCGCGCGGTTGATACGGAAAAGACCAGTTCGGCCGCGATTTCACGGTCGGTCAGGCCTTTCGCAACCAGACCCAACACGACCATCTCGCGTGTAGTGAGTTTCAAGATGGATTCCCCGTTGACCCTTGAAAGGGCATCCCCTTTTCGTCACGGGAGCGGTGGTCTCCTTTGAATTTTCATGACAACCTCACCGGCGACCGGACTTCTCCCCTTACACACGCGACATGCAAAGGTGGATGCGCTTGAGACTGCAGTGATATTTCCGGTCGACCATTTATGAAACGAATTTGCCGCGAGTATTCATGTCGCTGCGGCGGTCGCAGCAACACTGCTCGCATTATTTGAATTCGGGCGATCGGAACGATGCATCATACGCCCGCCATTCGGCTTTGCATGATGATTGATATTACTGATTGAATTGACTCAATCGACGTGCATTAAATTGCTAATTCACAGGTGAATTTTTATTTTTGTTTATAATTCTCTGAATTCGACACAAATGAGAAATTCTCGGTTATTTAATTACAAAACGACGAAATCGAATTAGACGATCGAAAGCAACCTGGTCGATGATTTGCGCTGAGCGTCTTCGTCCTTCCGAGCCGATCGTTGCCCGCGCCCGCCACGGGGGCGCCCGAAAGCGGGCGCATCCACGATCAACTTCCCGGAAGAGGTGAAATCATGCGGTCGGCTTGCGATGGCATGCAACGTCGACGCTGCATAGCAGCGTCTCCTGGCAAACCGGGCTGTTGCGCGCCTCGCCCGAGATGATCGCAACAGATTGAGGTGAACTGACGTGCAACAGGCGACCACCCGATAAACTCGCTATTCCGCGGGCGGTTCACCTTCACTACGCGTAGAAATATAAAAGAAACACAGTTTCGTCTCGCAGATTTCCCGACGGAAATCTCGATCGCCACTGCCAACACGCAGTTCCCGGCTACGTCACCACACCCACCTGCCAGGGCACGAACTCGTTCTGCCCATAACCGTGCAACTCGCTTTTCGAATATCCGCCCGATGCGCAGTCGAGCATGCTCCTGAAAATGTCGTCGCCTAGCCTGGCGACCGTCGTCGTGCCGTCGATCACGCCGCCGCAATTGATGTCGATGTCCTCTTCCTGACGCTCCCACAACGCGGTGTTCGTCGCAAGCTTCAGCGACGGCGCCGGCGCGCAGCCGTAGGCGGATCCGCGCCCGGTCGTGAAGCAGATCAGGTTCGCGCCCGACGCAACCTGCCCCGTCGCGGACATCGGATCGTAGCCGGGTGAATCCATGAAAACCAGGCCGTGCGTATCGATTCGCTGCGCGTACTCGAACACGTCGACGAGGTTCGTGGTGCCCGCTTTCGCGATCGCGCCCAGCGATTTCTCGAGGATCGTCGTGAGTCCGCCCGCCTTGTTGCCGGCCGACGGATTATTGTCCAGCGCGGCGCCGTTGCGCGCGCAATAGCCTTCCCACCACGCGATTCGCGCGAGCAGCTTCTCGCCGACCTCGCGGCTGACGGCGCGCCGGGTAAGCAGATGCTCGGCGCCGTAGACTTCCGGCGTCTCGGAGAGTATCGCGGTGCCGCCCTGGCGTACCAGGCGGTCGACCGCCGCACCCAGCGCGGGATTCGCGGAGATGCCCGAATATCCGTCGGAGCCGCCGCACTGCAGCCCGACCACGAGATGCGATGCCGGCACCGCGACACGCGTCGTGCGGTTCGCGTCCGCGAGCATGTCCGTGACCATCGCGATGCCGCGCTCGATCGTCTTGCGCGTGCCGCCGCTTTCCTGAATCGTGAAATGCTGCAAGCGTGCGGCATCCGCGTGCCCGCCTTCGCGAAGTACATCGCCGATCTGATTGGTCTCGCACCCCAGGCCGATGAACAACACCGAATGGAAGTTCGGATGCGCGGCGTAGCCGGCCAGCGTTCGGCGAAGAATCGCGATCCCGTCGCCGCGCGAGTCGATTCCGCAGCCGAGCCCGTGCGTGAGCGCGATCACCCCGTCGATGTTCGGATAACCGGCCAGGGCCTGCGGGTGCACATCGCGCCGGAAATGGTCGGCGATCGCGCGGGCTACCGTCGCGGAACAATTCACACTCGTCAGTATGCCGATGTAATTGCGCGTCGCGATCCGTCCGTCAGCCCGGCGAATGCCCATGAAGGTCGCCGGTGTATCGTCGAACAGCGTCGGACTCGCGGCCACGCCGAATTCATGCTCGCGCGCGAACTCGGCCATGCCGAGATTGTGCATGTGCACGTGCTGGCCGCGCACGATCGCTTCGCGCGCGACGCCGATGATCTGGTTGTAGCGCCTGATCGGCTCGCCTTTCGCGATGTCGCGCGTCGCGATCTTGTGACCGGGCGGAATCAGGCCGGCGACGACGAGCGCCTCGGATGCGATCCGGGCGCCAGATACGAGCTGGCGCGTCGCGATCACGACATCGTCGTTCGGATGCAGTCGGATCGCGACCTGTTCGGTGGCGGAGGTAGTCATGATGATGATCCTGGATGGGTCGTGGGGGTGGCGCCGGCGAAGGCTATCGATGCGTGCCGACCTGCGCGCCGCCATGCGTGCCTTCGGCCGTCGCGTGCCCCATGCCGCGCAGCGAACGCAGCAGCAGCACGCTGACGAAGCACAACGCGGCGACCACCACGAAGCCGGCGCGCGAATCGTGCGACGCCGCGTCCGCGAACGCCTTGATCTGAGGCGACACGAAGCCGCCGAGATTGCCGATCGACACGATGAACGCGATGCCGCTCGCCGCGCCCGTCCCGCCGAGATAGCGTGTCGGCAGGCACCAGAACACCGGCTGGCATGCGACAAGACCGGGAATCGCGATGCAGAATGCGAGCAGGGTCAGCACCGGCGTATTGATCACGGACAGCGACGCGAACGCGAGGATCCCGACCGTCAGCATGCCTGCCGCGACCTGCAGATGATTGTCGCGACGATCTGCGAAGCGGGTCGCGACGATCATCGCGCCGATCGTGCACAACCAGGGAATCGTCAGCAGCAGGCCGATCTTTCCATCGATCTGGGAGCCCATCGTCGCGGCGAATTTCGACGGCAGGTAGAACGCGAGCGGCGCATTGCCGATCTGGATGCAGAAGTACGCGGCAATGAACGTCAGCACGCGGCGGTCCTTCAGCACGCCGAACACGGCCGTCGACAGATGCCGGGGCTTAGCGCGCTCCTCGGCGGCGAGCGTGTCGCTCAGCGCCCGCTTCTCGTCCTCGGTCAGCCAGCGCGCGTCTTTCGGCCGGCTCGTCAGGTAGAAGAACGCGATCACGCCGACCACGGTCGCCATCAGGCCCTCGACCAGGTACATCCATTGCCAGTTCCGCAAGCCGAACATGTCATGCATCTGCAACAGGAAGCCCGACAGCGGATTGCCGATCAGCATCGCGATCGGCACGCCGAAGTAAAAGAGCCCGAGCGCACGGGCGCGCCCCTTCGCCGGAAACCAGTAGGTCAGGTACAGGATGATCCCGGGAAAGAACCCGGCCTCCGCCGCACCGAGCAGGAAACGGATCCAGTAGAACTGCGTCGGCGTGTGGGCAAACATCATCGATGCCGACACGAAGCCCCACGTCACCATGATTCGGCTCATCCATACGCGGGCGCCGATGCGGTTCATGATGAGGTTACTCGGCACCTCGAACAACGCGTAGCCGATGAAGAAGATACCGGCGCCGAATGCGAACGCCGCGTCGCTCAGGCCCGTATCGGCCTGATAGGCGATCTTTGCGAAACCGACGTTCGCGCGGTCGATAAACGCCAGCGCGTACATCAGCGTCAGGAACGGCAGGAGCCGGATCGCGGCCTTCCTGACCGCGCCGGCGAGGTGCTGCGACTGTTGAGGATCATGGTTCATCGTTGTCTCCGGGATTGTTCTCGTCGTGGGGCCGGTCGCTCACGCCCGCCATTCGGGCCCGTTCGGGTAGGCAAATGCATCGAGCGACGCCGCCTTCATCGTGACGCCGTAACCGGGTGCCTCCTGCGGCATGTAGCGCCCGCGGCGAATCACGATCGGCGCCTCGAAATGCTCGTGCAGGTGATCGACGTATTCGAGCACGCGCCGATCCAGCGAGCCCGACACCGCGATGTAGTCGAACAGCACGATGTTCTGCGAGTACTGGCACAGGCCGACGCCCCCGCCGTGCGGGCACACCGGCACCCCGAACTTCGCAGCCATCAGGACGACGGCAAGCACTTCGTTCAACCCGCCGAGCCGTGCGGGATCGAGTTGGCAGAAGTCGAGCGCGCCCGCCTGGAAGAACTGCTTGAACATCACGCGGTTGTGCGCGTGCTCGCCGGTCGCGACGCCGATCGGCCCGATTCGCTGCCGGATCGCCGCGTGACCGAGAATGTCGTCCGGGCTGGTCGGTTCCTCGATCCACCAAGGGTCGAACTGCGCGAGCACGCGCATGTTCGCGACGGCCTCGTCGACGCCCCAGTTCTGGTTCGCATCCATCATCAGCTTGCGCTCCCAGCCGAGTTCCTCGCGCAGGATCCGCGCGCGCCGCACGTCCTGCTCGAGATCCGCGCCGACCTTCTGCTTCAGGTGGGTCCACCCGTCCGCGACCGCCTCGCGCGCGAGCATGCGCATCTTGTCCTCCGGGTAGCCGAGCCAGCCGGCCGCGGTCGTGTAGCCGGGGTAGCCGTGCTCGCGCATCTCCCGTTCGCGCAGCGCCTTGCCCGGCGCCGCCCGGCGCAGCATCGCGACGGCTTCCTCGCGGGTCAGCACGTCGTCGATGTACGTGAAGTCGACGCAACTCACGAGCTGTTCGGGCGTCATGTCGACGAGAAACTTCCAGACCGGTTTGCCGGCCGTTTTCGCCCACAGGTCCCAGATCGCATTGATCAGCGCGGCCGTCGCGAGATGCACCACGCCCTTCTCGGGACCGACCCAGCGAAGCTGGCAATCGCCCGCGACCATCTCATGCCAGTACGCGCCGAAGTCCGCCGTGATCTCCTCGAGCGAGCGGCCGATCACGAACAGCTTCGCAAGCGACTTCACCGCATCGACGCACAGTTCGTTGCCGCGGCCGATCGTGAAGGTCAGGCCGTGGCCGTCGATACCGTTGCGCGCATCGGTGACGAGCGTCACGTAGGTCGCCGAGTAGTCCGAATTACCGTTCATCGCGTCGGAGCCGTCCATGCTCTTCGACGTCGGAAAGCGAATGTCACGTACCTTCACATCGATAATGCGTGTCGTCATTGCTGCTTGTCTCCTTGTCGTTTCATCTTGTCTTGCCTTGTCGCCGCGCCCGGACGCCCCTGCAACGAGCCCGTGCCGCTGCGGCCGTTCAGCCAAGCGCCGCAATCAGGCGCGGCTGCCCGATCGGCAACTTCAGCGCGCGCGCCATTTCGAGCACCGGGCGCAGGCGTCGCAGCTTCTTCATGTCGTGATTGCCGGCAATGTCGGCCAGCCGGTGCGCGAGGAATGGATTCGCGAACCGGTCACGTACCTCGTCCAGATACGACAGCGCCGCGTCGCGCTCGCCGAGCGCGGCGAACACCGGCATCACCTCGTCGTTCCACACCGCTTCGAGCGGTTCGCGGTATGCGGGATCGTCCATCGCCGCACCGACCGTCATGTCCGCCGCACCGCCGAGCGTGAGCCATTGCTGCGCGAGCATCGTGTGTCCAAGATTGAGCAGCAGCAGTTTCAGGCGCTCGTAGCGCTCGAGATCGTCGGTCGCGACGATGTCGGGGTGTTCGCACGGCAGCGTCATCCCGGCCGTGCGCCGAACCGCCCACAGCGCATACGGCTCGGCAATCGCGCCGACCGGATGGATCGGCTCCGACACGATGCGGTCGACGAGGGAATTGACCCACACGCAGCCGCCGATCAGGTAATCGACGAATGCCGCGTCCGCGCGCCAGCCCCGCGCGACGCCGACCACCAGGTCGCGCAGCGTGTCGCCGTTGCGCGCGACGAGCTCGCACGGCAGCAGCGTGACGGGCTCGCCGCCCGCCCGGAAGCGCTCGTGCAGGAGCACCGCAAGCTTCGCCGCGAAGCCGCGCGGCGTGCGGCGCCCGTCGAGCAGGTCCGGGCCGTCGTCGTCGAACAGCGCATAACCGCTGTCGCCGGTGTTCGATACGATCACCCGGACGTCGTGCGCCATGCGCTCTCGCAACAGCGCCCAGTCCTCGCTCGCATGCAGCGCTTCCGTGATCGCCACGCACTCGACCTGCCGGTCGATCGTCTCGCCGTGCCGCCTGCCGCGGATTCTCACCGGATAGCGTCCGGCGGCACGCAGCGCATCGATGCGCGCGCGGCTCTCGGCGCTCGACGTCGTCTGCACGACCGTCACCGCACCGAGCGCGCGGCCGACAGCCAGCGCTTCGGACATGAACAGGTCGACATGCGCCTGCAGGAAGCGGCTGGTACCGAATTGAAGGATCGGATTGCCCATCGGTTTGCCGTCCGCGCTCAGCATTCGACGAGCGCCTTGATCACGCCGGCGTCCGGTTCGAGCAGCTCCGCGAAGCGGTCGGGCAGATCGGCCAGGCTCAGCGCGTGCGTCTTCAGCGCATCGGTCGGAACCTGGCCGGCACGCATTGCGGCGAGCACCGTTTCGAAGTCCACCGGCGTCGCGTTGCGGCTCGCGAGCAGCGTCGTTTCGCGTTTGTGGAATTCCGGGTCCGAGAACGAGATGCGCCCTTTCACGAGCGAGATCAGCACGTACTTGCCGCCGTGCGCGACGAAGTCGAGGCCGCGCTCCATCGCCGCGAGATTGCCGGTGGCATCGAACACGACGTCGAAAAACTCATCGTCGGTGAGCGCTGCGAGACGCCGCGCGTCCGCGCCCTCCCCCGTCGTATCGAGCCGCACGGCGGCGTGCGCACCCAGCGCCGTCTCGCAAACCGCGAGCCGGTCTGCGCGACCGTCGAGCACGCAAACCCGCGCGCCGCGCAGCGTCGCGAAAATCAGCGCAGCCATGCCGATCGGACCGGCGCCGACAACCAGCACGCGCTGCCCGGAGCGGACGTCGGCACGCGCCACGGCGTGTGCGCCGATCGCGAGGAATTCGATCATCGCGGCCTGATCGAGCGTGACGCCGTTCGCGTCGAACACGAATGCCTGCGGGACGGCGAGGTATTCGGCCATGCCGCCGTCCGCGTGCACGCCCAGCACCTGGATTCGTGTGCAGCAGTTCGTCTTGCCCGCCCGGCACGCGATACACGTGCCGCATGACAGGTACGGCATCACGTAGACCTGGTCGCCGGCCTTGACGCGCGCGCCCACCGGGGCGCTCTCGACGATGCCGGCCAGTTCGTGCCCCATCACGCGCGGATAGGCGAGATACGGCTGGTTGCCGGTGAAAATGTGCATGTCGGTACCGCATACGCCGACCCGCTTCACGCGAATCAGCACATCGTCGGGCCCCGCGGCCGGCATCGGACGCTCGGCAACAACGAGGCGGCCGGGTTCTTCGCAAATGACTGTTCTCATCGGGATCTCGATAACGTATGAAAAGAAGACGGTGTTGATGCAAATTGGCCTGACCAGACGAAGGCTATTGGCCTGACCATTTGCGGTCAAGCCAATTTGGTCAAATCCATGGAAAACACCTAGATCGCGATGTTGCCGAGAAAACCCATGACAAGCCTTATTCCACCGTTATATAAGGCGATTACCGGTAAACGCCAAGCAGCGAGCGATGCCGTCTCGGGACGTTCTGGTAAGGCCAATTCGAAGCCGAGTGCGAACCACTCCGACACCGCTCTCCCAAACGCTTGACAAATTGGTCAGGCCATCCAAAGTGCAGTAGACTCATCGCTCCGGAACACATGTGCGCGGTCCGCCGCGAGGGGGAGCATTGCTGGGCCAGTTCAATCAGGTGGATACCCGCCGTCTCTATCAGCGCATCGCCGACCAGATTCGCTCTCTGATCGAGGAAGGGCGCTTTGCCGACGGAGAACGCCTGCCGCCCGAGCGGGATCTCGCGCAACAGCTTGGGGTTTCGCGGCCGTCCGTTCGGGAGGCGCTCATTGCGCTGGAGATCGAAGGCATCGTCGAAGTCCGGATGGGGGCCGGCGTGTTTGTGTGTGCCGTCGCGAAGGCCGCGGCCGCGCCGGCGGCATCGCTTGGCGAAAACCCGATCGAACTGATGAATGCCCGTGCGGCGCTGGAAGGCAGCGTGATCGAGCTGGCCTGCGCCCGCGCGACGCCCGAACTGCTGGCACCCGTACGTCGCGCCGTGGAAGCGATGCGATCCGCGATTGCGGAAGGCCGTTCTCCGCTTCAGCACGATCGTGAACTTCACGTGGCAATTGCCGCGATGACGGGCAATTCCGTTCTGGTCCGACTGGTGGGCGAGCTCTTCGATGGGCGCCACAGTCCGATCTCGTCACGCGTCAGCGCACGCGCGGAAAGCAGGCAAACGTGGGCCAAGGCATTCGAGGAACATGAATCGATCCTTCACGCGCTCGAGAATGGCGAAGTGCTGATGGCACAGGCAGCCATGCGGACACATCTTTACGCGTCGCAACGACGCTGGCTGGAGCAGGAGCGCAACTGACCCACCCCGGCGCCGGTGAACGATTCGCACTGTCAGGATGGATCCGCTTTCACGTGATGCTGCGCCCCGCGCAGCCCGCGGCGGCGCGGGGCTGACGAAAATACCAACGCCCTGCTGCGACAGTGCTTCCCCAAAGGCACTGACATCAGCGGCGAGACGCTCAACCAGGAAGTGCTGTCGCTGGCCATCGCCGGCGAGGTCGCCGCGCTGGCCTCCGAGCAACACGGCGACACGCCCGCGCCCTTTCCCGACACGCTGCTGGACCTGGTCGACGGCTGGAGCCGGCACACGCGAGGCAGCGGCACATCGTTGCCGGCGCTGGAGCAGCAACTGCTGGAAGATGCAGTGCGGCGCGCCAACGGCAACCTGTCGTCAACGGCGCGCACGCTCGGCATCACCCGCGCGCAACTGGCTTATCGTCTGCAGCGGCGGGCGGGCGAGTCCGCCAAGGGCTGACGTGCCGTCGGCGATCTGCCGGGCGATGCTCCGCCGCCATCACCCGAGCACCACGGACTGATCCGGTGCTTGCCTCCATACTCCGGCAAGCACCGCCCGAACGCGCCGCCATCCATCACCCGACGATCACCTGCTGCCCGGGAGCGATCTCGCCCGGATTGCTCGCCAGATTCCGGTTGAGCTGCAGGATTTCGTTGAGCGCGACGTTGATCCGCTGACCGTCCGACATCCGCTGCTGTTGATCGGCCGGCACGTGGGCCGCGGCCAGCAGCGATCCTTCGTGACGTTCGGCAATCGTCCACAACGAATCGCCCGCGACCACATTCACGGTCAGCGGCGTGGCACTTGGCGAACTCGACGGAGGCTGCGCCGGTTGCGACGGTGTCGCGGATGCACTCGGCTGGGCAGACGCCGGTGCCGACGGCGTCGCGGAAGCACTCGGCTGGGCCGGCGCCGTCGTCGCGCCGGCCGACGGCGTGGGCGACGCGCCCGGCGTCGGTGTGCCGGCGTTCGGACCGGCCGGCGGCTGGTTCTGCTGGTCCGGCGCCATCGCCGACGTGACGAGATTAATCCCCTGCATGACGCCGAAGATCGCCACCGGCGCCAGCGCGATGCCGGTCGGCAAGCGCTCCAGCCACGGCGTCGCATTCGGGAAATGCGAATGCAGGCGCCCGGCGCCGAGCAGCATGCCGGACATCGTCGTCAGCGTGCCGGTGGTCGGATCGCCCGTCATCGCGGTATGAATGCCGCTCGCGATGCTCATGGCCGAGGTCAGGTAGTCGCCGGTCGCACTCACGGTGCGCGCCAGCTGGCTGCGATTGTCCGCATTCACGCCGCGCAGGCTGCCCTTGTAGACGATGCCGGTATAGAGCCCACTGAAGATGCCGCCCACGGCCTGCCCGCCGGCCAGCCAGTCGCCCTTTGCGATCGCCCGAGCCGCGTTCATCGTGATCGAGCCGCCGTAACCGCCGAGCGCGAGCACGCGGCCGACCCGGCCCACCGAGTGCCGCGGGCTGCCGTGGTGCAGCAGCTTCAGCGACGTGCCGCCCACCACGCCCTGCATCTGCGCGAGCATGTCGGCGGCGATTGCCTTGGTGTGCGTCACCGTGTCGTCGAACGACAGCACGCCGTCATCGTTGAGCGCGCGCAGTTGCGCGGCCTTGGCCTTGCCTTCGTGCGCGATCTGCACGAGTTGCGCGCCGCGCCCATCCACGTCGAAGCCGTTCGCCTTCAGTTGCGTCTGCAACCCGCGCACGAGCCGGTCGACCACCCGGTCGAACACGCGCGGGTCGCCGTTCTTCAGGCTCGCGACCGCGCCATGATGCAGCGCCTGGAACACGCGACCGACCCGCAGCCCCGCATACAGCGAATTCGACGCGGTGCGAAGCGACTCCCTGCCCAGCGTGACGAGCGCGAACGCCCCGGCGCCGCCGGTCGCGGTGGCCACCGCGATGTCGCCGGCAATCCGCTGCGGCGACGGCGGCGGCGTCTGGTTGCCGAGCGGCTCGTCATGCACCCGCAGCGCATGCAGTTCCGCCTGCGCACGCTTCTCGTCGGGAATCTTCACCTTGGCGAGTTGCGCGGCTTCCCGACGGCTCGCACCGATCGGCTTCGTGCCGTCGTTGATCAGCGCGGGATCGTGCACGACCGCACGCCAGTGGTCGAGCGGGTCCGCCGCGGCCGGCCGCGCGCTGGTGGTCACCCGGTCGGGCACGCCGGCGCCGTACTGTTCCAGCCAGCGCCCGCCGAACGTGCGCGCGCCCCGTTCCGTCTCGTTGCGCGGCGGATTGCCGTCGGCTTCCCATAGCGGCATCGCATGCTCGATCGTCGCCTTGCGCGCCTGGTTCAGCCACACGGTCGTGTTGCCTTCGTAGAGCTGCTGACGCAGCGCGGCCACGTCGGCGGGCGTCATCCCGTGCGCCGCGCCGATCCGCTCGACTTCCGCGAACAGCAGCTGATGCTGGTTCGCCAGCGTCTGCCGGTCGACCCGCTCGAACACGCGCGTCAGCGCGTCGGCACCGTGCAGGCGTCCGATCATGTCGGGCCGGTTGCGGTATTCGACGATCAGCTTCGCGAGCGCGCCGGTGAGATCGTGGTTGCCGATGAAGTCCGCGCCGTGCGTGCCGTACGACAGGCCCATGTGCACCCACTCGAGCCCGTTGCGTTCGAGCACCGCGCGCAGCAGCTTTTCATGGCCGGCGCCCGGCACCGACTCCGGCACCGCGTCCCAGCCGTGGAACGTGACCATCACGTTCGGCGCCGCGACGCCCGGATTCGCGTTGGCCCAGCGTTCGAGCGCCGTAAACATCCGCACATAGTCGTGATAGGTGTCGTTGGTGCCCGACTGGAACCGGTAGTCGGCGCCGGATACGAGCGCGCGCGACGGCGCGGTCTCGAGCCGGATCGCGAAACCCGAGCGCGCGGCCTCGTCGAGCCAGCGATGCAGATGCGCGAGATCGTCGAGCGGGAGCGCCTTGCCGTCCGTGCCGGGCGCGGGATGGATCATTCCGTTCTCGCCGTCGAACACGGCGTTTTTCTGGTCGCCGAGCGCATCCACCGCGCGCAGGAAATCCGGATCGTGCGCCTTGCCGAGCGCCGCCGCGAGCGAATGCGGATCGACCACGAGCGTGACGACCGGCATCACGCCGCCGTGCCGCTCGACCTGCTTCGTCATCAGCGCCGGATCGTCGCTCAGCGAGAACGAACGCGCCATCGGCACCATGCGGTCCTGCAACTGCGCGTTCGAGCGCGTGAAGATCTGCCGGATGCGCTTGTCGGCGACCGTCGCCGCGCCGAACCGGCGCGTGCGCTGTCTGCCCGGCACCGGCAGGAAGCGCGACGACGACGTCGACACGTCGCGTGCGACATACAGCTTGTTGAGCAGCGTCCGCCACATGCCCACGTCGACCATCACGGCCTGCGGCTCGCCCTTCAGCACCAGATCCTCCGTGTTGCCGGCGCGCTGCGCCTGCTTGTTGAAGGCCTCGACCTGCTCGTGCGTGGGGAAGTACTGCTCGGGTTTGGCCGCGCCGTTGCGCAAGTTGAACTCGACGACCGTGGTCGACGACAGCCCCGGCTGGTACGGCTCGATCGCCAGCGTCTCCAGCGCCGCGCCGTTGCGGGAGAAGCCGCTCCGCCGCAGGCGCTGCAATTCGCCGCGCACTTCGTTGTAGCCGAGCCGCGTGCGCGCCGCGAGCGCGCGGAACGGCGCGGACTGGCGGCCGCGCGCCTCCGCGTCACGCAGTTGCCCGAGCAGCGCCTGCTCGCGCGCCTCGAGCGCCGCGACGCGCGTCGGCCGCGCGGCCTTCAGGAATTCGCGCGGCGACAGTTGCGTGAGCAGGAAATGCATGTCCGCGCCGAACCGGTCGGTGCCGATCGGCATTTCGTCGAGCGCGACACCGTTGCGGCTCGCGTTGTTCGCATCGCGGACGTTGTCGAACCAGCGCATCTCGCCGTTACGCTCGGCGATCACGCCGCGCGGGTCGCCGAGCGCTTCCGCCACCGGGCCGTCGGTCTCGAACACGTAGATCACGTGCTGGCTGCCGCTCACCGAGCCGTTCCGGATCGCGGTCAGCAGGTGCGGCACGCTGTTGCCGCTGAAGTCGACCGCGTTGAACGCGGACTGGTCGGACGGCAACAGATGCGGATCGACGAGCGGCGAGCGCGACGCGGTGTCGCCCCCGCCCTGCTCCGCGTCCGCGCGCACCAGCGGCCGGCGGGTCGGCACGATCGACTGGAACGTGTCGCCCGCCGTGCGGCGCGGCTTCGTGTCGGTATCGGGCTCCTTCGCCGGCCGAAAGCCGCCGATCCGGTCGACGGTCTCGGGCTTGACGTCGCTGGCCACGAAGCGGATGCCGCGCCGAGGCGAGCGTCCGACCGGAATGCCGCCCCTGCGCCGCCGCCGGAACACCGCGCGCAGATCCTGTTCGGGAATCTCGGTGTCGGCGAGCGGCGCCTTCTCGTAGTACTTCCATTCGTGAGCCGCGTTGCGCTCCGCGTAGCCGAGCACTTTGCCCGTCTCGTCGTCGATCACGTGGATCCAGCGACGGTCGCCTTCGACCGCGCGCACGGCCTGACGCGGCCGCTTGAAGCGCGGCGCGTCCTGCAGCTTCGCGATGTCGGCGGCCAGCTCGCCATCGACTTGTCGGTTCGATGCCGCTACCGGCCACGACGATTTGCCGTCCGGCGTCTTGATCGTCGACGGGCCGCCGAAGTGCATCAGTTCGTCGTGCGCAACCGGCGACACATAGAAGTCGTAGCTGCGGCGCGTATTGCGCCCCTTGCTGCCGGCATTCGTCAGCGCCTTCTTGAGCGCGTTCGGCACGCGCTTGCCGTCCAGCATCCGCACCGGACCGAGCGCGCCGTTCGCGTCGGTCTCGAGCACCGCGACGACGGTCGGCGGCGCATGTTCGGCGTCCGCGGCGGGCCGCGCGGCATGCACGGCGACCAGCACGTGCGCGTTGGGGCCGAGCCGGCGCGCGAGCCCGTCGAGGGTCGGCGCATGCGCGCCGTCGACGCGCGTCAGCGTGCGCCGCTCCAGGCTGTCGAGCCATGCGGCGGCGCTTGCCTGGGCTTCGGCCGCCGCGGCCACCGTGGCACCCTCCGGCACGGCGGGCGCGCCCGCATGACCGGCTGCCGCGGCTGGCGTCGGCGCGCCGGACGGATCGCCGGCAGGCCCCGTGAGCCGGCTGGCCGCCGGCCCCGCCGGTCCGATCATCGGCCAGGTCGGGCTGCCGTCGGCCGCGCCGACCGCGCGCGTTCCGCCGGCATGCACGGCCGCATAGCCTTCCGGCAATCCGGAGCGATCCACGCCGACGAGCCGGTACGACACGTCGCCGGTTGCCGCGTCGCGGGTCCGCACGACATACATGTCGACGCCGGCCGGTTTGAACAGCTCGCCGCCGGGCGTGGTGACCCGCAGCGCGCTTGCCGGATCGTGGCCGAGCGTCGACAGCAGCACGACATCGGCCGGTGCGGCAGCGTCGACCGCGGCCAGATTCGCCGTCGCGCTGGCCGCGACGCGTTCCTGCGCGGTCAGGTCGCCGCGTGCGAACGCGGTTTCGTCGGGCAGCGCGTCGACCGGCACGTACGCGTAGTCGCTTGCCGCGCCGCGCGCCGCATCGAGTGCGCGCCCCAGTTCGTCGTGCCCGACGAGCCGCGTACCTTCAGCCAACGCAGGCCGCGCTTCGCTTCCCGCGTGGCTCGACGCATGCGCGGCACCCGCCGCCGCGTCGGGCACCGTGCCGCTGAACCGGAACCAGCCGTCCTCGGGATCGAGCGCACCGAAATCGGTGCCTTCGCCGAGCACGACGCTGCCGTCGCGCGTCACGAACTCGACGCGCAGGTTCGTCAGCCCGGCCTCGTCGAACGCCTGCATCACGCCGTCGATCACGCGGGTGGGCTCAGGTCCGTCGAGGAAACCGCTCGGCCAGTGCTGGCTCACGGTGCCGCCGGCGCGCGTCACGCGCGCGGCGTCGCCGATCACGCCCGGCCGGTCGGCCAGCGCGCCGCGGAACGCATGATCGAGCGTGACCGATTCGAACGTATCGTCCGGAATCGGCGTGAAATCGTAGTCCGGATCGGCGAACGTCGGATCGGGGACGCGCGGCACGGTCGGGCGCACCGGTCCGTCGGCCATCGGCCGCGCCGCCGTACGTGCCGTTGCCGGCGACGGCGCCGCGTCCGGCGCGGCGGGCAATGCCGGGCGGCCCGCGCGTGCGGGCTCGCCGCGGAACACCCGCATCGCGAGACGATCCTTGTCGACCTGGCCGGTCGGCCGCGTCCCGCGCACGGTGGCGGAACCGTCGCGCTCGACGAGCAGGATGTCCGGCGGCGCCCAGACCGACGTCGGCCGCCCGGTCAGCTCGGACAGGCGCTGCGCGAGCGCCTGGGCAAACGTCGCGCTCGCGGCCCGCACCTGACCGGGCGCGATGCGCAGCGGATCGTGCTTGCTCGAGCCGCCATAGCAGGAATACAGCGTCACGTCCTGGTCCGGCTCGAGAAGCGGCGCGACGCGCTCGGCCACCTCGTCCGGCGTGAGATGCCGCCCGTCCGGGCCCAGCATCGCGTCGGCGGAAATCCCGTGGCCGAACACCACGTGATGGCCGGGCGGCGACATCAGTCCGCGCGCGCCGATCGCATGCAGCGGATCGTCGGCAGGCATCAGCAGCGTGTCGGCCGGGCGCAGGAATTCGGGATGCTGTGTCGCGTCGACTCCGGTCACGTCTTCGAAGCCGGGCTGCAGCACCGTCTGGCCATGAACCGTCGTCGTGACGACGCCGTCGTTGACGACCTTGCGGTCCGTATAGACGCGGCTGTTCTTCGGATAAATCTTCTGCGGGATGCCCGACAGGCCGTCGTCCGCGTCGGCTTCGGCGGCCTGCTCGGTGCGCGCGGCCCATTCGTCGGCGGTGAAGATCTGTCCCGGCCCGACCTCGACGAGCGGGGTCGGCACATAAACGGGCGGCTCGCCCGCGTCCGGTTCGGGCGCAAGACGCGGATGCGCGGGCCCGCGCGGCGTCGGCCCAGGCGCGGGCCGCCCGGCCTCCTCCGGCATGCCGGCGTTGCCGCGCCGCCCGCTGTCCGCTTCCGGATCGATCTGCGCTTCGATCGGGCGCACCGGTTCGACCGGTGCGTCGCCGTGCGTAGCCGCGCCCCGCACAGGCTCGCCCCGCCGCGCGAACACCATCGGCGGGTCGGTCGCATCGGGCGTCTCCGGGATATGCAGATAGAGCCGCGTCGACACGTCGGGATCGTGTGCCGGCACGACGATGTCGTCGCTGTTCGGATGCAGGAACAGCGCGCCGGTGCCGCGCACCGAGTTGGACGCGATCGACGCGATCACGGGCACCTGCAGCTCGTAAGCGAGCTCCTGCGCGAACGGGTAGCCGCCGGAACCGAGATAGCAGCCCGTCAGCAGCACGCCGTTGCCCTCCGTATAGGTGGGATCCTCGAGTAGCTTGCGGGCAAATTCCCGCGGCGACATCGTGCTGCCGCCTTGCGTGACGGCGGCCGAGCTTTCCCAGCTCACGTCGCGCGGCTTCGTGCCGTGCGATTCGGCGATGTCGAAACCCGACACCTTCAGGAACTGCCGCGCGGTCGCGTGGCCGAGCAGGTTCACGACGCTCGAGCCCGGCACCGGCCGCAGTTCCAGCGGATTGATGCGCACCGGCTGCGCGCGGCCCGGCGAGAACTTGCCGTTCACGTCGGGTTCGATCTGGAAGCGCGCGAGCCGGCGGTTCGGGTTGGGGATCGCGCGCCGCCACCCGGCCGCGTCGTCGTCGCCGAGCCGGCCGAATACCGGTGCCTGGATCAGGTCCGCGAATTCCTGCAGCAACTGGGGATCGGCGCCGCTGTGCGGCCCCTCCAACGCGACCGGCACGCCCGGCGTATAGCCTTTCCACGCCAGATCCTCCAGCGCGTGCGTCATCTCGAGCGCGCTCGCCGAGCGGCCGCTGCGCGGATTGACGATCGCCCCGCGCCGCGTCAGCACGCGCCACACGTACACGCCGAGCGGCACGCGCACGTCGCCCGAGCTATCGCCGCCGCCCCAGCCGTTCGACACCGGGCGCAGCGCCACGTTGCTCCAGTTGACCGGATGCGCGCCCTGGTCGATGACCGCCAAGGCCGGCGAGAAACGGTAGGTGCGCGGCGCATGCTGCACCGAATGGTCGGGCACCCCCGCATAGTTGGGCGCGCCGGGTTCCACCACGATGCCGCCCGCATAGCCCGACGCGGGGCTGCCGTCGTTGCGATAGCGCGGCGATCGCCACGCGACGAAGCCGCTCGCGCCGTAGACGTCCACCCCCAGCACGTTCGCCAGCAATTGCGCGAGCGAAGTCACCCGCGTGCCCGCGCCGCATGCATAAAGGATCACCGGCGATTTGCCGTCCCAGCCGCTCTGACGCACCATTTCCGCGAGATCGTCGGCGCTCATCGCCTTGCCGGTCGCGCTCGCGAACGCATCGGCCCACGCGTGCGCATACACCGCGAAATAGCCGGGCGGCACCGGCATCAGCGGCCGTTCACCGGCCGGCAGCTGGTTCTCGGGCTGCTGCGGATGGTCCGAATAGATCGCGAGATCGGCTTCGCGGCGCGGATACGCGCCCCACTGCGTTTCTCTCAGTCCGTGCGGCGCGTTGATCACGTCGATGCGCCGGCCGTCCTCGCTGCGGATCAGCGGCTTGGCCGGATCGAACCCGCGCGGATACACCACCTGCAGCGTACGGTCGTACGCGTCGTTCATCGACAGCACGAACGCATTGCCGGCGTCGTTGAGCCCGACGTGGCCGACAACCGCCTCGGGCGGCACCGTGCCGTCCGCAGCGAGCGCGCTGCTGTCGACCAGCGCGATCCGGTAGCGGCCGGCCGCCACGCCTTCGCCGCCGACCATCAGCGCGTCGTAATAGGCCGTATAGCGGGTCACGCCGATCGTGCCTTCGTCGTCGGGCGACGCGGCCGCGCGGGCCGCCGCATCGTCGGCCGCGCGGGCGCGGCGCGCATCCGCCTTCGCCACTTGCATGTCGTCCCACAGATTGCCCCGTTCGGTGGCGGGCAGCCCGTCTTCCTCCGGCACGCGCACGTTGCCTGCCGCGTCCTCCAGCGCGTATACGTAGTACTCGACATGCTCGAGACGGTTGCCGCTCTCGAGGATCGACCCGACCACGCTGCTCAGGATCTCCGGATCGGCGGCGACATGCGCGGGAATCGCCCACGACGTGGGGCGCGCCACCGTCCCCGGCGCACCGGCCTCGGTCGGCGCCGCCTCATCGCCCGCCAGCGCGCCGGCGACCGCCGGCGTCACCGCGCCGTCGCCCGCTTCGGCGTCGGGCGCGAGCCGCAGCAGCGTCACGTCGCCGTCTTCCGGCGTGCCCTGGGTGCGGCGCGCGCGCAGCCACGCGGAGAATCTGGACCGCAAGCCGGTTTCGGCCGGCGCGACCGGCTCGCCGTTGTCGGCCGGTTCGCCGAAACTGCGTGCCTGCTGCTCGGCGTGCTGCCACGGGTTGCCGATCTCGCCCACCGCGAGACGCTGGTTCACCAGTCCGCTGGTGAGCATCGTGTGCACGACATCGATCGTCGTCGGCCGCGGCGCCGGCGGCGCGGGCGTCTTCGTGATCGCGCGAATCGGCCGTTCCATCAGCGCGTGTGAACCGAGGCCCATCTGCGCGACGCCGACGCCGAGGTTCAGCAGCTGCTGCGCGCGATCGGAATCGGACATCGCGTCCCAGTTCTTGATCAGCGACGCGCCCTGGTCGACCATCTGGTAGCCGCCGATCGCGCCGCCCGAGAGGTTGAACACCTGCGACGTGCGGCCCGTCGTCTGCGCAAGCGACTGGAACGCGTCGGCTTCCTGCGCGAAGCGGCCCAGGCCGGCCGTTTCGACCGTGGCGCCCTCGCCGCGCGACGCAATCGTGAGGATGTCCGACATCTTCCCGGTCGTGCGCAGCAGCGACGACGCCTCCGCGAGCGACTTCGCCGCCACGCCGAGCCCGCCGCCTGCGATGCCCGCGCCGCTGCCGATCAGGCTGATCCAGTCGCCGCGCGCCTGCGCATTGCCGAAGCCGGTCGACTGGCCGTGATCGCTCAGGTTCTTCAGGTCGCCGATCGCAGCCGGCACGCCGACCGCCATCCCCGCGCCGACCGCGGTCCAGGCCGCGCCGAGCAGCACGCCGCCGACCGGCGCGCCGATTCCGCTCGCGACCAGCACGACGCCGCCGGCCGCCGCGAGAATGCCGGTGCCGATCTCGAGAATGTGTTCGGCGTGCTGGTACCACTCCGTCTTGTGCGCGTCGATCGGTTCGTATTGCCCGAGATCGACGGGCGACCCATCGAGCTTCAGGTTCTTCGGCACGTACAGCTTGCCGTCGTCGGACAGCGCATTGTTGTGCTGGTAGTCGTCGACGGTGTCGTACTTCCAGCCGCGATCGTCGATCAGCTTGTACTGGTCCGGATGCCCGTCGACCTGCACCTTGAACAGCGCGCTCGGCGCGGTGCCCGTGCTCTTCGACACGTAGTAGATCGGCACCAGCGACACGACCGCGTGATCGCCGCCGACTTTCCGGATCTGGTCGACGACGGTCTGGATCATCTTCGTCGCGGCCGAATTCTGCGCGTACAGCGACTTGCTGTTCACCGCCGTGCCGTTCAGCAACTGTCCGTTGCCGACGATCATCTGCTCGAGCAGCGCCATCGACGGCACGTCTTTCGCGTCGGTCGGCACCGCGCCCGGGTCGTCGGGCTGTATCCCGAGCCCCGCGCCGACGAAGTTCGTGAGCTGGTCGGAACCGACCGTGAACGTCCGGGACTGGCCGTCGAAGTTCTTCTGGAAGTCGTTGAAGTACGCCTTCAGCTGCTTGTCCGGATCGGACTTGAACAGGTTGTAGCTGGCCGTCGCGGCCTGCTTGTTCTGGTTGCTCTGCGCGTGCTCGGTGCCTTGCTGGTAGCGGAGCTGGAAGTCGTTCGCGAAACCCGAGCGGAACCGGTCGTCGTTCTGCATCTTCGACAGCAGCGCCTTCGACAGCGAAGGATCGACGCCGGACGAAAGCGCCTGGCGCACGCCGTCGAACCCGTATCCCGTGTCGCTGCCGCGCAGCGTGTAGATCATCGTCTTCGCGTTGCCGTTGGCGTCGAGCAGCCAGCTCGCGACGTCGTCCTCGCGATGCACGGGCTCGCCGTTCGCGGTCGGCTGCTGGTCGGCCAGCCCGACCGCCTTGCTGAGCCCCTTGTAGAACTCGGTGCCGTCCCCGTAAGGCTGAGGCGTGCCCGTGTTCGACTGCGTCCACTTGTTGCCGAAATCCTTCTTCACGGTGTCGAGCACGACGCCCGCGAATTCGGGCGGCGCATTGGCGAGGATGTCCTGCATCCATTTGCCGGCCTTGTCGGCATTCATCCTGCCGTCGTAACGCGCCTGCATGCTTGCCTGGTCCGTCGCCTTCGAATCGGGCTTCTGCATCAGCGGATCGATCTGCGAATGGATGAAGTTCGCGTCGAAATGCGGCTGGCCGGCCTGCGTCCACAGCGTCTGGCGCTCGTCCAGCGAGAACGATGCGTCCATGTTGGTCTTCAGCACCTGGAGCGCGGCGCCGGGGTTGCTGCCCGGGTTCTGCATCAGCTGCGAGACCTGCTGCTTCGTGTACTGCAGCCGCACGTCGGGCGCCGCCGCGAGCAGCAGCTGGATCTTCTGGTACCCGGGCCCCGGCGACTTCGGGTCGACCTTCCCCATCGCATACTGGAACACGCCCTGCTGGTCGATCTGATCCTTCAGCGTCTTGGCCGCGGCCGGATCCTTCACGTTTTCCGGGTTCACCTCGATGCCCGTCAGCTTGACGAACGCCTCCGCGAGCGGATTCCGCTTCGCCAGGTCCTTCTCCTGGGTCGACAGCTTCGGGTCGTTCGGATCGACGGTCTGGCCCGTGTCCTGCAGCAGCGCAAAGGTGACCGGATCGGACTGCGCGAGCTGCTTCATCTGCGGCGACAGCGACGGATCGTCGGGATTGATCGTCGCGATCGTGCGTTGGAGCTGGCTTTGCTCGCCGAATGCGTCGACGAGGCCGGTGTACCACATGCCGTCGTGGTTCTGCTTCACGGACGCGACGGCCTGTTTCTGCTCGTCGGCCGTCACGTAGGTCAGCGCGGTGTCGTCGCCGCCCGTCACCACCTTGTCGTACTGGCTCTGTGCCTGCGACATCTCCCGCGTGATGTCGGCCTCGTCGGCACGGCGCAATCCGCCCGGCTCCTTCTGCCACGCCGCGTAGTCTGCCTTCGCGTCGTTCAGGCGCAGCGTCGCGGCCGACACGCTGTATTCGTGGCGCAGTGCGGTCGTCAGCGCCGTGTAGGCGGTGTCGCTGTTCGCATCGGCCGCGCTGGCTGCCTGACGCAACTGCGCACCGGTTTCGGGGTCGGCGCGCCGGACGCCGCCCGGCAGCGCGTTGTACTGCTTCACGTCGGCATACGCGTCCTGGTCGTGCTGCACCGCCAGCGCGAACTGGAATGCCTTCTCGTTGGTCGCCCGCTGGGGCGCCGATTCCGCCGTGACCGCCTTCTGCGCGTCGTCGAGCACCTCGCCGAGCACGGGATCCTTCGGCGACGCGTTGCGCAGATCCGATGCGACGCCCGCGATCGCCTTGTTCGTGTCGCCGCCGCCGTCCGCGGCAACGCGCATCTGGTTCTCGACGGCCGCCTGCACCGCGCCCCAAGCGCTTTCGGCCTTCTTGACCTGGTTGTCGAGGTCGGCTTGCGACGCGCCCTGGTCGTTCAGGCGCTTGAGCGCCGCCATCTCCGCCTGCGCCAGCTGGAGCAGGCGCTGGGTCTCGGCCTGCGCCGCGGCGAGGGCCTTCTGTTCGGGGGTCTGGGCCGGAGGAGCGCCGGCGGCGCCGTTGTTGTTCGTCCCGTTATTGTTCGTCGGGTTGTTGTCGTTCTGCGGCTGCGGCACGTCGACCGGTCCGCCCCCTCCCACTGCCATCAACACCATGTCCGTTCTCCCGCGGCATGCGTGACGTACCGGGCAAGCGGCAGGCCGCCACGCGCAATGGTCCATTGTGCCGAACCAACAACGCGCAAAAAGTCGCGAATTACGTAGTCGCCGGCCCGATTACGCCGGCACCGGGAAACGTGCGCTACGAATGTGGCGCGGGCAACGGCCGTTGCTTGCCGATACCGGATCGGCGCAGCACGAACGGTAAATTTTTCCGTTGCCTCCGGCCGTGTCGTCCAGCCAATTCTCATTGGCCTGGCGAAAGCCGCGGCGGCCGCACTGAAACCGAAACGCGCCGCCGACGCCGCGACGCACTTCCTCCTGCACCACACGCGCCCCGCTCCCGACTGAATCCCCGACGCCGACGCGCCGCGATTCCGCTCGATTTCGCAGAGGACCTTTCCTGTGCAACGCCTTAATCGACCGTCGCACGATCTCCAATAATGGCCGCTCGATCCGCCGGCCACCGTGCCGGGCAAACGATAAAAACTCCTATGCATTCCTACCAGATGAACAAGCATGCCGGCGCGCGCGTCGCGGGGACCGTGATCGCCGCATGCGTGACCGGCTTCGCGCCGGCCATCGTGCACGCACAGAGCAGCGTGACGCTGTACGGCCTGATCGACACGTCGATCACCTACTCGACCAACCAGCGCACGCAGGGCGCCGGCTCGCCCGGCAGCGGCAGCGTCGCGATGACGAGCGGCGCACTGAACGCGTCGCGCTGGGGGCTGCGCGGCCGCGAGGATCTCGGCGGCGGCATGGCCGCGGTCTTCACGCTAGAAAACGGCTTCTCGGGCACCACCGGCAAGCTGTCGCAGAAAGGCGTCGACATGTTCGGCCGCCAGGCATGGCTCGGCGTGAGCTCGAAGACGGCCGGCACGCTGACGTTCGGCCGCCAGTACGACCTGATCCTCGACTTCGTGACGCCGCTCGGCGCGTCCGGCCCCGGCTGGGGCGGCAACCTCGCGGTCCATCCGTACGACAACGACGATTCGAACCGCAACCTTCGCATCAACAACGCGGTGAAATACACGAGCCCGACGTACCGCGGGCTGACGTTCGGCGCGATGTTCGGCTTCTCGAACACGGCCGGCCAGTTCTCCAACAACGCGGCATGGAGCGCGGGGCTGTCGTATGCGAACGGGCCGCTGAAGCTCGGCGCCGGCTACCTGAAGATCAGCCGCGACCGCAATTCGCCGAACCCGGACGGTGCGCTGAGCACGGTCGACGGGTCGGCGACGATCACGGGCGGCAACCAGCAGATCTGGGCCGCGGCCGGCCGTTATGCGTTCGGGCCGCATTCGGTCGGCGCCGCGTGGTCGCACTCGACCACCGACGGCGTGACGGGCGTGCTCCAGGGCAGCAATATCGCGCCGCTGAAAGGCGAATCGCTCGTGTTCGACAACTTCACGGTCGACGGGCGCTTCTTCGTCACGCGCGCGTTGAGCCTCGCCGCCGCGTACACGTACACGATGGGCCGCTTCGACACGCGCACGGGCCAGACGCGCCCGAAATGGAACCAGGTCGTCGCGCAGGCCGACTATGCGCTGTCGAAGCGCACGGATGCGTATCTCGAAGGCGTGTACCAGAGCGTGAGCGGCGGCAACGGCAATCCCGCGTTCAACGCGACCGTCTGGACGCTGACGCCTTCGGCGAACAGCAACCAGGTCGTCGTCGCGCTGGGGCTGCGGCACAAGTTCTGACGACGCGGCGCTTCGCCGCTGCACTGTCCGGTCGATTGCGTACGGAACGCGTTTCGAGCTCCGCTCGATCATGGTGACCGGTGCAGAAAGGGCCGCGCCCGCGCGCGGCCTTTTCGCTGTGTCAGCGTGTACCGCGTGGTGCCGGCGGGAGCAAGAATGCGTCCCCGACTGTCGCGTCCGCGCAAAAAATGCGGAGAAACTGGTCGCGTTGTGACATTTTTCCTACTCTGTTTGCAGCGACGCCGTGATTCGGTGTTCCGGTCACAACACTCTTTCATATGGCGCACCACCGGCTTACGGACATGCATCGCGTCGACGGAGCCGGACCTTTCGCGCCGTTGCAGCCGGATACGTACGTGCCGATGGCACGCACCACGCTTTCAACGCAGTCAACCGCTGGAGACGAACGATGAGCAAAACGAACCGATTTGCGGTCCTGGCCGCCGTCGCACTGCTGGCCGGTTGCCACCACGCGGCGAAAACACCCGAGAATGCCGGCATGGCGCCGACGCCCTCGAGCGAAGCCGTCGCAACGGTGACGGCCGACGATCTCGACAATCCGAACAGCCCGCTCGCGAAACGCAGCATCTATTTCGATTTCGACGCGTATTCCGTGAAGCCTGAATTCCAGTCGCTGCTGCAGGCGCACGCCGACTACCTGCGCGGCCATCCGGCCCGGCGCGTGCTGATCCAGGGCAACACCGACGAACGCGGGACGTCCGAATACAACCTCGCGCTCGGCCAGCGCCGCTCGCAAGCCGTGTTGAGCGCGCTGGAAACGCTCGGCGTGCCGGGCACGCAACTCGAGGCCGTCAGCCTCGGCAAGGAAAAGCCGGTCGCGCTCGGCCACGACGAGGATTCGTGGGCGCAGAACCGCCGCGCCGATCTCGTCTATCGTTGACCGGACGCCGCCGCGACGGCGGCATCCGCGTAAAGGAAAGCGTGGCAGGCCGCCGGCCGCGGACGCGGCCGAGCGGTGCCGTTCGGCTCGCCGGGCTCATGCGCGTCACCGTTCACGCACTCGATACGCGGCGCGTCGCGCTCAACGCCGGCGTTCGAGCCGCCGATGCAGCCAGTGCGACATCACGGCCGACGTGACGAACGAATCGAGTATGGCGATCATGTTGATGCCGCCGATTTCATCGTCGTTCAGCAGGCGGCTCTGTAGCAGCACATAACAGATCATCGAGCAGGTGCCCACGACGATCCCCAGCAATACGAACCAGCGCCGCCGGATCCGCGTGCCGATCGCGCCCATGATGCCGCCCGCGACCGTCGCCGGCAGGAAATAGCCGAACAGGAACGACGCGAAGAAGATCATCGGCACCATGCCGGCGCTGACTTTCAGCACGTCCCATGACGGGCCGTCGATCAACGTCCACGCGATCAGCATCACGCCCGGCCAGACGAGCGCCGCGACCAGCGGGCCGCCGACGGCAAATGACAGGCAGCCGAGCACGATGGGCCGGGACGGACGCGACGGTTCACGCGGCGGGCTCTCGAGAGTTGCATTCATGGTTTTTGTATTTTGTAGTCGGAATCGGAATGGCGGCGTGCCGGAGTGTACCAAGGCACCGCGCAGCGGATCCGATCCGGCACCATCGCGCGCGACGATACGCAAAAAGCATGGAATAAACGGCCCGCCCGAGACGTTTCGTCATCGCGCAGACGCACGGTTCACGCGAACCGGCCTGTCCTGCGGCCTGCGCGCTGCAAGGAGATTGCAATGAAATCGACAACGTTGGCCGCGGCGTTGATCGCGGCGCTGATGCTTGTGCTGTCGGCGGGATGTACGCAGCCGGGCAGCGGCACTTCGCAAGGACCGGGCATGAGCCGGTACGGCGGCGGCTCGGGAGGCAGCGGTGGCGGAGGCGGTGGTGGAGGTGGCGGCGGCTACTGAAGAACCGCCTCGAAAAGTCGGACGATGCATCGCACGCGAGGACCGGAAACCGGCCGCATCGCGCGCGACGCCCCGCCCTGCGGCGTGACCCGGACTTAACGCATCGCCTTCACGTCGGCCGGCGTGACGCTCGCGGGCTGACCGCCCCACGTCGCGCGCAGGTAGTTCGCGAGCTGGGCGAGTTCGTCATCGCTCAGCGTGCGCGCGAAACCCGGCATCGGCTGCAGGTTTTCGAAGCCGGCAAATTTCTGCTCGTCGATGCCGTCGAGCATCGCGACCAGCAGGTTGCGCGGATCGCCCTGGCGCACCGTCGAGTTGCCGTTCATCGGCACTGCAACGTGCGGCTTGCCTTCGCCGTTGAAGCCGTGACAGCCCGCGCACACCGCGAGATACACCGAGCGGCCGGCCGCGAGCTGCGCGGCGTCGGCCGACACCGGCTTCACGGGCTGCGGCGCGGGCGGCGTATCGCCGAGCAGGTACACGGACAGCGCGCGCAGGTCATCCTTCGTCAGGTATTGCGCGCTCAGGTGCACGACCGGATACATCTCGCCGAACGCCGAGCCTTGCGGCGCGATGCCGACGCCGAAGAACGCCTGCAGGTCGGTACCCGTCCAGCCACGCGCGGCGAGGCCGGCCGGCGTGATGTCCGGCGCGGCCACGCGGCCGAGCGCGGCGCCCGCGAACGGCTTCGCGCCGTCGAGCTGGCCCGTGAACGTGCGCGGCGTGTGGCATTCCGCGCAGTGGCCGAGCGCGCCCGCGAGATAACGGCCGCGCTGCCAGTCGGCGGATTGCCCGGCCGACGCGTCCGGCAGGCTGTCCTTCAGGAACAACAGATCCCACACGGCCATGCCGAAGCGCAGGTTGTACGGGAACTTCAGCTCGTGCGCGCGGTTCTCCTGCGCGACCGGCCTGACCGTCATCAGGTACGCGTACATCGCGTCGGTATCGGCACGCGTGAGCTGCCGGTACGACGTGTACGGCATCGACGGATACAGCCGCTTGGACGGCGCCTTGCCGTCGTGCAGCGCGGCGTAGAAGTCGTCCGCGCTCCAGCTGCCGATCCCGTGATCCTTGTCGGGCGTAATGTTCGAGCCATAGAACGTGCCGTACGGCGAATCGAGCTTCGCGCCGCCGGCGAACGGCGCGCCGTCCTTCGCGGTGTGGCACGCCGCGCAGTCGGCGGCCTTGACGAGATAACGGCCGCGCGCGACCGGGTCGGCACCGGGCGCGCCGGTAGCCGCGTTCGAGGCCGGCGCGTCATGGCCGCCGCAGGCGGCGAGCAGCAGCGCGCAGGCCGCCGCGAGCGCGGGCAGGCCCGCGGCCCGCGCGACACGATGGGCGAATGTGCGTTTCATGCGGCGTCCTTCACGAGTCCCGGCGTCGTCAGCACCACGTCCTTCACGGCTTCGTAGTAGCGGACGTAGCCCGTGCAGCGGCAGATGTGCGCGTCGAGCGCGTCGGTGATCGTGCGTTCGACGTCGGCCTTCGCGACCGGCTCGCGCTTCAGGCGCTCGATCAGCACGGTTGCCGCGTTGACGAAGCCCGGCGTGCAGTAGCCGCACTGGAAGCTGAAGTGCTCGAGGAACTTCTGCTGGATCGGCGACAGCTCGACCACTTCGCCCGCGTCGTTGCGCTTCGCGTGGCCTTCGATCGTGCGGATCGAGCGGCCGTGGAAGAAGTGCGCGCCGGTAATGCAGGTGCGCATTTCCTCGCTCGTGCCGTCCGGCTTGTCGACGATCACGACGCATGCGTGGCAGATGCCCTGCCCGCAACCGAGCCGCGAACCGGTGAGGCCTGCATACTCGTGCAGGAACTCGATCATCATCAGCCCTTCGGGCACCTGCATCGGGCCGACGGACTTGCCGTTGATGTTGACCGACAGCGGCTTCTGCTGGAACCGGACGAGCGGACGCTCGACGGCGGCCGGAGCTGCGGCCGGCGCGGATGCCGGCACGGCCGAAGCCGCGCTCGGCGCGGACACGCCAGTCGCAGCCGCGCTGGCGCTCGCGGCCGAAGCCGCGGTTTGGGCGGTCGTCATGCGAGCACCTCCTGAATCTTTTGCGGGGTCACCGGCAGGTCGGTGAAACGATGGCCGATCGCGTGCGCGATGCCGTTCACGATCGCGCCGACGACGGGGATCATCACCACTTCGGCGACGCCCTTCGGCGGATCGGTCTCGGACAGCGGCGGCAGGATGTCGCCCGTCTGCGACCACACGGCGACGTCGGATGCGCGCGGCAACGGGTAGCGGTTGAAGTTCCACGTGCCGTTGCCGGGGCCGTCCTCATAGAGCGGCAGATATTCATGCAGCGCATGGCCGATGCCCATCGCGAGACCGCCCTGCAACTGGCCCGACACGAGCTGCGGCGAAATCTGGTTGCCGCATTCCATGATCGAGTGGTGCGTGAGCAGTTCGACCTTGCCGGTCGCTTCGTGCACGGCCAGCTCGACGAGCGTGCCGACGGCCGTGTAGTACGTGACGGCCGCGTTGTTGCGGCTCGTCGGCGGGATGAACACGCGCTTGCGGTCCAGCACGCGGTAGCCGTTCGCGGTCGGCGGCAGCGTGCCGTGCATCGCGGTCGCGCCGGCCGGTGCGGCGGTGCCCGGCACCGGGCCGCTGCCGTCGCCCGTCTTCGGCGCACCGACGCGCAGCGACAGCCCGTCGATCGGCAAACGTTCGACCGTGCCGCCCACTTCGAACTCGGCGTCGGTCCATTGCCAGCGGTTGAACACGTGCACGACGGCGCCGGTCGGCAGGCCGAGCGCATGCGCCTGCTTCGCGAGCTGCTCGAACGTCAGCGGCTCGAGGCCGTCGGCGGTCAGCTTGCCGTCGACCCAGCGCGCGTCCTCGATGCGGATCGTGTACGGCGCGGCCTGGCCGCCGCCGAGGCCGCGCGTCCAGATCGACATCGCGGCCGGCCACAGCCCGTAGCGGAACACCGCGCGCGCGGCTTCGCGCGTGCTGTGCGTGAAGTAGTACGCCGAATTCGTCGCGCTCGACGGCGACGCATAGTTCGGCGACCAGCGCGGGTTCGCGCTCAGCCGATCCTGGTCGGCCTGCGACATGATGTAAGGATCGCCGCTCGTCTCGACCGGCAGGTCCGGCCACTCGGTCACGGCAACGCGCACGTCGGTCGCCGGACGGCCGAGCCATTTCGCAACCGCGACGGCCTGCGACGTCGACATGCCCGTGCCGATCTCGGCAGCCGTGTGCTGCAGCGACACCTTGCCGTGCTCGTCGAACTCGACCTTCGCGAACGACGCTTCCGCGCCCGTGCCGAAATCCTTCTGCACGCACGCGAAGCCGACGCCGTAGCGCTTGCCCGGGTTCGCGGCCTCGAATTCGGCCTTGCGCATGGCGCGGCGCGTCCACAGCGGATGCTGCTTCGCACGCTCCAGCACTTCGTCGACGCGCAGCGCGCCGGCCGGAATCGCACCCTGCGTGTTCTTCATCCCCGAACGCAGCGCGTTGCGCAGCCGGAAATCGATCGGGTCGAGGTTCAGTTGCGCGGCGATCTCGTCGACCGCCATCTCGGTCGCGGCCATGCTCTGCAGCGTGCCGTAGCCGCGCGCGGAACCGGCGTCGATCGCGCGCGACGCGATCGCCACGGCCGCGAGGTCGCTCTTCGGGAAGTAGTAGATCGATTGCGCGGCCGTCGCGCCGACCATCGCCACCGACGGCGAGAAGTTCGAGCGCCCGCCGCCGTTCGCCTCGAAGTCGCCCTTGAACGACTGCAGCAGGCCGGTGTTGCGGTCGACCGCGATCCGGTAGTGCATCCTGAACGCGTGACGCTTCAGCGACGTCTGGAACTGCTCGTAGCGATCGTTCGCGAAACGCACCGGGCGGCCGTCCGCGTACAGCGCGCAGACGAGCCCGTAGAACGGCACGTTGAAGTGATCCTTCGAACCGTAGCCGACCGTGTAGCACGGATGCACGAACAGCTTCTTCACCGGGAAGCGGGTTTTCGCGACCATCGCGGCCGCGCTCTCGGCCACTTCGAGCGGCGACTGCGTCGGCACGACGAGGTGCAGCGACTGCGTCGCGGCGTCGTACCAGCAGTTCGCGTTGTCGGGTTCGAGCGCGGCCGTGTCGACCGACTGCGTGTTGTACTCGCGATCGAACACGAGCCAGTCGGCCGTCGGATGGTCGAGTTCGGCGGCGATCTGCGCGGCGAGGAACATGCCCTGCTCGTCGAGCTTGCCGTGCTCCTTGCCGTCCGGCCATACCGGCAGGTGCTTGCGCATCATGCTCGGGAAGATCGGCGCATCCTTAAGGCTCGAATAGACGTCGTCGTCGTAGGCCGTCTTGCCGCCCACGCGCACATACCGGAAGGTGCCCCACGGATCGCGCTCGAGCGGGCCCGTGACCGCGCCGTAGCGGATCACGTCGTCGCGGAACTTGAGCGCGTTCTTCGCGAAGCGGAAGCGCGCGAAGTCGTGATAGATCAGGATCGCGACCGCATGGCCGAGATACGCGGGCGTCTTGCCGGCCGGCAACAGCATGTCGTCGCCGTAGAACGCCGGGAACGCAACGCCGTCGCGCGCGAGATCGTCGGCCGTGACCACGCGGTCCGGTTTCAGGTCGTCGCCGAGCAGCGACAGGTCGAAGCCTTCGTAGGTGCGGTCGGCCTGCGTGACACGCAGGATCAGCGCATGCGACTGCTGCTGCGGCCAGTGCGGCATGTCGGCCGCGCGGACGTCGCGGGCGAACACTTTCGAGCCCGTGACCTTCGCGATGCCGTCGATGCGGAATTGGGGGATGCCGGTGACGCTATCCCATTTGACGGGGGTGAGGAGTTTTTCTTCGAAGAGCGCCGCGAATGCGCGGCTGCCCAGCGGCGCGACATACACTGCGACGCCCGCCAGTACGCTGGCTTTCAGAAAACCCCGCCGTGACAGGCCGTGGTTTTTCATGTGGGGAGAACCTCCTGATGCGGCTCGATCGGCGATCGGGTGTCGCGGCGTTCGGAGCGGCGCGCATTCTGGCATTGTTTTTGATATATCGCCTATAGTATTTCCCGCATGAAATACTTATTGGATTTCTTATAACGGGATTCGGCCGAGGTGCGGCGCGTGGTCGCGGGGTGCGTTTGCATGGCGCGCATCGGCTTCGGCCAGCATCGATACCGGCCGGCAGGCAAGCTCGCCACGCATCGCGGCCGGTCTCCGGCCGACCGCCGGATATCGTTTCGTCGGCAACGATGCCGCCTCCGTGCCGTCGAATGCGCAGGGCTTTCGCACGCGTGGCTTGCGACTGGCCGCCGCCGCGGTGTCCGGTGCCGGCGATGTGCGCCTGCCATACGCCAGGACGCTCCGCGCCGCGCATGTTTCATGGTAATGTCGCGCGTATCCGGCTTGCCGGTGCCTCCGCCACGTGCCGTGCGGGCGCCGCCAGCCATCGCGACTCGTGTCGAGGTCAAAAACCATGGCAGTCAGGGCATCCATCCTGAACTCCGTTCTCGCCACACCCTCCTCCGGCAACCACCATGTCACGGCGGCGTTGCGCCCGTCGATGCTGGTCACGCTGTTCGAAGATATTCGCCCGATGGCGATGTCCGGGCTCGCGAGCGGCTTCGTCGCGGTCGTCGCGCTGATCCGGCTGCAGCAGCTCTGGTGCCTCGCGTGGCTGATCATCGACGTCGGCCTGCTCGCCGCCCGGCTCGCGATCGCGCGTGCCTACACGGTGCGCCGCGACGCCGGCGACGATCGCGCCGAATACTGGGCGAGGCGCTATGCGCCCGTGTCGCTCGCCGCATGCTTCGTGCTCGGCGTCGGCGTGATGGGTTGCGTGGACGCCGTCGACGTCGAGCTCGGCACGTTGTCGGTGATGGTCGCGGGCGGCGTGTTCGGCGGGATCGCATCGCGCAATTCGGCGCTGCCGCGGCTCGCGATGACACAGGTCACGCTCGGCGTGCTGCCGATCGCCCTCGGCGCGATGCTGGCGGACCGGCCGGGCGCGTGGCTGCTGCTGCCGCCGCTCGCGATCTATCTCGCGGCCATGCGCACGGTCGTCCAGCGCCATTACCGCGTGCTCGTCGCGCTGATCGCCGCGCGCCAGCGCAACGCCGAACTCGTCGCGCACTTCGACGCCGCACTCACCTACATGCCGCACGGCCTGTGCATGATCGACAGCGAGACCCGCGTGATCGTCGCGAACCGCCGCACCGCGCAGCTGTTCGGCTCGCCGCGCGAGATCATGCTCGATACGCCGCTGGCCGACGTCGTCGCGGCGCTCGGCACGAACGCCATGTGCGATCCCGGCGGCGCCGGTCTCGCCGCGCAGTGCGACGTCTGGCTGACCCGCGACGAACCGGAGCCGTTCGACATCGCGCTCGCCGACGGCCGCCAGCTCGAACTGACGCGCCACCGCGTGCCGGACGGCAACGCAGTGGTCATCGTCGAGGACGTCACCACGCGCCGCCAGACCGAGCAGCACATCCGGCATCTCGCGCGGCACGACGCGTTGACGGGTTTGCCGAACCGCCACGAACTGCATGCCCAGCTCAAGCGGATGCTTTCGCACCGGCCGCACATGCCGGGCCCGTCGCTCGCCGTCATGTATCTCGACCTCGACGGCTTCAAGGCGATCAACGACCGCTTCGGCCATCAGGCCGGCGACGAGGTGCTGACGCAGGTCGCCGAGCGGCTCGGCAAGACGCTGCCGCCCGGCGAGCTTGCGGCGCGCATCGGCGGCGACGAATTCGTCGTCGCGATCGACGACACGACGATGCACGCGTGCTCGCTCCTCGCCGCGCGCATCATCCGGCAGATCTCGGCACCGTATACGCTGTCGATCGGCAAGATCGTCAGCCTCGGGATCAGCATCGGCATCGCGCTCGACGACGGGCACAGCTCCCCCGACGAACTGATCCGCCAGGCCGACAGCGCGCTGTACGACGCGAAATCGGCCGGCAAGGGCATCTACCGCTTCTATTCGAACGGCAGCCGCCGCGTGGCGCCGGCCACCGCCAGCTGACCTGACGGCACGCGCGGCCCGCTCATCGTCGTTTCCGCTACCGGCCGCATCCTCCCGGCGATTCAATTCCGAAACGCTTTGCGTGTTCGCACGTCGCGCCGCGCGCTCGCGTGTCACGTGACGTGTTCCGTAACATCGCCGCTCGCCACCCGTTACGTTGACCGCAGAAGCCTGCACGATCGATGCAGCGGACGCCATTTCGTGGTTGGCATTCTTATTGCTCCTTGATGGGGAAAGAACATTTCAGGGAGCCCAACATGAATACCGTCGAAGTCCTCGCCAGAACCGAAACGATCGACGAACAAACCGTGATCGACGGCGCGTCCCTGATCCGGCGGCTCGTTTTCGAGCGCCGCACGCCCGCCCGTGAAGCCGCGTGCGTCGACAATCCGCCGCTGACGCTGTACGGCGCGTTTCACCAGGGCGTCACCGATTACGGCGCGCGGCGCGCGAATCCGTATCGCGCCGGCAGCCGTTTCTGGGCATTGTGGGAAGAAGGACGTCTCGAAGCTGAAACATCGGGTCGCTGAGCCGGCCGCGCGCGCCGGCCCTGCTGCGGCAAGGGATCGGCGCGAAATTTGACGCACGAATGCGGCCGGGCCACGCGGCCGCATGCGTTCACCGATGCAACATCGCGCGCGGTTTCGCGTATCGGCAGGCCGGCTCGCCCATGCGCATCCATGCGCATCCGCTCGCATGCCGGTTGACGGCAGTCGGCGTTGTACGCTCCCCGCGCGCCGCGTGGCGGTCGTTTCCCGATAAGATGGCAGATTCCGTTCATCGAACGATGCCGCCATGACCGCCTCTTCCTCACAGCGAAACCCCATCCACTGCGAAATCGATCTCGATGCGCAAGGCAAGCACGCGGGCTACCTGCGGCTGCCGCATTCCGTGCACCGCTCGGCGTACGGCTGGCTGCCGATCCCGATCGCGTCGATCCGCAACGGCGACGGCCCGGTCGCGCTCGTGATGGCCGGCAACCACGGCGACGAATACGAAGGCCAGATCATCGTGTCGCAGCTGATGCGCGAGATCGAACCCGAGATGGTCAGCGGGCAGCTGATCCTGCTGCCGATGGCGAATTTCCCCGCGGCAGACGCGGGCCTGCGCGTGTCGCCGCTCGACGAAGGCAACCTGAACCGCAGTTTCCCCGGCGATCCGACCGGCACGCCGACGCAGATGATCGCCCACTACATCGAGCACGCGCTGCTGTCGCGTGCGCAGTATCTGGTCGACCTGCATTCGGGCGGCAGTTCGCTGCTGTACCAGGGCGGCAACATGCTCGCGATCGATCCGCTCGACGCGGACGAAGCCGCGAAGCTCAACGGGCTGCTGGTCGCGTTCGGCTTGCCGAATGCGCTGCTGCACGCGCCGAACCCCGTGCATTCGGCATCGGCCGCGCGCCGCCAAGGCGCGATCTCGATCGTGACCGAACTGGGCGGCGCGGGCATGGCCGATCCGTCGCTGATCCGGCTCGGCCGCCACGGGCTGCTGCACTACCTCGGTTATATCGGCCTGCTGCGCGGCGCGCTCATGCCCGACGCGCCGCCGACCGTCACGCGCTTTTTGCGCGTCGACGGCGACCGCCACTTCGTCTACGCATACGAGCGCGGGCTGTACGAGCCGCTCGTCGAACTCGGCGACCAGGTGAAGGCCGGGCAGCCGGCCGCGTGGGTGCATTTCCCCGATACGCCGCTGCGCGAACCGATGCTGCACCGGTTCAACGGCGACGGCGAAGTGGTGTGCAAGCGCGTGCCCGCGCAGGTGCGGCGCGGCGATTGCCTGTTTCAGCTGGCGGAGCTGTCGGCTGCGCCGAGCGTTGGCCATTAGGCCAGTTCCGGATTCATCCCCTTTCCGTGCAGTCTGTCATTCATGGCGGACGGCACACGTGCGTCATTAACCAACTTGACAAATTAACCCTTTTGGTTATGATCGCAAATGGAAAAGAATTCGGCTCATTGCAAGCTGTCCCGGATCAAAACGCTCATCGAGAACGGCAAGGTGCGTTTGACCGCGAGCGCGGTATTCGGCGCCCGGCAACTCGGTTTTACGGAACGGGAGGCAGTCGGTGTCGTCATGTCGCTGACAGCCGCCGATTTCTACAAGAGCATGACGACGTATGCCGACCATACGATCTGGCAAGACGTCTATCAACGTCGCACAGTCCATGGCGACGTGTACCTGAAACTGACAGTGATCGACGACGTGCTGATCGTGTCTTTCAAGGAGCGGTGAAAATGAAGTGCCCTGCCTGCGGTGCCGCCAAGCTGGTCCGCGATACACGAGATATCCCCTATACGTACAAGGGTCGATCGACGGTCGTCCGCGATATCACCGGTGATTTCTGCCCGGCCTGCGGAGAGTCGGTCCTCGACCTCGACGAGGCGACCCGTCTCGGCGACGCGATCACCGAGTTCAACAAACAGGTGAACTCGACCATCGTCGACCCGAAGTACATTGCGAAGGTACGCAAGAAGCTGATGCTGGACCAGCGCGAGGCGGCCGAGATATTCGGTGGCGGTGTCAACGCGTTCTCCCGCTACGAAACCGGCAAGACGAACCCGCCGCTCGCCCTTGTGAAACTGTTCAAGATACTGGATCGCCATCCGGATCTGCTTGCCGAAGTGCGGGCCGCATAGGTTCGCGCCATTCGGCATTGCGCATGCGTGAAGCACGAGCTTCAACGCATGCGCTTTCCACCCCCACCCCACTCCCGCTGCAAGCCTTCTGACGCCTGCCGCGAAATCCTTATCGAAATTGCTTCGTTCGCCTTTGCCGGCCGCGCCGCTAACGTGTTCGAAACGGCGGCGGCCCGTCGCATGCATCGCAGGATGCGCATCGGCCGCCGTCATCACGACAACCGCGCCGCGATAACGGAACAGACCGGACGGGCCATGTGCCCGCACCCCAAAAGGAACGTCCGCATCGCGCGCCCTTCGCGATGCCCATGGCCACGAACGACCGCCTCATCGACACGACGCCGCTCGACGTCCGCGCGCAACCGCTGATCGACGCGCTGATCGACGAGTATTCGACCCGTTACGACGCGTACCGCCCCGACAGCCGCGCATCCGCGCGCGACGAACTCGCGCGCTATCCGGCCGAACTGTTCGCGCCGCCCGAAGGCGCGTTCGTACTGCTGCTGCGCGACGGCGAAACGATCGGCGGCGGCGCGTTCAAGCGCTACGACGCGCAGACCGCCGAGCTCAAGCGCATCTGGACGCGCACGGACCTGCGCCGTCAGGGCCTCGCGCGGCTCATCGTCGAAGCGCTCGAGTTGCGCGCCGCGCAGCAGGGCTATCGACGCCTCTACCTGACCACCGGTTTTCGCCAGCCCGAAGCCTGGGCGCTGTACGACCGCACCGGCTATACGCGGCTGTTCGATTCGTCGATCGACCCCGAAGCGTATTTCCACCTGCGGTTCGGCAAGGATCTCGCCGATCCGTCGCGCACGTCGACGCTCGCCGACCTGCGGGCGCCGTTGCCCGAGCCGGCGCTGCCGCGCTGAGCCCACCGCTCCACCCGACTCCGCTCCCTACGACACGACAACAGGACGTTTTCATGCAACGAGCCGTACCGCATTCTTCCCGCGCCATCCGCACGCTGGCCGCCGCGCTGATCGGCCTGACCGCATTCGCCGCGGCTGCCGCGACGTTCGACCTGAGCCCCGAGCAGCGCGGCCGCCCGCGCGGCGTGGCCGATGCGGCCGTCGAACGCGCGGTGCCCGCGTCGTTCAAGTTCGCCGAGCCCGGCACGCTGACGATCGGCATCGCGCCGAGCCTGCCGCCGATCAGCTCGTATGCGACCGACGCGCGCACGGTGGTCGGCTTCGACGCCGACGTCGGCCAGCTCGTGTCCGACAGCCTCGGCCGCAAGCTGAAGATCGTCGCGCTCGCGTGGGCCGACTGGCCGCTCGCGCTCGAATCGGGGAAAGTCGATGCGGTGATCTCGAACGTGACCGTCACCGAGGAGCGCAAGCAGAAATTCGATTTCTCGTCGTACCGCCACGATCTGGTCGGCTTCTACGTGCGCAACGACAGCAAGATCCAGGCGATCCGCGAGCCGAAGGATGTCGCGGGGCTGCGCGTCGTGACCGACGCCGGCACCAATCAGGAAAAGATCCTGCTCGCGTGGGACCGCGAAAACGTCGCGCACGGGCTGAAACCCGTGCAGATCCAGTACTACGACGACCAGGCGATGCGCATCGTCGCCGTGCAGTCGGGCCGCGCCGATGCCGTGTTCAGCGTGAACTCGGTGCTCGCGTACCAGAGCGCGCAGCAAGGCAAGACGCGGCTCGTCGGCGCGATCAGCGGCGGCTGGCCGCGCACGGCCGACATCGCGATCGCGACGCGCCGCGGCAGCGGGCTCGCCGAGCCGCTGACCGTCGCGCTGAACGGGCTGATCAAGAACCGCCGCTACCAGCAGGTGCTCGACCGCTGGAACCTCGCGTCCGAAGCGATCGACCAGTCGCGCACGAATCCGCCGGGGCTGCCGAAGAGCTGATCGCCGCGCGCGCCCACCGTCCATCCACGCCATACGCAGGAACGCCGCTCACCATGTCTTATTCGCTTTCGTTGCTGGACAAGAGTCCGATCGCCGACGGCGCGAGCGCCGCCGACGCGCTGCGCTTCACCACGACGCTTGCGCAGCGCGCCGAACAGCTTGGCTACGAGCGCTTCTGGGTCGCCGAGCATCACGGCACGCCGGGTTTCGCGAGTTCCGCGCCGGAGATCGTCGTCGCGCACCTGCTCGCGCACACGTCGCGCATCCGCGTCGGCTCGGGCGGCGTGATGCTGCAGCACTACAGCCCGTTCAAGGTCGCCGAAGCGTTCAAGGTGCTGGCCGCGCTCGCGCCGGGCCGCGTCGATCTCGGCATCGGCAAGGCGCCCGGCGGATTGCCGCTGACCACGCGCGCGCTGCAGTGGTTCCACGACAAGGCGCGCAAGCCCGACTTCGCGGGCCAGCTCGCGGAGCTCGACGCGTTTCTCGGCTGGGGCGTCGCCGAAGATCATCCGCTCGCCGGCGCGGTCGCGATGCCGGTGCCGCCGCAGCCGCCCGAACGCATCCTGCTCGGCGGCTCGCCGGACAGCGGCGCGCTCGCCGCGCGCAACGGCTGGCGCTTCTGCTACGCGGGGCATTTCAACGGCGACGACGCGAATCTCGAACGCTCGCTGGACGCGTACCGCGGCGCGGGCGGCACGCGGCCGCTCGTTGCGCTATACGCGGTGGCCGCGCCGACGCGCGACGAGGCCGAGCAGCTGATCGGACCGCTGAAGATCTTCAAGCTGCAGTTCGCGGGCGGGCAGAGTTTCAACCTGGCGAGCGCACAGGCGGCCGCCGAATTCGCGCGGCAAAGCGGCGCGTCCGACTACCGGATCGACGAGCTGCGCCCGACCGTGCTGGCCGATACGCCCGAGCGCGTGCACCGCGCGCTCGATGCGCTGAGCCGGCGGCTCGACGTCGATGCGTTCGTGATCGATTCGCCGGTGACCGACTACGCGGCGCGGCTCGCATCGGTCGAATGGCTCGGCGGCGCGCTGTCGGCCACGCCGTTGCAAGCGGCCCTCGCGGCCGACCGCTCCCTCTCCCCTGACCAGAACGCGTGACGCTCCCATGACGACCCGACGATCGATCCCCTTCGGCCTGATGCTGCAAGGCGCAGGCAGCCACATGAACGCATGGCGGCACCCGAGCAACCCGCCGGACGCGAGCATCAACCTCGACTTCGCGATCGGCATCGCGCGCAAGGCGGAAGCCGCCGGCATCGCGTTCGCGTTCGTCGCGGACGGCCTCTACATCAACGAGAAGTCGATCCCGCACTTCCTGAACCGCTTCGAGCCGCTGACCGTGCTGTCGGCGCTCGCGGTCGCGACGAAGAAGATCGGGCTCGCGGGAACCATCTCGACGTCGTACAGCGAGCCGTTTACGGTCGCGCGCCAGCTCGCGTCGCTCGACGCGATCAGCGGCGGCCGCGCCGGCTGGAACGTCGTGACGACACCGCTCGAAGGCACCGCGAAGAATTTCGGCAAGGCGCATCCCGATCACGAACTGCGCTACGAGATCGCCGACGAATACCTCGACGTCGTGCAGGGCCTGTGGGACAGCTGGGACGACGACGCGTTCGTGCGCGACCGCGCGACCGGCCGCTTCTTCGATCGCGACAAGCTGCACACGCTCGATCACCACGGCCGCTTCTTCCAGGTCGCGGGCCCGCTCAACATCCAGCGCTCGCCGCAGGGGCAGCCGGTGATCTTCCAGGCCGGCTCGTCCGACACCGGCATCGGGCTCGCGGGAAAGTACGCGGACGCGGTGTTCACGCATTCGCCGTCGCTCGACGAAACAGCCGCGTTCACGCAGCGCGTGAAGCAGAGCGCGGTCGAGCACGGGCGGCAAGCCGGCGACGTGAAGATCTTCCCCGGCGTCGGGCCGATCGTCGGCCGCACGGCCGCCGAGGCCGAAGACAAATACCAGGCGATCCGCGACCTGTTGACGATCGACGAGGCGCTCGCATATCTCGGCCGCTATTTCGATCACCACGATTTCACGCAATACGCGCTGGATGCGCCGTTCCCGGAACTCGGCGACCTCGGCCGCAACAGCTTCCGCTCGACCACCGACCGGATCAAGGCCGACGCGAAGAACAAGGGCCTGTCGCTGCGCGAGACGGCGCTCGCGGTCGCGACGCCGCGCCCGAACTTCATCGGCACGGCCGAGCATGTCGCCGACGAGCTGATCCGCTGGCACGACGCGGGCGCCGGCGACGGCTTCATCCTCGGCTTTCCGGTGCAGGCGCAAGGCGTCGACGATTTCGTCGAACTCGTGATTCCGGTGCTCGAGGCGCGCGGCCGCTACAGCCGCGACCTGCCCGGCGCGACGCTGCGCGACCACCTCGGCCTGCCGCGCAAGGCGAGCCGCCACGCGGCACCCGGCGCTGCGCAGGAAACGGCGGCCGAAGCGCACGCCTGAGCCACCGCGGCCCGGCCATGTGCCGACCGCCGCGCCGCCCGTGCGCGGCGCGACCGACTGACCGACCGATTCGAGGACTTCCAACGACATGAGCGACACGACCCACCTCGGCGGCGCACTGCCGCCGCTCTCTTCCGCCGGCGCGCGCGAGCCCGGCACGCGGTTCCGGATCGTGCCCGCGCGCCACCGGGCGCGCACGGCCGGCACCGTGCTCGCCGTCGTGCTGATCGCGATCGCGCTGCATTCGATCCTCGGCAACCCGCAATGGGGCTGGCCGGTGTTCGCCGAATGGTTCCTGTCGCCGCCGGTGCTGTCGGGGCTCGCGCGCACGCTGGTGCTGACGCTGCTCGGCGCGGTGTTCGGCTTCGTGCTCGGCGCGTTCGTCGCGCTGGCCCGGCTGTCGCGGTCGCGCCTGCTGTCCGCGAGCGCATGGACCTTCGTGTGGCTGTTCCGCTCGATTCCGCTGATCGTGCTGCTGCTGATCCTGAACAACCTCGGCTACCTGTACGAGCATGTGCGGCTCGGCGTGCCGTTCACCGGCATCGTGTGGTTCGAAGCGCCGACGACCGACCTGATCAGCCCGTTCCTCGCGGCCGTGCTCGGCCTCACGCTGAACCACGCGGCGTTTTCCGCGGAAGTGATCCGCGGTGGCATTCTCGCGGTCGACCAAGGCCAGCTCGAAGCGGCCGCCGCGCTCGGGCTGCCGCGCGGCCGCCAGACCGCGCGGATCGTGCTGCCGCAGGCGATGCGCGCAATCCTGCCGACCGCGTTCAACGACCTGATCACGCTCGCGAAAGGCACGTCGATGGTGTACGTGCTCGCGATGCCCGAGCTGTTCTACACGGTGCAGGTGATCTATCGCCGCAATCTCGAAGTGATTCCGCTGCTGATGGTCGCGACCGTCTGGTATTTGATCATCCTGACCGTGCTGTCGGCGATCCAGGTACAGGTCGAGCGGCACTATGCGCGCGGCGCGCTGCGCAATCCGCCGCCGTCGGTGCTCACGTTCGCGCTCGCGCGCATCGGCGTGCTGTGGCGGCGTGCCACGTCGCGCCATTCGGCGTCGATCGTGCGGGCCGAAAGCGATACCGATCCCGCTGCCGCCACCGCGCCGCGCGCCGGCGGCGAAGTGGCCGTGCATGGCGTATCGAAGCAGTTCGGCATGCAGCGCGTGCTCGACAACGTGTCGTTCGTCGCGCCGCGCGGCAGCGTGACCGCGATCGTCGGGCCGTCGGGCTCGGGCAAGTCGACGCTGCTGCGCACGATCAACCATCTCGAACGCGTCGACGACGGTTTCATCGACATCGACGGCGAACTGATCGGCTATCGCCGCGACGGCGACGTGCTCTACGAGCTGAAGGAGCGCGACGTGCTGAAGCGGCGCACGGCCGTCGGGATGGTGTTCCAGAATTTCAACCTGTTCCCGCACCTGACGGTGCTCGAGAACCTGATCGAGACGCCGATCGCCGTCGCCGGCGTCACGCGCGATGCGGCCGAGCGCACCGCACGCACGCTGCTCGCGCGCGTCGGTCTTGCGGATAAGGCCGATGCGTACCCGCGCCAATTGTCCGGCGGCCAGCAGCAGCGCGTCGCGATCGCGCGGGCGCTCGCGTTGCGTCCCAAGGTGCTGCTGTTCGACGAGCCGACGTCCGCGCTCGACCCGGAGCTCGTCAACGAGGTGCTCGACGTGATCAAGGAACTCGCGCGCTCGGGCACGACGCTCGTGATCGTCACGCACGAGATCGGCTTCGCGCGCGAGGTCGCGGACAACGTGCTGTTCATGGAGCGCGGACGCATCGTCGAAGCGGGGCCGCCGGCCGTCGTGCTCGACGCGCCGTCGCATCCGCGCACGCGCGCGTTCCTGTCGCGGGTGCTGTGATGCGCATCCCTTCCGACAACCGGGGCGCCACACGATGATCGATCGACGTCAATTCATGACCGCCGCGCTGATCGCGGCATCCGGCGGCCAGTCGTCGCGCATCGCAAACGCGGCGGCTGCAACGGCCGACCTCGACCCACGCCAGGCCGGCCGGATTCGCGCGTCGCGCGACGACGCGGCCATCCGCGAGGCGAGCGGCTACCGCTGGGTGCGCGACGGCGCATTCACGGTTGCGATTTCACCGCACGCGCCACCCGTATCGACCTACGCGACCGACGCACGCACCGTGGTCGGCGCCGATCCCGACTATGCGCAGCTCGTCGCCGATGCGCTCGGCCGCACGCTCGTACTGGTGCCGATCGCATGGGCCGACTGGCCGCTCGGGCTGACGTCCGGCAAGTACGACGCGGTGATCTCGAACGTCGGCGTGACCGAGAAGCGCAAGGAGAAATACGATTTCACGACCTACCGGCTCGGGCTGCACGGCTTCTATGTGCGCACCGGCAGCCCGATCGCGAAGATCGCCGAGCCGAAGGACATCGCGGGCCTGCGGATCATCACCGGTGCCGGCACGAGCCAGGAGCGCATCCTGCTCGAATGGAGCCGGCGCAACGTCGCTCAAGGATTGAAGGCGACCGAGCTGCTCTATTTCGACGACGACGCGACCGCGCGCGTCGCGCTGCTGTCGGGCCGCGCCGATGCGGAGCTGAACCCGAACGCGTCGCTCGCGTACGAGGCCGCGCGCAGCGGCAAGATCCGCCGCGTCGGCGTCGTCAATGCGGGCTGGCCGAACAATGCCGACGTCGCGATCGCAACGCGTCGCGGCAGCGGCCTCGCGCCCGCGCTGACGCTAGCGACGAATGCGCTGATCGGCAGCGGCCGGTATGGGCAGGCGCTCGCGCGATGGGGTTTGCAGAGCGAGGCGATCGCTCGCGCGGAAACCAATCCGCCGGGGTTGCCGTCGTTCTGAAGGCGTCGATGCGTCGATGCGTCGATGCCTGAAATGACATCGCCCCGGCATTCCACGATGGAAATACCGGGGCGCAGTCGAAGCAGTACCGTTCGTCGCCGAGTCGCGCCTATGCCGTCACCGCAGCGTGATACCGGTCGAGCTCCTCGACATGCGCATGAATCGCCGGAATCAGGTCGCGCCCGTAGGCCAGCGCATCGTCGAGCGGATCGAACCCGCGAATCAGGAACGTCGACACGCCGAGCCGATAATACGCGCCGAGCGCCCGCGCGACCTGTTCGGGCGTGCCGACCAGCGCGGTCGAATTCCAGCGCGCACCGGTCAGGTTCGCGACACCCATCCACAAGCGCTCGTCGAGCACGTCGCCCTGCGCGGCGGCGGCCATCAACCGTTGCGAGCCCGCATTCTGCGGCGCGTGGCCGGCGATCGGCTGGCCGTTCGCGACCCGCGCCGCGCGTACGCGCTCGCGAATCGCCTCGGCCTTCTCCCACGCGGCGGCCTCGGTATCGGCGACGATCGGCCGAAACGACACGCTGATGCGCGGCGCGCGCCCGAACGGCGCGGCGGCGGCATGCACGCGCGCGATCTGCTCGCGCACCGATGCGAGCGGCTCGCCCCACGTCATGTAGACATCCGCGTGCTCGCCCGCGACCGCGAGCGCGGCCGGCGACGAGCCGCCGAAATAGATCGGCACGTGCGGCCGCTGCGCGCCCTTCACGAGCGGCGACGCGCCGCGCAGCCGGTAGAACTCGCCGTCGTGGTCGACCGGCGCGTCGGCCAGCCAGATCCGCTTCAGCACGTCGAGATATTCGCCGGTGCGGCGGTAGCGTGCATCGTGCGGCACGAAATCGCCGTCGCGCTGCAAGTCCGAATCGTCGCCGCCCGACACGACGTTCAGCGCGAGCCGGCCGCCGCTGAACACGTCGAGCGTCGCGATCTGCCGCGCGGCGGCCGACGGCACGATCACGCCCGGCCGGTGCGCGAGCAGGATGCGGATGCGTTCGGTCGCGGCGGCCGCGAACGACGCGACGATGAAACCGTCCGCCGCGTTGCTGAAATGGCCGACCAGGATCTGGTCGAAGCCCGCCGCCTCGTGCGCGTGCGCGAAGCGGCGCACGTAGTCGGGCTGGACGGCCGCGCCGCCCGGTACGTCGACCTCCGCGCCGGGCGTCGCGGTGATCATGCCGATGATGTCGACTGGCATGTCGGGTTGTCCTTCTGGTTCTCGATCGGGAATCGGGGATGCGACCGCGCGATTACTGCGCGGCGGCCGTCTTTTGCGCAGGCGCAGCGAACGCGCCCGCATACGAGCGGTCGAGCAGCTTCGACGTGTCGTACGCGGCCGGAATCACGCCGGCCTTGTGCAGGAAATCGGCCGTGTTCTGCGCGTCCTTCGCGGCCGTGTCGTCGACCGGGCCCACGCGCTGCTTCGCATTGTCGAGCCAGCGGTACGCGACGTCGGGCTCGAGCTTCGCGCGCTTCGACCATAGGTCCGCGTACTCGCGCGGATGGCTGTCGACCCACTGGCGTGCGGCCACGACGCGCTTCAGGAAATCGGTGATCTCCGCCCGCTTGCCCGACGCGGCCTGCTCGTTCGCGGCGACGAAGCTCAGCGCGGGCATCAGCCCCTGCGCGGTGGTGATGGGCCGCGCGCCCTGCCGCAACGCCAGCGTGCTGACGAACGGCTCCCACAGCGACACGGCATCGACCGAGCCGTTCGCGAGCGCGTTGGTCGCGTCGATCGGCATCAGGTACGCATACTTGACCGAATCCGCGCGCAGGCCAGCATGTTCGAGCGCGCGCAGCACGAGCTGCTGGCTCCATGCGCCGCGCCACACGGCGACGGTCTTGCCCTGCAGGTCGGCCACGGTACGCACCGGCGAATTCTTCGGCACGAGGATCGCGACGCCGTCGAGGCTCTGCCGCGACACCGCGACGACCTTCACCGGCGCGCCGCGCGCGGCCAGCGTGAGCAGCGCGGAATCGCCGAGGAAGCCGATGTCGATCGCGTTGCCGTTCAGGCTCTCGGCGACCGGTGCGGCGGCCTGGAAGTGCTTCCACTCGATCGTGTAAGGCAGGTCCTTCAGCACGCCGGACGCCTCCATCGACGCCTGGATGTTGAAGTAGTTCTGTTCACCGACGCGCAGCGTGACGGTGTCTTTCGCGATGCCCGGCTGCGCGGCAAGCGCCAGCAAGAGCGCCGTGACGATTCGGCTCAGCAACGTGATCTCCCGGATGGTTGGCGGGCTGCCGCACGACGGCGGCGCCTCGTTGTCCGCCTTGCGCGACGGCCGGCGGAACGGATGGATCCGATGAAGATACGGCGATCCTCTTCATGAGACAAACGCAATATTCTTCTATGTAAAGATGCAAATATTTTATGGAACGAGCCGCGTCACGCGACACCGGACGCAGCCCTCCGCCACATATCGTTCGAATGATTCCTCGATAGATATTTCGTTCACGAAATAAATCCCGGACTATATTTCGCATACGAAATAACCATCTGGAACGAGGACGGCCATGACCTCCCAACCGATCGAGTTTTCCGCCATCGACGGCTATCCGCTGCGCGGCACGCTGTGGACGCCCGATGCCGAACCTCACGCGCTGGTGCTGATCCATCCGGCGACGGCCGTGCCGGAGCGGCTGTATGCGGGCTTCGCGCGCTTCCTGACCGAACGCGGCTTCGCGGCATTGACCTACAACTACCGCGGCATCGGCGCGTCGCGGCCCGCGCGCCTGGGCGCGCTGCGAGCCCGCATGCGCGACTGGATGGAGCTCGACGTCGGCGCCGCGACCGCATGGGCACGGCAGGCATACGAAGGATTGCCGCTGCTGGCGGTCGGGCATAGCGTGGGCGGGCACGCGATCGGGCTGTCCGCGAGCACGACGCATCTGCGCGCGGCCGTGCTCGTCGCCGCGCATGCAGGCAGCACGCGCCTGATCGCGCAGGCGGCCGAGCGCCTGAAGGTGCGGCTGATCCTGCGCGTGCTGGGCCCGCTGATGTCCGCGCTGCTCGGCTACGTGCCCGGCAAGCGGCTCGGGCTCGGCGAGGACCTGCCGGCCGGCGTGTTCCGCGAATGGAGCCGCTGGACGACGCTGCCGCACTATTTCTTCGACGATCCGACACTCGGCGCGGCCGATCGTTTCTCGAAACAGCGGCTGCCGATCCTCGCGCTCGGCTTCGACGACGATCCGTGGGCGAACCCGGCCGCGATCGACCTGCTGGTAAGCTATCTGACCGGCGCGGCGGTCGAGCGCCGCCAGATCGATCCGCACGCGGCGGGCAGCGGCCCGGTCGGGCACATGGGCTTCTTCCGCAGCCGGCCCGGCGCCGTGCTGTGGCCCGACCTGGCCGACTGGCTCGCGCAGGCACTCGACACGCCGCGCGCCGCCGGCCGTCCCTCCCTTTCCATTGCAGCCGGGAACCCAGCTTGAGCGAAAACCGACGACTGTTTTTCCTGTTGAACATCGGCCAGCGGCGCGTGCAGCGCTGGGTCGACCGCAAGGCCGAGACCGATACGCGCGCGAGCGCCGCGCAGGCCGGCGTGCTGTTCTGTCTCGCGAAGCAGGACGGTGCGCTGATCGGTGAAATCGGCGCCGCGCTGCAGCTCGCGCCGTCCGCGATGACGGGGCTCGCCGACCGGATGGCGAAAGCCGGCCTGCTCGCGCGCCACGCCGATTCGGACGACGGCCGCGCGACGCGCCTGTACCTGACCGACAAAGGCCACGCGGCGCTCAAGCGCGCGCGCGTGCTGCTGCGCGAACTGAACGGCAAGCTGTGCGACGGGTTTTCCGACGCGGAACTCGATATCGTCGCGCGCTGGCTGCACGCATTGCAGGACCGGTTTCCGACGGAGCGCTGAGCAGCGGCAACGCGGACGCCGCATCGCCTGCCGGCAACGAATCGATTCGACAAAACCGGCTCGCGCCGGCTGCAATCGAAAGCGATTGCGATTCGCCTTTTCGATTCGATTTCCGCGCACTCGCGACGGCAAATTTTGCGTTCGCGCCGCGCCGCTCCGGCAACGCTTTCCGGCTACGCTCTGTTACAAAAAATTGCCTGCCGCGCCGCATCCGGATCATCTACATTGCAATCCACTTCTACGCATTCTTCGCCTGCCCGAACCGGCGTCCCAGCCGGGCGGCATCAACGACACATCCGTTACAAGCAATAAAACGAATAGGAGTCTTGACCGAAGTGCTGGCGGTATCCAGCGCACGCGGATCGCGGTGGCTGAAGCGGTATCCTGAACGACACGTCCCGGCGGCATGCATCGTGCGCGTCGCCGCGGCGCCCCGATCCGGCGGCCTGTGCCGCCGCGCATCGGCTCGCGCTGCCTCGTTCCGCCGCACCATCGCGGCCGCACGTCAACGAGGAGCAGTCCATGCGACGCACTATCGTGTCCCACCCGCTTTTCACCTGCCTGCCCGCCGTGATGGCGCTGGCCTGTGCCGCCGCGCACGCCGATCCCGTGCTCGTGTCCGGCCCCAGTCCATACGCCGCCTGCACCATAGGCGGGCCCGGCACCGTCTATGTGAATGCCGAGGTCGAACCCTGGCTTTCGGTCAATCCGGCAAACCCGACGAACATGATCGGCGTGTGGCAGCAGGACCGCTGGTCGAACGGCGGCGCGCACGGGCTCGTCGCCGGTTATACGTTCGACGGCGGCGCGACCTGGGCGCGGACGACTCAGCCGTTCAGCGCGTGCGCGCCGGGCGGGCTCAAGTACGAGCGCGCGTCCGACCCATGGGTGTCCTTCGGCCCGGACGGCACCGCGTATTCGGTATCGATCTCGTTCAACCAGTCGAACAACAGCAACGCGGTCGCGGCATCGGTATCGGCCGACGGCGGGCAGACGTGGAGCAGCCCCGCATTGCTGATGGCGGACAACGAACCGACCACGCAGTTCTTCAACGACAAGGAATCGGTGACGGCGAACCCGGTGAAGGCCGGCACCGCATACGCGGTATGGGACCGCCTCGAACTGCCGAACGGCAATCCGTACGCGAACCTGCATACGCAGGCGTTCCGCGGGCCGACGCTGTTCTCGAAGACGACCGACGGCGGCAAGACCTGGAGCAAGGCGAAGGTCATCGTCCACGTGCCGTCGCGCCAGCAGACGATCGGCAACCAGATCGTCGTCGATCCGAAAAGCGGCACGCTGTACGATTTCTTCAACCTGATCCAGCCGCCGTTCAGCAAGGCCGCGGGCAAGGTCGCGTTCATCAAGTCGACCGACGACGGCGCAACCTGGACGCAGCCGCAGGTGATCGCGGGGCTGCAGACGGTCGGCGTGACGGACCCGAACACCGGCGAACCCGTGCGCACCGGCGACATCATTCCCGAGCCCGCGATCGATCCCGCATCGGGCCAGCTATACGTCGTATGGCAGGACAGCCGCTTCAACGGCGGCAAGTACGACGAGGTCGCGCTATCGACGTCGAAGGACGGCGGCGCATCCTGGAGCGCGCCGCTGCAGATCAACACGCCGACCGGCCGGCCGGCCTTCAATCCGTCGGTGCGCGTCGACAACGCGGGAGCCGTGATGGTCACCCACTACGACTTCCGCGACCTGCTGGCCGGGAACACGACGACGCTGCCGACGGGCTTCTGGCGCAAGATCTCGCACGACGGCGGCGCCACGTTCAGCGACGAGCGGCGCGTCGGCGGACCGTTCGACATGAAGCTCGCGCCGAACGCGGAAGGCTTCTTCATCGGCGACTACCAGGGCCTCGACGTCGGCCCGTCGTCGTCGTTCCATCCGTTCTTCGTCCAGACCAGCGCGGGCAACCTGACGAACCGCACGGACGTGTTCTTCGCCCAATGATGTGAACCAGGCTGCACGGCCGCCGTCGCGACGTGATCCGTCGCGCGGCGGCCGCGCGCGTCACTGCATCTCGGTCAGCACGATGCGCCCGTCGACCTTGCCTTCGCGCAACTTCGCGAACACGTCGTTGATGTTGCCGAGCCGGTCGCGATGGATATGCGCGCGCACCAGGCCGTCGGCCGCGAAGTCGAGCGATTCCTGCAGATCGCGGCGCGTGCCGACGATCGAGCCGCGCACGGTGATGCCGTTCAGCACCGTCGAGAAGATCGGCAACGGGAAATCGCCGGGCGGCAGCCCGTTGAGCGCGACCGTGCCGCCGCGCCGCACCATCCCGAGCGCCTGCGCGAACGCGCTGCGCGACACCGCCGTGACCAGCACGCCGTGCGCACCGCCGATCTCTTTCTGGATCACCTTCGCCGGATCGTCGACCGATGCGTCGATCGTCAGTTCCGCGCCGAGCTGCCGCGCGAGCGCGAGCTTGTCGGGCGAAATGTCGATCGCGGCGACGTGCAGGCCCATCGCGCGTGCATATTGCACCGCCACGTGCCCGAGGCCGCCGACGCCGGAGATCGCGAGCCACTGGCCCGGGCGCGTATCGGTGACGCGAATGCCCTTGTAGACGGTCACGCCCGCGCACAGGATCGGCGCGATCTCGTCGAACGCGACCTTCGCCGGCAGATGGCCGACGTAGTCGGGATCGGCGAGCACGTATTCCGCGTAGCTGCCGTTCACCGAATAGCCGGTGTTCTGCTGGTCGTGGCACAGCGTTTCCCAGCCCGTATAGCAGTACTCGCAATGGCCGCAGGCCTTGTAGAGCCACGGCACGCCGACGCGGTCGCCCTCGCGCACGTGCGTGACGCCCGCGCCGACCGCCGCGACGATGCCCACGCCTTCATGCCCCGGAATGAACGGCAGCGACGGCTTCACGGGCCAGTCGCCGTCGGCCGCGTGCAGATCGGTATGGCAGACGCCCGTCGCCTTGATGTTGACGAGGATCTGGCCGGGGCCCGGCGTCGGCACGGGCACTTCCTCGATACGCAACGGTTCGCCGAATGCGTGCACCACGGCCGCTTTCATGGTTTGCGTCATGCGTCGCTCCTGTCTGGTCGATGAGCGATCCAGTATCCGGTTTCGGAATCGGAGGACGTTGATACGTATCAACGCGATGCGCGCCATCCGCAAATCGCGGCTGCTTCATCGCGCCGCACGGCGGCGCGACGCGGTCGGGCGCGCGGCGCTTCGCTCCACGCCGTGCCGGTCGCACTCGCAGGCGATCTTCGGCCGGAACGCCTTCCGCTCGAACCGATATTTCGACGACCAGACGGAAGTCGTACGCTCCGCTGACATCCGGCTTGGAATTTGAAATGATATAACATATCATTTCGCGTGCTCGTCCGCCTGACGCCTTTCCTCCCGGGTGGCCGAGCGTCGCCGAGCCATGTTCCAACGGGTCACCGCGCGTCGTTGACGCAACAATATATCGTATCCAGCCGTGACCCGTATCGCTCGTTATCCGATCCGATTCCAACCGATTCACCGACCATGCGCGACCTCCCTCGTCTACCGCTTCGCCCGCTTTCGCCCCTTTCGCTGATGCTGCTCGCCGCCGCCGCGCACGCGCAGACCGATGCACCCGCCGCGTCGGGCACGCCTTCGGCTACCGCGCTCGCGCCGATCTTCGTGACCGCGAACCCGCTCGGCGATACCGAGCTGATCTCGCCGACCGTCCAGCTTTCCGGCGACGCGCTGACGCGCCGCCAGGCCGATTCGCTCGGCGAAACGCTGAACGGGCTGCCCGGCGTGTCGACCACCACCTACGGGCCGATGGTCGGCCGCCCGATCATCCGCGGCATGGACGGCGACCGGATCCGGCTGCTGCAGAACGGCGTCGCGTCCTACGACGCGTCGTCGCTGTCGTACGACCATGCGGTACCGCAGGATCCGCTGTCGATCGAACGCGTCGAGATCGTGCGCGGCCCGGCCGCGCTGCTGTACGGCGGCAACGCGGTGGGCGGCGTCGTCAACACGATCGACAACCGGATTCCGCGCGAAGCGATCGAAGGCGTGACGGGTGCGCTCGACGCGCGCTACGGCGGCGCGAATTCCGTGCGCGCGGGTGCCGCGCAGGTCGAAGGCGGCAACGGCCGCTTCGCGTTCCACGTCGACGCGTTCGACCGCGAAACGAGCAAGCTGCGGATTCCCGGCTACGCACGCAGCAGCGCACAACGCGCGATCGACGGCCCCGATACGCCGCAGCCGGAAGGCAGCGTGCCGAACAGCGACGGCCGCGTGCACGGCGGCGCGGTGGGCGCGTCGTACACGTGGGCGGACGGCTTCGCGGGCCTGTCGTACAGCGGCTACGAATCGAACTACGGCTCCGTCGCGGAGAGCGACGTGCGGCTGCGGATGCGCCAGGAACGCCTCGCGCTCGCGTCCGAGGTGCGCAACCTGAGCGGGCCGTTCACGAAGCTGAAATTCGACTTCGCGTACACCGACTATCGCCACAAGGAAGTCGACAACGGCGAGACGGCGACCACCTTCCGCAACCGCGGCTACGAGGCGCGCATCGAGGCGCGGCATCGCAGGATCGGCCCGTTCGAAGGCGCGATCGGCGTGCAGTTCGGCCAGAACACGTTTTCCGCGCTCGGCGACGAGACGCTCGTGCCGTCCACCCGCACCAACAGCGTCGCGCTGTTCGGCCTCGAGGAATGGCAGGTCGTCCCGGCGCTGAAGCTGTCTCTCGGTGGCCGCTTCGAGCACGTGAAGGTCGACCCCGATCCGGCCGGCGTCGAGAAATTCGCGGGTGCGCAGCCGCGCGATTTCAATGCGGGCAGCCTGTCGGCCGGCGCGCTGTTTTCGCTGACGCCCGTGTGGTCGGTCGCGGCGAACGTCGCGTACACCGAACGCGCGCCGACCTTCTACGAGCTGTATTCGAACGGCCCGCACGATGCGACCGGCCAGTTCCTGATCGGCAACCCGAACGCGTCGAAGGAAAAGGCCGTGTCGACCGACCTGTCGCTGCGCTATGCGAGCGGCCCGAACCGCGGCAGCGTTGGCGTGTTCTACAACCGCTTCTCGAACTACCTGACCGAGTACAACACCGGCCGCGTCGTGAACGACGACGGCGAGCCCGTCGCGCCCGGCGCCGACGGCTCGCTGAACGAAGCGATCTATCGCGGCGTGCGCGCCGAGTTCTACGGCATCGAGCTGGACGGCAAATGGCGCGCGTTCTCGCGGCGCGGCCATACGGTCGACCTGGAACTGACGGCCGACTACACGCACGCGCGCAACGTCGACACGGGCCAGCCGCTGCCGCGCATCGCGCCGCTGCGCGCGACGCTCGCGGCCGACTACGGTTACGGCCCGTTCGGCGCGCGTGCGCAGGTCACGCACGCGTGGTCGCAGCATCGCGTGCCCGACAACGACTTCTCGACGGACGGCTACACGTCGCTCGGCGTGATGCTGACCTACAAGTTCCGCGTCGGCGCGACGCACTGGCTCGCGTACCTGCGCGGCGACAACCTGACGAACCAGGAAATCCGCTATTCGACTTCGGTCGTGCGCGGCTTCGCGCCCGAAGGCGGCCGCAGCGTGATGGCCGGGTTGCGCACTACGTTCTGAGTGCCGTGCGGCCCGCCGGAACTTGCGCACGCGGCGTTCGCCCGCACAAGTTCCGGCCCCGCCCGTCGCGAGATGCAGCGCACATCGTGCGGCATCTCGCCGTTTCCCCTGCGCCGACGCAGACTTTTAAAACTGGCGAATGACGAGTATCCTAAAAAAAGCACTCCCCGTTCGGACGGCGAATCGCGTGCCCTGATTCCCGTCCGATCGCATTGCGGCCCCATCGCATCGCGCGCAGCGCGCCGATGGCGGCGTCCGCTTCGCGCCCCGGCCGCACGAACCTTCCCCCAACAATCGTCAGGAGAGCTGGTGAGCCGACTCGTCGTCGTATCCAATCGCATCGCAGATCCCCGTAAAGCCGCGGCCGGCGGCCTCGCCGTCGCCGTGAAGGACAGCCTGCAGGAAACCGGCGGCGTCTGGTTCGGCTGGAGCGGCAGGCTACGCGGCGCCGACGATCAGCCCTCGCACGGCGAAGAGGTGCAGATCCAGAACGTCGGCGGGATCCAACTCGCGACGATCGACCTCGACCCGCAGGACTACGACGCTTACTACCTCGGCTATTCGAACAACGTGCTGTGGCCGGTGTTCCACTATCGGCTCGATCTCGCGCAGTTCGACCGGCGCTTCGCCGACGGCTACCGGCGCGTGAACCAGCTGTTCGCGCGCAAGCTGCGCACGCTGCTGCGCCCCGACGACGTCGTCTGGGTGCACGACTACCAGCTGATACCGCTCGCCGCCGAACTGCGCGCGATGGGCTGCACGAATCCGATCGGCTTCTTCCTGCATATCCCGATGCCGCCGCCGCCGATCATGGCCGCGATCCCCGAACACGAATGGCTGATGCGCTCGCTGTTCGCGTACGACCTCGTCGGCTTCCAGACCGAATCGGATCTGCTCCACTTCGAGCATTACGTCGAAGCGGAAGCCGGCGCCGCGCGGCTGCCGGATGGCCGCCTGCGCGCGTTCGGCCGCACGCTGTCGGCCGGCGCGTTTCCGATCGGCATCAACGTCGACGAGTTCGAGTCGCTCGCCCGCGATCGCGACGGCATCGACATGTTCGACCGGATGCGCGATGAATATTCGCGCCGCCAGTTGCTGGTCGGCGTCGACCGGCTCGACTACACGAAGGGGCTGCCGCAGCGCGTGCATGCGTTCCGCCAGTTGCTCGAGCAGTATCCGGAGAACCGCAACCGCGCGACGCTGATCCAGATCGCCGCGCCGAGCCGCGAGGATCTGGGCGCATACGACGACCTGCGGCGCGAGATGGACAGCCTGTGCGGCGCGATCAACGGCGACTACGGCGAACTCGAATGGATGCCGATGCGCTACATTCACCGCACCGTCGCGCGCAAGCGCTTGCCGGGCCTGTATCGCGCGAGCCGCGTCGCGCTCGTCACGCCGCTGCGCGACGGGATGAACCTCGTCGCGAAGGAATTCCTCGCCGCGCAGGACGCGGCCGACCCGGGCGTGCTCGTGCTGTCGCGCTTCGCGGGTGCGGCCGAGCAATTGAAGCCGGCGCTGCTCGTCAATCCGTACGACACGCAAGGCACCGCGCAGGCGATCCAGCGCGCGCTCGCGATGCCGCTCGAAGAACGCCGCCAGCGCCACTCCGCGCTGATGGCGATCGTGCGCAAGACCGACGTGCACTGGTGGCGCACACGGTTTCTCGAAGCGCTCGCCGAAGCGGCCGAAGTCGCGGCGGCCACCGAGCACTGACCGCACTCACATATCCGTCGCCGCGTATTCGAGCGCCGCGCCGTTCACGTCGCACACATCGACCGAGATCGGGATGCCCGCACGTATGCTCTCGGTCACCACGCAATACGCATCGAACTGATCGAGCACGCGCGTCGCCGCCGCGAGATCGGCCCACGTCTTGCCGATCGACAGCCGCACGGCCATCGCGCCCACGCGCACCCTGCCCGCTTCGTTCTGCGCCATGTCGACGTCGATTCGCGCGGTGACCGGCTCCGGATCGACATGCTGCCGGTTCAGCGCGAACAGCAGGCTCGCCGCGAGACAGCTCGCGACCGACGCGGCAAGCAGCCGGATCGGGTTCGGCCCGCGCCCGTCGCCGAGCGGCGGCGGTTCATCGATGAGCACCGGCGACAACGTCGTGCCGGCAAACGTGACTTCGAAGCCGAATCGCGCCTGCTGCGCGACTTCGACCGATACGTGCGCCTCGCTCATGGCGACTCCGTAGCTGGAAAGAGGGATAGGAATTCCGGCGCATCGCCGCATCGACACGCGCCGGCCGCAGGATTGCGGCGCGTTCAGCGCTCGGGTTCGCGCGGCGGCCCGTACGCGACGAAATCGCGCTCGACTGCCGACGCCTGCTCCGGCGCGAGCGCGTCGCCGCGCGGACCGGCTTCATCACCGGGTGCCGTCGTTGTGGACGACGGTTCGATGCGCCCGTCGATCAGCGCCTGCAGCGCGTCGCGTTCGAGCACCTCGCATTGCAGCAGCCGTCGCGCGATGCGTTCGAGCGCATCGCGCCCTTCGCCGAGCGTCGCCGCGACCCGCGCATGCGCGTCGGCCAGCAGCGCGTGCACCTCGTCGTCGATCATCCGTGCCGTGTGCTCGCTGCAGCGTCCGGCGCCCGCATGCCATGCGCCGGGCATGCCCTGGCGTGCATCGCCGTCGTCGAACGTCGCGAGCCCGATCTTCTCGCTCATCCCGTACTGCATGACCATGTGGCGCGCCATCGCGGTCGCGCGCTCGAGATCGTTCTGCGCGCCCGTCGACACGTCACCGAACACGAGCTCTTCGGCGACGCGCCCGCCAAGCAGCGCGTCGATCCGGTCGAGCAGCTCGCTCCTGCGCAGCACGTAGCGATCCTCGGTCGGCACCTGCTGCGTATAGCCGAGCGCGGCGACGCCGCGCGGAATGATCGACACCTTCTTCACCGGATCGCAGTGCGCGCGGCTTTCCGCGACGAGCGCGTGGCCGGCCTCGTGATACGCGATGGTCAGCTTCTCCTGCTCGTTCATCACGCGACTCTTGCGCTCGAGGCCCGTCAATGCGCGATCGATCGCCTCGTCGAAGTCGGCCATGCCGATCGCCGGCTTGCCGAGTTCGGCCGCATGCAGCGCGGCCTCGTTGACGACGTTCGCGAGATCGGCGCCGACGAAGCCCGGCGTGCGCGATGCGAGTTCGCCGAGATCGACCTCGGCCGCGAGCTTCACGTGCTTCACGTGCACGCCGAGGATCTGCCGGCGGCCATTCACGTCGGGCCGGTCGATCGCGATGTGGCGATCGAAGCGGCCCGGCCGCAGCAGCGCGGGATCGAGAATCTCCGGCCGGTTCGTCGCGGCCATGATGATCACGCCGGAGCCGGCCTGGAAGCCGTCCATCTCGACGAGCAGCTGGTTGAGCGTCTGCTCGCGTTCGTCGTTGCCCGACATCGGGCCGACGCCGCGCACCTTGCCGAGCGCATCGAGTTCGTCGACGAACACGATGCACGGCGCCTTCTGCTGGGCCTGCTCGAACAGGTCGCGCACACGCGCGGCGCCGACGCCGACGAACATCTCGACGAACGCCGAGCCGCTGATCGAGAAGAACGGCACCGCCGCCTCGCCGGCCACCGCGCGCGCGAGCAGCGTCTTGCCGGTGCCCGGCGCGCCGACCACGAGCACGCCCTTCGGAATCTTGCCGCCGAGCCGCTGGTAGCGGTCGGGGTTGCGCAGGAACGAGACGAGCTGCTGCAGCTCGGCCTTCGCTTCGTCGATGCCCGCGATATCGTCGAACGTGATGCCGGTTTCCTGCTGCACGTACACGCGCGCGCGGCTCTTGCCCATCCCGGTGAAATCCTGCAGCCCGCCGCGCCTGCGCAGCATCATGTTCCACACGAACACGAACAGCACGAGCGGCAGCAGCCACGAGGCAAGCGACGCGATCCAGCTCGTGTCGGGCGTGCCGTGATAGCGGATGCCGGCGGCGGTCAGCGTGTCGGTCAGGTGCTCGTCGGTCACGCGGTTGGTCGTGAAGCGCCACGGCGCGCCGGCCTGCTGTACGGCCGCGGCTTCGGACGCCGGCAGCATCGTGCCGGCCTGCGGCATCTTCAACGTGCCCGTGATCGACGCGGGGCCGACCTCGAGATCGTCGACTAGCCGCGCGGCGACAAGCTGGTGGAAATCGCTGTACGCAATCGGCGCCGAAGCCGGGTGCAGCATCAGCAACTGCGCGGCGAACAGCACGAAGAAGCCCGCCGCGATCAGCAATCCCGGGTAGTCGAATTTCTTGTCCATGGTATCGAGCCTGCCGCACGCGCGGTGCGGCGCGCACTCACTCGGACAACCGCACGCGACCGGCGTACGGCATCGGCAGCCATGCGGAAACGGCATCCATCCGAGCCATCGTCGCCTCGCTGTGTCGCCTCGCCTCGTCGCCTCGATGACGCCGCGGCGGCGCCGTCGGCCGGCACCGTCGGGCGATCGTCGCCCGGGCGGCACGCCGCGACGCGCCGCCCCTGAATTCAGTCTAGCTCGCGCGCGGGCGTCGCGCATCGCCCGCCGCACGAGTCGAATCGTCCGACAAACACCTTTCGTCGGCGGCGCCCGCCGCGTTATAGTCGCGTTCATGACATTTGTGTGACAGTTGCATCGCACCTGCTTTTGCGCGACGCCGGCCGTTGCTGTCCGTTTCGCATCGCGGCAGCCCGAGCGACGCGGCCGCGTATCGATCCACACCGCCAACCTGCTCATTCGAGGAGCCCACGACGTGACCGACACCCCCGATCGCCCCGACGACCTTCCCGCCGATCCCGACCGCCGCCGCGTACTCGGCGGCCTCGCCGCGCTCGGTGCCGGTGTCGCGCTCGGCGGCTGTGAAACCACGCCGGGCAGCGCGCCGCGCTCCGCCGCCGACCTGCGCATCGACGAAGCATTGCGCCAGCGCGTGCGCCACATCGTCGTGATCTATGCGGAAAACCGCAGCTTCGCGAACCTGTACGGCGATTTCCCGGGCGTGCGCCATCCGTTGAGCGAGGTGCGGCCCGAGCACGCGCAGCAGCTCGACCGCGACGGCAAGACGCCGCTGCCCGTGCTGCCGAAGATCTGGGGCGGGCTCGTGCCGCAGGCGCAGGAAGTGGACGGCAAGCGCTACGCGATCGCCGAGCGCGATATCGACAAGCTGCCGAACGCGCCGTTCCGGATCGCCGACGCGCAGGGCAAGCCGCTGCCGAACGGCGTGATCACGCGCGACCTGTGGCACCGCTTCTACCAGAACCAGATGCAGATCGCGGCCGGCCGCAACAACCAGTTCGCCGCCTGGGCCGATTCGGGCGGCCTCGTGATGGGCCATTACCGCAATTCGGCCGACACGCTGCGGCTGTGGAATCTCGCGCGCCAGTACACGCTGTGCGACAACTTCTTCATGGCGGCCTTCGGCGGTTCGTGGCTGAACCACATGTTCCTGATTTCCGCGCAGCCGCCGCTGTATCCGGACGCGCACAAGCATCCGCAGGCGGCGAAGCTGCTGTCGAAGGTCGAAGGCGACGATCCGGCCGGCACACGTCTCGCGCTCGCCGCCGATTCGCCGGCATCCGCGCTCGACGGCCCGCCGAAGTTCGCGGGAGACGGCCCGCTGACGCCCGACGGCTACGGCGTAAACACGATGGCGCCGCCGTACCAGCCGAGCTATGTGCCGCCGCCCGACCCGGGCAATGCCGCGTATGCCGATCCGGGCGACCATCGCGTGCTGCCGCCGCAGGGCTACGCGACGATCGGCGATCGCCTGTCGGAGAAGAACATCGACTGGGCGTGGTACAGCGGTGCGTGGCAATACGCGCTCGAGCATCGCGACACGGGCACCGTGCCCGATTTCCAGTACCACCACCAGCCGTTCAACTACTTCCGCAACTACGCGCCGGGTACCGCTGCGCGCCAGCGGCACCTGCGTGATGCAGGGCTCGGCGACGATGCGTCGACGAACCGCTTCATCGCCGACATCGATGCGGGGCGCCTGCCGGCTGTCACGTTCTACAAGCCGCAGGGCAACCTGAACATGCACGCGGGTTACGCGGACATCGAATCGGGCGACCGCCACATCGCGACCGTGATCGATCATATCCGGCGCGGTCCGCAATGGGACAACACCGTGATCGTGATGACGCACGACGAGAACGGCGGCTGGTGGGATCACGTCGCGCCGCCGGTCGGCGACCGCTGGGGGCCGGGCTCGCGGATTCCGGCACTCGTGATCTCGCCGTTCGCGAAGAAGGGCTTCGTCGATCACACACTGTACGACACGAACTCGATTCTGCGCTTCATCAGCCGCGTGCACGGGCTCGCACCGCTCGACGGCGTGGCCGCGCGCAACAACGCGTTCGCCGCGCGCGGCGAGACGCCGCCGGGCGATCTCACGAACGCGCTCGATCTCGGCTGACGGCGGGTTGGTCGCCTAGCCGGTTCACCGTTTCACCGCTTGAAACGACGACGCCCCGGGCAATGCGATCGATTGCCCGGGGCGTCGTTCATTTCAGGCGACGCTACGCGGCGCTGCGTAATGCGTCGCGCGCCGCGTGCGCGGCGCATGTCCGTCGTGGACAGGCCCGCCGCGTCGCATTTCGCGAGATGCGGATGGAGAAACGGCATCGATGCAAAAACGTCCCGCCGCCGGCGATGGAAGCCGGCGGCGGGACGTCAAGGTCGATGCATCGATGGGCCGATGCGGATCGTCAGCCGCCGAGGCGCTGTTCGATTTTCTTCATCGTATCGGTCATTTCAGCCGGCAAGCGCAGCTTCAGCATGTCGAACAGCGCCGCGTGCAGTTTCAGCTCCTCGCGCCATTCGTCGGCGTTCATCGACGTCACCGCGGCGAACTGCTCGCGCGTGAAATCGAGCCCGTCCCAGTGCAGGTCTTCATAAGCGGGCGACACGCCGAACGCATGTTCGCCGCCGCCGCCGGTGCCTTCGAGACGATCGAGCATCCACTTCAGCACGCGCATGTTCTCGCCGAAGCCAGGCCAGACGAACTTGCCGTTCGCGTCCTTGCGGAACCAGTTCACGCAGTAGATCTTCGGCAACGTGGCGCCCGCGCCTTCGAGCTGCTTGCCGAGCTTCAGCCAGTGCGCGAAATAATCGCTGACGTTATAGCCGCAGAACGGCAGCATCGCGAACGGGTCGCGGCGCACGATGCCCTGCTGGCCGACTGCCGCGGCGGTCGTCTCCGAGCCCATCGTCGCGGCCATATACACGCCTTCGACCCAGTCGCGCGCCTCGGTCACGAGCGGTACCGTCGTCGAGCGGCGGCCGCCGAAGATGAACGCGTCGATCGGCACGCCGGCCGGGTTCTCCCAGTCCGCGTCGATCGACGGGCACTGCGCGGCCGGCGCCGTAAAGCGCGAATTCGGATGCGCGGCCTTGCGGCCCGTTTCCTTGCCGATTTCGGGCGTCCACGGGTTGCCCTGCCAGTCGGTCAGCTTCGCGGGCGGCGTGTCGGTCAGCCCTTCCCACCACACGTCGCCGTCTTCCGTCAGCGCGACGTTCGTGAAGATCACGTTTTCCTTCAGCGTCGAGATCGCGTTCGGGTTGGTCTTCACGCCGGTGCCCGGCGCGACGCCGAAGAAGCCGGCTTCCGGGTTGATCGCATACAGGCGGCCGTCACGGCCCGGTTTCAGCCACGCGATGTCGTCGCCGATCGTCGTGACCTTCCAGCCGTCGAAGCCCTGCGGCGGGATCAGCATCGCGAAGTTGGTCTTGCCGCACGCGGACGGGAACGCGGCCGCGACGTGATACTTCTTGCCGGCCGGCGACGTCACGCCGAGGATCAGCATGTGCTCGGCGAGCCAGCCCTGGTCGCGGCCCATCGTCGACGCGATGCGCAGTGCGAAGCACTTCTTGCCGAGCAGCGCGTTGCCGCCGTAGCCCGAACCGAAGCTCCAGATCTCGCGCGTCTCGGGGAAATGCACGATGTACTTGGCCGGGTTGCACGGCCACCGCACGTCTTGCTCGCCCGCTTCGAGCGGATGGCCGACGCTGTGCACGCACGGCACGAACTCGCCGTCCTCGCCCAGCACGTCGTACACGTCGCGGCCCATGCGCGTCATGATCCGCATGTTCACCACAACGTACGGGCTGTCGGACAGTTCGACGCCGACGTGCGCGATCGGCGAGCCGAGCGGGCCCATCGAAAACGGCACCACGTACAGCGTGCGGCCGCGCATCGAGCCGCGGAACAGCTCGTCGAGCGTCTCGCGCATTTCGGCGGGCGCGACCCAGTTGTTGGTCGGGCCGACGTCGTCGCGCGATTCCGCGCAGATGAACGTGCGGTCTTCGACACGTGCAACGTCGGACGGATCGGATTGCGCGAGATACGAGTTCGGGCGCTTCGCCGGGTTCAGGCGCGTAAGCGTGCCCTGGTCGACCATCGCCTGGCACAGCGCGTCGTATTCCTCCTGCGAACCGTCACACCACACGACGCGATCGGGCTCCGTGAGCGCCGCAATGCGCGACACCCAGTCGATCAGCTTGCGATGCTTGACGAAAGCCGGCGGAGCGATCAGCGGGCCGTGCGTTGCTTCGGCCAGATTGTTTTGCGACATGGGGATGTCTCCAGATTATTGGACGGGAATGGGGGATGCGGGGTGAACCCGCCAGATGGGAAATGCGATCGGAATGCAGGACGCAGCAACGCGCAACGCGGGGCACGCGAGCTGTGCGCGTGTCGATGCCGCGATGCGGGCGAGAGGATGTGATGTCTCGTTAGAAGATGCGAACGCGAGTTTCGCCATGCCAGCAACCTGCCTTACAACTTCCATGCCGGCCAGCATACCATCGCCGTTATCGAGCGGGCGTTGCGTTGCAACAAGAAACAACTGTCACGACGTGCAGGCACATGTGTTGCAGGAAAGTCATTTCGACTGCGTCGACGCGATCGCTGCCGGGGACGAAACGCGGGGAACGTCCGTCGGACAAGCGTTTGGCGAAAGCGGCAAGTTCGGCCCGCCGGTTGCGCGGATGAAAATTGCACATGCGCGCCCGGCGAATTCTCGTTTTCGCTACTCAGGCAAACCCTGAATTAGGTTGCGTACACAAACATCGTGCTCCAACGCGTGATGTACGCCACTGCTCAAAACGGCGCCCCCGGCAATCCGGGGTAATACGCGCCCGCCGCCATCCCGCCGTCGACGGCCAGTTCGGCACCGTTGCAATACGACGCTTCGTCGCTCGCGAGGAGCAGCGTCGCGCGTGCGATCTCGTCGGGCAGGCCGACGCGCTGCAGCGGCACGTTCGCATAGTGGTTGTTGATCTCCTCGAGCGGCGCGCCGGCCGGGTTCGACATCGCGGTGTTCGCGCCGGCCGCCGGCCTGAAGCAGACCAACACGCATCCGGGCATTCAGTCGAGACCAGGCACACGGGGCCTGATAGTATCGGCGACCATTACGATACGAGGCTTGTATGCCGACATCCTATCGATTCATTGCCGATCCAGTAGACAGTGAAATTGTGCTGACATGGTTTCGGGAATTGGACGATCGACCTCGCGAAGTGGTAACGCCACATCAAACAGTTCTGCATTTTTCCAGTTCCGGAGCACTGCAATACACAGAGGACGGCTCCGTCAACGCGGAAAAATCGCCAATCGTCACGATCCGCCTTCCTCGAACCGTACGCGGAACCCTCTGGACGGTCGGGGAAGTGCATTTCAGATCGAGCGCACTTCGCCGCCTCTATCCTGCCCTGTATCGCATCAATCGGTCTTTTCTGGGATGGTTAAACACCTATCAATGCGTCTATTCACCGAATGATCGAGACAATCGGTATAGCTACTACTTCGAAGGGACGGTGAGAAACCAGACTTCTCCGGTATTTGCATTCCCTTCCGGCATGGAGGCGCTTGGCGCCGGGCGCTATTTCGTCAGCGCCGGCGATAACGATGTTGTGCTGGACCGGGTATGTAAGGCGCTGAGGTTGCGTGGGATCGATTTCGATCGAGGCAGCTAAGACTCGGCGTGATTCAGATGTCGCGAACGGTAGTTTGAGTGTACGTTTGCGCGTCCGTGGATTGCCGCCCGTTCCAATCCTCCAATGTTGACGGCAGGCTCCAAGATCACCCAGGCATCCCGCCTCATCCCAAAACGCTTGCCCCCAGCCGGACATCCGCCACCTGCGAATGTTCGACGTCACGCGGACAAGCTCCCCGCAGACGCCAGCCCTCGATATCGAGCGACATTCGTCGCAGGGTGCCACCCGTTACGGGCCCCCATCGCCTCGGCTACGCGTACTTGTCCCCGACCGTACTGCGAATCGGATGCGTGTCGTAGACGATGATCATCCGTTCGATGAGCCCCGCGACGTCGAATTCGAACACGTCGACGCACTCGAAGCGCACCGAGGAACCGTCTTTCAGGCCCCAGTCGTAGATGAAATAACCCGTCGCGCGTCGAGCTCCGGTCGCGCTGACGCAGATATCGATTGGTGTAATCTTGCTCTCTCCCGATGCGGCAGCGACCTTCGAAAAGAACGGCTCAGCGTGCATCCAGCCGAGAAACGGCGAGAAAATCAGGGCCTCCGGCGCGAACAACGCACAGATGGCGCCAACATCACCTCGCTCCAGTTCCCGGAGGTAGGCGCGAACCCGTTGCGGGTATGGTGATTCCGGCGTTGAGTTCAAAATTTTCCTCCGATCGTTCGTTGATAACCCGTCCATTCGCAAGAATGGGGCATGCGGTAGACGCACGATAGCGACGCACTGATGACTGAACAATCGAAAAATTCGCAATCCGGGTATGCAGCGCATGCATATCCGCTGGCTGACCTTACGCGCCCCCTGCCGCCGTTGACAGCGTTTCAGTCATTCGTGGCAGCGGCGCAGCTCGGCAGCGTCAGCAAGGCCGCGGACCATCTATGCCGAACGCAAGGCGCAGTGAGCCGCCAGATCCAGCAGCTGGAAGCGCATTATCGGTGCGCACTCTTTGTGCGTCACGCGTCGGGGCTGACGTTGACGGCAGAAGGAAGCGCGCTGCTGACTGTCACGGTGAACGTTCTCACGCAATTGGTTCGGCATGCCGACATCCATGCAGGGACGACCTCGGTACTCACGTTGAGGTTACCGTCCACGTTTGCAATTCGCTGGTTGCTCCCACGGCTGCCTGACATCAATCGCGCGCTGGGCGATACGGAGCTCCGCATCTCGACATCGGCGCACGATACCCCGGATTTCACTGCGACCGACGTCGATGCCATCGTCGTGCGAGGCACGGGGCAGTGGGCCGGTATGGAAGCGATTCCGTTATTCGAGGAGACGCTCACGCCGATGTGCGCGCCCATATTGGCAACATCGCTGCAATCCGTAGCCGACCTTGCGCACGCCAATTTGCTCCATCCCGGCCCCGGTCATGCAGAGTGGCGATGCTGGCTCGATCATGTTGGCTCACCCCGGATCGATGCAGGACGTGGACTCGTATTCGATACCCTCGAATTGACGCTCGCAGCGTCGATGGAAGGACACGGAATTGCAATAGGCGATCCGCGGATGGCAAGAGACCGACTTCGGGAGGGATCTCTGGTGACGCCGTTTCGGGACGTGGTTCGAAACGGCCTTTCCTATTTCCTCGTCTACCCGCCCCAACGGGCGACACAACCGAAAATTCGTGCCCTCGCCGACATCCTGCTACGTCTTGCGCGAGAAGACTGACCGATAGACGAAAGTCTCGTAGCCGAGCCGACATTCACATGTCCCACCCGAATCACGTGCGAAGGACGGGTTTTGGCCGAACCGGAACGACGCCGCACCGTGCTCGCGAGGCCGCGGCGCCCGCACTGCGGCGGTATTCGGTTGGCCGCATCGTGCGAATCTCGATGCGCAATGTAGCCTGTTCGCAGATGATTTTGGACGCAGCCAACCGGTCACCATATCGCATGGAGCAAGCAAAATTGCTGGCACCCGCCGTCACCGAGCGCCCGGCAACGAACTCCGCGTCAGCGGACGGTGATGTCGACGGTCACGATTTCGTATCCGGGGTCGGCGTTCTCGTTCGCCGCTTTTTTCGCTTCCTCATACGACAGAAAGGACATGGCGTCTTCAATCACCGGTGCCATGCCGATGTCGCCATCCTCACCGGTGCAGAGGAACTGCTCACCGGTCTTCACGACATAGATGGTCGTCATGGTCGTCATGCCTCCCTCCATGGTTTGCATGGGGAACTTCCAGTCTAGCTTCCACGACTCCGTATGCAACCCCGGCAGTCGAATTGATCTGCCGTCAAGATTCGTCATCCTCCGTGACCGCAGTTACGCCAAAGGTCATCCTGCGTGCGTCAAAGGACCAGCTCAACGATAGACGCCCGCCCGTGACAAAACGTCTATAATTGGACAATCCATCGACCATCCCGCCCGGAACGACATGAGCGACATGAACGACTACCCCGTTTTCGACACGCTTTGCGACCTGCTGACCACGTCCGGCGCCCGTTTCCGCGTGCTGGAACACCCGGCGGAAGGTAAATCCGACATCATCGCCGCGATCCGCGGCACGCGCCCCGAACAGGGCGCGAAGGCGATGCTGTGCACGTTCAAGGACGGCGGCAACACGACCGCGCTCGCCGTGATCCCCGGCCACCTGAAGATAGATTTCCGCAAGGTCGCGGACGCCGTCGGCCGCCGCAAGGCGACGCTCGCGTCACCCGATGTCGCGGCCGCCGTTACCCGCTGCGTGATGGGCGCCGTGCCGCCGTTCGTGTTCGACGGCAACGTGACGCTCGTCGTCGATCCCGCGCTGGTCGAACGCAACGACGAGATCGCGTTCAACGCGGGCCGCCTCGATCGCTCGGTCGTGCTCGATGCGGCCGACTACGTGCGGATCGCGCGCCCGTTGCTGGCCGACATCACGCGGCCGGAAACGACAACCGACCAGGAACACGCCGGTTGACCGTTTCCCGAAACCGTCGCATCGATCCGAAACCTGAACGCGAGCCCACCATGACCACCACCCGGAACAAAGCGCAGTCGGAGCAGGCATCGCTGATCGAACAGGTGCAGCGCATCGCCGAAGGGCTCGGCGAGATGTTCGCGCCGTTCACCGAGGTCGTGGTCCACGACCTGCGCACGCCGAAGCACGCGATCCTCGCGATCCACAACAACCTGTCCGGACGCGCGGTCGGCGACCCCGCGACCGAGCTCGGCCTCGCCCGCATCGAGGACGACGATTTCCCGCAGGTGCTCGCGAACTACCCGAACCGCTTCGCCGACGGCCGCACCGCGAAAAGCACGTCGATCGGCATCAAGGATTCGACCGGGCGCTACGTGGCCGCGCTGTGCCTGAACGCCGACGTCACGCTGTTCCGCGGCTTCCAGGGCATGCTGAACCAGTTCTGCAGCACGGACGGCGAAACCGTCGCCGAAACGCTCGACCCGGCCGGCGCGGACGCGATCCGGCAACGCATCGACGCGTTCGCGACGCGCCTCGCGACGACGCCGCGCGAACTGAAGACCGACCAGCGTCGCGAGCTGATGCACACGCTGAAGGCCGACGGCTTTCTCGAGGTGCGCCGCGCGATGGAGATCGTGTCGCAGCACCTCGGCGTATCGCGCGCGACCGTGTACAACGATGCGAAATGAGGCAAGCGCACTGCTTTCATGTTGACTAAATTTTCCGACCCTCGAACGACCATGAACTCTCCGACTCTCCCCACGTACGACGACGTTGCCGCCGCCGCGGCCCGGCTCGAAGGCCATGCGCACCGCACGCCGGTGATGACGTCGCGGACGATCGACGAGGCGCTCGGCGCGCAGGTGTTCTTCAAGTGCGAGAACCTGCAGCGCATGGGCGCATTCAAGTTCCGCGGCGCGTTCAACGCGCTGTCGCGCTTCGACGCCGAGCAGCGCCGCAATGGCGTCGTCGCATTCTCGTCCGGCAACCATGCGCAGGCGATCGCGCTGTCGGCGCGCATCCTCGGCATCCCGGCGACGATCGTGATGCCGCAGGATGCGCCGGCCGCGAAGATGGCCGCGACGCGCGGCTATGGCGGCAACGTCGTGACCTACGACCGCTATACCGAGGATCGCGAGCAGATCGGGCGCGACCTTGCGGAGAAGCACGGGCTCACGCTGGTCCCGCCCTACGACCATCCGGACGTGATCGCCGGCCAGGGCACGGCGGCGAAGGAACTGTTCGACGAAGTCGGGCCGCTCGACGCGGTATTCACGCCGCTCGGCGGCGGCGGGCTGCTGTCGGGCACCGCGCTGGCCACGCGTGCGCTGTCGCCGCACGCGACGTTGTACGGCGTCGAGCCGGAAGCCGGTAACGACGGCCAGCAATCGTTCCGGTCGGGCGCGATCGTGCATATCGACACACCGCGCACGATCGCCGACGGCGCGCAGACGCAGCACCTCGGCAACCTGACGTTCCCGATCATCCGCCGCGACGTCGACGACATCCTGACCGCGACGGACGCCGAACTCGTCGACTGCATGCGCTTCTTCGCGACGCGTATGAAGATTGTCGTCGAGCCGACCGGCTGCCTGTCGTTCGCCGCCGTGCGACGAATGAAGGACCAGCTGCAAGGCAAGCGTGTCGGCGTGGTGATCAGCGGCGGCAACGTCGATCTCGAGAACTTCTGCGCGCTGGTATCGACATCGGCATGAACGTCGCGGCGCGCATGAACATCCTGTCATCTGCGCGCCGCCGCTCCTTCACGTCGCGTTAAGTTTCGCGCCCTAGACTGATTACGTTGTCCTGAAGTCAGTCGTGAAGGAGCCACCATGAACACGCACGCGATCGTCGCCGCCGCCCTGGCGGCCGTTTCCCTTTCGGCGTTCGCTCAACCGGGCGTTACGTCAGCCGGTTTTCCCGCCGCATCGCCGCACGAAGCAGTCGCGCAGGCGCCCCATCGTGCGCCCGGCGCGCTGCCGGCCGCCGGCTTCGTGCTCGCGAAGATCGATCAGAACAATACGCCGCCCGACCGCGGCGGCGACCCGAGCGGCCGCACGCACGCCGGCACCCGCATGTAACGGCGCGTGCCGGCCGGCGCTGCCGCGCGCGGTCGTCATTGTCGGAACGACGGCAGCGACGGATCGCTCACCTAGATGACGCCGCGCACGCCCGCGACCAACTGGATCGCGCCGAATGCCGCGACGACGACGGCCGACACGCGCGACAGCCCGTGCATGAACGCGAACGACATCTTCGTGCGCAGCGCGGCGGTCGCGCCGCTCAGGCACAGCCACCACGTTGCGGAACCGATGAACACGCCGGCGACCATCAGCGACACGGCCGGCCACATCGCACCTTCCCGCGCGCCCGACAACGGGCCGAGCGCCGCGAAAATCCCGACGAACGACAGGATCGTCATCGGGTTCGACAGCGTGAGGCCGAACGTCGTCAGGAAATCGCGCAGGACAGTCGTGCGCGGCAGGTCGCGTTGCTGCGTCGACGCGGCCGGCGCCTGGCGCGCGATGGTCCACGCCAGCCACACGAGGAACGCGCCGCCGCCGATCTTCAGGCCGACGGTCAGCATCGGGAATGCGGTGACGATGCCCGCGATGCCCAGCGCGCCGAGCAGGCCATAGATCGCGTCGGCGCACGCGGCGCCGACACCCGTCGCGAACCCCGCCTGAAAGCCGCGGCTCAGGCTGCGCTGAATGCACAGCATGCCGATCGGGCCGACCGGCACCGCGATCGACAGCCCCATTACGACGGACTTGATGAACAGCATCGCCTGCTCCTTGCGACATGCAACGGGTTGAACAGGCATCGTAGGGAAAGTCCGGTCGCCGCTGAATGCTGTTTTTAAGGAAAAATAGCCGTTCTGCCTTAAAAAAACCGCCGCGATGGACGATCTGGACTGGAAGATACTCGCGCTGTTGCAGGCCAACGGCCGCATCAGCTATACGGAGCTGGCCCGCCAGGTTCACCTGTCGGTGCCGGCGGTGACGGAACGCGTGAAGCGCCTTGAAACGGCCGGCGTCATCGAGGGCTACACGGCCCGGATCAACCCGGCCGCAGCCGGCTATCCGGTGAGTGCGCTGATCGGCATCACGGTGCCGCAGCCGGCGAAAGCGAAATTCCTCAAGTTGCTGGAGACGATTCCCGAAGTCGTCGAATGCCATCACGTGACGGGCGCCGACTCGTATGTCATGCGGTTCGTCGCCACCAGCATGACCCACCTCGAACAGTTGATCGAACGCATCAACCTGTACGGCGAAACGCGCACGTCGATCGTGATGTCGACGCCGCTGCCGGCGCGCGGGCTGGCGCGGCCGCCGTCGAAGTTCGATGACGGCCGCAAGTAGCTGGCCGCGTTTTAATGGCCGGCCGGAAGATCCCGGCTGGAACCTTGGGCGGCCGGTGACGGTCGGCCGACCAAGAGACGGGTAGCAATGGTCGACAACTCAGCCGATGGCGTCTGGATAGGGCTCAACTTGTCGTCATCAAGACGGGCGAGCGCTGCGAATCGTTGCAGCTCTGCGTTTGAAATAAGAGGGAAAAGAATCCATCCCTCGGTTCCAAGCGCAGATATACCTAATGCTCAATCTTCAAAGTCGTTTACTCAAAACACTTATTGACCTGCTTTCGCAGGTTGTGGGTAATTGCAAGGTTGACGCCCCGTATTCACGCTCATAAGCTGGCCCTCGTTCCAATCTTGAAAAATGGGCGAAAACAATGAGAAAGCTCAATCAGGCAGTTTTTGCCGCGTTCATCATTTGGTTTGCGACGAGTTTCGCGCACGCGCAGCAGCCGGCCGCGAGCGGCTCGGACGTCGCGCCTGCCACACCGGTCATGTACGTGCGGGCTTTCCAGGTCGTTCAAGAAAGCAACGGCTCGGGGCGCTTGCTGTCCCGTTCGCGCGCGATCACGCACGGGAGGTCGGCTAGCCAGAATGCAGGTGCGTTGGCGAAGGCCATCGTCCAGCAGCTAAGCAACGCGGGCGTCACCGCGCGTTATCTCGCACCCGGCGAGCCATTGCCGATGCACGCATCGGGCTGGCTGATCGGCGGCGTTTTCTATTCACGCGTCCCGAGCGGCCGCATTCAGTCGCTGCTGCAAGGCGGCTCGGACGACGGCAACCCGAACACGGAAGTCTCAGTGACGATCGCCGACGCGGCTGGGGACTCCAACGTGCCGTTTGCGATCATCGGCGTGAAGGATGCGATCAAGGCGCAGGGCACGGTGGCGAGCTGGAATCCGTACATCGTTGCGGCAAAGTTCGTCGTCAAGAAAGTCGAGGGGACGATCGCGGTCGATTCATTGGCGAAGGAAATCGCCAATCAGATCATCGAGCACCTGGAGGCGCTGCAGCAGCATGCGGCGGCACGGCCGCATTAAGGTGAGGCCAAGAGGCGGTTTCATAACGATCGCCGTGAGGTGTTCCAGCAGATCATGCGGCAGCCGGGTTTAAGAAGCGCTTCGTGGATGTCGGCACGTCGCTCGGAACGAATGCGAGGATGCCGGAAATGATGCAAACCAAGCGTGCGTGCGTTCAACGACCCAACGGACCTTCCCGGGACCGCTGCCGTCAGGTTTCCCGCGTCGGGCGATGCTGAAGCCGTCTCCAAGGCCATTTGGCCGGTTGCCTCTGTGACGTTCGGCGCCGATCGGCTATTTGCCGACCGCGCCGCCGAGCAGGCCGCCCACCAGCGACGTCACCGACGCGAGCGGATTGCCGCCGCCGCCCAACGGCGTGGTGCCACCCGTGCCGGTCGCGGAACCGTCGTGCACGGGCGCCGGCATGCCGCCGACCACACTCGTCACCAGGCCGGCGATCGGCACCGCGCCATTCGCGCCGCTCGGATTCACGAGCCCGCCCGCATTGGTCACCGTATTGCCGACGGCACGGACGAGGTCACCGACACCGCTAACGACCGGCTGCGGCGACGTAGACGTCACCTTCCATCCGGCGGACGTGATTGCGCTGCCGACCTGCCCGAGCAGGCCGGCGACCGGCTGGCCGAGGCCGGTTGCCGTGCCGACCTGTTGCGTGAGTTGGCCGGCCGTCGTCACGAGCGGGGTGATCGCCGTGCTGAGCGCCTGCGTCGCCTGCTGGACCGGGCCCGACGACAGGGCCGAGCCGAGCATGGTGCCGCCCGACTTCAGACCGCCGGCCACCGTGTCGAGCAAGCCGCCGACCGGCGTCGTGATCGGCGCCAGCGGCGACAGCGGACCGGAGCCGAGCGCCTTCACCGTCTCGCCGAGACCGCTAACCGGATTGCTGGTCGAGCCGACGATGGTGCCGAGGCCGGCGACCGTCGTGCCGACCGGGTTCGGCGTGAAGCCGATCTGACCGATGCCGTTGCTCACGGCGTTCGACGTATCGCGGACGATCGTGCCGACGCCGGTGACCGTGTCGGCCGGCCCGGCGGTCACGCCCTTGCTGACGCCGCCGGGCAGGCTCGCGCCGCCTATCGTGACGCCCACGTCCGTGACAACGGAGCCGACCGAGCTGACGATGCCGTTGGTGCTGGGCGTGCCGCTGGTTCCGCTGGTGCCTCCGATTCCGCTGGTGCCGCTGCTGGTTCCGCTTGTGCCACTGGTCCCGCTAGTCCCGCTGGTTCCGCTGGTTCCGCTGGTTCCGCTGGTTCCGCTAGTCCCGCTAGTTCCGCTAGTTCCGCTGGTTCCGCTGGTCCCGCTGGTCCCGCTGGTTCCGCTAGTCCCGCTAGTCCCGCTGGTTCCGCTCGTGCCACTGCTCCCGCTCGTGCCGCTGCTCCCGCTCGTGCCGCTCGTACTCGTTCCGATGTTGTTACCGGCCAGTTTCGGCACCGTAACGTCGCTGCCGCCGCACGCGGCCAGCGCACACGCCGCGGCAATGGCGGCGAGCGCAACGTTCGCCTTGATGAAATGATTTTGCATGGAAGTCCCCGTCAGCTATTCAGCGCGAACATTCCAGCAAGCATCTACCGTGCCACCTTCGTCGGCTTCGTTAACAATTCCTCAACCGCGCCGTAGCGGCTTTCCTGACGGCACTTTCCGGCACGACGCATCGCATGCGAGTCCAGCCCTGCGGTTCGATCCGCCCTCGCGTCCCCGCGACGCCGACGTAACACCGGCCCTGCGTTACGTAGCACGAGCGGTGAAAAAACGGCCGCGACCGCACCTCGCTTGCCCCCGCCCCGGCACCTCGCGCAAGCCGCCGCTTCATTGAAAATCTCCCGTTACCCCGAAGACGTTTCCGCTGCGTGTGGAAGTCGCGCATCGCGAATGACTTGCGAACCCGGATGCCCCATTCAAACGATCAACGTCACGGCGGCCCAGGCGATCAGCACGACGCCCAGCACGCGCCCGACAAGGTCTCCACCTGGCAGGATTTTTTCCGCGAACACGAACAGCGACAGCGCGGCAATCCAGACGACATTCATCACGCCGCCGACGAATAGCAGCGCCATCAGCAACCAACAGCAGCCCACGCAATACATGCCGTGGCGCGCGCCGAGCAGGAAACTGCCGACGACGCCCGGACGCCAGTGCGCGACCAGAAAACCGGCCGGCGCGCGGCATTGCCGAAGGCACGCGCGTTTCAGCGGCGAGAATTGATAGAGCCCGGCCAGCGCGAGAACGACTGCGGAAAGAACAGCGCTCTTCGACCACAGCATCATTGCGGAGATCAGCCCGGCCGGCTGCAGCAGCACCTGAAGCAACGCCGCGCCGATCGAGAACGCGAGCCATACGGCCAGATAACCGGCCAGCAGCGACACCGACATGAACGCGGCACCCGAGCCGTCCGCGCCGCGATGCCGCAGCACGCGCCGGTACAGCATCACGAGCGGCGCCGCGCTGGGCGTCATCATCGCGATCATCATCACCCACCACATCGCAATCACGGTCGGCAGCGACGGATCCATGCTGCCCATGCCGGCCGCCAGTCGATGCGGAAAGAGCGCGACCGTTGTCATCTCCAGCGCCGACATGCCGGTTCCCGCGCCCATCCACAGATAGAACCAGCACGCGCCGACGAGCGCGGCCATGCCGAGCAGCGTGACGACGCGCTCGCGCCCGAGCCAGGTGTCGAACGGAGTCATGCCGCAACGCGATGCCGGATCAGCCCGTGGTTGTTCATGTGCAGCCGCGCGAACTGCGCGTAGGTTCCGTCGAGCGTCAACGCGATGTTGCCTTGCGAGCGCCCCGTGCCCGAACCGATCTCGGCAAGCTCGTATTCGAAGCCGTTCGGCAGGTCGATTCGCGCGCGATGCTCGGCGCCCGTCACCGGGTTGAGAATCGGATCGCCCGCAACGTCGAACACGCCGTCGACATGAATCCGGCCGCGCCGCGCATCGACATCGACGTCGAAATCGATCTTCGTGAAGATCGGCTCGAACGCGTGCTCGAGCGTCGACGCATACACCGAGAACATCGTCGCAAACGGATCGGTATCCTGACCGGTCATGATCTTCAGCACCGCTTCGCGCTGTGCCGGGCTGGCGCGCTCGTCGACGATCGGCTGGCACTTGCCCTTGCCTTCGTGGACCGCCCCCGGCCACTGAAACACGACAGCGATCCTGACGCCGTCGAGCACCACGTCACCGTAGTGGCCGCTGTCGATCGAAATCGCGCCCATCGCTTCGCAATTGCCGTTGGTCGGCAACGCACTGAACTGGCAAGGACAACCGTATGAGCAATTGCAACTGATCAATTCGGTACCCTGAATTTCCCACGGAGTCATGACTCCACCTCGCGCTCGGTGACATATGAACGCTTCGAATCTAGTGCACGGCACTGGGGAAATCAAAGCCGGAATGGAAGGCCGGTTCGACGCGTGAAACCCGTGCGTTCCGGCCTCACGCGTGACGTTCCGAACGACTCGACGAAGGCGGTTCCGGCCACCGTCGTCGCACCCGGATCTCACACGAACAGCGACGCGACGATCGCACACCACGCGGCACTCGCGCCGCGCGGAAACACTCGCCGAGGATCGCCGTGATCTCTTCCGCCGACAGCAGCTCGCGAGTTCATTTCCGGTTCGATTGAATCAAGAGCGGAATCAAGAGCGGCTTCGCCGCCGGCCAGCGAATACGCGTAGTCACGGATTGACAGAGTCGATTCGATCGAACGCCATGTTGCAGCCGATTCGTCGAACACGAACATGGGTGTCGCCCGTTAACCCGGCTTTCTCGCCGCCTCTGCGACGGCCACCCAGCCCATCACGGCGCCGGCGACCCAGCAGCACGTGACCAGCAGGTCGAGATCCATCCAGCCTTCGAAATTCGCGCTGTTTTCGAAACTGCAGCGATGATGGCCCCTGACCCATATGCAGCCGCTGATGAACTGCTGAATGTGCATGTAGACGTTGAAAACCGCAAAGGCGGAGGTAATGACGGCGACCCGCAGGCGTATGCTCGTTTTCATTGGCGCTGAAGGCGTGGGATGAACTCCTGCCGATCTTAAGCCAACGGCGACGTGTGACGCAATCGATCCGGTATCGGCCCGCTCATCGTGTCCGGTTCGAGCGTCGCGTCATGCACGATCGCGCCATGGCCGACGTGGCCGTTGACGCCGAGCCGGCACTGCTCGCCGACCCTTCATGCAGCACGCAGCCGTCCTGCACGTTGCTGCCGTCCGCGACGACGATCGCGCCGAAGTCGCCGCGCAGGCTCGCATGCGGGCCGATGTAGCAGCGCGCGCCGATCGTCACGTCGCCGATCACGACCGCGCTCGGGTCGACATACGCGGACGGATCGACGCGCGGCCGCATCTCGTTGAATTCGAATAGCGGCATCGTCAGAGCGCCGCGACCGCTTCCGGCACGAGCGTGAACAGATCGCCGACGACACCGTAGTCGACCACGCTGAAGATCGGCGCTTCCGGATCCTTGTTGATCACGACGATCACCTTCGAATCCTTCATGCCGGCGAGATGCTGGATCGCGCCCGAGATGCCGACCGCGATGTACAACTGCGGCGCGGCAGGCATCCATCCGGAAGCGGTGCGAAACGGGGTGGAAGCCCCGTTTTCTTTTGACGGGAGGAAAGAGGCAAACGACCGCGATGCCGGGTACGCCGCTTGCGCGCCGGCTGCCCTCGCCTGTTGACGCCACGCTGTCAGCAGGCGGCGCCTAAGCTCGATCGTTCGACACCCGAGGAGCATCGCTCGTGACCCGCACCGAACAATTCGCCGAATACGCCAGCCGTGCCGGCAGACGGCGCGGCCTGACCCTGCTGCCCCTCTGCATCGCCGTGCTCGTCGCACAGGTCGACACGGCCGTCGTCAATCTCGCGACGCGCGCGATCGGCGACTATTTCCACGCGGGCGTCGATGCATTGCAATGGGTCGTCGACAGTTACAACCTCAGTTACGCGGTACTGCTGCTGACCGGCGGGCTACTCGCCGATCTCCACGGCCGGCGTCGCATTTTCATCGCCGGCACCGCGCTGTTTACGGTCGCGTCGCTGCTGTGCGCGCTCGCGCCGTCGGTGTCGGTGTTGATCGCCGCACGCGCGCTGGCCGGTGTCGGCGCGGCATTGTTGCTGCCCGCGTCGCTCGCGATCGTGCGTGTCGTGTGGCGCGATCCGGTCGAGCGCGGCCGCGCGCTCGGCATCTGGGCTGCGTGCAACGGCGCGGCAATGGCGATCGGCCCGACGCTCGGCGGCGTGCTGATCCGGCACTTCGGCTGGCGCAGCATCTTCTTCGTCGTCGTGCCGCTGAGCATCGCCGCGATGCTGCTCGCGATCCCGGCCGTGCCCGAGTCGTCCGACCCGCGCGGCCGGCATTTCGACGGCGGCGCGCAAGTTACGGGTGCGCTCGCGCTCGGCGCGCTCGCATATTCGGCGATCGTGTTCCGCGATTCGCCGGCCGCGTGCGCGCTCGCGAGCTGCGTCGCGATTGTGTCGTTCGTCGTATTCACCTCGATCGAACGGCGCCACGGCGCGGCCGCGCTTGTACCGCTCGACCTCTTCCGGATCGGCACGTTTCGCGGCGCGATCGCCGCAACCGCCGGCATGACGTTCGGGATGTACGGCGTGCTGTTCCTGCTGCCGCTGACCTGGCAAAGCATCGGCCGCCTCGACTCGATCGGTGCGGGCCTCGCGCTGCTGCCGATGGCGCTCGCGTTCGTTGTCGTGTCGCCGTGCTCCGGGCCGCTGTCCGAGCGCGTCGGCACGCGCACGACGACGGCCGGCGGCGTCGCGGTGATCGCGAGCGGGCTCGCTGCGATCGGCGCGTCCGCCGGTTCATCGAGCCTGCTCGGCACTGAAATCGGGCTAGCGTTGACGGGACTCGGAATGGGGATCGCGACAGGGCCGTTGATGACCGTCGCCGTTGGCGCGGTCGAGGCCGCGCGCTCGGGCACCGCGAGTGCGCTCGTCAACGTCGCGCGGATGGCCGGCGCGACGCTCGGAATCGCGGTACTCGGCACGCTGTTCGCGGCCGCGCACGGCGGCGCGACCGGCTTGCGCGCGGCGATGTTTGCCGGCGCGGCCGTTCAGTTGACGGGTGCGGCGGTAGCGGCAGTCAGCGTGCAGCGCGCGCGCCAAGCGGCGTGACGCGTCGCGGCCTCTCTCACGCACGCACCGGCTTCACACCGCCCCACCCGTGCGCCGCCATACCCGTCAGCGATGCTTCCCGCCGTGCCGGCGCCGCCGGTGTTCCGCACGCGCCTGCAGCAGCGTCGGCATCAGTTCCTCGATGTATTGCCGCGCCTGCCCGCGCGTCACGATCTCGCTGAAGCGCAGATGGGCGTTGTCGTGGCCGACCAGCGCCGCATGCGCTTTCTTCAGGATGTGCAGATAGGCGATCAGGCTCGTGCCGTCGCGCACGGGCAGCGCGTCACGCGGGTCCAGGGCCGGGGTCGTGCTCATGATCCAATCCTTTGCGGGCAGTCGGTGCGGCAGGTGGTCGTCACGAGCGCCAGCAGGTCGTTGGCGAGGCGGTCGCGATCGGTCAGCGGCGCGAGGCCGAACAGCCGCTCGAGCGTCGCGGCGACCGACGCATGATCGTACGGCGTGTGGTCGACCTTCCCGGCCGCGACCCACGGCGAAATCACGATCGCCGGCACGCGCACGCCATACACGTCGAAGCCGAAGCCGCTCGCATTCAGCGTCGCGGCCGCGCCGTCGTTCGGCGGCGGCGCGGCGCCCGGCCTGACCGAATCGTAGAAGCCGCCGTGCTCGTCGTAGACGATCACGAACAGGCTGCTGTTCCACACCGGCGAATTGCGGATCGCGTTGTACACGCGCGCGGCGAGCTGGTCGCCGCCGGCCAGCCCGTCCATCGGGTGTTGCGAGCTGCCGTTCCGGTAGGTGCCGTGCACGATGTCGCCGTAGCTCGGCTCGATGAACGTGTAGCGTGCCGTGTAGCCGGCCGCGAGATCGGCCTCGAAGTGCGCGAGATCGTCGACGTCGACGAAGCTGATGCCCTTCAGCGACGCGACCTGCGGCACGTGGCCGAGCGGGTCGCCCGACTGATCCTGGTAGATGCGCCAGTTGTCGTCGCCGAGCGCACCGAAGATCGAACCCTTCGGATAGCGGAAGCCGTCGAACGCCTCCCACCCGCCCATTTCCTCCCTGGTCGGCGAATGGTCGAGCCCGGCCGACGACGCGCCGTGCAGGAAGAAGCGGTTCGGCCAGGTCGGCCCCGGCATCGACGCATGCCACGCGTCGCACAGCACGAACGCATTCGCGAGTGCGTACAGCGACGGCGCGTGCGTCCGCACGTCGGCGCCCTGCATGATCTTGCCCGCGTCGGCCGGCTGAGGCGGCGTGCCTTCGGAATGCGACGTCGCGTAGTTCGACACGAATCCCGAATTATTGACGCCCGGATAAGCCTGCCCTTTCATGAACGGCACGCCCGCGCCGCAGAGCTGTTCGAGCACGTCGGTGAATTCGTGGCACGGGTCGGTCGGCATCCGGTCGGGCGCGCCGCCGCCGAACGGATAGACGGCGCCGCCATACGCATTGCTGTCGCCCGGCGACGCGGCGACGATGTCGGCGATGCCCGACAGCGCGAACAGGTGATCGAACGAGCGGTTCTCGAGCATCAGCACGAACACGTGCTGGATGCGATCCTGAACCGGTGGGGATGCGGGAGCTGCGTCTGCACTCATGGCGCCTCCTGGCGTCGCGCGACGAATGTCCGGCTGGCACGGTCGTTGGCCCGCTGAAAGCGACTGAAGGGATTGAAAGCCACGCGCGAGCCGCGAATTGCCGACGAGTGTACGACCGTGCCGGCATCCGCGTAAAGCGACGCACAGTGCGTGCGCGGCGTGCGTGCTCAACCAGCTGCCGATGTGGCCGGCCGGCGCAATGCGCAGCGAATCAACGAGTACGGGGGAGAAACGACGATCCGAACCGGGCGGTTCGATCGGGATGCGACCTGGGCCGCCACGGCGTGACGACGCCGCAAGCGACCGACGAACGGCACGACCCGTGCCGTCCATCCGGTTCGTCCGGCCGCATGGCCGGACGGGAGTAGATCGGCGCGGTGCTGCGCGCGCGATCCTGGCCGCTTAGCGGCGCGGCCCGCTGTTGCGTTGCGGACGCGGGGAATTCGCGTCCTTGTGACGGAAGTTGATGCGGCCCTTGGTAAGGTCGTACATCGACAGTTCCAGCGTCACGCGGTCACCCGCGAGAATGCGGATGTGGTTCTTGCGCATGCGGCCCGACGCATATGCGCCCACCACCACGCCGTTTTCCAGCGTGACACGGTATTTGCTGTCCGGCAGCACTTCGTCGACGATTCCGTCCAGTTCCAGCAGTTCTTCTTTTGCCAAACCAATTCCTCCAGACAAGGTGATTGACCGCGGCCGCGGCGATCTGCCCGGCGCCGTTTCCCGCAACGGGACGACGGCCGGCAGGCTGCCGGGTATCGGTTCGTTCAGACGGGCCACGGGCCTGTCTTGCGATCGGAGCCCGGCGCGTTGCGGCGTTCGGGCGGTCGGTGGCGGCGGCGCGATGAGCGCCGCGCAAGTAGTCGGGACCGCGCCGGCTGCTATGGCATGGCGTCGGTCTGCTCGGGTTGATGCGTTAAAGCGGTGATGCGCTGGCGAAGCGGCGCTCGCTTCGCGAGGGCGTTATGTCGCACGCGGGTCACGCATGCGATGGGGAGGCGTCACGGCCGATGCATCGTGAATGTCGCGATGCATCGGTCGTGCGCATCGGAACGCGCAGGCCACCGGAACAGCGGCGCCCCGCGCGAAACTCCATCCGGCACCCGCCGCCGATCGGCGGCCGATGCCGATGCGGCTTACTGCGGCGTGATGTTCGACGCTTGCAGACCCTTCGGGCCGCGCTTCACTTCGAAGCTGACCTTCTGGCCTTCGGCCAGGGTCTTGAAACCCGTGCCGCGAATTTCCGAGAAATGGGCGAACAGATCGTCGCCGCCGTTGTCCGGGGAGATGAAACCAAAGCCCTTGGTTTCGTTGAACCACTTGACGGTACCGGTATCCACAAATACTTCCTTAATACGAATAATTGAACATGCGCCCGCGACGGGCACAGAAAGAATCAAAGAGGGAGAGACCAACGACTGCCGCACACGGAGTGCGGCCAATGATGAGCAATCGAACTTCTTGAAGACTTCGGTCACGGACACTACGCGGTAGCGGCCGCCCCGTCAAGCTCTTTCGGTGCGACGCGCGCGCACGGGCGCCGCGCGCGCCTTATGTGGCGGGTGTTGCCGGCCGACGGAGCATATTTCGATGCGCCCCCGATTTTTGGCCGGGCCGCCGGTTTTTTGCCGCAGTTCGAGCACGTGCTGCAGCGCCGGCGGCGCGTCGCTTTTTTCGCGCGCCTGACCTGCACGCCGATAAAACACTTGCTCGACTGCGCGGCCGCCATTTCGATCCGGGTTTGCGTCATGAGACGGCCCGCACCGAAAGAGCCATCACCGAGCCGCTAACTTTCCGTCTCCGGAATCGTATTGACGATCATCGAAAACAATTTGTCGAGATCGGCTTCGAGCTCGCTCCCGTCGAACGGATCGCGATTGGCTCCGAAGGCGGCGTCCGTCTCGGCCCAGTCTTCCGCCGTCAGCAGGCGTCCGGCGGCGGGCAAAATCAACGTCTCTTCCATACACCGGTGATCGGCGTAGTACTCGGCATATTCGTCCACCTTGGCTTGCAAAGCACGAAGTGCGGGAGCGCCCTTCAGCTCATAGCGCGTCAATGCGTGCTCCAGATTCATCAACTTCAATTCTCCCAACGCGTGTTGAGATTCCAGTTCGTCAATGACACTGTCGAACTCGTTTGTCTTGTCCCGCAGCGGCGCAAACAAGTAACGCTCCTCCTTGGGATGATGCACCTTCTCAGGGTACTCGCGAATGTAATAAAGCATGGCCCGAAACACCATGAGACCCGGAGCGGGCTTGCCAGTCGTCAGAAGATGGACAAACCGCCGCATGCCGTCGATCACGGTAGACAATTGCTCATGCTCACGGAAAATGATGGCGATGGCCCTACGCGGCCCGTGCGATGACATATCAAGCTCCGCGGCAGTACGTGAAATGCACCGGCGAATCGACCCGCTGCGCCACTCCGGCAGCAAGTACAAGCGCCAGTGTCGACACTTTCAATGTCGTTCATCAGCAGCCCGACATCAAAGCAAGCCGACGCCAAAGCCTTGATGGAAATCAACGATCTGTGCGGACATCGTGGCCCGCGGAGTCAGCGCCCCTCGGCCGGATCCTCGGTCGGTATATTCATAGCATTCTTCGATGCGTTCGAGCGATTTGCGTAGCCGTGCGTGCGCCTTCCCCCAGCGCTTGAGCGCGAGCATCTTCTGCGTCTCGTCGATCCAAGCCTGGTCGAACTGCCCCTGTTCGAGCAGCACCGGAAACATCCCGGCCTCGATCACGCCGACCAGGATCGAATTCGCGCGAACGTTGCAACGCCCCTCCTCGCGCGCTAGCCCCTTGACCAGTGCCTCGTTCGCGGCCTTCGGCGCGACCAACACGCTGCGCGTCGACGAGGACGACGACCTGTATGCGGCGATGGCGCGGGCCGTGAAGGCCGGCGCGTCGGTGCGCATGCCCGTGCGGGCCGCACGAATACCGCGCGGTGCTGGAGGACAAGAACGGCGCGCTGCTCATGATTTCGCAGAAACGGCCGGCATGACGATGCGCGGCGCGCGTGCGGGAATACGGGCGCATCACGCGTGGCAGGTGCGCTACGCCGGACGGGATCGAGCATCACGCATTGCCGATGACAATCGATGTCTCCAGGCAGCTTCCCGATGGCCACAGGAATCGGTACCATCGAGCGCTTGAAGACCGACAGGCGCCGCGCGTCCGTGCAATGGCGCCGCCCGCGCCCGGTCTTCGCACCGCCATTTCGCCATGTCCCGGGAACCCACACACTCCGCGCTGCTCTGGATCGTCGCCGCTGCGTTCTTCATGCAGTCGCTCGACACGACGATCGTCAACACTGCCCTGCCTTCGATCGCGCAAAGCCTGCACGCGTCGCCGCTCGCGATGCAGCCCGTCGTGGTCGCCTACACGCTGATGATGGCGATGCTCACGCCGGCGTCCGGCTGGCTCGCCGACCGGTTCGGCACGCGCCGCGTGTTCTCGGTCGCCATTCTCGTGTTCGTGCTCGCGTCGATCGGCTGCGCGGCATCGCATACGCTCGGCCAGCTCGTCGTCGCGCGCGCCGTGCAGGGCATCGGCGGCTCGATGCTGCTGCCGATCGGGCGGCTCGCCGTGCTGCGCCGCGTGCCGGGCGAACAGTACGTCGCGGCGATCGCGTTCGTATCGATCGCCGGCCAGCTCGGCCCGATCGTCGGGCCGACGCTCGGCGGCTGGCTCACGCAGGCGATTTCATGGCACTGGGTGTTCATCGTCAACGTGCCGGTCGGCGTGGTCGGCTTCATCGCGGTGCAGCGCTACCTGCCGCACGACCAGGCGAAACAGCCGCCGCCGTTCGACTTCGTCGGCTGTGCGCTGCTGTCGGTCGCGATGATCGCACTGTCGCTCGCGATCGACCCGCCGATGCCCGCGCATCGCGCCGCCTGGTCGGCCGGGCTCGCCGTGCTCGGCCTGGCGAGCGCGCTCGCGTACCTGCCGCATGCGCGGCGGCGCGCGCAGCCGCTGTTCCGGCTCGGGCTGTTTCGCGAGCCGAACTTCGGTTCGGGGCTGCTCGGCAACCTGCTGTGCCGGATCGGCACGAGCGCGGTGCCGTTCATGCTGCCGCTGCTGATGCAGGTGCAACTCGGCTATACACCGCTGCAATCGGGGCTGATGATGCTGCCGGCCGCGATCGCGGGCGTCATCGCGAAACGCTGGATCGCGCCGCTCGTGAAGCGCTTCGGCTACGCGACGTTTCTGGTCGTGAATACGGGGATCGTCGGCTGTGCGATCGCGGGGTTCGCGCTCGTGTCGGCGCGGCCCGCGCCGGTGCTGGAGATCGCGCTGCTGGTCGTGTTCGGCGCCGCGAACTCGATGCAGTTCGCGGCGATGAACGGCGTGACGCTGAAGGGGCTGTCGCATGCCGACGCCGGCAGCGGCAACAGCCTGTTCACGATGATGCAGATGCTGGCGATGGGGCTCGGCGTGTCGATCGGCGGCGGGCTAGTGAACCTGTTCGCCGCCTGGTGGGGCTCGATGGGGCGCGGATTCATGCTGTCGTTCGCGTGCATGGGCGCCGTCACGCTGCTGTCGTCCGTCGTGTTCCGGCGGATCGATACGGCCGCGCCGCCGGCCCGTGCGGCGGCGCGGCCGTCCGCGTGAGCGCGGACGTCAGTTCGCCTGGCGGCGCTCGACGACGCGCTTGAGCACCCAGCGGATCGACGAACCGTCGGCCGGCGGCCGCGCGACGCGGTATTCGTCGACTTCGAGCGTGTACAGGTAACCGGGCTGGTACGCAAAGCCCTCGATGCCCGCGTACCACAGGCTCCACGGCTCGCTCGGGCTGCTGCGGACCTGCAGGCATTCCATCGGTGCGACGCCCGTGCAGCGCGCGGATTGCGGCGCGACATAGACGGTCTTCGTCACCGGCCGGCCGTCGGCCGGGCGGGCCGCGTTCTGGGCCGTGACGGCCGCGTCGGTCTGGCATCCGGCGAGGAGCGTGCTGCCGGCAATGACGGCCGCGCCGAGCAGCGTTCTGGAATGGCGAAGCATCTGGTGTTCCTCTGGAAGCGTTGGAGGGGCGGTTAGACGATCGGCGCGGCGGGAAAGTTCGCAAATGCCTTACAGCCGGCGTTCTCCCCCCTCATTCGTGCGATGTCGCCCGCACGCCGACACGTTACCGTGCTCCGGTTCAGCCGCGCGCATCGCAGCCGACGGTCCGCATGTGCACGCCGGGCGCCTACTTCGCGCGCTTCGCGTCGTTCGGCAACACGAACTCGACACGGCGATTCAGTGCACGGCCGTCCGGATTGTCCGCGCCATTCCTGAGCGTATTGGGCGCGACCGGCCGGCTGCCCCCCAGCCCCTTGACCGACAAACGCGCCTTCTTCATCCCGTGCGACGTGAGCCAGTCGGCCACGGCATTCGCACGACGGAAAGACAGCGTCTTGTTATACGCGGCAGATCCTTTCGAATCGGTATGCCCCTCGATCACGATCGCCCCGGACGGAACGGACGCGGCGAGCCGCAGGATGTCGTCGAGTGTCGGCTCGGCAGACGGCCGGATAGTGGCCTTGTCGAAGTCGAACAGGATGTCGCCCAGCATCGACACCCGCACTGTCGCCTTGTCATCGCGCACGGACAGGCCGTCGTGCCGTGCCGCGAGCCCCGATGCCCTGGCCGACAGATCCGATACGGTGCTGTTCAGATCGGACGAGAAGCCCTTCACGTCCAGGACGGTTGCGTTGAGATCGCGAATGTCGCGATGCGCCGGCGGCGCTTGCGCGAAGGCGTCGCCGACGGCGGTCGCCGACAGGATCAGCGCCACGATTGATGTGATCGCTCCGGCCATGGTCAGCGATCGGTAATCTTGATGCCGTCGAGCGCTTCCACACCCGGAATCGACAACGACACCTTGGTGACGTTCTTCGGCGGAGCGGGAAATCTCCCGTACCACGTGCCCGCGCTCGGAGAATCCTTCGATGTGCTAAGAACCACGCGAGGGCTGGCCAGCGGCTGGTTGTTGCTGTCCGTCAGCAGCAAGTGCTTCTTGTTGCCTGCGAGCACGTAGATGCCGTTCTCGTAGTCGCTCTTGCTGATCGAGCTATAGAGCACTTCCACCTTGTTTGCGACGAGCGGCTTGAACCGCAGCTTGATCGTCAGGATATCGCCTTCGCGGATCGCCTCGATTGCCTGCGCTTCGGCTACGCCGCTCGAAACGAGCCCGACAGCCAGCGGCGTTGCGGCGGAAGACCCCGCGGGCGCCTGAGCCGACGCGTTATCGGAAAGTGCCGCGGTCGCCAGCAGCGCCCCCACGACGGTGCAGATGGTTGCTGCGTTTCTAATTGGTGTCACGGGAACCGTCCTTTTTTAAGGTTATTGGTAGCGTGCGTCAATTACGAAACGAGTTCTCTCATTGCCATTCCGGCGCTGGAACCCTGACTGTGTCTCGGATTTTATTTTATGAATTTGTAGGGAGAATACACGTCCTTCGTAAGGATCGACAACCGTCGCGGGCATATTCCCGTGGCGCGATTCGAGCGTAAATATTTCCGACTGTCAGGTGGCTCCTTGAAAAAACAAGGGACTACGCACGGCGTGGACATGCCCGATGCCATCGAATCTGCCATGTCGTGCGGAAAAACCGACCGCACTTCGTGCGCGATCGCGGTCATGGGGGTTTCGAGCACGGAGATACGGCCAGCCTCGCGAGTGAATTTGCAGAATCAGCGGAACGTCTGTGATCCGCATCAACGGACCCTGGTCCGCTTCGACGTCGAAGCACCGGCATGCGCCGCATGACGATCGTGTACCATCGGCGCTTCCCGATACGCTTTGTCGCGCTGCCTTCGTTCGCTCGCGCGGCCCACACTGCGCCCCCGCTTCGCATGACCTCACCCGTTCCGTCCGGCGCCGCGCTGCGCCCGCTGCCGATCGATACGCTGACCGTGCCGGCCGCACTCGACGGACGCGCGGGCACCAACCGCTCGGGCAGCACGCATCCGCAGATCGCCGCGACCAACGATCTCGACGCCGTGCGCGCATGGCTCGCGCGCTTCGTCGATACGCCGACCACGTTCCAGAACTACCGCAAGGAAGCCGAGCGCCTGCTGCTGTGGGCCGTGATCGCGTGCGGCAAGCCGCTGTCGTCGCTCACGCACGAAGATCTCGTCGTCTACCGGCAGTTCCTGCTCGCGCCCGCACCGACCGACGTATGGTGCGCGAACGGCGGCCGCAAGCATCCGCGCGACGACCCGCGCTGGCGGCCGTTCTACGGGCCGCTGTCGGCGGCCAGCCAGCGGCAGGCGCTGGTGATCCTGAACGTGATGTTCTCGTGGCTCGTGCAGGCCGGCTACCTCGCCGGCAATCCGCTTGCGTTGTCGCGGCAGCGGCAGCGTCGTCCCGCGCCGCGCATCACGCGCCATCTCGGGCAACCGCTGTGGCAGTCGGTCAAGGACGCGATCGTCGCGATGCCGCGCGACGATGCGCGCGCGTGCTTCCATGCGGATCGCGCGCGCTGGCTGTTCACGCTGCTGTATCTCGGCGGGCTGCGCATCACCGAAGCGGCCGACACGACGATGGGCCAGTTCTTCTGCCGGCGCGACGCGAACGGGCACGACCGCTGGTGGCTCGACGTGACGGGCAAAGGCGGCCGGCAGCGGCTCGTGCCGGCCACCGACGAGATGATGGCCGAGCTGTCGCGCTACCGGCGCGCGCACGGGCTGCCCGCGCTGCCGTCCGACGGCGAGCCCACGCCGCTCGTGCTGCCGCTCGGCCAGGCGCGCAAGCCGCTCACGCGCGCGGCGCTGCACAGGATCGTGAAGCGGGTGTTCCGGCACGCGGCCGACCGGCTGCGCGCGAACGGCGCGGCCGGCGACGAACAGGCGCGCGTGCTCGAACAGGCGTCCGCGCACTGGCTGCGCCACAGCGCGGGCTCGCATATGGCCGACGGCCGCGTCGACCTGCGGCTCGTGCGTGACAACCTCGGCCACGTGTCGCTCACGACGACGAGCCAGTACCTGCACGCTGACGACGACTGGCGGCATCGCGAGACGGAGGAGAAGCACCGGATCGGGTGGTAGGCGCTGCGTGCACGGCAGCACGCTGTCGCTGTCGCTGTCGCTGTCGCTGTCGCTGTCGGTGTCGGTGTCGGTGTCGGTGTCGGTGTCGGTGTCGGTGTCGGTGTCGATGTCGGTGTCGATGTCGAGGCCGACTTGCGTTTCGCACCAGCGTTCAGTGAACGAGTTCGAGCCCGCTTCCCGGCACCCTCGCCGCGAACCGCCCGGAACGCCCCGCCCGATCAGTACACGGCCACCCAGTGCCCGGGCACCCACGCCCAGTGATTGCCGGCCCACCGGTAATGCCCCTTCGCCCAGCGATAGCCGGGTGCCGGTGGCGGCGGCATCACTTCGACGAGCGGCGCCGGCTGCGGCGGCCGCACGGGTTCGACCACGCACGCGGACATCAGCACGGCACTCGCGCTCACCAGCACGGTAAGCGAAACGGATCGGATCTTCATCGTCAATTCTCCCTGTTGTGTAATCGTTTGGCGAGGTCGAACGCGGCGACACCCCGCGTCACGCAGCCCCGTGAATCAGGCCCGTCATCGGCCGCGTCGCACCGCTTTCCGCAAACAGCGCGGACGCGGTGCGGCGAGGATCGAGCCGCAGGCTTTCGGCAGCCGCGCCCGAGATCAGCGCATCGAGCGAGGCGGTCGGCTTCAGGTCGCGGCCTTCATACAGGTCGCCCGGCCGCAGTCCCGGCCAGTCGGCGATCACGCGGCCGCCCGCGACCACGCCGCCCGCCAGCATCGCGACCGACGCCTGCCCGTGATCGGTGCCGCCCGTGCCGTTCGCCGCGGCCGTGCGGCCGAACTCGGTCGCGACCAGCACCGTGGTCTGCTGCCATGCGGGCCCGAGGCCGTCGCGCAGTGCGGCGAGCATCGTGTCGAGCGCCTTCAGTTGATTGGCGAGCCGCGTGTTCTGCGCGCTGTGCGTGTCCCAGCCGCCCGTTTCGATCATTGCGATCCGCGGGCCGTCGTCGCGCGCGAGGAACGTCGCGGCAAGCTTGCCGACACCCGCGGGATCCTGCCGCGCATGCGCGTCGCCGGCGAGGCCGCGCGCTTGCATCGCCGATTGCCACAGCGGGCCGAGCTGCGTGTCGGCCTCGTAAAGCGCCGACACGCGCGCGAGCAGGTCGTCCGGCGCGGCCGGCAAACCGGACGGCGCATACGACGCGGCCTGCACGGTGCCGCGCAACGCGAGCGGCACGGTCGGCGCGAACGCGATCGCGCTTTCGCGCGTCGCCGGCAGCAGCGCGGCGAGCCGGTTCAGCCAGCCGTCCTTCACCTGATATGGCGCGCGGCCGCCTGTTTCGAGCACGTTCTGCCCGTCGAAATGCGAGCGGTCGCGATACGGCGACGCGATCGCGTGCACGAACAGCGCCTGCCCGTCGCGGTATAGCTGCGCGGTCTGCGTGAGCGACGGATGCAGCGCGAACGTGCCGTCGAGCCGCGTCGCGGACTCGGTATCGATCGCGAGCGCGCCGCGCAGCGACGCATACGCGGGTTCGGCATACGGGACGACGATGTTCAGGCCGTCGGCCGCGCCGCGCTGAATCACGAACACGAAGCGCCGGTCGGTCTCGACGTTCGCGAACACGATGCGCGGCGCGACGAGGATCGCGCCTGCGCCGGCGGCGGCAACGCTCAGGAATTGTCGGCGGGACAGTGCCATGTTCACCTCCGTTGGAAATCGGGCGATACGAGCAGCAGCGCGAGCGACGTGGTCGCACTTTCCGCGCGCGCCAGCGCGGTCGCGGTCGGCGCGCTCATCGACCCGGCGAGCAGTGTGTTGCCGAGCGTGCGCGGGTCGAGCCGGTCGCCGGTGCGTGCGGCCAGGCGCTGCGCGATCTCGACGCGGCGCACGAGCGCGTCGGGCGCGGCCCAACTCGCGGCGACGTCGTCGTAGCCCGCCGGCGAGCCCGGCCGCCACACCGGCTGGCCGAGCTGCGCGAGCAGCGGCGCGGCCTTCAGGTCGCCCCGATCGTCCATCTCGCGCCAGCCGAGCCCGCGCAGCGACGATACGGCCCACTCCCACGGCGTCTTGAACTTGCGGTTGACCGGCGACCACGCATCGGGCGCATCGACGAGCGCGCGATAGACGGTCGGCAGATCGCCGCCGCTCGCATCGAACGCGCGGACCAGCCGGTCGGTCAGCGCGGGCGGCGGATTGTCGGCGACGAAATGACGGGCAAGCTGGAACGCGATATGCCGGCCCGTCGCATCCGACCGCGCGAGGTCGTGCAGGATCGCGCGCGCCTGCGCTTCGCCCGGCTGGTCGTAGGTGCGCCCCATCACCGTGCGCGTGCCCGGTTCATGCAGCTTCGGGCGAAACACGAACGCGCCGGGCGCGGCATCGCCCGGCTGCAGCCCGCGTCCGCCCGCGATGCTCCAGCCCGTCAATGCGCGCGCGAACTCCGTCACGTCGGCTTGCGTGTAGCCGGTTCGCACGCCGAGCGTGTGCAGTTCCATGATTTCGCGCGCGAGGTTCTCGTTGAGCCCGCGCTTCGCCGACGGATTGCGTGCTTGCGCGCGCAGCGCGGCCGGGCTGTCCGGGCCGACCGAGCGTGCCTGGTCGAGAAAGACCTGCATCGCGGGATGCTGTTCGACGGCGACGAGCATGTCCTCGAAGCGGCCGAGCACGTGCGGGCGGATCGCATCGCGTTCGAACGCGCCCGCATACGCGGCCACCTGCCCCTTGTCGACCGACACCGCGAAATGGTTCGCCCAGAAATGCACGAGACGCTCGACGAACGGCGCGGGCGTGTTCAGCGCGCTGTTCAGCCGTGCGGCGACGGCGCTTCGATACGCGTCGTAGCCGTCGCGCCGGATCGATTGCGCGGTCGCGCGCTTCGCGGCCGCGTCGTCGCCTGTCATCGCGTTGCGCGCGTTCGCGAAGCGCGTCGCGAGCGCGATCGCGTCCGGTTCGCCGGCCCACGCGGCGGGCCGCGCGTCGTAACGGTCGAATTGCGCGACGAGCGCCGCCTTCGGGTCGGCAGGCGGCGCTTCGTCGGCCCGCGCGCCGAGACCGAAGCGGTTCAGCGCGATCGCGGCCGGCGTGGTGTCGTTCGGGTGGTCCATGACGGGCTCTCTGGCGGTGCGTACCCACGTTTAACGCAGGCATGCAGGGAAATCCGTCGCGGAGCTCGCAAATATTTTCTGGATCGGAGAAACGAGGAACGGGAGAGGCGGCGGAGGTGAGGCACTGCAACGGCGCGAGTCATCGACGCGCAACGGCGCGTGCAATTCATCCCGTGTACGCATTGCGCGTGACCGAATGCGAGTGCCGGCGACACGCGTATCGCGTGTCGCGCTGCCTGTTGCCTACTGACTCGCCGGCGTGTCCGGCTTCTTCTGCAGTCTCGGCGGCAGACGCCAGTTGCCGCTGTGCTGCAACCCGTCGACGAACTTCACGCGCTCTTCGGGTGTCAGCGTCGCCGCGAAATCGACGACGCTGCGCTCGACCTGCGCACGCATCGCGGTATCGGCCGCGCGCGTGCGATCAAGTGCGGCGTCGATCGCCGCGCGATCGAGTTGCGGCGCGGCGAGCAGATCCAGCACGGTGATCCGGCCGTCGCGCCCTTCCCGCGCGAAATCGCGGCCGTTCTTGCGCGCGGCCTTCAGCGCGGCGGCAAACTCGCGCTGCCGCGCATCGGGCAATTCGTCCGCCGCGAAACGCAACGCGGTGCGCTGCGCGGGCGCGCCTGCCGCAAGCTGGTCGCGATGCGTCGAGAACCACTGATACACGCCGCCGCCGATCGCGCCGAGCATGAACACGTTCAACACGACCGAGCCGACGAGGATGAATTTCCAGCCGCGTTCGCTCATTCATCGCTCCCATCGATGCTCGGGCCGCCGAACGTCGTCGTCAGATAACCCGGTTCGTGCTGCGACGTCGGCACGCTGCCGAGCATCAGCATCGACACGGCCACCGCGCCCGCCAATGCGCCGGCCAGGCCGACGCCCGCGAACGCCGCGCCCGACCACCACACGTTGCCGCGCCGCCGCGCGCGTTGCGGCGCGGGCGCCGTCGCGACGATGCGCTCGACCAGCGCCGGTGCAGGCGGCATGACCGTGTCGTACGAGAGCCATGCATCGAGGTCGGCGGCATCGTCCAGCGCCAGCAGCGCTTCGCGCGGGTTCGCGTGCGCCCATGCCTCGGCGGCCGCGCGCTCGCCGTCCGGCCAGCGCCGCGCGTCCGAGCCGTACGCGGCGACGATGGTGCGAAATCGTTCGGGTGTCATCGCTTGTCCTCGCTAGGTGGGTCGCCGGCCAGTTGCGCGCGCAGGTTGCGCCTCGCGCGGGCGAGCAGGCTTTCCAGCGCATCAACGGTGATGCCCATCAGGTTGGCTGCTTCCACATTCGACATTTCCTGATAGTACTGGAGCACGAGCGCTTCCCGCTGCCGCGGCGGCAACGCGGCAAGCGCCTGCCGCACGCGCGCATCGCGCGAGCGCAGTTCCGCATGCGCGGCCGGCTCCGGTTGCGGGTCCTGCACGTCGGGCAACGTATCGACGGGCTCCTCGCGCCGGCCGCGCAACCGGTCGTAGCACAGGTTCAGCACGACGCGATGCAGCCACGTGTCGAAACGCGCCTCGCCTTCGCGCCAGCGCGGCGCCTGATTCCAGATTCGCAAGAACGTCTCCTGTGCGACGTCCTCGGCTTCGTTCCGATCGCCGAGCATGCGCGTCGCCAATGCGAGCAGCCGCGGCAGCTTGCGCGCGACGAGCACGCGCACCGCCGACGAATCGCGCGCGCCGACGCGCGCGACGAGTTCCGCGTCCGGGTCGCGGTCGCCGCGATCGCTCAACGCCGCCTGCTCCGTCGCGCAGCGCGATTGCGTCGCGCTGTACCGGCAGGTGTGCCCGCCGCCCGGCTGAAGCTCATCGTCGTGCTCTCCTTGCATGCGTCGGGCCATCGCCGCGCGGCGCCACGCCGACGGTTCGGCGGCGTCGCGCGCATCGTGCGCGGCGTCGCACACGGTGTCGGCCATGTCCGTTTCATCGACATCCGTTTCGCGCGGCATATCGATCCTGTCGGCAACTCACGCGTCGCCCGGTTGCGCGACCGTCGGCCGGCGTGCTCAATATACGACGACCGGCACGGGCCGGTAATACACCGGACGCGCCGGCACCACGACGCAGCCAGCCAGCACGATGGCCGCGGCCGCCAGTATCACGATGGTTCGAAAAGGCATGGCTTCGACTCATGACATTGCGTGAAGGATCCGCCGCGCCGGCACGATGTCCCGCGCGGCGGCGCGCGCATCAGGCCCAGTGGCCCGGCACCCAGCGCCAGGCCGGCCCGCGCGCGGCCCAGTGTCCGGGCACCCAGTGATAACCGACGCGCACCACTTGCCAGTGGCCCGGAATCCATACGTAGCGGCCCTGCCGCCAGTGCCAGTGGCCCTGGTCCCACACGTAGCCCGCGCGCGGCGCCGGCATCACTTCGACGCGCGGCGCCGGCGGTGCGTAAGGCGCGACGATCACGGCCTGCGCGAAGGCGGCGGACGCCGCCAGCGCGGCCACGCATCCGGCGGCAAACCGCAATGGAACAGAAAGTTTCATGAAAGACTCCGAAGTAACGGGCATCGACCGGAAGCGGCCGTTCATGCGTTAAACGGAGCGGGCGACAGAAATCCGTCGCGGTATCGGCGAATAAATTTCGGGCGGATCGAACGCGCTTTGGCGCGGGTCGGCTGCCGCGCGATGCGCGAGCCAGCGTATCGGCCGCCATACACGGGGTTGCCGTGCTGTCACAACGCGGCAAAACTGCCCGTCGACAATGCGCGTCACCGGGATCCCGCTCGTTTCCGGCCCACGCCCCGGCCGCGCTCGCGCATGGCCGCGCGGCTCCACCTTTCGCGTCCCCATCAACGAAAACTACGACCATGTCGAACCAGGACACTCTCCCTGATCAGCCGAACGAGCCGGCCGCGTCGGTGTCGCGTCGCGGCTTCCTGAAACTCGCCGGCGTATCCGGCCTCGCCACTGCTGCCGGCGGGCTCGCGGCCGCCCGGGCCGCCGCGTCGAATCCGGACGGCACGCCCGAGCAGGTCCACCTGACGTGGGGCAACGACCCGACGTCCGAAGTCGTGATCTCGTGGGCGTCGCTCGCACCGGCCGTCAATCCGCGCGCGCGCATCGTCGCCGACGGCGAGCCGCCGCGCACGGTGCACGGCGTCCAGCGCCTGTACACCGACGGCCTGAACGGCGAAACCGTGTTCGCGTACCACGCGCGCGCGCACGGGCTGAAGCCGGATACGCGCTACCGCTACGAGATCACGGCCGACAACGACAGCAACGCCGCGCAGCCGTTCGCCGCGAATTTCTCGACCGCGCCGCGCGGCCGCGCGCCGTTCCGCTTCACGAGCTACGGCGATCTCGCGACGCCGAACGGCGCATGGGTGCTGTCGTCGCCGCAGAGCCGCTTCGCGGTGCAGGCCGTCGAGCAGTTCCAGCCGCTGTTCCACCTGCTGAACGGCGACCTCTGCTACGCGAACCTGAACCCCGCGCACCAGCCCGAGGTGTGGCGCGATTTCGGCAACAACAACCAGACGTCGGCCGCGAATCGCCCGTGGATGCCCTGCCCCGGCAATCACGAGATCGAGTTCAACAACGGTCCGCAAGGGCTCGACTCGTATCTCGCGCGCTATACGCTGCCGGAGAACGGCACGCGCTTCCCGGGCCGCTGGTACAGCTTCCGCGTGAGCTCGGTGCTGTTCGTGTCGCTCGACGCCGACGATGTCGTGTACCAGGACGCCGCCGCGTTCGTCGGCGGCCCCGCGCCGCTTGTGCCGGCCGCGAGCACGGGCCGCCCGCCGATCGAGCCCGGCACGTCGTTCTACGTGCGCGGCTACAGCAACGGCGAGCAGACGCGCTGGCTCGAACACACGCTGCGCCATGCTGCGCATGACGACGACATCGACTGGATCGTCGTGCAGATGCACCAGGACGCGCTCAGTTCGTCGAAGACGGGCAACGGTTCCGACAAAGGCATTCGCGAGGCATGGCTGCCGCTGTTCGATCGTTACGGCGTCGACCTCGTGCTGTGCGGCCACGATCACGACTACGAGCGCAGCTACCCGGTGCGCGGCTGCAATCACCGCGCGGGTGTCGACGCGTCGACCGGCGAAGTGGTCGAAACGCTGCAGCCGCGTCCGGTCGGCTCGAACGACCCGGACCGCACGAAGTTCGACACGAGCCACGGCACGATCCACCTGATCCTCGGCGGCGGCGGCACCAGCGCGCCGCTCGACGTGTACGGCGAGAATCCGTCGACCGGCTTTGCGCGGGCGAAGGTGTTCACGAAGCCGAACCGGCCGGTGCCTGGCACCGCGCCGAACACGTTCGTGCGCCAGCCGGCCGATGCGCTCGAGGATGCGATCTGGTCCGCGCGCCGCGATACGGGCACCGGTTACGGGATCGCGGTGTTCGACCACGACCCGGGCAAGCCGGGCGGCCACACGACGATCACGATGCGCTACTACCACGCGCCGGGCGCCGATCAGCACCCGACCGCGCAGTACGAGCTGTTCGAGACGATCGAGCTGAGCAAGAAGCGGCACGAGCGGTGATCGGGCCGGCGCCCGCTGCGGCGGGCGCCGGTTGCATTGGCATCGAGGAATGGGCGTGCCACGACGCGGGTTAGACTGCGTGCCTCGCACACCGGCCCATGAAGATGAGTTTCGAATACCGCATCCACACGACCCCGTCAGCCGACGCATTCGATGCAATCGCGGATGCGCTACGGCAAACGCATCGCGACATCGACGTCGATCCCGACCGACGACGGCTCGAAATTCGCGATGACACCGGCCGCTGGCCGCTGATCGGCCTGTCGACCGACGAACACGGGTTCTTCCTCGTCACGACGCTCGGGCCGACGCGTGACGCCATGCTCGACTCGATCGGACGTGCATTGTCGGCAATCGGAGCGGAATGGCGCATCGACGACGCATGACCGGCTAGCGCGTTCCGCACACACGCCTGAATCCGCCGCATGCACCCGGCTGTTCCCCCACCATCGTCCGCCACTCGGTCGCGCCGGCTCGGCCCCTTTAAACTACGCGTGTCCGGCGCAATCGCCGCATTGCATTGCCGGTTGCAGTCGCAACCGGACTTTTCCGTTCGCGCTGGCAGCACACGCGAGCGCAACCGAATCATCCGAAGTCGAATTTGAATGTCGAAACAAACAGGAAGCATGAAACGCAAGAACAAGAACAAGGCAACACTCATCGGGCTCGGCGCGGTGCTGTTGTGGGCCTCGGTGGTCGCCCTCGTTCGCGGAGTCAGCGAAAGCCTCGGTGCGACCGGCGGCGCCGCGATGATCTACACGGTGGCGTCCGTGCTTCTGCTGTTTTCGATCGGCTTCCCCGACCTGAGCAAGTTCCCGAAAAGCTACCTGCTGTGGGGCGGGCTGCTGTTCGTCTCGTACGAGCTGTGCCTGGCGCTGTCGATCGGGTATGCGAGCAACGGCCGGCAGGCGATCGAAGTCGCGATGGTCAACTACCTGTGGCCGAGCCTGACGCTGATCGCAGCCATCGTGTTCAACAAGCAGCGTGCCAACCTGCTGGTCGTGCCGGGCGTCCTGCTGTCGATGCTCGGCATCTGCTGGGTGCTCGGCGGCGACCAGGGCCTCGATCCGGCCGGTATGCTGCGCAACGTCGCGGACAATCCGCTGAGCTATGGCCTCGCCTTCTTCGGCGCGCTGATCTGGGCCGGCTATTGCACGGTGACGGCACGCATTGCCGACGGCAAGAACGGCGTCACGCCGTTCTTCATGCTGGTCGCAGCGGCGCTCTGGATCAAGTTCGCGATCGAGGGCGGCGGCGCCATGACGTTCAGCCTTCACGCGATCATCTATATCGTGCTGGCGGCATCGGCGCTCGGGTTCGGCTATGCGGCATGGAACACCGGCATCATGCACGGCAACGTGACGATCATCGTCGGCGCGTCGTACCTGACGCCGGTGCTCGCGGCCGCGCTCGCCGCAACGCTGCTGCATGCGCCTCTGTCAGCCGAATTCTGGCAAGGCGCAGTGATGGTTTGCGGCGGGTCGATCCTGTGCTGGCTCGCGACACGCAGCCGACGCAGTGAAAAGGCAGCGCCCGTTCGGGTCGGGAAGGATGCCGAAGGCAATTGCCCCGGGTGACGATGCGGGATGCTTCCGACGGGACGCAGGGTTGCCGGCTACGGCTGCGCGAACCGCAAGCCGCCCGCTTTAGCGTTGCGATTCCAGCGCGATACGCACCGCCAATCCGGCCAGCACGGTGCCCATCAACCAGCGCTGGACCGACGCCCAAACCGGTCGTCCCGCCAGAAAACCCGCGATGGAACCAGCCAAGCAGGCGATCAGCGCGTTGACGCTGACACTCACCGCGATCTGCACGCAGCCGAGCGCCAGCGATTGCGCGAGCACGCTGCCGTGCCCCGGTGAAATGAACTGCGGCAGCAGCGACAGATACATCACCGCGATCTTCGGATTCGCGAGGTTCGTGACGAAACCCATCGTGAAGAGCCTGACGCGGCTGTCGTGCGGCAACTGCCGGACCTGGAACGCGGAGCGGCCGCCCGGCTTGAGTGCCTGCCACGCCAGGTACGACAGATACAGCGCGCCGGAAAAGCGCAGCACGTCGTACGCATACGGCACGGTCATCACCAGCGCGGTGATGCCCAGCGCCGCGCAAACCATGTAGAAAACGAACCCCAGCGCGACGCCGCCGAGCGACACGAGCCCTGCGCGGCGGCCCTGGCAGATCGAGCGCGAAACCAGGTAGATCATGTTCGGTCCGGGCGTCAGCACCATGCCGAGCGACACGAGTCCGAACGCAAACAGGGTGGGCAAAGCCGGCACGGCAGGCTCCTTCGCGGCAGGGCAGTCAGGGTGACGAGGTTCGAACACTGTATTGCATCTCGATCATCCTCGGCATGAATAAACTGCAAGGCGCCCATGAGCGTTATTCATCTCGCCGGCCGCGCGCTACCTGCCCTTTTTCGAACGCGCCTGAATCGCTTTCGCGGCTTTGGCGCGTTGTGCGTCGACGAGCCTCACGAACTCGTCGGTGACCGCGTTGCCGGCCACGTTCCACGACAACCGCACGGAACGATGCAGCCTCGGCGACAGTTCCAGCACGCGGCCGCCGAACGGTGTGTACGTGAGCGTGATGCGCGGCACGATCGATACGCCCATGCCGGCCTCCGCCATCGAAAGAATGGTGCGCATCTCCACCACGTTGAACGCGGCCCGGAGCGGCGCGCCGCCACGCGCGAAGTAATCCGCGATCACCGGCCCGCACCCTGCCTTCGAGAAAATGAACGGCGCCGCGGACAACTGTTTTGCCGACACGCTCTTGCGGCCGCCGAACATGCCGTCCGGCGCCACCGCGACAAAGTCCTCGTCGAGCAGCGGCAGAGTGTGTGCGAACGTCTTCGTGCCGGCCACCACGCCGATGTCGGCCGTACCGTCGTCGATCCACCCTTCGACTTCGCTGTCCGTGCCTTCGAGCAGCACCGCCGACACGCCCTGGTGCATCTCCTTCAACGCCTCGAGCGCGGGAACGACGAACGCCAGCGAGACGCTCGGCAGCGACGCAACCACCAGCTTGCCTTCGAGCTTGCCGCGCGACAGGCTGAACTGCTGGCGCAGCAGTTGCGCTTCCCGCACCACGCTCTGGACGTACGGCCACAGGCGTTCGCCCGCCGCCGTCAACACCACCGGCTGCCGGTCCCGCCAGAGCAGCTTGACCTGCGTGATGTCCTCCAGCTCGGTCAATGCATGGCTGATCGCGGATTGACTGCGGCTGAGCCGGTCGGCCGCGGCGGTAAGCGAACCGAGTTCGACTACGGCGGCCAGTGCCTGCAACTGGGCAAGCGTCATCGGGTCTCCTTGTTCCGGGGTATGTATGTTTCACATGAGGCTTTGAAGCATCATGAATTATATTGAACCGTTCCGACAGTACCTCAAACGGCACCGCACCCGGCCCCGCGCTGCGCCGCGGTCGAGTCGAACGTCCACGGCAGCGCGCAGGCAAGATGCAGGTTCGATCCGCCGCGTCGATTGCACGCGCACCGACCTGCGCTCGAGAATCCATGTTGAACCACGCCACCGCATTGCTCATGCTTGCCGATACGAACTGCCGGCCTGAATCTGGGCCACGCGCCCGCCGGCCGCACACGAATAGCCGGCACGCCGGCAAGAAATAGCGATCAGCCCGCCGCCATCGATCGCGCATGCGTTCTGAAAGCTGCAAAGCGTAGTATTCGCGGACCCGGCGTATCGCTCCGCCCGACAGCGCGACGATACGTGACCGGCTTTGCTGCTCGCACGCTGACGCCGACGTCAGCGCTGCCCCGTTTTCAAAGGCACGAGATGGAAACCTATGTGTTGCTGGGCTGCGGACTCGGCGTTGGCCTGTTGATCGCCATCTGGGGAATCTGGTCGCTCCGGTAAGCCGTTCAGGCTCCGTTCGTCCGCAAGGAATCCGTAGGGCGACGGATAGGGAATTGTAGTTTCAGGCAGCCCATTTCACCCGATTGCTTCGCAGTCCCATTCAACCGCCCCATCGTCGATACGTCCGCGACGGAAGCGCCATGCGTGACCCGTTCGGCCCCGCGCACTGCCCGGTTCCCCAAGACGCGTTAGACTATTTCGATGGAACAATGCCGTTATTGCCAGAGAATCCGCGATGAATGGGATTGCCACGGGGACGAGTGCCGCCGGGCAATCGCAAAAGCGCTGCGCCGGCAGCGCGCGGGCCTGCCGATGGTGCCCGATCGCATCCGCAACGAACTGCCGTCCGGCGCGCCGACCCAGCAGGTGATCGCCGTTCTGTCGCGCCAGCGCCTGCGCGCGCGCCGCGGCAACGAGGAACGCCGGGAACGCAAGGAAATCGACGACGACGGCGTCTGATCCGGCCGCACCGCGGCCCGCCCGCGTCATTTCCACCTCCGCCGTCCTCCGCCAGTCGCCACCGGGCGCCCGCCCGTATCACCGCGCCCTTGCAAATCCGGCAATACTGAATGGGGACAGGAGATATTTGTCCCGGGATTATTGCCTCCGCGACAACGATCTTTCGCTGAAATCCACGTTTACCCTGAATCGACCGGCGCCTACGATGTAATCAACCGCTTACGACATGGTGTCGAACGCGGAAAGCCAAGACAAACATCGGAGGTCATCATGAAATCGCTCGTTTCCGCAGTCGTTGCCGCTGTCGCCCTGTCCGCCTCGTTCGGCGCATTCGCCCAAAGCACCGTGACCCGCGCCCAGTTGCGCAACGAGCTGGTCCAGCTCGAAAAAGCCGGCTACACGCCGGGCCTGTCGAGCCCGCACTACCCGGCCGACATCCAGGCCGCGCAAGCCCGCGTGCGCGCCGCCGACGACAATACCGGCTACGGTGCGCAACCGGCCGCGACCGTCCAGGGTGGCGCACCGGCCGCCAAGGCGCAAAGCCCGCGCGACTCGGTCTACTTCGGCCACTAAGCCTGCCGCTGCGCGCCCCGCGCGCAGTCCGCACATGCAACGAGCCCGTCCATGACGGGCTCGTTGCGCTTGCATCGCGTGTTTTACCGGCCGGCCGTCACCGGCTGGCGCCCGATGCGACGCGGCCGGCCCCGGCTTCGTCCGGCGCAGCGCCGCCGCCGACCAGGTCCTGATAGCGCACGTACGCGCACTGCGCGGATGCCTTCGCCGCATACATCGCCGCGTCGGCCTTGACGAGCAGTTCCTCGGCCGATGCGCCGTCGGCCGGAAACTCGCTGACGCCGATGCTCGCACCGACGGCCAAGCGCCGGTCGCCGAACTCCAGTTCTTCCGCCATCACGATCTGGATCCGCGACGCGACATCGCCGATCACCGCCGGTGAACGCACGTCCGCAATCAGCACGATGAACTCGTCGCCGCCGAGCCGCGCGACCATGTCACCGTTGCGCAGCACGAGGCTCAACCGCTTCGCGACCGCGACGAGCGTGCGGTCGCCGGCCGAATGCCCGTGCTGGTCGTTGATCTGCTTGAAGCGGTCGAGATCGACGAACATCACGGCCAGCCCTTCGTGCACCGCAGCCGCATGCCGGATCGCGGCATCGAGATGCTCCATGAACAGCAGGCGGTTCGGCAGCTCGGTCAACGGATCGTGGCCGGCAAGGTGCGTGAGCTCCTGCTGCTTCGCGCGCAGCATCGCGACCTGCGTGCGAATCTCGACACGCATGCTGTCGAAACAGCGCGCGAGCACGCCGATCTCGTCGGCACGCCGGACCGGCAGCCGTTCGGCGGCCGGATCGTCGAACACGTGCGTCGCGGCGCGCGCGAGCGCCTGCAGCGGCCGCGTGATCGCGCGCGCGAACAGGATCGCGAGAATCACCGCCATCAGGCTCGATACGAGCACCATCCGGACGATCCGTTCGCCGAGCATGCCGGCCGGCGCGAGCACGTCGGCAAGCGGACGCGCCATCCCGAGCACGACGAAGCGGTTGCCCTTGTCGTGCCCGAACGGCGTGCGCGCGAACGCGAACATCTGCCCCGGCGCGTCGTCTGGCTGCTCGAGGCCATTGAGCGTCACGCTCGTGCGCGTGCTGTCGAACAGCGTACGCGTGACGGCAAAGCGGTCCTGCATCAGCACGCGCAGGCCGCGATCGAAGCCGAACGTCTGCGCCGGGTCGGGATGCACGAGGAAATCGCCCCACTCGTTCGCGAGATACACCGCATAGTCTTCCGGCAGATCGCGTTCGAGCCGGTCGACCACGCGCGACAGTTCGACGTCGACGACCAGCGCGCCGACCGTCTGGCCCGACGTGTCGACGACCGGCGTGCCCACGCGCAGGATCGGCAGCCCTTCGGCCGCGTGCGAACCCGTCTCGTGGTTGATCACGATCGGCGACAGGTAGATATGGCCGGGCTCCGTCGCGAGCGTATCGAATACGTAGGAGAACTGTCCTTTCTCCTGGAATTCGCTTTCCGGCAGCACGACGACGCCACGCGCGTCGCGAACGACGCGGATGTGTTCGAGCCCGAAATGCCCGCTCGCGATCAGGCGAATCTGCAGGTATTCCGGATGATTTCTCATGAAGCTGCAATACACCTGCTCGAGCCGCGTGCGTCGCGCGCTGTCCGGATTGTCGCTGCCCGCGACGAGCGCGGACGACGGCAACTGCGCGAGCACGAGCGCATCGGCGGCAACGTCGGACAGCGCGGTCGTGAAGCGCTGCCCGAGCAGCTGCGTCGACATCAGCAGGCTGTGCTGCGCTTCCTGCACGAGCATCGTGCGGTTCGCGTGATACGCGTAATAGCCGGTCGTGCCGGACGCGATCACACCGATGCACGCGAACAGCACCGACAGCTTCGACGTGAGCCCGAGCCGGATCATTTGTCGAACCGCTCCGGGCGATCGCCCGACACGATGCGGCTCCACAGCGATTCGCGCCGCGCGATGTCCTCGACGGGCTGGAGCCACACGAGATGCTGGTGCCCGGTGTCGAGGCCCGGCGGCGGCTCGAGCGTGTTCGCGAGCCCCTGGCGCTCGGTCAGCAGCGCGCCGATCGCCGGTTCGAGCATGTAGTTGATCCACGCGAACGCGAGCTCGGCATGTTGCGCGCCGCGCGTGACGGCCCAGCAGTCGAGCCACGCAAGCGCGCCTTCGTCCGGGATCACGTAGCCGACGTCCGCGCCGGCGCGACGCAGCAACTCGACCTGCTGCGTGCCGTAGTTGCCGAACATCAGCGCCGCGCGATGCTGGACGAACAGCGCGGTCGCCTCTTCGGGGAGCGTGTAGTACGTCAGCAGGTTGCGGCGCAGGTCGATCAGCTTGCGCGCGACGGCGAGCGTCTGCGCGGGCGACAGGCGGAACGGATCGGGATAGCCGAGCGCCAGCGCCGCGAACGAGAAATTGTGCTGCGCACTGTTGAAGGCGAGCACCTTGCCGCGGTAGCGCGGATTCCACAGCTCGCGCATCGAGCGCGGCGCGGCCGAAACCTGCGTGCGGTCGTAGATCAGCCCCATCGACGAATACGTGAACGGGATCGCGTAGGTCGCGCCGTCCTGCACGAGCCCGCCGATCGTCGCGAGTTGCCGGAAGTTCGGCAACTGCCGCTGCCGGTTCGGGATGCGCGCCAGATCGATCGGCGCGAGCAGACGTTCGTGCGCATAGCGCTGGATCTCGGCCGTGTTCGCGGCCAGCACGTCGTACGGCGGCGGCGCCGCGCCGTGCATCCGCGCCCACAGCGCTTCGTCGGAATCGACGAACGTCACTTCGACACGCACATGAAACCGCGCCTCGAATGCGCTGACGACGTCGCGGTCCGCGTAGCCGGGCCATGCCAGCACGCGCAGCACGTTGTCGTTGACGGTTTCGGGAGAGTCGGCGAAAGCCGGCAGGCCAGACGCAAGCAAGCCGAGTGTCAGGATGACGAACAACGCGCGCACGGCTCCGCGGGCGCGCGTACGCACGCCGATTCCCCTGATCAAGCGGACCCCGTATGAATCGCTCGGCTGCATTCGACCATCCTTTTTCGAGTCGATGCGATATCCCGCAACAAGACCATAAAAAATATGGGCGCGCAATTGGAAATAGCCGCACGCGGCAGGCGTCGCGCATGCAGACATGCGACATGCCCGGCGCCGCGTCGATCCGGAATCGTTGCGGGCGCACGAACGCGGCAAGCCGGGCGATGAATGATCAGAAGAAAGCGCGTTGCCCGATGCTGACTGGTTCGCATTTCGATGACGACGCGATGACGACGCATTGCATGCGTTGCATACCTGCCTGCGGCCGTCGACGCTGATTGCGTCGGTTCGCCCCACTCGCGGAAATGACCGTCAGCGCGATACCGGCCTGAACTTCGCGATCTGCTTCTTCATCACGCGGCTTCCGAGCTACCTGCTGCAGTCGTACGGCTTCTCGCTCGCGTCGCTCGGCACGTGGGGCATGCCGCCCGCGCTTTTCTTTTCGGGCCGCGCATCGGACAATGACCCGCGCCCGCCGGCGCGGCGCCAATCCGGCCCGCGCGCGGCGACGGCGCCCCCCCCCCCGTCCACGCAGATGAAACGCTACGAAACCCTCGCCCACACGATCGCCGACGACATCCGCAACGGCAACCTCGCGGCCGGCACGCGCCTGCCGTCGCTGCGGCAGATCATCGCGCAGCACGGCGTGAGCCAGTCGACGGTGTTTCGCGCGTACTACCAGCTCGAACAGTGGGGGCTGATCCGCGCGCGCGAACGCTCGGGCTACTACGTCGCGCCGGGCGCAACGCCGGGAGCAGGCCCGGCCGCGAAGCGCCGCGCGAGCCGTGCCGGCGCATCGCGCAAGGTCGACATCAGCGACCTCGTGTTCTCCGTACTGGATGCCGCCACGCAGCCCGGCATCGTGCCGCTCGGTTCCGCGTTCCCGGCGCCGCAACTGTTTCCGCTGCCGCGCCTCGCGAAGTCGCTCGCGCAAGCCACGCGGCTCGTCAGCCCGTGGAGCACGGTCGTCGACCTGCCGCCCGGCAACGAGGCGCTGCGCCAGCAGATCGCGCGGCGCTATCTCGCGACCGGCGTGTCGCAGCCGATCGACGAGATCGTCGTCACGAACGGCGCGCTCGAAGCGCTGAACCTGTGCCTGATGGCCGTCACGCGGCCCGGCGACGTCGTCGCCGTCGAGGCGCCCGGCTTCTATGCGGCGCTGCAGGCGATCGAGCGGCTCGACCTGCGCGCGGTCGAGATTCCCGTCGATCCGCGCACGGGCCTCGATCTCGATGCGCTCGCGAACGCGCTCGAGCGGCACGACATCCGAGCGTGCTGGTTCATGACCAATTTCCAGAATCCGACCGGCGTCACGCTGTCCGCCGAAAAAAAGCGCGCGCTCGTCGACATGCTCGCGGCGCGCGAAGTGCCGCTGATCGAGGACGACGTCTACGGCGAGCTGCATTTCGGCCCCGACTATCCGCTGCCGGCGCGCGCGTACGACCAACACGGCCTCGTGATGCACTGCAGTTCGTTCTCGAAGACACTCGCGCCCGGCTACCGGATCGGCTGGGCCGCCGCCGGCCGGTTCGCGGAGAAGGTGCAGCGGCTCAAGCTGATGACGACGCTGTCGGCGAGCATTCCCGCGCAGGCCGGCATCGCGAACTATCTCGAGCACGGCGGCTACGACCGCCATCTGCGCAAGCTGCGCGGCGCGCTGCACACGCAGCTCGACCGGATGGACGACGCGCTGCGGCGCTGGCTGCCGGCCGGCGTCGAGTGGGTGCGGCCCGAAGGCGGGTATTTCCTGTGGCTCGCGTTCCCCGACGCGATCGACGCGATGGAACTGCATCGCCAGGCGATCGCGCGCGGGATCAGCTTCGCGCCGGGGCCGCTGTTTTCGGCCGCGCACGGCTTCGAGCGCTGCGTGCGCGTGAACTTCGGCCATCCGTGGAGCCGCGACATCGAGCGCGCGATCCGCGTGCTCGGCGAGCTGGTCGCGCAGCCGTCGGTTCGCAAGGGCGGTTGACCGCACACGGTGTGCACGGTACGCGCCGTCAGCGTCGCGGCCATGCAGCCAATCCGCGCGCGGGTTACATTGCGAATCTCACCGCCCCTTCACGATTTTTCATGAGCCAACTGCCCTACCTCGATCACGACGCGCTGTTGAAACTGGCGGCCGAAGCCGCGCACGTCACGCAGCCGTGCACGTGCACGAAGACCTCGCTCGCCGGATGGACGAGCCTGCCGCTGTCGCTGCAGGACACGCAGCTGACCGAAGTAGCCACGCTCGCGCCGCCCGGCGATGCGGAGCCGACCTATGCGGAATATCATCCGGCCGGTACGCGCTACGCGTCGGACGACGCGCCGATCGCGCTGCGCCATTTCCCGTACAACCGCTGCAACGTCAGCCGCTGCCGCGCGTGCGGCCGCCTGTTCCTGCGCTATCAGGAAGGCGGCGGCTACTTCATCGACCAGCGCATCCGCGCGCTCGATCCGGCGCTCGTCGTCGACGCCGACGCATAAGACATATCAACCGGCCACGGGCATGCACGACGCATGCCCGGCCCGCCGCGCCGGCGCCGCGCCCGCCATCTGCTGCGCCCTTTTCGCCCCGATCTGCTGCTTGTCCCGCCGCACCGCGTTCCCTACGCTGTCTTCCGTTGCCCGACATCCGTCGCAACGTTCCTCCGAGCCGTGCGCATGCCGCGCCGCGGCTCCTCTCGCGTATCACGTCATGTATCGATATACCGATTTCGACCGGGCGCTCGTGCTGAGCCGCGCCGCCCAGTTTCGCGACCAGCTCGAACGCTGGCAGCACGGCACGCTGAGCGAAGACGCGTTCCGGCCGCTGCGCCTGCAGAACGGCTGGTATGTGCAACGCCACGCGCCGATGCTGCGCGTCGCGGTGCCGTACGGCGAGCTGTCGAGCGCGCAGCTTCGCGTGCTCGCGCGGATCGCGCGCGACTACGACGTGCCCGACGACGCCACCTACCGCGCAGCATGCGACGCGCAGGCATTGCTCGGCACGCTGCGCCTGCCGACCCGCAGCGCGCACTTCACGACGCGCACCAACGTGCAGTTCAACTGGATTCCGCTTGCGAAGGCGGCCGACGTGATGGACCTGCTCGCGACCGTCGACATGCACGGCATCCAGACGAGCGGCAACTGCATCCGTAATATTTCGTGCGACGAGCGCGCGGGCGTCGCGCCTGACGAGATCGCCGATCCGCGCCCGTTCGCCGAAGTGATGCGCCAGTGGACGACGCTGCACCCGGAATTCGCGTTCCTGCCGCGCAAGTTCAAGATCGCGATCACCGGCGCCGCCGAAGACCGCGCGGCGACCGACTGGCACGACGTCGGGCTGAAGCTCGTGCGCGACGATGCGGGCGAGCTCGGCTTTCGCGTGAGCGTCGGCGGCGGGATGGGCCGCACGCCGATGATCGCGACGCTGCTGCGCGCGTTCCTGCCGTGGCGGCACGTGATGAACTACATCGAGGCGATCGTCCGCGTGTACAACCGCTACGGGCGGCGCGACAACAAGTACAAGGCGCGGATCAAGATCCTCGTCAAGACCGAGGGGCAGCGCTACATCGACGACGTCGAGGAGGAGTTCCGCCAGATCGTCGACCATGACGGCGGCCCGCACACGATTGCGCAGGCCGAATTCGATCGCGTCGCCGCATCGTTCGTGCCGCCGCGGCTCAAGCCTCGCACGCTCGACCTGCCCGACGTGAATGCGCACATGTCCGCTCAGGCGAGCCGCCATCCGGCATTCGCGCGCTGGCTCGCGCGCAATGTCGCCGCGCACCGCGATCCGGCGCTGCGCATCGTCACGCTGTCGTTCAAGCGCCGCCTGCAGGCGCCCGGCGACGCGTCGCCCGACCAGCTCGACGCGCTCGCCGATCTCGCCGACCGCTTCTCGGCCGGCGAGGCGCGCGTCACGCACACGCAGAACGTCGTGCTGCCGTGGGTACACGTCGACGACCTGTTCCTGCTGTGGGAGAACGCACGCGCGATCGGGCTCGCCAGCGCGAACGTCGGGCTGCTGACGGACATGATCGCGTGCCCGGGCGGCGACTTCTGCGCGCTCGCGAACGCGCGCTCGATCCCGATCGCCGACGCGATCGCCGAGCGCTTCCAGGATCTCGACCTGCTGCACGACGTCGGCGACATCGACCTGCACATCAGCGGCTGCATCAATTCGTGCGGCCATCATCACAGCGGCCACCTCGGCATCCTCGGCGTCGACAAGGACGGCGCGGAATGGTACCAGGTGACGCTCGGCGGGTCGGACGGCTCGACCGCGAGCGGGCCCGCGCGGCCGGGCAAGGTGATCGGCCCGTCGTTCTCGGCGGACGAGATCGTCGATGTCGTCGACGCGATCGTCAACGCGTATCTCGACGCGCGGATCGATGCGAACGGCCGCAGCGAGCGATTCATCGACACGGTGCGCCGCATCGGCGCGGAACCGTTCAAGGCCGCCGCGAACGACGCGCGCCACCACGCGGAGCATGCATGAAGCCAGCCAGCGACAACCCAAGCACGAACGCACGCATCCGGCTGCTGACGCCGGCCGAACACGCGGGCGATACGCAGGAACACGACGATTCGACGCTGACGATCGGCAACGACGAGGAACTGCCGCCGCTTGCCGCGCGGATCGCGCAGGCCGCGCGCATCGACCTGCAGTTCCCGTCGTTCACCGACGGCCGTGCGTACAGCCAGGCGTACCTGCTGCGCAAGCGCTTCGGCTTCGCCGGCGACCTGCGCGCGACCGGCGACGTGCTGGTCGACCAGCTGCTGCTGATGGAGCGCACGGGGTTTTCGAGCGCGGTGCTCGGCGACGACACGGACATCGCGGCCGCGCGGCGGCAGCTCGACCGGTTTCCGGGCTTCTATCAGCGCGATGCGAGAACGGCAACGCCACCGCAGGACACGGCGACGCAGTCTTCAAAATGAAACGGGCGGCACGCTGGCCGCCCGTACGATGAACCGGAAGCAATCCGGCCGACGCCCGCCGCGAAGCGGGCACCGGCATTCAGCGCGCCGCCACCGGCTTGCCGAACCCGCCGAGGATCTTCTTCTCGAGCGCGATGTAGTCGCGGCCGAAATGGTGATCGCCCTGCGTCTTGATCACGTCGGCGCCCGTGTTCGCGAGCGCCGGACACATCGTGTCCGTCTCTTCCGCGCCATAGAAGCACTGCACGAGCTGCGGCGGCACCTTCGCGATTTCCGGCGCGACCTTCAGCGCGTTGTCGCTCGCGGGCATGCCGAGCCAGCCCGTCACGCGGATCTGGAAATCGGCGGACGGCGCGAAGCCGAGCAGCGACATCACCGCGACCTTGTCGCGCAGGTCGGCCGGCAGCCGGTTGTACGCGAACGGCATCACGTCGGCGCCGAACGAATAGCCGACCAGCGCGACGCGGTTCGCATGCCAGCGCGCCGTGTACGTGCGCATCACGCGCGCGAGATCGCGGCTCACCTGCGCGGGCGGCTTCTCGCTCCAGAAATAGCGCAGGCTGTCGATGCCGACCACCGACACGCCGTCGCGCTGCAGCGCCTCGGCGATCGTCTTGTCGAGATCGCGCCAGCCGCCGTCGCCCGAGATCACGATCGCGAGCCGGCCGCTGCCGCCCTTGGCCGGCAGCTCGACGAGCGGCAGGTCCGACACGTCGAGTTCGTCGCCGCCGCTGCTGCTGTCGCGCAGGTGCGATGTGACCAGCGACACGAGCTTCGTGGAGTCGCCCGCTGCAGCCGTTTCGACGAAACCCGGCATCGCGCGGCGCACGATCGTCGGATCGGGCGGGCACGGTTTGAAGCGCGGATCGAGCTTCGGCGCCGGATTGACCGATACGACGCCGGCGATCGTGTTCTCCGGCGCCATCGCCAGGATCTGCTTCGCGATCGCGCCGCCCCGGCCCACGCCCGCGACGATCGGTGTGAAATAGCGCGACGACTGCGCGAGACGTTCGAGCTGGTGGCTGACCGCCTCGGCGTCGCCGTCGAGGTGATGGCAGGTCTCCTGCTTCGCGGCGAGGTTCGTCGCATAACGCTCGGAATCGACGCCGACCGTCATCGCACCGGCCTTGGCGAGCGCATCGGCGGCCTGCTGATCGGCGGCATTCCAGCCGGCCTCACGCGAGAACAGCACGACGAAACCGCGCAGCGGCCCGCTCGGCTTGGTCACGGTGACGGGTCCGTAGCGGCCGCCCGACACGGTTTCGGCCTTCACGGCGGCCGGCTGCGCGGCGCACGCGGCGCCGGCCAGCATCATTCCCGCGCAGGCGGCTGCCGCCCGCGCGATACCTTTCTTCGACATCATGAACGCCGACCTCCAGCCAGCAATGACAGATCCGCAAGCGTGACGAACACGCCGACCGAGCCCGAGGCCGCGAGGTAACGCGGCTCCCAGTGCGGTTCGAACTTGCTCTTGAATGCGCGCAAGCCGCGGAAGTTGTAGAAGCGGCCGCCGAAGCGCCAGACCATCAGTCCGAGCCGGTGCCACGGCGACGGCATCTTCGCCGCCCCCATCCCCGAGAACGGCGCGATGCCCAGGCTCAGCTTGCGGAAGCCCGCTTCCTTCAGATGCAGCGCGAGCTGCGTAAACAGATACTCCATCGCGTACGGCGACGCGTCCGGCAGATGGCGCATCACGCCAACCGTCGCCTCGGTGTTGAGGTCGGTCGTCATGAACGTGACGAACGCGATCGGCTTGTCGGCCTGCCGCACGAGCATCACCGACTGCGTCGCGAGATAGCCGTCGTGGAACGCGGCAACCGAGAAGCTCTTCTCGCGTGCATCGCGGCTGTCGAGCCAGCCGTCGGAGATGTCGCGCAGCGCCGGCAGCGCGACCGGCACGTCGCCCGGCGCGATCACCTCGACCGTCAGCGCGTCCTTGTCGCCGCGGCGCAGCGCGTAGCGCAGGTGCGAGCGGTTCGAGCCCTTCAGGTCGAACTGGTCGAGCGCGATATGCGCTTCCTCGCCGAGCTTCATCAGCGTGAGCCCCGCGTCGAGATACAGCGGCAGCGCGTTCGCGCGCACCTGGTAGAACGCCGCGCGGCCGCTGTGCGCGTGCGCGAGCGCGATGAACTTGCCGATCAGCGCCGGCCATTCTTCGCGCGGCCCGACCGGGTCGTGCAGCGCGGCCCACGTACGACCGTACTTCGCGTACATCAGGAACGCCTGGCGCGATTCCGAGAACAGGAACGACTTGTCGCCCATCAGCGCGAGGCCCGCATCGCTGCATTCCTGCGCGCGGATGATCCGTTCGGCGTCGAACAGATCCTGCGGCGCGGGCTTCACGAAACGGCCGGGCGCCGGGCGCAGCAGTTGCCACAGCGCGAACAGCGCGACGAACACGCCGGCCGCGAGCGTCGCGCGCAGCGCACGCGGCGCACGCGCGTCGAACGAGAAATGCGACCACAGCTCGCGCGTGTACGGCACGTCACGGAACGCGAAGAACAGCACCCACACGGCCAGCATCAGCACCATCGTCACCGACACGAACCAGCTCACCGTGAAGCGCTCGGCGAGCAGCGACGAATGGCGGTTGAAGCGGCGGCGGCTGACGAGCAGCAGCACCAGCAGCGTGCCGAGCACGCCGGCCTCGACGAACGCGAGACCCTTCGCCAGCGACAGCGCGAGACTCGCGAGCGTCAACGCAAAGGTCATCCACCATGCGCCGTCGAGCCGGCGCAGCAGCCCGCGTGCGACGAACAGCAGCGCGACGCCGAGCACGCTGCAGATCACCTGCGAGCCTTCGAGCACCCACAGCGGCACGAGGTGGCGCAGGATCGCGATCCGGTGCCAGAACGCGGGCGTCGCGCTCGAGATCACCAGCATGCTGCCGACCGCGAACGTCACGAGGCTCAGGAACAGCGGCGCGAGCAGCGACACGCGCGCGGCCTGCCGCGTCACGAGCCGGCGCCGCAGCGCGCGGCCCTCGAAACCGGCCAGCAGGCCGGCCGACAGCACGAGCGGCACGCCGAAGTAGATCGCGCGATACGCGATCAGCGCGGCGACCATCACGTGCGCGGGCACTTCGCGGCCGAGCGTGAACACCATCGCGGCTTCGAACACGCCGATCCCGCCCGGCGTATGGCCGATCATCCCGAGCAGCAGCGCGGCCGCGTACACGGTGATGAAGGTCGGGAAGCCGACCGGCGCGGCCGGCAGCAGCACCCACAGCGTCAGGCCCGCTGCGACGACGTCGAGCACCGCGTAGACGACCTGCATGACGAGATCGCGCCGTGCCGGCACGTCGAACGACAGCCACTTGAAGCGCGTGACGACCGGGCGCGCGGTGTTGCCGCACATGACGACCAGCGCGGCCAGCACCACGAGCAGCGCGGCGCCGCCCCAGGTGAGCACGCCGGGCGCGACGTGCAGCATCGCGGCGAGCGCCTCCGGCACGCAGACCATGCCGACCGCCGTCATCAGCACCATCGCGAGCGCCAGCGTGCCGCTCGTGAACACCGTCATCCGGCCGATCTGCGCGGGCGTGACGCCCGATACGCCGTACACGCGCGCGCGCACCGCGCCGCCCGTCAGCGCGCCGAAGCCGGTCGCATTGCCGAGCGCGGATCCGGCGATTGCGCCGATCCACAGCGCGGCGCGCGGCACCTTCGCGGCGACATAACGCAGGCCGACCGCGTCGCGGGCGACGAGCGCGAGATAGCTGAGCGCCGTCGCGGCCAGCGACGCGCCCCACTCGCCGACGGACATGTGGCGCAACTGGCGGATCACCGACCGGTAGTCGACCGATTCCGACAGGTGCTGGAACACGATGATCAGCAGCAGGCCGATGCCGAACGCGAGCAGCGGCGACAGCACGCGCTCGCTGCGAACCAGCGCCGAGACACGGGCGATCGCCGCCGCGGCACGGCCCGGCGACCCAGGGTGGCGGGAAGACATAGGTTGTTCAGTGGTGGTGCATAGCGAGTCGCGGCGCGGGATGGCCCGGCGGCGATATATCTGGTTGTTCTGCGTGGGCGGTCGGCCGAAGACGGAGGCAGGTGGCGCCTGGATCAGAACTTACGAGTATACGGAATTTATATTACAGAATCTTTCAGGTCCGCATTGTGGGGTTTTGTGGCACGCGGGACGCGTCAACATCGCATCAAAATCGTTCGGCCGATCAACGCAAGGTGCGCATCATACCGGGAACCGGAGCGGTTTTTTCATCTGATGAATAACGGACCGCGCATTTGGGGGAATTTCTCCCGGCCGGGCTGCGCGGGGGAGGACGAATTCGCGAGCGAGCGCGGGGTTTCTGGAATGGGGACGGGTTGATATCCGTTACTTGGGCTCCCTCTTCGCCCGGGTTCATGACCATGCTGCCCCCGATTACTTCGCCCGCTCATGCTCCGCCAACCCGATCGCCTTGTAGTCGTAAGTCGGATAGAACTCCGTCCGGTATGCACCCCAGGCCGTATCCTCGAGCACGCGATTGACCTCGCGCAGCCGCGATGCCGGCAGCCGCAGCACGACGACCTGCCCGATTCCCATCGTCACGGTCCAGCTCACCACTTCGACGCCCGGCGGCGGAAAAGCCTTGTAGAACCCCTGCTTCGCAAGCTGCGCATTCCGCTCGGCGAGCGGGCGCGACTGGTCGTGTTTCAGGAAGACGGTCAGCAGCACCGCGTTGTCGGGCGTCGCGGCGGCCGTGCTCGCCGGCACGGTCGAGGTCTGGGCGATGGCCGACGCGCTCCCGAGCGCGACGGCGGCAACGAGCGACGCGGCTGCAACGAGGGCCCGCGACGGGAAGCGTGGAAATACCGTCATGACGCGACTCCATGGCTTCGTGGATGGAACCGCCATCATGCGCCGCCTCGCAATTCGCCGCAGGCAGGCGACGCAGTCGAATGACGACCGACGAACCGGCCCGCTCGCATAGCACATCGATGAACGCACGCAGCTTCGCCGGCATGTGCTTGCGATATTCGTGCAGCCGCCCGTTCGCCGAAGACCGGAAGCGGATGCACGCATGACGCCCCGCCAGCGTTCAATACACATCCCGCATATAGCGCCGCGCCTTCGCGAGCCGCGCGACGTAGTCGTTCGCGTCGTCGTCCGACATTCCGCCGTGCTCGGCGACGACCGCCTTCAGCGCCGTATCGACGTCCTTCGCCATCCGCGACGCGTCGCCGCACACGTAGAAGTGCGCGCCTTCCTCCAGCCATGCGAACAGTTCGGCGCCCTGCTCGCGCATCCGGTCCTGCACGTAGATCTTGTCTGCCTGATCGCGCGAGAACGCGAGATCGAGCCGCGTCAGGAAGCCGCTGTCGTGCATCGCGCCCAGCTCGTCGCCGTAGTAGAAGTCGGTCTGCGCGTGCTGCTCGCCGAAGAACAGCCAGTTGCGGCCGCGCGCGCCGCGCGCCTGCCGCTCGTGCAGAAAGCCGCGGAACGGCGCGACGCCGGTGCCCGGGCCGACCATCACGATCGGCACGTCGCCGTTCACCGGCGGCCGGAAATGAGCGGACTTCTGCACAAACACGGGCACTCGGCCGTCGTCCGCGCGATCGGCGAGGAACGTCGACGCGACGCCTTTGCGCGCGCGCCGGCCGTTGTGATAACGCACGGCCGACACGGTCAGGTGAATCTCGCCCCGGTGCGCGCTCGGGCTCGATGCGATCGAATACAGGCGCGGCTGCAGCCGCTTCAGCATCCCGACCAGCTCGGTGCCCGACAGCTCGACCGGAAACTCGTGCAGCACGTCCGCAAGCTGTTGCCCCCACAACCATTGCTTCAGGTCGCCCTTGCGATCGTCGCCCAGCAGCGACTTCAGCGCGCCGTTCGCGCTGCGCGACGCGATGAACGCAAGCGTGTCCGGATGCGGGCGCGTGATGTCGAAGTGGCGCGCGAGCGCATCGCCGAGCCGCACGTCGCCGACGCCCGGCACCGACACGGGCGCGTCGGCCTTCAGCGCGGTGACGGACAGCAACTCGTCGACCAGCTCAGGGCAGTTGGTCGGCCACACGCCGAGCGCGTCGCCGGTTTCGTATTCGAGGTTCGCGCCTTCGGTCGACAGCGACACATAACGCGTGTCCTTCGCGGCGCCCGGACGGTTCAGCCGCAGGTTCGCGACGAGCTTCGACGGCGCCGGATGCGCCTTCGACGGCAGCAGCCCCGACGGGCTCATGCCGCCGGACGGCACCGCGTGCAGCGCGGCATCGGCCTCCTTGATCCGCGCGACGACGCGTTCGAGCCACTGGTCCGCATCGTTCTGGAATTCAACGTCGCAATCGACGCGCGCGCACAGGCGCGCCGCGCCGAGTTCCGCGAGCCGCGCATCGAGCCGGCGGCCGTGGCCGCAGAACTGGTCGTAGTTGCGATCGCCGAACGCGAGCACCGCGAAGTGCACGCCGTCGAGGCGCGCGGCGCTGCCGGCCTGCAGCGCGTCCCAGAATTCGCTACCGTTGTCGGGCGCATCGCCGTCGCCGAACGTGCTCGTCATCAGCAGCACGTATTGCGCGCCCGCGAGCGACGCGACCGGATAGTCGGACATGCACGCGGTGCGGATCTCGAAGCCCGCGTTCATCAGCTGCGTCGCGTAATCCTCGGTCAGCGATTCGATGTTGCCGGTCTGCGATGCCCACAGCAGCACGACCTTCGGGCGCGTGCGCACGATCCGCACGCCGCCGGTTGCAGCGGCATCGGCCGGCAGTGCCGGTGCAGCGGCAACCGGCGAACTCGCGGGCAGCGAACGGCTGAACAGGCCCGCGAGCATCCCGTCGAGCCAGAACCGCACCGGCGGCGTGAGCGGCGCGCCGGCCGGCAGCACCGGCACGCCGCCCTCGCGCCGGCCGGCGCTCGCCTTCAACCCGCTGACGAGGCCGGCCACATACAGCCGCTCGGTGTCGGTCAACGGCGGCGGCGCGAAGTCGGTCACGCCGAGCGCGGCCGCGAAAGTGTCGATGTCTGCCATGTCGGATTCCTGTGAAGCAGCGGCCTGCACCATCGTCGAAGCGGGCCGTGCGTCGTCGGCGCACGCGTCGGGTTGTGCCGTCTCGTCGTCGGCGGACGCGAACGCGTCGGTCTCGACGCGCCGCAGCGCGACCGCGCAATATTTCAGTTCGGGTTGCTGCGATTCGGCATCGATTGCGTCGTTCGTCACCGCGTTGATGCACAGGTCGTCGCCGTACACGTCGTTCCAGTGCATCGGCGCGAAGCAGTTGCCGCGCCGCACGCGCTCGGTCACGACGGCCGGCAGCACCGCGCGGCCGCGCGCCGAGCGGATCTCGACGCTGTCCTTCGCGGCGATGCCGAGCGCGCTCGCATCGTCCGGATGAAGCTCGACGAACGGGCGCGGGTTCAGCTTGTTCAGCATCGCGACCTTGCCCGTCTTCGTCATCGTGTGCCATTGATGCTGCAGCCGCCCGGTGTTCAGCACGATCGGGAACGTGTCGTCGGGCAGCTCGGCCGGATCGACGTGCGGCCGCGCGAAAAAGCGCGCCTTGCCCGACGGCGTCGGGAACGCGAGATGCGGCGCAGCGCTCCCGTCAGCCGCCGTGCGCAGCGTCTGGCTCACGCCGTCGTTCAGATAGCGGATCGGGTGCCGCTCGCGCGCGGTGCCCGGCGCGACCGGCCACTGCACCGGGCCGTCGCGCAGCGCCGCGTGGCTCGCGCCGCGCAGGTCGTAGCCCGTCGCCGGATTCGAGAAACGGACGATCTCGTCGAACACGTCGGCCGCCGACGCATAGTCGAACGCGTCGCCGAAGCCCATCGCGCGCGCGACTTCCGCGACGATGCGCCAGTCGGGCAGCGCGTCGCCGGGCGGCGCGACCGCGGCGCGCATCAGCGTCATGTTGCGTTCGGAGTTGATCATCACGCCGTCGCCCTCGGCCCACAGCGCACCGGGCAGCAGGATGTCCGCGTAGCGGTTGGTCTCGGTGTCGAGGAACGCGTCCTGCGCGATCACGAGCTCCGCGGCCTGAAGCCCGGCGATCACGTTCTGCCGGTTCGGCACGGTCGCGACCGGATTCGTGCAGACGATCCAGCACGCCTTGATGTCGCCGGCCGCCATCCGCGCGAACAAATCGACGGTGCCCTGGCCGGTTTCCTTGCGCAGCGTGCCGGCCGGCACGCGCCACAGGTTCTCGACGAAGCGCCGGTCGTCGTCGGACAGCACCGAGCGCTGGCCCGGCAGCCCCGGCCCCATGTAGCCCATCTCGCGCCCACCCATCGCGTTCGGCTGGCCCGTCAGCGAGAACGGCCCGCTGCCGGGGCGGCAGATGCGGCCGGTCGCGAGGTGCAGGTTGCAGATCGCGTTGGTGTTCCACACGCCGTGCGTGCTCTGGTTGAGCCCCATCGTCCAGCAGCTCATCCACTCCTGCGCGTCGCCGATCCATTGCGCGGCCGTGCGCAGGTCGGCTTCCGCGAGCCCGGTGATTTCCGCGACGCGCTCGGGCGTGTAGTCGGCAAGGAATGCGGGCATCGCGTCCCAGCCTTCGGTGTATGCGTCGATGAACGCGGCGTCGGTGCGGCCATTCGCATGCAGCAGATGCAGCAACCCGTTCGTCAGCGCGAGATCGGTGCCCGGCCGGATCTGCAGGAACAGGTCGGCCTTGTCGGCCGTGCCGGTGCGGCGCGGATCGACGACGATCAGCTTCGCGCCGGCCTTCACGCGATCCATCATCCGCAGGAACAGGATCGGATGGCAGTCGGCCATGTTCGCGCCGATCACGAAGAACAGGTTCGCGCGATCGAAATCCTGGTACGACCCGGGCGGGCCGTCCGCGCCGAGCGACTGCTTGTAGCCGGTGCTCGCGCTCGCCATGCAGAGGCGCGAGTTCGACTCGATGTTGTTGGTGCCGACGAAACCCTTCGCGAGCTTGTTGACGAGGTATTGCGCCTCGATCGACATCTGCCCCGACACGTAGAACGACAGCGCGTCGGGGCCGTGCGCATCGAGCACCGCGCGCAGGCGGCGCGCGGTCTCGGCGATCGCGTCGCGCGCCGGCAGCGGCACGAGATCGTCCTCGCGCGCGCGGCGCACGAACGCGCGGTCGAGCCGCCCGGAGCGGCGCAGCGCGACGTGCGCCGACGAACCCTTCGTGCACAGCCGCCCGAAGTTGGTCGGATGGTCGGAGTCGCCGGACACCTTGACGACCTCGCCATCCTCGACGTGCAGCACCATCCCGCAGCCGACGCCGCAGTACGGGCACACGCTCTTGACAGGGGTGGCGGTCATGCGCGCTCCGGGGCGGTCAGGCCGCGATCCACACGTATCCGTCCTCGACCCGCGACGGATACGCGCTCACGGACTGCTCGGGCGCTTCGAGGCATTCGCCGGTGCGCAGGTCGAAATGCTGCTTGTACAGCGGCGACGCGACGACGACGCGCTCGCCGAGGCTGCCGATCAGCCCGCGCGACATCACGGCCGCCTGCGACACGGGATCGACGTTGTCGATCGCGAACACGCCGCCGTCGGCGTGCGCGACGTGAAACACCGCGACCTGCTCGCCGTTGACGAGTGCGCACACGCCGGTGTTCGGCACGATGTCGTCGAGCGGGCACACGCGGGTCCAGGACAGCGGAAGACGATCGTTCATGATGGGCTCCTTGGAAAAGACGCTGGTGTCGGTCAGGGTCAGACGGTTGCGGATTCGGTCACGGCCTGCGCCGCACTTTCGGCGACGACGGGAATCGTCACGGGCTTGCCGCGCACGCGCTCGTCGGGCGTCGCGGGGCGAATCTGGCCGCGGGTCTCGACGAACGCGATGTTCGCGTCCGGCGCATCGCTGTTCACGAAGTGGCGGAAGCGCTTGCGCGTGTCGGGATCGGTCACGGCCTTCTTCCATTCGCATTCGTAGGTGTCGACCACGTGCTGCATGTCGGCTTCGAGTTCGGCCGCAATCCCGAGCTTGTCGTGCACGACCACGTCGGCCAGGTAGTCGAGCCCGCCTTCGAGGTTGTCGCGCCATACGCTCGTGCGTTGCAGGCGGTCGGCCGTGCGCACGTAGAACATCAGGAAGCGGTCGATGTAGCGCATCAGCGTGGCGCGATCGAGGTCGGACGCGAGCAGTTCCGCGTGGCGCGGCTTCATCCCGCCGTTGCCGCACACGTACAGGTTCCAGCCCTTCTCGGTCGCGATGATCCCGACGTCCTTGCCCTGCGCTTCCGCGCACTCGCGCGTGCAGCCCGATACGCCGAACTTGATCTTGTGCGGCGCGCGCAGGCCCTTGTAGCGGTTCTCGAGATCGATCGCGAGGCCGACCGAATCGTCGACGCCGTAGCGGCACCACGTCGAGCCGACGCACGACTTCACGGTGCGCAGCGCCTTGCCGTACGCATGCCCCGATTCGAAGCCGGCCGCGATCAGCTCTTCCCAGATCGACGGCAGCTGCTCGACGCGCGCGCCGAACAGGTCGACGCGCTGGCCGCCGGTGATCTTCGTATAGAGCCCGTACTTCTGCGCGACCTGGCCGACCGCGATCAGCCCTTCCGGCGTGACCTCGCCGCCCGGCATGCGCGGCACGACCGAGTACGTGCCGTCGCGCTGGATGTTCGCGAGGTAGTAGTCGTTCGAATCCTGCAGCCCCGCGTGTTCCTTCTTCAGCACGAACTCGTTGAAGCATGACGCGAGGATGCCCGCGACCGCCGGCTTGCACACGTCGCAGCCGAGCCCGCGGCCGTGCTTCGCGAGCAGTTCGTCGAACGTCGTGATGCGCTCGACACGGATCAGGTGGAACAGCTCCTGGCGCGAATGCGGGAAGTGCTCGCACAGATGGTTGTTGACCGCGAGGCCCTGCTTCTTCATCTCGGCCTTCATGATCTGCGTGACGAGCGGCACGCAGCCGCCGCACGACGTGCCGGCGCCCGTGCACGACTTCAGCGCGCCGAGGCTGGTCGCGCCGTCGGCGACCGCCGTGCAGATCTGCGACTTCGACACGTTGTTGCACGAGCAGATCTGGGCGCCGTCCGGCAGCGCGTCGACGCCGATCGCCGGCTTCGCCGCGCCGTCCGACGACGGCAGGATCAGGAATTCGGGCGATTCGGGCAGCTCGATGCGGTTCAGCATCATCTGCAGCAGCGTGCCGTATTCGGCCGCGTCGCCGACCATCACCGCACCGTGCAGAAACTTGCCGCAGTCGGACACCACGAGCTTCTTGTAGACCTGCCGGCGCTCGTCCGCGTACTGGTAGGTGCGGCTGCCGGCCGTCGTGCCGTGCGCGTCGCCGATGCTCGCGACGTCGACGCCCATCAGCTTCAGCTTCGTGCTCATGTCGGCGCCGGCGAACGCGGGTGCGTCGTTCGCGTCGCTGCCCAGCTGCTTCGCGACCACGCGCGCCATGTCGTAGCCGGGCGCGACGAGGCCGTACACCATGCCGTTCCACGCCGCGCATTCGCCGATCGCGTAGATGTCGGCGTCGCTGGTGCGGCATGCGTCGTCGATCGCGACGCCGCCGCGCGGGCCGATGTCGAGCCCGCATGCCCGCGCCAGCTCGTCGCGCGCGCGGATGCCGGCCGAGAACACGATCATGTCGGCATCGAGGTGCGTGCCGTCGGCGAACGCCATCCGGTGCGAGCCTTCCTCGCCGTCGACGATCTCGAGCGTGTTCTTGCCCGTATGCACGGTCACGCCAAGCGCCTCGATCTTCGCGCGCAGCATCCGGCCGCCGCCGTCGTCGACCTGCACGGCCATCAGGCGCGGCGCAAATTCGACGACGTGCGTGTCGAGCCCCATGTCGCGCAGCGCCTTCGCGCATTCGAGGCCGAGCAGCCCGCCGCCGACCACGACGCCGCGCTTCGCGTGTGTGCCGCACGCCTGCATCGCTTCGAGATCCTCGATCGTCCGGTACACGAAGCAGCCCGCGCGATCATGCCCCGGCATCGGCGGCACGAACGGGCGCGAGCCCGTCGCGAGCACCAGCTTGTCGTACGCGAGCGTTTCGCCCGACGCGAGCGTGACAGTATGCGCAGCGCGGTCGATCGATGCGACGCGTGCGTTCAGGCGCAGGTCGAACTGCGGATGACGCTCGAAGAAACCGGGTTCGACGAGCGACAGGTCGTCCGCCGACTTGCCCGCGAAGAATTCGGACAGGTGCACGCGATCGTAGGCCGGACGCGGCTCCTCGCCGAGCACGGTGACCTGCAGCGCGCCCGTCGTGCCCGCTTCCGCCGCGACGCATTCGAGCAGCTTGTGGCCGACCATGCCGTGGCCGATGACGATGAGTTTCATGATGACGTTTCCTTCGGTCGATCAGTTCGCGACGCTGCCCGCGGCCAGCGCGCGGTCGCGCAGCTCGGCCTCGCGTGCCTTGTGTTCTTCGCTGAAGCGCACGGCCATCGCGCACAGCGCGGTCGCGGTGACGGCCAGGCCCAGCAGGCTCAGCGTGTGCTGCACGTCGCCGACGCCCTTCAGCAGGAAGCTCGCGGCGACCGCGCCGACGTTGCCGCCCGCGCCGACGATCCCCGCGACGCCGCCCAGCGCCTTGCGGTCGATGAACGGCACCAGCGCGTAGGTCGCGCCGCAGGCCATGTGCGTGAACAGGCCGAAGGTCAGCATCGCGAAGAGCGCGATACCGACGCCTTGCGCATGCGAGAACCAGATCAGCCCGAGCCCTTCGCCGACGATCAGCGCGCACAGCAGCGTCGCGCGCACGTCGAGGCTGCGGCGCGCGGCGATCTTGTCGGACAGCCAGCCGCCGAGCGCGCGGGCGAACAGCGCGAGCAGCCCGAACATGCCGACCGCGAAACCCGCGTCCTTCAGCGACAGGCCGAAGTGATCGACGTAGTACAGCGCGGCGATGTTGTGGATGAACACCTCGACGCCGAAGCACGCACCGTACGTGACGAACAGCATCCACACGCGATAGTTGCCGCACGCGGCGACGAAGCTCGCCCAGCCGCCCTTCTTGCCGCTGTCGATCGTCACGCCTTCCTTGCGCAGCGCGACGAAGTCGCCTTGCGGGCAATCCTGCGTGAAGCGCCAGTACGCCCAGGCCATCACGAGCATCGCGACGCCCGGCACGACCAGCGCGATGCGCCACGACGAGCTTTCGCCGAAACCGAGCATCAGGCCGGCGGCGACCAGCAGCGGCATCAGCGCCTGCGTCGCACCCGCGCCCGCATTGCCCCAGCCGGCCGTCGTCGCGTTCGCGGTGCCGACCACGTTCGGCGCGAACATCACCGACGTGTGGTACTGCGTGATCACGAAGCCCGCGCCGATCGCACCGATGCCGAGCCGGCAGATCAGGAACGTCAGGTAGTCATGCGCGAACGGCACGGCGAACACGGGAATCGCGCCGAGCAGCAGCAGGCCGGCATAGATGCGGCGCGGGCCGAAGCGGTCGCACAGCGGGCCGACGAGCAGCCGCACGGCGATCGTCGCGGCCACCGCGGCGATGTTGATGTTGGCGACCTGCGCCGCCGTCAGATGAAATTCGCGTGCGATGAGCGGCATCAGCGGCGCGCATGCGAACCACGCGAAGAAGCACACGAAAAACGCCATCCACGTCAGGTGGAACGCGCGCATCGGCGCGGTGCGGAGGCTGAAGAGATCGATACGGGTAGCTTTGTCGGTCATGTCATCCGCCAAACGAAAAACGGCGTCCTGCGCACCCGGTCTCGTCGAGACCCGATGCGTAGGACGCCGTTGCCCATGAAGCCCGTTGCCGGGCGCGTATGTATTCGGTACTGCGGACGAGTCGCCATTGACGCGTCCGAACCAGCTTACGCAAACGCCGTGCCATGTCGGCCCGAATCGCGCCGGCATCCCCGCTGCACAAGGCTCGCCGGCCAGCGCGCACCGCGATCCGGCACGCGGCGCACGATGCGCCGCGATGCAGCGAGGCACAGATGTGGTGCGCTGCAGCACTGTCGCCGTGCGACATTGCGGTGCGCGCTGACGGGGCACGATGCACGCCGACGCGGCATCGCGTCTCTCCGCGCGCCGCGCCCGCATTCATGCACGCGGCCGTCGCGCCACGCTCCCGCCGTGCATCGCACCGGTTGGCCCGGATATTGCTGAACTCCATGCATCACACCGGCAACGGCGCCGGTGGGCAGTTCCCGCAAAACCATGCCCGTCATTCACGGCGGGCCCGTCAGGACAACGGCGTCCCTCCCGTGCGCGGCACGGCCGGATGCCGGACTGTTTCTACCGCCCGCCGCCGCCGCGCAGACAACGCGCTATCGACGGCCGCACGCACGCGGCACAGGAACACGACATGACGACAGGCAAAGTCACCTTGCTGGGCGCCGGCCCCGGCGACCTCGATCTCCTCACGCTGAAGGCCGTGAAAGCACTGGCCGCCGCCGACGTGCTGCTGCTCGACGATCTCGTCGCGCCCGGCATCGCCGAACTCGCCCCGCAGGCGCGCGTGATCCGCGTCGGCAAGCGCGGCGGCTGCCGCTCCACGCCGCAGGCGTTCATCGAGCGGCTGATGCGCCGCTACGCGCTGCGCGGCGCGCACGTGGTGCGCGTGAAGGGCGGCGACGCGCTGCTGTTCGGGCGCGCCGGCGAAGAGCTCGCGACGCTGCGCGCCGCCGCGATTCCGGTCGAGATCGTCAACGGCATCTCGTCGGGATTCGCGGCCGCCGCGAGTCTCGGCATCTCGCTCACGCACCGCGAGCACTGCCAGGGCGTCACGTTCGTCACCGCGCACCGCCAGGACCACGGCGAACCCGACTGGTCGCGACTCGCGGCGACCGGCACCACGCTCGCGATCTATATGGGGATGAGCCGCGTCGACAGCATTGCGACGGGCCTGCTCGCCGCGCTGCCGGCATCGACGCCGGCCGCGGCCGTGCAATGGGCCGGCACGCCCGACGAGCGCCGCTGGACCGGCACGCTCGGCACTCTCGCGCGCGGCATCGACGAAGCGCGGCTCGGCAGTCCGGCCGTGATCCTCGTCGGCGGCACGATCGGCGAGGCGGCCGTGCGGCATGAGGATGCCGCACGCGACGCGGCGCTGGTCCGGGCCGCGTAGCATGCGCAGCATCACGCGGCACCGGCCGCCCGCCTCTTCCGAATCCATTGGCCGCGTTCGCGCCGGCCGCCGGTCGCGCACGCGCGGTATCGGAACCGCGTCCCGACTCGGCCGTCACATGCCGTTCGCGCGCCGCGCCGACCTTCTGCCGCTGCCGCTCGCCTCATGAGTTCGTCCGCCCTGCCCACCCGCCTGCGCGTGCTGCTCGTCACCGACACCGACAAGCCGATCGGCGAACTCGGCGACGCGCTCGCGCGCCTCGGCTACGAGATGCTGAACGACGTCGCGACGCCCGCGCGCCTGCCGGCGGCCGTCGAGGAACAGCGCCCCGACGTCGTGATCATCGATACCGATTCGCCGTCGCGCGACACGCTCGAGCAGCTCGCGGTGATGAACGCGACCGCGCCGCGCCCCGTGCTGATGTTCAGCCACGACGGCGACCAGGCGCTGATCCGCGCGGCGGTCGGCGCCGGCGTCAGCGCGTATCTCGTCGAAGGATTGTCGGCCGAGCGCCTCGCGCCGATTCTCGAAGTCGCGCTCGCGCGCTTCTCGCACGACGATGCGCTGCGCCGCCGGCTCGCCGACGTCGAGCGCGAACTCGCGGAGCGCAAGCTGATCGACCGCGCGAAACGCGTGCTGATGGACCAGCGCAGGCTGTCCGAGCACGATGCGTATGCAGCGCTGCGCAAGCGCGCGATGGATCAGGGCCTGCGCATCGTCGACGTCGCGCGGCAGTTGCTCGATGCGTCACCCCAGCCATGACCGCCATGAATACTTCGCCCCCCGTCGCGCCGGAACGCGCGCATCTTCGCCTCGGGTTCGTCGCGCTCAGCGACGCGGCCCCGCTGATCGTCGCGCAGCGCCTGAACCTCGGTGCACCGCACGGCCTGACGCTCGAACTGAACCGCCAGCCGTCGTGGGCCGCCGTGCGCGACAAGCTGCTGAGCGGCGAGCTCGACGCCGCGCACGCGCTGTACGGGCTCGTCTGCGGGCTGCAGCTCGGCATCGGCGGCCCGCAGGCGGACATGGCCGCGCTGATGGTGCTGAACCGCAACGGCCAGGCCATCTCGTTCTCGCGTGGCCTCGCCGACGCGTACCGCGAGAGCGGCAGCGTGCGCGACGCACTCGCGACGCTCGGCCGCAAGCCGCTGCTCGCGCAGACCTTCCCGACCGGCACGCACGCGATGTGGCTGAACCACTGGCTCGCATCGCACGGCGTCGATCCGCTGCACGACGTGCGCAGCGTCGTGATTCCGCCGCCCGAGATGGTCGCCGCGCTCGCGGGCGGCGAGCTCGACGGCTTCTGCGCGGGCGAGCCGTGGCATGCGGTCGCCGAAGCGTGCCAGGCCGGCCGCACCGTCGCCGTCACAAGCGAGATCTGGCCCGAACATCCGGAGAAGGTGCTCGCGGCCCGGCGCGACTTCGTCTCGCTGTATCCGGCCACCGCACGCGCACTGATCCGCACGCTCGTCGATGCCTGCGCGTGGCTCGACAGCGCCGCGCACCGCCGCGAGGCGGCCGACTGGCTCGCGTCGCCCGACGCGATCGGCGTGCCGGCGCGGCTGATCGCGCCGCGCCTGCTCGGCGACTACGGCGCGGGGCCGTTCGCGGAGCCGCCGCTGCCGATCCGTTTCCACGACGGCGGCGCCGTGAACCGGCCCGATCCGCTCGACGGCCGGTGGTTCCTGGCCCAATACCGGCGCTGGGGCATGCTCGACGGTTCGCACGACGACGCGGGGATCGCCGCGGCGATCGCGCAGACCGCGTTGTATGATGCTGCGGTCGCCGAACGCGGCGCAGCGGGCCCGTCGCAAGCGTGATGCGCGCCGCGTGACGCAGTTGGCGCGCGCTCAGGAGCCGCGCCAAGCCGATCCGGGCCACCCGGCGGCTTCCGGCATGCGCCGCACGGACGCACCGCATTGCCACTCCGTCCCCGATCCGAACCGATGCCGAAACGAACACGCGCGCCGCTCGACGTGCTGCTCACCGAAATCCGCGCGTGCCGCGCATGCGAAGCCGAGTTGCCGCTCGGCCCGCGCCCGGTCGTGCGCGCGCATCGCGACGCGCGGATCCTGATCGTCGGGCAGGCGCCGGGTGCGCGCGTCCATGCAAGCGGCATCCCGTGGGACGACGCGAGCGGCAAGCGGCTGCGCGGCTGGCTCGACGTCGATGCCGATACCTTCTACGACGAGACGCGCTTCGCGATCGTGCCGATGGGTTTCTGCTACCCGGGCCGCGGCGCGAGCGGCGACAACCCGCCGCGCCCCGAATGCGCGCAACTGTGGATCGACCGGCTGGTTGCCGAGTTGCCTTCGGTCCGGCTGACGCTGCTGATCGGCCAGTACGCGCAGCGGCATTTCCTGCGCGACACGCGCAAGGCGACGCTGACCGACACCGTGCACGCATGGCGCGACTACGGCCCCGGCGTGCTGCCGCTGCCGCATCCGTCGCCGCGCAACCAGGCGTGGTTCAAGCACCATCCGTGGTTCGACGCCGACGTCGTGCCCGAGCTGCGCCGCCGGGTCGCGCCGCTGGTTACGGGTTGATCGGCCGGCCCAGTCCATCCCCGCCCATCCCCGCCGCGCCCGGTTCGCTGTACCATCGCGGCTCAACCGCGTCACGAACCGCAGAATCCTTCATGCCATCCACCGCCCCGCCGCGCCTGTACGGGATGCCCGAACGCAGCGACCGGCTCGATTTCTACATCCGCGACCAGGCGTCGCGCCAGGCGATCACCGAGCCGCACCGGCACGCGTATTTCCAGATCCAGTTCAACCTCGGCGGCGACACCGAGCAGCGGATCGGCGGCGTCACGCGGCCGTTTCCGCGCGGCGCGCTCGCGTTCGTGCTGCCGCACCGCGAGCACCTGATCCCGCATCCGGAAGGCGCGCACTTCATCGTGATCAACTTCAGCCAGGCGTTCCTGCGCGCCGATCTCGACGTCGATCCGCTCGATCTCGAGGACGTGCCTGCGCACCGCTTTCCCGAGCTGACGCCGTTTCGCTTCCAGGAGCATCTCGATTTCATCCTGACCGGCGACACGTACGACGAAGCGCGCCGCCTCGCGCTGTGCATGCTCGATACCGATCGCGTGCGCACCTTCGGCTCGACCACGCTGCTGCGCGGCTACCTGCTGCAGCTGATCGGTCTCGTCTGCACGCAATACGCGGGCGCGCTCGACAAGCTCGCGCAGCACGGCGCCCAGCGCGCGGGCCGGCGCGACGCGCTCGCGCGCGTGCTGCGGCACGTCCGTGCGAACCTGACCCGCGAGGACCTGACGCTCGCCGCGACCGCCGAGGCCGCGTTCCTGTCGCCGAACTACCTCGCGCACCTGGTCCGCAAGGAAACCGGCAGCACGTTCACCGATCTCGTGACCGAACGCCGGATCGCGCTCGCACAATCGCTGCTGGCCCACACGAGCCGGCGCATCGCGGACATCGCGCGCTCGGTCGGCTTTCGCGACGAAGGGTATTTCGCGCGGCGCTTCCGCGCGCGGGTCGGCGTGTCGCCGAAGGCGTACCGCGACGCGAACGCCGCGTTGCCGGACGGCGACGACGCACCGGCATCCGCCGACGCGTAGTTTTGTCCCGGTAAAACGCAGTTGCGTCGCATCCGGCCGCACGCGCGTCGGGTATCGTTGCACGCATGCCGGCCCGTGCGCCGCACGGGCGCCGGCATCCGTCTACCCACCGAACGAGGCCATCCGATGTCCGCCTATGTCATCGACGCTTCCGAGCGTCCTTCCGTCGAAGTCGAACAGTCGTCCGCGCGCTTTCCGGTGCGCCGCGTGTTCTGCGTCGGCCGCAACTACGCCGACCACGCCCGCGAAATGGGCGCCGATCCCGACCGCGAGCCGCCGTTCTTCTTCACGAAGCCGGCCGACGCGATCGTCCCGGCAAGCGGCACCGTCCCGTATCCGCCGCTGACGAGCGATCTCCATCACGAAATCGAGCTGGTCGTCGCGATCGGCAAGAGCGGCCGGTCGATCGACCCGGCCGACGCGCTGTCGCACGTGTGGGGCTACGGCGTCGGCGTCGACCTCACGCGCCGCGACCTGCAGGCCGAAGCGAAGAAGCTGAGCCGTCCGTGGGACTGGGCGAAGGGTTTCGACGCGTCGGGCCCCGTGACCGCGCTGCGCGCGGCGACGGCCACCGACCACCCGGCCGCCGGCCGCATCTGGCTCGCGGTCAACGGCGAAACGCGCCAGCAAGGCGATCTCGCCGACATGATCTGGGCCGTGCCCGACGTCATCGCGTACGTGTCGCGCTCGGTCGAGCTGAAGGCCGGCGACCTGATCTTCACCGGCACGCCGGCCGGCGTCGGCGCACTGCAGCCGGGCGACCGCGTGACGGGCGGCGTCGACGGCGTCGCTGCGTTCGAGTTCGTCGTCGGCGCGAAGCCGTAACGGCTCAAAGAGGCTCGCACGCGGGCCGATGCAGCGCCCGCCGTGCGTTGCTCGTTGCGGCTCTGGCCGGCCGCGACGGCATTCCGGTTGCTCAGTCGTAGCGGCGCAGGAATGTGTCGGCGACGGCCGGCGGATTCAGCGCTTTCGCCGATTCGTTTTCCAGCGCCTCGGCTGCGTCGTCGTCGCTGATCGACACGAACAGCGTGATGGCGTCCCTTGCTTCGCCCGTGCCGAACAGGCCGTCGCGATCGAGCAGCCGCAACGCCTCGATCATGTCGGTGTGGAGTTGCCGGGAGAATTCCGCGAACCTCGACCGGACAAACGTCGGGCTCAGTACTTCGTCGGCCAGCTTGCCGCAGATCACGTTGAACGGCGACGCTTCCGCCGCCGCGTACGCCCATTCGGGACAGCCCCACACGTACCACGGATCCGGATCGTCGTCCGCGACCGCCTGCTGCGCGCGGACCCGGCTCAGCCCTTCGACCGAATTGGCCGCCGGCACCACCGTCATCGCGCCGCTGTCCGTATAAAGCGCGAACGCGTAGAAATGCTCGTCCGGGTGCAACGCCCGCAGCGCCTTGAACGTCGCCCTCGCGGCGTCGGCAATTTCCCGCTGGAAATCAGAAAAGTCGATCATCGCATCCTCGCCCAGTCGCCCTTCGCGCGTCGGGGAATACGGCTCGCGGATGGTTCGTCGTCTCCCGGCATTCGATGAATTGTCCGCCAATCGCGCGCGGCGCGGTAGCGGGCCGCATCCGTGTTCACTGCCCGGCGTCCCGCGCGTCGAACACGCGCACGCAGACGGCGGCCGCGAGCGCGATCGCCGCCGACAGCAGCATCATCGCGAGCGGCGCATAACCCGCGTTGCCGGCGGTCAGCACCGCGCCCGTCAGCGACGACAGCGCGGCGCCGCCGGCGATCGTCATCGCACCGGCCAGCCCCGACGCGCTGCCCGCCAGTTCCGGCCGCACCGACACGGCGCCGGCATGCGCGCCGGGATTGGTCAGCCCGTTGCCGATGCCGACCAGCACGCACGGCCCGAACCACGCGATCGCATGCGTCGCGCCGCCAAATACCAGCGCGAGGCCGATCAGCGGCCCCGCGCACGCGACGACACGACCGCACAGGATCGTCGTCGCCAGCGCGTAGCGGCGCGCGAAACGCGCGGCCAGAAAGCTGCCGCACACGAAACCGGCGGTGATCGTCCCCATGTAGAAACCGATCTCCGCCGGCGCGATGCCGAACAGCGTTTTCGCGGCGAGCGGCGCGCCGGCCAGGAACGCGTAGAACGAGCCCGTCGAAAACGCCATGCAAAGCGCATAGGCCCAGAAACGGCGGGCGCGGAGCAGCGCCGGATACGCGCGAAGCTGCCGCCCGAGACTCGACGACCGGTTCGTGTGCGTCTCGACGAGATCGAACGCGCACCAGCCGAACAGCGCGATGCCGGCTGCGCCGAGCAGCCAGAAGCTCGCACGCCAGCCCACCGTCTGATCGAGCACGCCGCCGAGCGTCGGGCCGAGCATCGGCGCGAACGCGGCCGCCATCGCCGCATAGCCGATCCGGCTCGCCGCGCGGCTGCCGCCGCCGGTGTCGCGGATCGTCGCCATCGACACCGGATAGACCGACGTGATCGCCGCCTGCATCAGCCGGCACGCGAGAAACACGCGGATATCGGTCGCCATCGCGCAGCCGAGCGAGCCGAGCGCGAACACGCCGACGCTCGCCAGCACGATCGGCCTTCGCCCGAACCGGTCCGACAGCGGCCCCATCACGAACTCGAGCGATGCCGCCACCGCCGCGTACCCGCCGAGCGACAGCGCGACGAGCGCATAGTCGGCGCGCAGGTCGCGCGCGATCGCCGGCAGCGACGGCAGGAACAAGCTCAGCGGCAGCACCGAGAACGCGCACAGCAGGATCAGCGTCGCGTGTCGCGGCGACGCCGCAACGGAATCGATCGGCAGGTTCGGTTGCAAGCGAATGTCCTCCGCGCACGCGCCGCGTGGGGGTGCGCAATGGAAAAAAGTTCTTCGCGGATTTCTGGGGGGCGTGAGAAAGACCGTCTGAGGTCGGCCAGAAGCGGGCGTTCGACATCGCTGGTCGGATCGTTGACAATGCGGCTGTCGACCACGCCGAGATCGGAAGAATGGATAACGATCGGGTGTTTTTGCTGCCGTGTGGAATCGACCTCAGGGTTGAGGACGGAATCGCAAGTATCGAATCCAATTTGCCGGACGCACTACCTAGCTTTAGCGATCCCGTAGAGAATGGGCGCATCGTCGGGGTTGTTGAAGGCGTCGAGCAATTGTTGCTTTCGCTCGCGCGTGTCGGTATCGATTTGTCCAATCCGCAGTTCGCGCGGGCAATCAACGACTGCGTAGCCAACCTTCAATCAGGCTGATCGGCGAATTTCCGCGTGCGGCCAGGAGCTGCCACGCGACGACCAAGCCTCAAAGGCGACGCTCATACTTCAGATATGCTCGAGGTTGGCATCCTGTTTCTAACAGTATGAGGCGTAGAACGATATGGTTGAAGGCTGGCACGGAGACGATTACATCGTCCTATTTGCAGACGATGAGGCATTGGCCACGGCGAGCGCCTGCGGATTCGACACGGCGCTTCCCGGCTTCTCAGTCTTGGGGCTCCGAGGTTGGCAAGATTTCATCGTCCAGGATGAGGCCGGGGCGACTTTCACCATCCCCAGCGTTCCGCTGGATACGCGTTACCTTGCATCTTTCAATCTTCCGGTTCCGTATGACCTGGAGCCTGATCCGCGACTCGCTGGAAAGGTCAAATGGCTAGTAAAACCACTGATTTTCGGTGGAACCGCAGACGCAGAGGAGAACGTGTCATGGGTTACGCATCAGCAGCACGGAGAGCTCGTGCGATGGTGGAATGAGCAGTACAGGTTCGCCAAGGCCTCGCAGGCTTGACGACGCAATCGCCTTGGATAGGCCGGGAGCGGTCAGCAGCCCTCGCGTCTTGTATTGGGAACAATAACAACAGCGACCGACGCTATTCTCAACGACTACCGAGAGTGGATCCGTGATGCCCGATTTACTTAATGAAACTGAGCGACCAACATGGTTTGCTTATCCGCGCCACTTTGCCCGGGCAGTTGAACTGAATATCCTCAATCTAGAGCCGTGGCAGCTACTTGAGGGAAAATGGCTCCGCGTTCGGCTAGAAGGGCTGGCTAAGCGATATCCCGATCGGCAGTTGGTCCCTTTCTTCCGAGATACGGGTAGCGATGACATAGCCTGTTGGGAGGCGGGCAAGGGCGAACGAGTGCAGATCGTTCACGACTTCGCGTCGGCAGGGTGGGAATGCGCCGGCGAGTTCGAAAATTTCCTAGCCTGGTACAAGGCCACCGTAGACATCGCATTGGACTTTGAGTGACCGCTTCCGGGATAGCCGTGGGGGCGGCTCCGGGTCGGTTTCCGCCGGTCACCACCGGCAGTTGCCGGCCAACTACGGCCGTTCGTCCATGCAGCCGCGCGGCCATTGGAAAGTCGGCTTGACCGCTGACAGCGGCCGATCGTTGGAATTGTCGGCCTCGGCTAGCGATGATCGCAGCGGCTTATATTGGTGTCGTGTTCAACGGTGCCGGAATGTCGAATAGCATAGTGCTGATGTGAATCTCGCGCCCAGGATCGGAACTCTTGACAAAGACATAGCGACAGTCGCCGTCCGGTACGTGGCTCGCGGTTTTACGATACTCCGATCTTGCTATCATCACCTCGTGCATCTTCTGCCGTACCGCGGATGAGTCTTTGTTCCGGTTGAAGATGAGCAGAGCACATTTTGAATCCCGCCATGAAAGGTATCCTAGAAGCTGCTCAATTGCCTCGTCGAATCCTTTTTCGCCTCGCCAAAATTTGCACTCGGCAATGAAAATATTGCGGTTGTCGACACGGATCAAAATATCGGTCTTACCAGCCGCGTTGAAGGTCTCGCCGGTCGCTGTGCCGTCGTAGTGCCCGTTCAATTGCAGGAGAAAGTGTGTTCGAATCGCCTCCTCATCCAGCGACGCGAAGGCGTTAGGGTTTCGCTCAATGACTAGCGACATGCTCCGGATCACGCTGAGGATGTGTTCATATTCCTTTTGTTCGAGGGTGGGTTCTGGAGCAAATTTCGCGGTGGCCGCGGCAGGCCGACTCACAGGCGGCTTTCGGCGCACATCGGGCGCGACATACGTCATAGGCCTATCGCGCGGCTTCATCGGTATGCCCAATGCCGAAATTGCGCCGTTGGCGGTCTTTGCTTTGGCGATTTTCTGCGCCAAAACTGTACGAACGGAGTTCTCGACGCTGCGGTTATGGCCCATAACATCGTTGCGAATTTGGGCCGCCGCTTCGATCAACATTCTGATGTTGCTGTCTATCTGCTGCTTGATCTGCTGCGGGTTGGCTTGATCATCTCGGAAGGTCGAATAAAACGTTACTTCGGTATCTCCGACATTCAGTTCGGGATAAGGATGCATCGTAAACGTCGACGGTTGGAGGTGCCAGAGGTCGCGAGACCCAGTGTATGGCACCGAAATGGAAAGCTGCGTTCCCTTGGCGGACCTTTGCCGCGCGCCGGGAAAACCAAACTCGAAATCACTATAGACGGCCATATCTACACTGCGCGGCTCGTCCATGTAATGGCCGTCCGAATCAAGCGTGAGAGGTTCCAAACGGTACTTAGACAGGAAATAGTCCTCGAGCTCACTTGCTGACGCTTTGAGGACATAGTCGTTTTCCAGCGATTCAATCTCCTGTACGAGTTCGGCTTCTCGTTGGCGGAAGTAGTCATATGTCGATGCCGTGTTGAACGGCCGGCCCATCGTGTGGTTTCTCATCCGTCCTCCCGTTGCCTCTATCGATAGCTCTATCGGTTCGCGCACTGAAATGCAGCGGCAGTTTACTGGCAGCGACTGCGGATTTTGCCGCCCTTTTTACTTGCCAGATAGCGTCCATGGTAGCAGCACTTGTTTCGTGCGTGCCTCGTACGTAACTCACCGAATCGATACCGACGTAATTCCCAAGCCGCAAAAGCAAGGCGGTGTCCTCGTCTGGCGCGTCGGCGATCTCCGCCGTGCCCTCGCGTCAAGAGCGGCCCATGGCACTCGATCCCGTCGCGCTCTTGCTTGCTACAAAACACCACGCCAAGAAGACCGCACCGGCTCCGCTCTCCTCGTGGACCTTCGCTCCCCTCGCCAGCTTGCTCGTGAATCTGGGAAAACGTTCGGTGAAGGCCTCCGCGCTGCCCACCGCGGTCAGCCCCGGCTCGCGCACGGCGCGTGTCGTGCCCCCGAGCCAAAGCAGCCGCAGAGCTTCCATGCGCGCCGGCGCCCACGTCCGGAACGAGGCAGAAAACAGAGTCGCCGTGACCCGCGCTGTCGTCGCCCTCAGATCAACAAACGGCTGTCGCTGCAGTGAGCGCGCTGCGCGCGAATCATCGCCCACGGCATCAATCTTGGCCGCGTCGAGCAGGCCCGCGTATTCGTGTTCGACACCAGTTTCGATGTCGATACCGCTATCGCCGCGCTCGACGCGGCCCATGCGGTCGGTGCGGCGCCACGCTCACCGACGCTCAGCGAAAGGACGGTCGGGGGAAAGCGGCCTAGATGACCGAACTACTCTGCTACCTGCCGTTGGGTTGGTCGCAACGCGACCGTCGGCAACGGGTCGATCTGCACCGGTCGCGCGTCACAGGGCGGCGGCCGGCCGCGTTCGGCCAATTACCGCTATTCAACATCGCCGACATTCAGTCATTCAAACGACTGCTTCGCTCAAACAGTCGGACCTCACGATCGTTTCTCAATGAAGCCAATATGGGACAACTAGAGCGCTTAGAGAAACGACAACACACCATGTTTTATACCTTCACTCGTCGTCAATAATAGCGTCGCGACGAGGCTTAGACGTATCAAGCACATCAACACGCTTAAGATGATTTCACCACATAGCGCGCATATCAGAACGCTTAGCCGAACCGAAACCGACTCCATTGCGAACAGACGCATTAACTCTACCAAAGGCACTTGTCGCGTATGGGCGTGAACGGCATACATCTTCAGAAGCGGAGATTTTCGGGTTTTTGTCATTCTGTGACCTCATAGAACTGATCTTGTCGTCAGTGTCTGTCTACGAGTCGCGTAGTGGAAGCCCAGTGCATGTAGGATGCGCAATTTGCTCGCTCGGTGCGCACCCTACATGCAGGGTGCTATCCCGCCTTCTTTTTTCTCCAGTCCCGCACCCAGCGAGCAATAACGACCTCACTTTGGAGCGATTCAGGCCATTTGTCGCACATATCGCGAGCGAAGGCCGCCGCACTTGGATACTTTGAGGGAGACTGCTCCCACATCTGCCACAGTTCGTACACCTTATGCTTCACTATCTGGATCGGAGATTTCGTATGCCTTGCTCTTGCAGCGCGCGCCATGCGCTCACGGCTAGACTCCATCTCGAAGTACAAGGCCATTTCCATATGGTTGCTCCAACGCGCAATCGACGCGAACTGCCATGCCAGTCCTAGCTCGTACAGCGCACGTTCCTTGTTTTTCGACTTGAAGTGCACGATCAACTGATCTAAAACCGCCAAACCAGTAGCCGCACAGAGATTCCCTATCGTCGCAAATGGTTCTTCCGAAAATTCGAGAACTGAATACCTCGCCAGCGAGAGGTAAGGACCATCGTCCGACTCGCTACACTCGTGCCAACTTTCAAACATGACCAAGAGAGATTCGAGAGGCGTACCTCCGTCTCGAAGCACGATATTCGCAAGACACTCATCCGTGGAAATCTTGCGGGACCGATGGGCGGAACGCCAAATCTGATTCCATATCTCGACAGACCAATCGACGAATCTCTGCGTATCTTCGAGTTTGTGTTCGAACATCCTCACGTGGATTCGACCGTCTTGCGCCGTTTCAGTGAAGTCGTAACCTCGGACCTGTTCACTCAACTCCAGTGCCACCGAGGCGAGATAGTCCGGAAACCGCGCCGAAGCTTCATGCGAGAGATACGCCGTAAGAAGCGCGCTTTCGAATTTGTATCCCATGTGTCGGTCCATTGTTCGATGCGTCGCCGAGAATACCAGAATAGGATTTGATAGGTACCGCCGTTCGCCCAGCGACCGCTCCTAGACGCCCGCAGGCGTACAGTGCGCACGACCGTTGCAGCTTAGAACCGGCCATCGCTTCCCCTCAAGTGCATAGGACCGCTCCGGGTCGGCAAGCGACACCCACTGAATTCCACGAAGCCCCCCAAAAAAGCCCCCGAACGAGTCGTGGGCGCATGAGTGCCCGCTCGGCACCGCTACCGGACCCTGCGCCAGCGTACAACTACGATAAAGAACGCCGCTTTCATTCGGAACGGCTCCTGAATGCCTGACCGTCTGCCAGCGATACTGGACGATGACAGCCGCACGACGCCAGCCACGCCGCCCTACCGCACCCGCACCGACACGAACTTCCGCGCGTTATTACGCTGGATCAGCAGCGCGATCACGCTGCCGTTCGCTTCGAGCGACTGCACGTCGTCTGGCGTCTCGAGCAGCGTGTCGTTGATCTCGAGCACGACATCGCCCGGCTGGATGCCCGCCCTCGCTGCCGGGCCGTGCACCGCGTCCACCATCATCCCGACAGCGAGCCCCGTCGAGCGGCGCTCGTCGTCGCTCAGCGCATGCATCGTCAGCCCCAGGCGATCGCCGCCTTCGCCCGCCGCCGGCCCCGGCCGTGCAGCGGCCTTCGGCGCAACCATGCCGACTGTCGTGCCCGCGCTGCCGGCCGCGTCGTCGGCGCCCGTGATCGTCAGCATCACCGGCGCGCGCTTGCGAATCACCCGCAGCGACACCTTCTCGCCGGGTGACAGCGCGGCGGCCAGGTCGTTCAGTTCGGCCGAGCGGCCGATCGCCTTGTCGCCCAGCTTCACGATCACATCGCCGGGCTTCACGCCGGCCGCGGCGGCCGGCGAACCGGACGCGACGCCGTTGACGAGCGCGCCCGCCGGACGCGGCAGCCCGAACGCCGCGGCCAGCCCGATGCCGACATCCTGCACGTCGACGCCGAACGCGTTGACTGACGGCGCGCCCTGCGCCGGCGCCTGAGCCTGCGCCTGTTGCGCCTGCATCTGCGTCTGTAGCTGCGCACGCACCTTTGCCGCGAACGCGATCGGGATCGCGAACGTCATGCTCGCGTAGCGGTCGGCGCCCGTATAGACCTGCACCGCGATGCCGATCACGTCGCCCGCGCGATTGAACACGGGGCCGCCCGAGTTGTCGGGATTCGGCGCGATATCGGTTTCGAAGAACGGAAACGCGCTGCCGTCCGGCAGCCGGTGCGACGTCGCGCTGACGATGCCGGCCGTGACCGTGTTGCCCGATCCGTCCGGCGCACCGATCGTCATCACCGGTTCGCCCGCACGCACCTTCGCCGAATCGCCGATGCGCACGAACGGCAGCTTCGTTGCGCTGACACGCAACACGGCGACGTCGCTTTGCGGATCGACGGCCAGCACCGTCGCCTTGAATTCGCGGCGGTCGGTGAGCCGCACCGTCACGTCGGTCGCATCGTCGACCACGTGCGCGGACGTCAGGATCAGGCCGTCGGCGCTGACGATGAATCCCGAGCCGCTGCCCGATACCGCGCGCAGCGCCGTGTCGGGCGGCGGCGCCTGCGAGCCCTGCGCGGGCGCCGGCGCGCCGCGCCGGAAGAACGCGGCAAGCGGATCGTCGGGATCGAGCATCGCGAAGGACGGCCCGCCGGCCTGCTGGTCGGGCGCGGCGGTCATGATGGTCACGACCGCCGGGCCGTAGCGGTCGACGATCGCCGGAAAATCGACCGGCATCGCGTAAGGCGCGGCGGCCGGCCTTTCCTTCATGGCAGGTTTGACGGGCGGTGCGAGGGTCCCCGCAATGGCGGCTGGCGGCGGTAGCAAGAAACCGGCAAACACGCCGCCGATCAACGCGGTGCGAAGCACGGCGCGAGCAAGCGTCTGGCGAACCACGGTGCACCTCCCCCGGCAGTCGCGGCGCCGACTTGCGCGAGACGCGCAGGCACCCGACAAGCACCGGTACACGCATCCATTTATACTCCACGCGGCCCGATGAAACATACGAATCGAAACCCGCATGCCGGGTGATTCAGCGGCCGCGGAGCCGCGACGGCGTTCGTTTCGAACAAAGCGCGCGATTCGTCAATCCGCACAAGTCCGGCGACCGTTCAATCCCCGCCGACCCGCTCCGCGATCGCCGACAACGTCCGCAACATCGGCTCGAACGCATCGGCCGACGTATTGCCGAAGCCGAGCACGAGCCCGTTGGCCGCCGACTCCGCATGAATCGAAAAACCCGACAGCGGAAACGGCCCGATGCCATGCGCGCGCGCCGCGTCGACGATCGCGCGGTCGCGGTAACGCGCGGGCAGCCGCAGCGCGAGATGCAATCCGCACGGCCCGCCCTCGACCTGGTGCGGCACGCTCAGGCTGCCGTCGAGCGCGGCGAGCAGCAACCGACGCCGGTCGCGATACAGCCGGCGCATCCGCCCCAGATGCCGGCCGTATTCGCCCGTCTCGATGAAATCGGCCAGCGCGAGCTGCACATGGCGCGTGCCGCCGCGCAGCATCTCCGGCAACACCGTCCGCACGGCGGCCAGCAGCGCCTCGGGCAGCACCAGAAAACCGATCCGCAGCGCCGGAAACATCGTCTTGCTGAACGAGCCGAGATAGACCACCGGCGAATCGGGCGCGAGCCCGTGCATCGCGCCGATCGGCTCGCCGGTGTGACGGAATTCGCTGTCGTAGTCGTCCTCGATGATCCACGCGCGATGCCGGCGCGCGGCATCGATCAGCGCGAGCCGCCGCGAGATCGACAGCACGGCGCCGGTCGGGAACTGGTTCGACGGCGTCGTATAGACGAGGCGCGGCGTCCGCTCGCGCCAGTCGTCCTCTTCCGCGCGCAGCCCTTCGGCGTCGACCGGCATCGGCACGACATCGAGGTCGGCTGCCTGCATCGCGGTGCGCGCGCCGCGATAGCCGGGCTCCTCGACCCACACCGTCTCGCCCGGGTTCGTCAGCAACTGCGCGCACAGCGCAATCGCGCCCTGCGCGCCTTCGGTGATCACGATCTGCTCGGGATCGCAGCGCACGCCGCGCGTCACGGCCAGGTGCCGCGCGATCGATTCGCGCAGCGCGCGTTCGCCGAGCGGATCGCCATAGGCGAGCAAGTCGCGGGCGGCACGGCGCAGCGCGCGGTCGATCGCGTGCCGCCACGCATCCACCGGGAAATGCGACAGCGCGGGCACGCCCGGCCGGAAGCCCTCCGATTCGCCGCTGCCGACGAGGCTCGGGCGAATCCGGCCGAGCCGCTGCGCGACGGCCGGCGGCGCGGCACGCCGGCGCGGCGGCGCCGGCCGCGACAGCCCGACCACGCGCGTGCCGCGGCGGTCGGACTGCAGGAAGCCTTCGGCAACGAGCTGCTCGTAGACGGCGGCCGTCGTATTGCGCGACACGCCGAGCGTCTCGGCCAGCGCGCGCGTGCCGGGCAGCCGCGTGCCGGCGGGCATCGCACCGCCGAGAATCGCGTCGCGCACGCGGCGCAGCAACTGGCGCTGCAGCGAAGGCGCGCCCGGCGTGCGCGCCAGCGGCGCGTCGAGCGGCAGCAACGGAGAGTCGCCGGAAGGAAAGGCAGTCGTCATCGGAACATCGCAGCGTGAAAGTGTCGGAGCACGGCGCACGGCTAGTGGCGCCCGTGGCGTGGCACCATAAATTTGCCGATATGTGGCGCTTTTCATGGTACCTCACCGCGACTACGATCGTCTGCATGCCGGCATGTCGCCGGCCGCCAACCGAAGCGAGATCGACCTTGTCCACGCTCACCAACGCCTTCCAGCAACCCATCGGCCACCCCGTTCCCGACTGGTCCGCGCGCCCACGCCCCGAGCGCATCGTGCTCGAGGGCCGCTACTGCCGGCTCGAGCCGCTCGACGCCGAGCGTCACGCGGCCGACCTGTATGCGGCCTACGCGCAGGCGCCCGACGGCAGCGACTGGACCTATCTCGCGCACGGGCCGTACGCCGACGAATCGGGCTACCGCGACTACGCGCGCGGTGCGCAGGCGAGCGCCGATCCGCTGCACTACACGGTGATCGACGTTGCCACGGGCCGTGCGGTCGGCACGCTCGCGCTGATGCGCATCGATCCGGCCAACGGCGTGATCGAGGTCGGCTCCGTCACGTTCTCGCCGCTGCTCAAGCGCACGCCCGTGTCGACCGAAGCGCAGTACCTGCTGATGAAGTACGCGTTCGACACGCTCGGCTACCGGCGCTACGAATGGAAATGCGACGACCTGAACGCGCCGTCGCGCAAGGCGGCCGCGCGGCTCGGCTTCCGCTACGAAGGCACGTTCCGGCAGGCGATCGTCTACAAGGGCCGCAGTCGCGACACCGCGTGGTATTCGATCGTCGACGGCGAATGGCCGGCTGTACGCGCCGCGTTCGACGCGTGGCTCGCGCCGGAGAACTTCGACGCACAGGGCGAGCAGCGCCGGTCGCTCACCGCGATCCGCCACGCGCAGGCGAACGCGCGCGACGCGGCCGCCCGCGCGAACGACGCGACGCGCGTCACGGTGCGCCCGCTCGTCGCCGCCGACGAAGCTGCGTGGCGCCCGCTGTGGCAGGGTTATCAGAAGTTCTACGACACCGCGCTGAGCGATGCCGTGTTCGCGACGACGTGGGCGCGCCTGATGGATCCAGCCGAGCCGATGTTCGTGCTCGGTGCATTCGACGCATCGGGCGCGCTGGTCGGGATCGTGCATTCGATCTACCACCGCTCGTGCTGGACCGAAGGGCCGTACTGCTACCTGCAGGACCTGTACACGGCGCCCGACGCACGCGGGCAAGGCGCGGGCGGCGCGCTGATCGAGGCCGTGTACGAACGCGCCCGCGAAGCCGGCGCGAGCCGCGTGTACTGGCTCACGCATGAAACCAACACGACCGCGCGCGCGCTGTACGACAGGCTCGCGAACAATGCCGGGTTCATCCAGTACCGGCACGATCTGAAGAAGTAACGCGGCGCAGCGGCCGGCCGGCGTTCAGTCGAGAACGTCGGCCGGGTCCCGTGAAGCGTCGTCCTCGGGCGCAACGTCCGCCCGCGCCGCGCCGGCCGCGCACGGCACCGACGCCGGGCAGATCATCTCGTCGCCATTCGCGGGCACGGGCCGCCGCACCGGCCGGAACACCGGCTCGCCGGGCTCGATCGACCGCCCCGAGATCGCACAGCGGCCCGGCTGCAATGCGACACGCAGGCGCCAGCGCTGCTCGCCGTAATGGCAACGGCCGCTCTCGACCCAGCGAATCAGCAATCCGTCATCACCGGCCTCGAGCACCGTGACGAACAGTTGCGGGCGCAACGGCGACACCGCGGCCGCGGCATGCTCCCGAACCGGCGCGGGGCCGATCGTCACGAGCGGATGCCCGACGCCGCCGCCGTGCAGTGGCATCGCATCGTGTTCGCCAGATGCCGGCGCTTCGCACGACACATCTTCTTCGCAGATCGGGCTTTCCATGGTGTTCGGCATGCTTGAAGGATTGACGTGCAGGTTGAACGGCACCGGCGCTAGTCCGATCGCCGCGCCGGCGACGGCGGCCGCGATCGGACTGGCGCACATGATACAAATTGAAGTTCACTTCAAGTAAAGGAAAAGTTGCGCAACGATGCGTTTCGCCGATCGCTGTAATGGGCCGGCGCGACAGCGACGGCATCCTGATCTAAGCTGTCGGCTTCGCCCCGACGCCGCCGCGTACATACGCATGCCGACTGCCTCCCCCGCTGACGCCACGCTTCCGCTCGACTCGGTCTGGTCGACCTTCCTCCACCGCAAGGCCGCCGTGCGCACCTTCATCGCCGGGTACTGCGCCGCGCGCGACCGGCGCGACGCGCCGCTGCACGACAGCCCGGACGGCCACGTCGTACAGTTCGATGGCGGCATGGGCCGGCCTTTCGAGCATTTCATGATCGAGGGCGCGCCCGTGTGCAGCGACGGCCCGTTCGCCGTCGGCGCATGGATCACGCGCTATGGCGCCGCGCCGCTGCCGCCCGCGCTGCAAGGCAGGACGCGCCGGCTGTCGGACGAGCATTTCATGGCCGCCGATATCGGCGTGCTGTCCGGCGACGACGCCCTCGCGAAAGCACTCGCCTGTCGCACGTCGGGTGATATCGACGCGTTCAATGCGAGCGCCCCATTTCCGCCGCTCCGGCCGAATCCGGCCGCGTTCCTGTTCGCGCACCGGCTGGACGAGCAAATCGCGGCCACCGCGCGCTACGGCTTCGCGTCGGCGCGCGATATCGTCGTCGACCGGGTCGGGACGGCGGACGCATACCGGCGCCGTGGCCTCGCAATGCAGTTGCTCGCCGCGATCGTCGCGCACGCGCGCCAACGTGGCGCGCGGCGTGTGTGGCTCGTGTCGACCGAGGCCGGTCAGCCGCTGTACCGCGCCGCCGGATTCACGCCGCTCGCGCCGGTCGCGGTGGACGAAGTCGTCGCCTGAGCGCGCTTCGAATCGCACCAACGCCGTTCGTCTCGCGATTCGTCTCATTTCGCTGAGACGAACGTCCCGGCGTCTCACCCGGCCCGCGACTTCGCAACCGCAGCAAATTCACGCACGGACTCTCGTCTTATCGCTTCCTGCAAACGTGTAGCGCAATAGTGCATCGCACTCTTCCGCCCCTCTCCGACCACCCCGCACCGCCCCGATTCACGCTGGCCCCGTTCCTGCATACCGTTCGATCGCGCAATCGCGCGACGGGCGCACCGGCAGCGACGCCTCACGCCCGACGACAACCTGACGGAGACAGCAACGTGAGTACACCGGCACCGACTACCGCCCGCAGCATGAAAGCCGCCGTCTGGCGCGGCCGCCACGACATCCGCGTCGAAGAGGTTCCCGTTCCGGAGCGCCCGCCGGCCGGCTGGGTCACGATTCGCGTGCACTGGTGCGGCATCTGCGGCTCCGACCTGCACGAATACGTCGCGGGCCCCGTGTTCATCCCGGTCGATGCGCCGCATCCGCTGACGGGATTGAAGGGCCAGTGCATCCTCGGCCACGAGTTCAGCGGCGAGATCGCCGAACTCGGCGCGGGCGTGACGGGCTTCGCGGTCGGCGACCGCGTGACGGCCGATGCGTGCCAGCATTGCGGCACCTGCTGGTATTGCAGGCACGGGCTGTACAACATCTGCGAAAACCTCGCGTTCACCGGGCTGATGAACAACGGCGCGTTCGCCGAATACGTGAACGTGCCGGCCGAGCTGCTGTACAAGCTGCCCGACAACTTCCCGACCGAAGCCGGCGCGCTGATCGAACCGCTCGCGGTCGGGCTGCACGCGGTGAAGAAAGCCGGCAACATCGTCGGGCAGACCGTCGTCGTGGTCGGCGCGGGCACGATCGGCCTGTGCACGATCATGTGCGCGAAGGCCGCCGGCGCCGGGCGCGTGATCGCGCTCGAAATGTCGGCCGCGCGCAAGCAGAAGGCGCTGGAGGTCGGCGCGAGCGTCGTCATCGATCCGAAGACGTCCGACGCGATCGCGGAAGTCAAGGCGCTGACGGGCGGCTACGGCGCCGACGTGTCGTTCGAGTGCATCGGGCACACGGCCACCGCGAAACTGGCGATCGACGTGATCCGCAAGGCCGGCAAGTCGGTGATGGTCGGCATCTTCGAGGAACCGACGTCGTTCAACTTCTTCGACATCGTGTCGACCGAGAAGGAAGTGATCGGCTCGCTCGCATACAACGGCGAATTCGCGGACGTGATCCGCTTCATCGCGGACGGCCGCATCGACGTGCAGCCGCTCATCACCGGACGCATCGCGCTCGGCGACATCGTCACGCAAGGCTTCGAAGAACTGGTCAACCACAAGGACCGGAACGTGAAAATCATCGTCCAGCCTGCCGTCGCCTGACGGCGCACGCGGCCGCGGCAACGATTCGTGCCGCGGCACGCGTGCCGTTGTTCCTCCCGCAAGAGTCGCCCCGCACATGGGCGACGCAAACGTTTGCCGAACGATTCCCCTCCAGCGCCCTCTTCCCTGCTGTCGTCATCCGAAGCGATTTCAAGCCGTTCTCCGGCCATACACGGCGATTCAAAACATTCGCAATCCAAACCATTAGCCGCAACACCCCACCCGTCGAACCAGAGATCAGGGTTTCCCCCGAGTCAAGCACGATTCATCCGGTGTCGACAGGAAGGTGGCGCAAGGCGATCCTGTGCAACGCGCGATCCGGCATCCCGGTCAGGATCGTTGCCGCCGCGTGACGGCGAAATACCTGTTGAACCTCACGGCGCAACGGCGCCGACAGGCCGAGAACCCGGGCCTACCCGGGATAGCTTGCAAACATGACGCGTCATGAATATGTCATTTAATCGGGAATACGCAAACAACGGTCGATCGCTGACGATCCAGCAGAAGACGCATATCGGCTTCGCGCTCGTCACCACGCTGCTGGCCTTGCTGTGCGGCACGATCGTCTGGGGAAGTTTCCGGCAATACCGGCAGGAAAACGCCGACCTGCAAGGCTTCGAATTAATCCACGGCGCGATGGTCGCGGCCAACATGATCTCGGCCGAGCGCGGCCCGACGAACGACCTGCTGGTACGCCTGCAGCACGACGAAGCGACGGAAGTGCGCAACCTGCTCGCCGCGCGTGCGCGATCCGACGAGGCGCTCGAACACTTTCGCGCCGGCATCGGGCAGGCGAGCGCACTCGACGATCGCAAGCGCGGCAACCTGCTGCACGCGCTCGACGCGATCCGGGTCACGCTCGCCGACGCACGCGCGGAAGTCGACGCGCTCGACGCACGGCCGCTCGCGTCACGGACCGTTCACGATATCCAGCACGCGCAGGCGCACCTGTTCCGGGCCGTCGACACGGTTTCGTTACTGATCGACGGCGCGATGACCGATACGGCAATGCGCGACCCGCACACGTCGGGCGCGATCCTGCTGGCGCGGCTGCTGAGCGACCTCCGGGAATACGCGGGGCGCACGGGTTCGCTGCTCATTGCCCCGATGTTCGCGCGGCAGCCGCTCGACCGCGCGCAGTTCGCGGACATCATGCGGATGCGCGGACGCATCGAGCAATTGCGCGCATTGGTCGACGGCGCGATCGGCGCGCAGCTCGACGATGTCGACGTGGCGCGCGAGTATGCACAGCTGAACGCGGCGTTCGACACTCATCTTCTCCCGCTCGTCGACACGATCGTCGCGAACGGCCAGACTGGCGCCTACACGATGAGCGCCGCCGATTTTTCCAGGACGATCGTCCCGTACTTCCGGCCGTGCGAACTGCTGCGCGACCGTGTCATCGACGTTGCCCGGCGTCGTGTCATTTCGGACCGGAACACGGCCCGGATCAAGGTTGCGATGTCGGCGTTCGCGACGGCGCTCAGCATCGCGATCCTGTTCTCGCTCGCGCGCGGCACGCAGCGGCTGCTGTCGAAGCCGCTCGATACGCTCGGCCGCCGGATCATCGCGCTCAGCAACGGCGATACGGCTCACGTCGCGATGCCGCGCGGAATCGCGCCCGAGATCACCCGCATTCATCAAGCGCTGGAAATCTTGCGCAACGCTTACGTACGCCGCGACATGCTCGAGCGCCAGCGCAACGACATGCTGACGCTGTTCTCGCACGACATGCGCGCGCCGCTGACGTCGCTGATCATCCTGATCGCCACGCAGGAACAGCATGCGGACGACGCGCAGAAGAAGCGGCAGTTCGCGAGAATCGGCAAACTCGTGCGGCACACGCTGGCGATGGCCGACGGTTTCGCTCAGCTGTCGCGTGCGGAGGCCAGCGAATACGAGCGCGTGCCGGTCAACCTCGCCGACCTGATGAACGAGGCGCGCGACGCGGTGTGGCCGCACGCGCACCAGAAGCTCATTTCGATGGACGACGTGCCGCGCCGCGACGACGCGATCGTGCTCGGCGACCCGGCCCTGCTGTCGCGCGCGCTGATCAACCTGCTGGACAACGCGATCAAGTACAGCGCATCGCTGACGAGCGTCGAATGCCGGGTCGAGCCGAGCGCCGACGGCAAGACCGTGCGCTGCACGATTCGCGACAGCGGATGCGGGATCAGCAGCACGGACCAGACGCGGCTGTTCGAGCGCTACCGGCGCTTTCGCACCGCAGGACAACCGGAAACCGGCGGCGTCGGGCTCGGCATGGCGTTCGTCAAGGCGGTCGTCGAACGGCACGCAGGCGAGATCCACGTGCATAGCGTCGTGCGGCACGGCACCACGGTCACGATCACGCTGCCGGCAACCCCAATGCGTGATGCGTGACCAACGCGCCGGCGGCGAACGGCCGTTGCAACACCGCAGCCCGGCGCGATTCTTCGATATACTGGACCGAACCCTTTTCAGGGCAACCGCGGGCAACCACGCCCGTCGCGCGTTCGCCCCAACCTGCGTGGAATTGCGTACCGTGAAACCGCGAGCCGGCCTGATTCTCGAACTCTTCGTCAACCTGCTGCTGCCCTGGGTCGCGTACCGGGTCGCGCATCCGTATTTCGGCGAAACCGGCGCGCTTTACGCGTCGGCGGTTCCGCCGATCATCTGGTCGATTGTCGAATTCGTCCGCTCGCGCCGCGTCGACGCGGTGGCGGCCGTCGTGCTGCTCGGCATCGCGCTGTCGATCGCCGGAATGGCGTTCGGCGGCAGCCCGCGCACGCTGCTGATGCGCGAGTCGCTCGCGTCGGGCACGATCGGCATCGTGTTCCTGCTGTCCCTGTTCCGCGAACGTCCGCTGATCTTCTATCTGGCCCGCGCCACCGTGGCGCGGGAAATGGCCGGCGGCGCCGCGCACTTCGAATCGGTCTGGGCCGCACAGCCGGGGCTGCGGCAGATGCTCCGCCGGATGACCTTCGTATGGGGCGCCTTCATGACGCTGGAGATGCTGCTGCGCTGCTGGATGGTCGTGACCTGGCCCGTCGAGCGCGTGCTGGTCGTGTCGCCGATCATGGGCTACACCGTGTTCGGCTGTCTGCTGATGTGGACATTCTGGTACCGGCGGCGGATGCGCGTGCGCAACAGCGTCGACATCCCGACCCGCGACGGCGTCACCGAGGTCGCCGGCCGCTGACGGCCGACCGGCCGGCGCCGGCCCGGCGGCATGTCGCCGCGCCTGCTGTATGATGCGCGGCGTCTTGTCCGACCTATGCGTTTCCTGTCATGTCCCTTTCGCTCCTTCCGTGCGCCACGATCTGGCTCGCCCTGTTCGCGGCCGCCGCACTCGTGTGGCATCGCCCGCAGCACGGCCTGAGCCTCATTCTGGCCGTGCTCGGCTATGCCGGCGCGCTGGCGTTCGGCAAGCTCGAACCGGTCGCGCTGGCGCCGCTAGCGCTGCTGGCCGCGGCCGCGTGGGGCGTGTCGCCTGCGCGCCCGCTCGCGGTGCGGATCGCCGCGCACGCGGTATTTGCCGCGCTCGCGATCGCGCTGAACCTGCACCTGATCCCCGGTTTCCACAATCCGCTCGTGATCGCCCCGACGCGCTTCACGCCGGACGCCGTGCCGTTCACGATGTACCTGAATCTCGACAAGCCGCTGGTCGGCCTGTGGCTGCTGTGGGTGCTGCCGTGGGTCGCACCCGATGTCGCGCTGTCGCGCGCGCTGCGCACGGGCGCAGTGGCGGCCGTCGCGACGGCCGCCGCATGTCTGGCCGGCGCGCTCGCGTTCGGGATGGTCGGCTGGGCGCCCAAATGGCCGGCGTCGGGCTGGCTGTGGCTCGTGAACAACCTGCTGCTCGTGACGCTCGCCGAGGAAGCGCTGTTCCGCGGCTACGTGCAAGGCGGGCTGACGCGCGCGCTCCGCGCGTTCGCATGGGGCCCGTGGGCCGCGCTCGCGATCGGCGCGGTGCTGTTCGGCGCCGCGCACGCGGCCGGCGGCTGGCAATGGATCGTGCTCGGCACGGCGGCCGGCGTCGGCTACGGCCTCGCGTGGCGGCGCGGCGGACTGCTCGCCTCCGCGCTCGCGCATGCGGGGCTGAACGTCGTCCACTTCGGCCTGTTCACCTACCCGATGCTCGACGCTGCGCGCTGATCCCGGCGCGCGGCGCCGCCCGTCGAGATACCGCGCTCAGTTGAACCCGGCGATCGCGTGCGGCACGTACGGGCCTTCGAGCTTGGCGATCTCGTCGTCGGTCAGTTTCAACTCGAGCGCGCCGAGCGCATCGTCCAGCTGCTGCGGCTTCGAGATGCCGACGATCGGCGCGGTGACGCCGCGCTTTTGCGCGACCCATGCGAGCGCGACCTGCGCGCGCGGCACGTTGCGCGCGGCGGCAATCGCGGCGACAGCGTCGACGACCGCCTTGTCCGCATCGGCCGTCGCGTCGTACAGCCGCTGGCCGACGTCGTCCTTCTGCTGCCGTTCCGACGATTCGTCCCAGTTGCGCGTCAGGCGGCCGCGTGCGAGCGGGCTCCACGGAATCACCGCGATGCCCTCGGATTCGCACAGCGGCAGCATTTCCCGCTCTTCCTCGCGATACAGCAGGTTCAGGTGGTTCTGCATGCTGACGAAGCGGGTCCAGCCGTTCTGCTTCGACGTGTACAGCGCCTTCGCGAACTGCCACGCGAACATCGACGACGCACCGATATAGCGCGCCTTGCCGGCCTTCACGACGTCGTGCAGCGCCTCGAGCGTCTCCTCGATCGGCGTGCCGTAATCCCAGCGATGAATCTGGTAGAGGTCGACGTAATCGGTGCCGAGCCGCTTCAGGCTCTGGTCGATGTCGGTCATGATCGCCTTGCGCGACAGGCCCGCGCCGTTCGGCCCCGGCCGCATCCGGTAGAACACCTTGGTCGCGATCACGACGTCGTCGCGCTTCGTGAAATCGCGCAGCGCGCGGCCGACGATCTCCTCCGACGTGCCGTCCGAATACATGTTCGCGGTATCGAAGAAGTTGATGCCGGCTTCGACCGCCCGCTGGATGATCGGGCGGCTTTCCGCTTCCGGCAGCGTCCACGGATGCGTGCCGCGCGACGGCTCGCCGAACGTCATGCAGCCCAGCACCAGTTTCGATACTTCCAGCCCGGTCGATCCGAATTTCACGTATTCCATCGCACGCCTCGTCATTGAAGTTGAGCTTGCGGCCGGATGCGCGCCGTCATTCGGCGCGCAGGGCGCGAACGGTGCGCCGCGCATCCGCCAGACGTCGCATGTTATCCCGCGCCGCGCAAACGCGCAGGGCACGCACGCCGGCACGCCGGCACGCCGTGCGCATCGGGCGCACGGTCGCAACGCGGAAAAGGACGGGCGGGTTACTTGACCTGGTCGGCGATCGGCTGCAGGAACGCGGAGAAGCCGGTCAACATGATCTGCACGCCGATGCACAGCAGCAGGAACGCCGACACGCGCATCGCGACCTTGGTGCCTTCGGTGCCGAGGTAGCGCGACAGCAGCGCGGCGCGGCTGTAGGTTTGCCAGATCACCACGGCGACGAGCACGGACACGGCAATCGATACGATGCTCGACAGCATGAACTCCGACAGCTTGTGCGTGCGGTTCGCATTCAGCGCGATCGCGGTCGAGATCGAGCCGGGGCCGACCGTCAGCGGCACGGTCAGCGGGAAGAACGCGCGCGTCATGATCGCGTTCGCGTCGATCGGCTTGACCGGCGTGTCGCCGCCGCCCGGCACGTCGGGCTCGTTCAGCATCTGCCAGCCCGCCACCGCGACCGCCAGGCCGCCGCCGATCCGCAGCGCCTCCATCGAGATCCCGAAGAAATGCAGCACGGGCGTGCCGGCGAAGAACGCGACCATCAGCACGATGAACGCGTTGAACGCCACCTTCCTCGCGAGCAGGTCGCGCTCGTGCTCGGTGAGCGCCTCGGTCCGCTCGAGAAACAGGAACGCGATGCCGATCGGATTGATGATGCCGATCAGGCCGGTGAAGCCGAACAGGATCTCGGAGATAAGGCGGTTGACGATCATCGGGCGAAGAATCGGTCGGGGCTGGGCCGGCAGCGTGCCGGGGGTCACGCATTGTAGAGCAAGCGCCCGCGCCCGAGACGCAAAATGCGGCCGGGCGCGCTTAGCCGCCGATCGTCGCGGTTTTTCCTTACTCGGCGCCCGCTTCCCACGCCGGCGGCCGCTTCGCGAAGAACGCGGCGAAACCCTCCTTCGCCTCCGGCGTCGCCCGCACGCGGGAGATCGTCTGCGCGGTGAACGCCGCGCGCTCGTCCGACGGCGGATACTCGCCGATCGCGTCGAAGAAGCGCTTGATTTCCATCAGCGCGTTCGGGCCGTTGCGAGCAAGCTCCGCGAGCGTCCGGTCGAGCGCTTCGTCGAGCGCGTCGAGCGGCACGGCCTGGTGGATCAGGCCGATCGCGACGGCTTCGCCGGCGGCGAGCTGTGTCGCGGTCAGCGCGAGCCGGCGCGCCTGGCGCTGGCCGACCGCCTCGACCAGATACGGGCCGATCACGGCCGGCAGGATTCCGAAACGCGCCTCGCTCACCGAAAAGCGCGCATGGTCGCTCGCGATCACGATGTCGCAGGCCGCGCACAGGCCCACGCCGCCGCCGAACGCGTGGCCCTGCACGCGAGCCACCGTCGGCTTCGGGCACTGCCGGATCGCGCGCATCATCGCGGCGAACCGCTGCGCGTCACGCAGGTTCGCGGCCGCATCGTTCGCGCTCGCGCGCTGCATCCACTGCAGGTCGGCGCCCGCGCAGAATGCGCGGCCGTCCGAGCGCAGCACGATCGCGCGCACGTCGTCGCGCCGGCCGAGCGCCGTGAATGCGTCGGTCAGCTCGGCGATCATCGTCTCGTCGAACGCGTTGAGCACGTCGCCGCGCTGCAGCGCCACGGTCGCGATGCCGCGCGCATCGACCGCGACGGCCAGGGTCTTCAATCCATCCATCGAACAGGTTTCCTCGGGTAGAACGGCAAACATCGGAATCAGGCGGCCTGGCGGCGGTCGATCACGCGCCGGGCCTTGCCGGTCGAGGTCGCGGGAATGCCGCCCGCCGCGAGCACCGTCACGCCGGACGACACGCCGACCATTGTCTTGATCCGGTGCTGCAACTCGCGCGCGAGCGCCGCGCGATCGCTTTCGGTAACGGACGCCGCAGCCTCGGAGCGCAGTTCGACCGCGATATCGAGCCGGTCCATGTGACCGTCGCGCGACAGCGTGATCTGGAACTGGCCCGACAGCGCCGGCAGCGCGACGACGATCTCCTCGATCTGGCTCGGGAACACGTTCACGCCGCGCACGATCAGCATGTCGTCGGAACGTCCGGTGATTTTCGCGAGACGGCGCATCGCGCGCGCGGTCGGCGGCAGCAGCGCGGTCAGGTCGCGCGTGCGGTAGCGGATCACCGGCATCGCCTCCTTCGTCAGCGACGTGAACACGAGCTCGCCCTGACTGCCGTCGGGCAGCACTTCGCCCGTGACGGGATCGATGATCTCCGGGTAGAAATGGTCTTCCCATATCACCGGGCCGTCCTTCGACTCGACGCATTCGCACGCTACGCCCGGGCCCATCACTTCCGACAGCCCGTAGATGTCGAGCGCATCGATGCCCACGCGCGTCTCCACTTCCTCGCGCAACGCCTGCGTCCACGGCTCGGCGCCGAAGATGCCGATCTTCAGCGACGACTCGGCCGGGTCCATCCCCTGCCGCACCATCTCGTCGATCAGGTTCAGCATGTACGACGGCGTGACGAGGATGATCTTCGGCTCGAAATCGCGGATCAGCTGCACCTGCTTCTCGGTCTGCCCGCCCGACATCGGCACGACCATGCAGCCGAGCCGCTCCGCGCCGTAATGAATCCCGAGGCCGCCCGTGAAGAGGCCATAGCCGAACGCGTTGTGCAGCGTGTCGCCCGGGCGGCCGCCGGCCGCGCGGATCGAACGCGCGGTCACGTTCGCCCACGTGTCGATGTCGCGCGCGGTGTAGCCGACCACGGTCGGCTTGCCCGTCGTGCCGCTCGACGCATGCACGCGCACGACCTGCTCGCGCGGCACCGCGAAGAGCCCGAACGGATAGTTGTCGCGCAAGTCGTTCTTCGTCGAGAACGGGAATTTCGCGAGATCGGCGAGCGTCTTCAGGTCGTCCGGATGCACGCCCGCCGCATCGAACGTGCGCCGATAGTGCGGGACGTTGTCGTACGCGTGGCGCAGCGACCACTTGAGGCGCTCGAGCTGCAGCGCCTGCAGTTCGTCGCGGCTGGCGGTCTCGATCGGCTCGAGGGCGGCGTCGGGATGCGTCGGGTGGGTCATCGGGGTGCTCCTCCAATGGAGTGATGTCGTTATCGTGTTCGGGGTAATCGGAGTGGCCGGGGCCGGCGGCTACGACCGGAACGTGCGGCCGGCCGCATGCAGCGCGGCGATGCGCGGCGACACGCGATAGCGGTCCTCGCCGTAGCTCGCCGCCAGGTTCGACAGCACGCGAAACACACGGCCGATGCCGATCGCATCGGCCCACGCGAGCGGGCCGCACGGGTAGTTCACGCCCTTCTCCATCGCGAGATCGAGATCGGCGGGCGAACACACGCCCTGGTTCACCGTGTCGGCTGCCTCGTTCGCGAGCATCGCGACGGTGCGCATCGCGACCATCCCCGGCACGTCGGCCACGCCGACGACGCGAAAGCCCGCCTGCTGGAACAGCCCGACCGCGTCCGCATAGGCGGCATCGCTGCACTGGAGCGCACGCGTCAGCGCGACGAGCCCGGCCTGCGCGTAATCGCGCGCGAGGTCGACGAGCACGAGATCGGCCACGCCCGTTTGCGCGGCGCGCGCGGTCGCCGTGCGGCCGTCGGTCAGCGCGATCGATGCGCGGCCGGCCATCGCGAGCAGGTCGTCCGGATGCGCGCCGGCTGGCCGTGCGAGCGCGACGCGTTCGGCGAAGCGTGTGTGCAGCGCGGCGGCCGGGCCGTCCTGCGCGTACAGCGTGACATCCGCCGGCGCATCGCGCTGCGGCTCGAGATCGGGCGCGGGCGGCGTCGCGCCGTCCGCATACGAATAGAAGCCGCGCCCCGACTTGCGCCCGAGGAAACCCGCGTTCACGAGTTCCTGCTGGATCAGCGACGGCGTGTAGCGCGGGTCGTTGAAATACGCGCGGAACACCGATTCGGTCACCGCGAAGTTCACGTCGTGGCCGATCAGGTCCATCAGTTCGAACGGCCCCATCCGGAAGCCGCCGGCCTCGCGCATCACCGCGTCGATCGACGCCGGCGCGCCGCCCTGCTCGTTCAGCACGCGCAGCGCCTCCGCGTAATACGGCCGCGCGACGCGGTTCACGATGAAGCCCGGCGTCGATTTCGCCATCACGGGTTGTTTGCCCCACGCGGCCGCGGTCGCATACAGGACCTGCGCAACGTCGGGCGCGGTCGCCAGCCCGCTGACCACCTCGACGAGCGCCATCAGCGGCGCCGGGTTGAAGAAATGCAGGCCGGCGACGCGCTGCGGCACGCGCAGCCCGGCCGCGATCGACGTGATCGAGATCGACGACGTGTTGGTCGCCAGCAGGCACGCGTCGTCGACATGGCGTTCGAGCGTCGCGAAAATGTCGCGCTTCACGTCGAGCCGTTCGGCCGCCGCCTCGACGATCAGCGCAGCGCCCGCCAGATCGGCCAGCGCGCGCACCGCGCGGATCCGGTTGCCGGCCGCGTCGGCCTGTGCCGGTTCGAGCCGGCCCTTCTCCGCGAGCCGCGCGAACTGTGCGCGGATGCCGGCCAGCGCGTTGTCGCAGGCCGCTTCGTTCAGGTCGTACAGCAGCACCGAATGGCCGGCCGCCGCCGCAACCTGTGCAATGCCCGCGCCCATCGCGCCGGCGCCGATCACGCCGACGATGGCCGACGGCGCCAGCGCGCCCGAGTTCACCGAATGTGCAGAGGAAACAGCCATCGCTTGCGATCCGTCATGAAGTGGAAGTGCGAGCGATTATAAACCGACCGGTCGGTAGATTTATGTCAGGGCGAGCCCGAATTTGTCGTGCAAGAGACCGTTACGGAAACTGCAAAGACAAAAAATTGAAGAATTGGGCACTTTTTGTAAACCGAAAGGTCAATGAAAGCGTTCGAATATGAGATTGCGGCCCCCAAACGCCTGATAAAATTCGACAACTCGACGGATTTCAGGGGGAAACCGCGTGTCACGCCGCCACCGATGTCCATCGTCCGCCACCCTTCCGGGGCCGGAACCGAGCCTCCGGCCGGCGTGTCTTCACGATTGTTCGCCCTGCCATCGGCGGCCAGCCTCATCGAACCGTTTCACCCAGCGACGGGCTCCAGCCCGCCCGCGCCCCTCGCCGCCTCACGGCGGCGAACTCAAGGCAGCGCCATTACGCGCGGCCACCCTTCGGTTTCATCGTCCTCGTTCGGCGGATAGTACGGCCGGGCTTCGTCACCCCGTGACGGCGCGTCGCGCGCCGCCACTCGCATAAGGAAACCCTCCATGCCGCTCTCGTCCAACCAGCTCCCGCGCTGGACCCTCTGGGCCCCGCTTGCCGCATGGCTGGTACTCGCGCTGTCGCGCGCCGTGCCGGCCGAAGGCCTCGTCATCGCGCTGTTCGCCGCCGCACTGGCCGGCGCCGTGTTCGCCGCCGTCCACCATGCGGAAGTCGTCGCGCACCGCGTCGGCGAACCGTTCGGCACGCTCGTGCTCGCGGTTGCCGTGACCGTCATCGAAGTCGCGCTGATCGTGTCGGTGATGCTCGGCGCGGGCCCGGAGAAATCGGGCCTCGCGCGCGACACCGTGTTCGCCGCCGTGATGATCATCTGCAACGGCATCGTCGGCATCTGCCTGCTGGTCGGCGCGTGGAAGCACGGCGAACAGGACTTCCAGGGGCGCGGCGCGAGCAAGGCGCTCGCGGTGCTGGCTTCGCTGTCGGTGCTGTCGCTCGTGATGCCGAATTACCTGAACGCCGCACCGGGCCCGTTCTTTTCGAAATCGCAGCTCGCGTTCGCCGGCGTGTCGTCGCTCGTGCTGTACGGCGCATTCGTGTTCGTGCAGACCGTGCGCCACCGCGACTACTTCCTCACCGAGCACGACAGCGCGAACGAATCGGTGCACGCGGCGCCGCCGAGCAACCGAACCGCGGCGATCAGCATGCTGCTGCTGTTCGCGAGCCTCGTCGCGGTCGTGCTGCTCGCGAAGCTGCTGTCGCCGGCCGTTGAGCACGCGGTGCTGAAGCTCGGCGCGCCGGAAGCCGCGGTCGGCATCGTGATCGCCGCGCTCGTGCTGCTGCCGGAAGGGCTCGCGGCCGTCACCGCCGCGCGCGCGAACCGCCTGCAGACCAGCATGAACCTCGCGCTCGGTTCGGCGCTCGCGAGCATCGGGTTGACGATCCCGACCGTCGCGGCCGTGTTCATCTGGATCGGCCAGCCGCTCACGCTCGGCATCGGCGCGATGGAAACCGTGCTGCTGGCGCTCACCTTGCTGGTCAGCACACTGACGCTCAGCCAGGGGCGCACGACGGTGCTGCACGGCGTCGTGCACCTGTCGCTGTTCGCCGCGTACCTGTTCCTGTCGATCACTCACTGACGCCAATATGCGCGCGGCCCGGCGGATCGCCTCCGCCGGGCCGCGCGTTTTTGCTTCCTTTCACAGACCTTCGTCCACGTCACGCCTCAGCTACCGGACCGGAATCACGAGATGCTGGCCCGCCAGGATCAGGTTCGGATTGGCGAGGTTGTTGCGGCGCTGGATTGCTTGCCATCGCGGCGCCGCAAGCTTCCGGATTGAAAACCTGTGACACGGCCCGAACGTGCTACGCCGCCGCGCCGCCCTGCTCCTGCGCGAGAAACCGCTCGACCATCGCGTTGAACACGGGCAGCGCCGGGTTGTCGTTGTCCGCCCGCCACGCGAGATACAGCTCCGCTGCGGCGTCGACGCCAGCGAGCGGCCGGAACACCACGCCGTCCACATGCAGCTCGCGCGCCGACGCCGGTACGAGCGCCGCGCCGAGCCCGGCCCGCACGAGGCCGAGGATCGTATGCGTCTGCCCGACGTAATGCAGGTAGTTCGGCAGCCTGCCTGCGTTCGCGAACAGGCCGGAGATCATGTCGTGGAAATACTTCCCCTCGTTCGGCGAATACGCGATGAACGGCTGCCGGTCGAGATCGTCGGGGCCGATGCGCTCGCACGCGGCGAGCGGCGCGCCTTGCGCGACCGCGACCAGCATCGGTTCGCGCTGCACGAGCCGGTATTCGAGCGGCTGGCGCGCGGCGCGCTGGCGCACGAAACCCGCGTCGAGCATCCGCGACGCGAGCGCGTCGATCTGCACGGTCGACACCATCTCGCGCAATTCGACGTCGACGTCCGGCAGCGCGTGCGCGGCGTGCGCCAGCAGCATCGGGATCATCCGGTACGCGCTGACGGCCGTGAAGCCGAGCGTGATGCGGCCAGCCCCGCCGTGCGCGACGCGCTGCGCGGCCTGCTCGGCCCGCGCGGAGAATTCGAGGATGTGCCGCGCGTCGCGCAGGAAACGCTCGCCGGCCGCGGTCAGGCTCACCTGCCGGCTGCTGCGTTCGAGCAGCGCGATGCCGAGCGCGTGCTCGAGCAACTGGATCTGCCGGCTGAGCGGCGGCTGCGTCATGAAGAGCCGCCTGGCCGCGCGGCCGAAATGAAGCTCCTCGGCCACCGCGACGAAGCAGCGAAGCTGGTGCAGTTCAATCATCCAGATTTTGTATCGATCGATGGTCTTTCGAGGTTAGACCGATATCGATACGATTTCCATGCTCGGTTGCACCTGATGCGCGGCCGCGCCCGCCCACACCGTCAAGCGCGCTTGCGGCCGCCCGGCATCTGCTCGACCGTCAGACGGTCGAGTTCGCGCAGGTCGTTCTCCAGCGCGGGCGTGAGCGTCGTGCGCAGGTGATCGAGGAACGTGCGGATCTTCGCGTCGAGATAACGGCGCGTCGCGTAGACGGCGTACACGCTCACCGTCTGCAGCCGGTACTCGGGCAGCACGCGGATCAGCCGCCCGGCGCGGATGTCGTCGAGCACCGTATACAGTGCGACGCACGCGATCCCGCGCCCGGCGCGCACCGCGACGCACAGCGCGTCCGGCACGTTGACCTGGAACGGTGCCGGCTGCAGTTCGTAGACGGCCACTTCTTCGTCATTGCGCTCGAGCCGCCATTCGCCGGCCGGCGATGCAGGCGTATCGAGGCGCAGGCACACGTGGTTCGGCAAATCGTCGGGCGACTGCGGCGTGCCGTGCCGCGCGAGGTATTCGCGCGACGCGACGAGCACGCTGCAGCTCGTGCCGCAGGTCTGCGCGACGTAACCCGAATCGGGCAACTGCGAAGCCGTCACGATCGACACGTCGTAGCCTTCCTCGACGAGATTCGGCATCCGCTGCGCGAGCGTCAGCTCGACCGACACGTCGGGGTTGTCCTCCTGGTAGCGGACGATCGACGACACGACATGACTCTGCCCGAGCCCCGTCATCGCATGAATGCGCATCTTGCCGCTCGGCCGCAGCAGTGCGTTGCGCGCCTCCGCATTCGCGTAGTCGATTTCCGCGAGGATCGATTTCGCGCGCTCGAAATAGCGTTCGCCGCTTTCGGTAAGGCCGAGATGGCGCGTCGTGCGATGCAGCAGGCGCGTCTGTACGTGCGCTTCGAGGTTCGATACCGCGCGGGAGACCTGCGCGGTAGTCGCGTCGATTTCCTTCGCGACCGCCGTAAAACTGCCGGCTTCGACAACGCGCACGAACAGGCGCATGTTTTCGAGCATGTCCATTGATTTGGCTTGGGGAGAGTCAGTGGGGAGGCGTCGGTGGCGCTCGCGTCAGGTGGGGAACGGAGCGCGGCCGCGAACCACGCCGAATCGATGAGCACCGTGCCGGGGGAAAGGCGGGAGAGCGGGCATCGCGTACGTGGTTCTGGTATGTCGGGGATTCAGTGGGCGGAATTGTACGCCGCCGCAGACAAATTTGCGCTATTGCCAACCACCCAAGCTTTCGTCCGATGAAAGGTTTATGCAAGGCGCGTACGTCGTGCGCGCGCAACGGCTTGATGCAGCGCGACAATTTGTATCACAACGCGATATAATTTCGCCCTTGTCGCCGCGCATACCCGCGCTGTCATTTTTACCGCTTACCCGTCCATGTCGTCAGGCTCCTCTTCGTCGCACCGCACGTTGCGTCAATGGCTGCACAGTTTCATTCCCCATCCGATGTCGCTCGGCTGGCGCGAGCGACTGCGTTCATGCACGGGCGCGCTCGTCGGCATCGCGACGGTCGGCGTCACGATGCGGTGGCTGCCCGGCGTGCCGGGCCTCGTGCCGCTGCTCGTCGCGCCGATGGGGGCATCGGCCGTGCTGTTGTTCGCGGTGCCGGCGAGTCCGCTCGCGCAGCCGTGGTCGATCATCGGCGGCAATCTCGTCGCGGCGACGGTCGGGGTCGCGTGCGCGTTATGGATCGCCGATCCGATTACGGCCGCCGCGGTCGCGATCGCATGCGCGATCGGCGGCATGTTCGCGCTGCGCTGCGTGCACCCGCCGTCGGGCGCCGTCGCGCTCACGGCCGTGGTCGGCGGCCCGGCAATCCATTCGCTCGGATTCAGTTTCGTGCTGGAGCCGATCGCACTGCAATCGGCGATCCTGCTGTCGGCCGCGCTCGCATATCACGCACTGACCGGGCACCGCTACCCGCATGGCGGCGCGCGCGCCGAAGCGAAACCGCAGGCAGGCGCCGCGCCGGCGCGCGGCGGCTTCACGCGCGGCGACCTCGACGCGGTGCTGAAGCGTCGCGGCGAGTGGCTCGACGTCGATCCGGATGATCTCGAAACGCTGCTGCGCGAAACCGAGATGCAGGCCTATACACGCACGTTCGGCCAGCTCAAGTGCGCCGACCTGATGACGAAGAATGCGATCGAGGTCGCGCCATCGACGTCGGTGACGGCCGCGCTCACGCTGCTCGACCGCCACCGCGTGAAGGCGCTGCCGGTCGTCGACGGCGAAGGCCGCCTGGCCGGCATCGTCACGCGCGCCGACCTCACGCGCCAGCTGCGCCGCCCGACCCCGCTGTGGCAACGCCTGTCCGCACGGCTGCCGCAATCGTTCGGCGGCCAGCCCGCGAGCGTCGCGGCGGTGATGACGCGCGACGTTGCGTTCGTGCAGGAAACGATGCCGATCACCGCGCTCGTGCCGCTGTTCACGCATTCGGGCCATCACCATATTCCGGTCGTCGACGCGTCACGCCAGCTCGTCGGGATCATTACGCAGACGGATCTCGTCACGGGCCTTTACCAGCAGACGCAGATGCCCGAGGCTGCTTGACGCAACGCGGAATGCAGTCATTCCGCATTAATTCGGCCATTTATATCATGTTGTGATATATTTATCGCTTCCGAAACCGACTGCCCGACCGACCTCGATGAACGATACCAGACGCGCGCTGAACAAAAGCGATTTCCAGCAACTGTCCGAGTTCCGCTACCAGATGCGCCGCTTCGAGCGCTTCTCCGAACGCGCCGCGCAAAGCGAAGGCGTGACGCCGCTGCAATACCTGCTGCTGCTGCACATCAAGGGTTATCCGCATCGCGAATGGGCAACCATCGGCGAGCTCGCGGAACGCCTGCAGGCGCAGCATCACGGCGTCGTCGCGCTGGTGACGCGCTGCGAAGCGCTCGGGCTCGTGAAGCGCAAGACGAGCGAAGCCGACCGCCGGCAGGTCGAGGTCCATCTCGAACAAGCCGGCGAGACGCTGCTCACCCGCCTCGCGGCGATGCATCGCGCCGAGCTGAAGTCGCTCAAGGGCACGTTCCAGGTTCCCCAGATCGATTACTGACCCTTGCTTTTACCACTCCGATGAACGCACCGCACAAACGCGATTTCTCGACCAACGAACGCCTGCCCAGGATCGCGTTGCTTGCCGCCGGGATCGGCCTGCTCAGCACGCTCGCCGCATTCGTGCTGTTGAGCCTGATCCACCTGTTCACGAACCTGTTCTTCTTCCAGCAGTTCTCGTTCGCCGACCGCTCTCCGGCGAACCATACGCTCGGCGCATGGGTGATCGTCGTGCCGGTGATCGGCGGGTTGATCGTCGGGATGATGGCGCGCTTCGGTTCGGAAAAGATTCGCGGCCACGGCATTCCGGAAGCGATCGAGGCGATCCTGTTCGGCAAGAGCCGCATGTCGCCTAAGGTCGCGATTCTCAAGCCGCTGTCGTCCGGCGTCGTGATCGGCAGCGGCGGCCCGTTCGGCGCCGAAGGCCCGATCATCATGACGGGCGGCGCGCTCGGCTCGCTGATCGCGCAGTGCGTACACGTGACCGCGGCCGAGCGCAAGACGCTGCTCGTCGCCGGTGCGGCCGCAGGGATGACGGCCGTGTTCGGCACGCCGGTCGCCGCGGTGCTGCTCGCGGTCGAACTGCTGCTGTTCGAATGGCGTCCGCGCAGTTTCCTGCCGGTTGCGCTCGCGTGCGCGGTGGCCGGTTTCGCACGCGCGCTGTTGTTCGGCGTCGATCCGCTGTTTCCGCTCGCCACGGCCGCGCCGACGCCCATCGCGCTGCTGTCGTGCATCGTCGCGGGCCTGTTGTCGGGCATGCTCGCCTGCGGCCTGTCGGCTGCGCTGTACCGCGTCGAGGACACCTTCGCGAAGCTGCCCGTGCACTGGATGTGGTGGCCCGCGCTCGGCGCGATCGTGATCGGCATCGGCGGCTGGCTCGAACCACGCGCGCTCGGCGTCGGCTACGACGTGATCGGTGATCTGCTGCACCAGCACATCGCGCTGAAGATCGCGCTCGCGCTGCTGATCGTGAAGGCCGTGATGTGGGTGATCGCGCTCGGCTCGGGTACGTCGGGCGGTGTGCTCGCCCCGCTGCTGATGCTCGGCGCCGGCCTCGGCACCGTGCTGTCGCCGGTGCTGCCGGGCGGCGATCCGGCGCTGTGGCCGCTCGTGTGCATGGCCGCGACGCTCGGCGCAACGCTCGGCGCGCCGCTGACCGCGATCGTGTTCGCGTTCGGCCTCACGCACGACGCCAACGCGCTGCTGCCGCTGCTCGCGGCGACGCTCGTCGCGCACGGCTTCGCGACCGTCGTGATGAAGCGCTCGATCATGACGGAAAAGATCGCGCGCCGCGGCTATCATATCTACCGCGAATACGGCGTCGATCCGCTCGAGCGGCATGACGTCGGCGAAGTGATGACGTCCGCCGACCGGCTCGTCGCGATCGACGGCGCGTCGACGCTCGACGCCGTCGACATGCAGTACTTCGGCGCGAAGCAGACGCACCGTGCGTACCCGGTCGTGCAGAACGGCCGCCTGCTCGGCCTCGTCGATCGCGCAACACTCGACGCGCAGCGCGCACACGCCGCGGCCGACACGCCGATCTCGGCCGCGTTCGCCGACCGCGTGCCCGCCGTCGCACTTGCGCACGAGACGTGCCGCGTCGTCGCATCGCGTCTCGCGATGCTCGGCCTCGAACGCCTGCCGGTCGCCGACGACGAGCAATCGCTGCGCATCACGGGCATCGTGTCGCGCAGCGACCTGATCAAGCCCGCGCTCCAGCACTTCGATGACGAACAGAAGCGCGAGCGCTTCCGTCCGATCGTCCCGGCCAACCTGCGCGACATCGGCGCGCGCAAGGCCGGCTGACACATCCCGCATGCGCGGGCGAGCAACGTGCCCTCGCCTCACCTCGCTGCACGATGCGGCGCGCGCCTCGCGCACCGCATCGCATTCCGCTGCTTCCCGCGTTTAAAGTTGGTTAACAATCCGACCGACGAAAGTTTGTCATCATGGTCCTCATGCGACGGGGCCAACACAATCAAGCCATTCCACTTCGCGATCAGATAAAGAGTCGCGGCACGGCATGCAGACACATGCCGCTCGCCGCGACCGTCATGTCACCACACGACCGGGCAGCGCGCCGACCGGGCAACGCATGACGTCGTTGCCGCATCGCCCGTCCACCGACGGGCCGCACACGATGCATGCCGCGCCGCAGCAGAGTGCACAGCACCGCAGCCGCCGTTTGGCAAGCGCGTTAACAACTTGTTTCGGAATAGCCGGAACCGTGCTTGTCCGCTGCGATCTCACTAGCACGCAGTACTGCTGCGCATCCCACTCAATCAATCACGACTCGAGGGAGATAACGTGAACGTGAAATACTTACCGCTCATCGCATTGACCGTGGCATTTTCTGCTCATGCAGCCGATTCTGCCCTGCAGAACGTGGGACAAAGCCAGAAACCCGCCGACCAGGTGGCGCAGTGCATCGCGAAGACCTGGGCCGACAAGTCGCAGCAACAGGTGACGTCGCAGTATGAACTGGCGAACGGCCTCGCGATGGCAGTTTATGCACCGGGCCAGCAGCCGCCGAATGGCGCCGCTGCCGTGGTGCGCCCGGCCAACGCCGCAAACGCGAAGACCTGGGTCGGTTTCCGCGGCGGCGATGCGTCGTCGGCCGGCGACATCAACGCCTGCCTGTAACGAGACGAGAACAGGCGCTCCGGATGGCCTTGCGCCATCCGCTTGCGACAAGCCCCGCTTCGGCGGGGCTTTTCTTTTTGTGCCGCCCGCGCTTACAGGTAGCTGCAGACGTAGTCGAGCGTCTCGAGCACTTCGATGTCGAAGCGGCTCTTGCCCGGCACCGAGAACGATTCGCCGGCGCCGTAGGTCTGCCATTCGCTGCTGCCGTCGAGCTTCACGCGGCACTTGCCGGCCTGCACTTCCATCAATTCGGGCGCGTCCGTACCGAAGTTGAGCGCGCACGGCAGGATCACGCCGAGCGTCTTGCGCGTGCCGTCCGGGAAGAGCACGGTATGCGACACGCACTTGCCGTCGAAATAGACGTTCGCGCGCTTGACGACCGATACGTTGTCGAATTGGGTTGCACTGGTCATGTGATGCCTCTGCTTGCTGGATGCCGGATGGCGATGTTGTTGGAAGCCGGCCGGAGCGGCGGGCCGGCCGCTATGATACCGGCTCGCGCGGCGTGCGCCGGAACTGCGCGCCCGGCGGGCAAGCGTCGTGCCGTTCAAACGACAGCGCGGCGCACCATATCGTCAGGATGACTCTGCGATGACGGTCGCTGCCCGAGATACCGGCTCACCGCAGCCCCTTGCGTCGCGCCGAATCGCGCAGGCAATCGAGCAGCATCGCCGCGGCCGGCGTCAGCGGGCTGTCGCGGCGCGTGACGACCTGCACCGACACGGCCGGCAAACGCTCGCGAATCGGCAGCACCGTCAACTGATCGCGTGCCCACTCGCCCTGAAGCAGTTGCTCGGGCATCGACGCGATCAGGTCGCAACCCGTCATCAGGCTGTGCGCGAGCCCGAAGCTCGGGCATTCGACGATGCGCGCCGGCACCGGCAACCCGTGCGCGACGAACGAATTGAACAGCGCCTGCGTCGAGCTTTCCGGTGACGGATTCATCAGCCAGTCGGCCTCGACGAGATCGGCGAGCGACGTGGCCGACGCGAGCGGATGCTCGTTGCGCGCGACGATCAGCGAGCGGCTCGCATAGAGCTCCGCATGATCGAACTCGGCCGCCAGCAATTCGGGCACGACGACAGCCACCGCAAAATCGAGCGAGCCGTCGTGCAGGCGCGGCAGCGCCACGCCCGGAAACCCTTCGATCAGGTTGACGCGCGCCACCGGAAAGCGGCGCCGGAACGCGCGAAACGCATCGGGCAGGATCGTCACCGCGGCGGCCGGCGTGATCGCCGCCGCGACGGAGCCCGTCGTCGCCCCCTGCGCCTGCTCGATGTCGTCGCGGGCGCGCTGCATCTCGGCGACGATCAGCCGCGCGCGCACCTGCAATTGCTGGCCGAACGCGGTGAGCTGCACGCCGCGCGCGGTGCGCACGACGAGCGACACGCCGAGCGCGATCTCCAGCTCCTTGACCGCCTTCGTCAGCGCCGCCGGAGACACGTTCAGGCGCCGCGCGGCCGCGCGGATGCTCCCCTCTTCCGCGACGGTAACGAACGCTTTCAACTGATGGTATTTCATGGCGGCGATGCGTGATCCGTGGAAACCCTGTGCGTGGCCGTGCGCGCCGGTTCAGGGTATTCCCGAGCGGCAACCGGTGGTGTGCACCAAAGCAATTTAGCAGCTTCTGGTGTGCAAAAGAAATTTATATGCTTGCACGTCATATGCGCGTCAAACGCCCCACCGGCCCCACAGGAGAGACCATGTTGCAAGCCGTGAACCCCGTCATCCCCGGCATCGCCGCGATCGCCCCCGAGCTGGTCGAGGTGCGCCGCCGCATCCACGCTCATCCCGAACTCGCGTTCGAAGAGACGCTCACGAGCGATCTCGTCGCCGAGCTGCTCACCGGCTGGGGTTATGAAGTGCATCGCGGCATCGGCAAGACGGGCGTCGTCGGCGTGCTGCGCGAAGGACAAGGCACACGCACGGTCGGCCTGCGCGCCGACATGGACGCGCTGCCGCTCGCGGAAGCCACGGGCTTGCCGTACGCGAGCCGCCATGCGAACAAGATGCACGCATGCGGCCACGACGGTCACACCGCGATGCTGTTGTGCGCGGCGCGCCACCTCGCGGCGACGCGCCAGTTCTCCGGCACGCTGAACCTGATCTTCCAGCCGGCCGAGGAAAACTTCGGCGGCGCGAAGGCGATGATGGACGACGGCCTGTTCGACCGCTTCCCGTGCGATGCGATCTTCGCGATCCACAACATGCCGGGCCGCGCGGCCGGCGACATGGCCTTCCGCACCGGTGCCGCGATGGCGTCGGCCGACCGCGTGACGATCACGCTGCGCGGCGTCGGCGGCCACGGCGCGATGCCGCATTTCGCGCGCGATCCGATGTCGGCCGCGGGCAGCATCATGGTCGCGCTGCAGACGATCGTCGCGCGCGAGGTCGACGCGCAGCATGCGGCCGTGATCACGGTCGGCAGCGTGCAGGCCGGCGAGACGTTCAACATCATTCCCGAAACCGTCGTGATGAAACTGTCGGTGCGCGCGCTGAACGCCGACGTGCGTGCGCTGCTCGCGCGCCGCATCGAAGCGCTCGTGAAAGGCCAGGCGGAAAGCTTCGGCGTCACCGCGGAAGTCGACTACGACTACGGCTACCCGGTGCTCGTCAACCACGCGGAACCGACCGCGTTCGCGGCCGACATCGCGCGCCGGATGCTCGGCGCCGAGCGGGTCGAAACCGAGGCCGCACCGCTGATGGGCAGCGAGGATTTCGCATTCATGCTGGAAGCGCGCCCCGGCTGCTATGCATTCATCGGCAACGGGATCGGCAGCAAGGGCGGCTGCATGGTGCACAACCCCGGCTACGACTTCAACGACGACATCCTCGCGATCGGCGCGAGCTACTGGGTTCGCGTCGCCGAAGCCTGGCTCGCGGCCTGACGGCCCTTCACCACGCAGTTTCGCGCTTACCCGGGGGAATCCCATGGAAACGTCTGTCCTTTCGTTCGCCGGCACGCCGGCCGATGCCCGCGCCGCCGCGAAGAAACGCCGGCTGATCGCGGCCGCCGCCGTCGGCAACGCGCTCGAGTTCTACGACTTCACGGTCTACAGCTTCTTCGCGATCCTGATCGGCAAGCTGTTCTTCCCGGTGCATTCGTCGTTCGGACAGCTGATGCTCGCGGTCGCGAGCTTCGGCGTCGGCTTCGTCACGCGTCCGCTCGGCGGGCTCGTGATCGGCATGTATGCCGACCGCGCGGGCCGCAAGAAGGCGATGATCCTGACGCTGCTGCTGATGGCGCTCGGCACCGCGATGATCGCGGTCACGCCGACCTTCGCGCAGATCGGCCTCGCGGCGCCGCTGCTGCTCGTGCTCGCGCGCCTGCTGCAGGGGTTCGCGTCGGGCGGCGAAGTCGGCGCGTCGACGACGCTGCTGCTCGAGCAGGCGCCGCAGCATCGGCGCGGCTTCTACGCGTCGTTCCAGTTCTCGAGCCAGGGGCTCGCCGCGCTCGCGGGCGCGCTCACCGGCGTCGCGCTGACGTCGACGCTGAATGCCGCGCAGCTCGAAAGCTGGGGCTGGCGCGTGCCGTTCATCATCGGCACGCTGTTCGTGCCGATCGGCTATTGGTTGCGCCGCACCGTCGAGGAAGTGCCGGCCGCTACGCCTGTCGCCGCGCACGACGAGCCGGTCGCGTCGCTGCCGCTCGCCGACGTGCTGCGCCATCACGGCAAGGCCGTGTTCGCGGGCCTCGGCGTGACGATCGGCGGCACGTCGATCCACTACATCATCGTGTTCTACATGGCGATCTACGGCGTGCAGGTGCTGCACCTGCCGACCTGGCTGTCGATGACGGCCGGCTGCGTCGCCGGCGCGATCCTGATGTTCGTGACGCCGATCGGCGGCCACCTGTCCGACGTGTACGGGCGCAACCGGATCGTCTGGTGGACGCGCATCGTGCTGATGGCCGCGATCTACCCGGCGTTCATCGCGCTGAACCGCTGGCCGGGCGCCGCGTCGCTGCTGTCGATCATCGCGGCGCTGTCGATCGTGCATGCGATCAACATCGGCGCAACGGGCGCGATGCTCGGCGAACTGTTCCCGCGTACGGTGCGCGCGACCGGCGGCGCGCTCGTGTACAGCGTCGGCGTCGCGATCTTCGGCGGCTTCGCGCAGTTCTTCGTCACGTGGCTGATCGCGGCAACCGGCAACCCGAATGCACCCGCTTGGTATGCGATCGGCTGCGGCGTGCTCACGCTGCTCGCGATACGCTGCATGGACGAAAAGGCCGGGAAGTCGCTCGATTGAGCGGCGGCCGATGCACGGCACGCGATTGACGCGGTGCGTGCGCGTCGGGCATGATCGCTCCATGCGCCACGCCACGACCACTTCTTCGACCACGACGCGCACGACCGCCTTCGGCGGGCTCGTGCGGCAAGTGCGCGCAAGGTCGTAGCGCCACCGATTCCTCACAGGCCCCGCCGGTTCCGGACGGGGTCTTTCCGCTTCTCCGTCCGTACCGGTCACTCAGGAGAATGCGATGTCCGAAGCCCCTTCCCCCAAACGCGCGCTGCTCGTCGTCGACATGCAGGTCGGGCTGTTTCATGGCCTCGATCGTCCGCACGACGGCGACCGTGTGCTCGCGAACATCAACCGGCTGATCGGCCGCGCACACGAAGCCGGTGCGCCCGTGTTCGCCGTGCGTCACACCGGCCCCGCCGGCTCGCCGATTGCGCCCGGCTCGCCGCTCACAGCGCTGCTGCCGGAACTCGCGATTGATCCCGCGCGCGACACCGTGTTCGACAAGACCAGGCCGAGCTGCTTCGCGGGCACACGACTCGCCGAGTGGCTGCGCGCGGCCAACATCGGAGAACTCGTCGTCACCGGGATGAAGACGCAGTACTGCGTCGATACGACCTGCCGCGCGGCCGCCGATCTCGGCTTTCGAGCGGTGCTCGTTGCCGACGCGCACACCTGCATGGATACGCCGGCCCTGTCGGCCGAGCGGATCGTCGCGCATCACAATGCGACGCTCGACGGCCCGTTCGCGATGCTGACGACGACCGAGGCGTGTCTGTTCTGACCGGCACCAGCCTCACGCCGTAAACGCAACAACGCACGGACGATTACCGCCCGTGCGTTGCTTGGTAGCTACCCCGCTCAGAACGTATGCATCATCCCCACATACGCCCCCGTCTGCGACTCGCCCGTCAGCGGGCTCGTGCCCGACGTCGCGTCGCGCGGCGTCGCGAGCAGCGAGAAGTTCGAGTTGCCGCCGTTGCGCACGTACGCGACGGTGCCGTACAGGAACGTGCGCTTCGACAGGTTGTACGTGGTGCCGAGCACGTACATCATCGCGTGGCCCGACGGATCGTGCGACGCATCGCCGCCGCCGTCGCCGACCTTCACGTAGTACCCGCCGCCCGTCACCGCCCACTGCGGCGTCGCGGTGTAGGTTGCGCCGAGCCAGTAGTGATCGGCGCGATCGGCGACACCGGCCGGGCTGTCCGGCGCCTGGTAGTGCGTATACGCGCCCTGGATCTTGAACTTCGACACCTTCACGTTCGCGCCGACGAAATACTCGCGCGACGCGGTGAAGATGTTGCTGAACTTGCCGTTGTTGTCGCGCAGTTCGTCGTAGATGCCGCGCACGTCGAGCACCGGCGAGTGGTACGAGATCATGATCCCGTCCGAGCGGCCGAAATCGTCGGCCGCGCCATAGTTGAAGCCGCGCGACTGGTTGCCGAACGCGTATTGCGCCTGCACGTCGAAGCCGCCGATCACCGGGCTGTGATATTCGATGTTGTTGCTGCTTTGCTGCCAGTTGCGGCCGCGCACGAGCGACGCCGACGAAAACGCCTGCTGGACGAACGGATCGAATTCCCACACGCCGTCGCTGTCGATGAACAGGTTGCGGCCGGCCTGCAGCTGGCCCCACGTGTCGCTCTTCAGGCCGACATACGCGCGCCGCGACCACATGCGGCCGCCGCCGGTCTGGCCGTTCATCACCTGGAACGCGGTTTCGAGGTTGAAGACCGTCGACAGCCCGCCGCCCAGATCCTCGATGCCCTTCAGCCCGAACATGCTGGTGCCCCAGTCGCCGCTTTCCGCGCTCCAGCGCGACTTGCTGCCGTTCGGCGTCGCGATGTGGTTCAGGTATTCGACGCCGCCGTCGACACGGCCGTAAAGCGTCACGCTCGTTTGTGCAAAAGCGGCCGCCGGTGTGGCGGCCGCGATCAGCCATGCGAAATGTTTGAGTCGCAAAATGATGCCCCCTCGGAGTCTCGACCTTCCAGCGCGCGCCCCATGCGCGCGCCACGGGCCCGTTTATCCGCGATCGATCGAAAAACGTCCGGGGCCCGCCGCGCAGAGCGCGAGCAGGCCGCCCGAGATCGCGATGTTCTTGTAGAAATGAATCATGTTGTTGATCTGCTCGCCGCCCGTCATCGTCCAGTAGTGGTGGCCGATGATGGCGGTGCCGATCGTATACAGCGCAAGCAGCAGCGCGAGCGGCCGCGTCTGGAAGCCGGCCAGGATCGCGACCCCGGCGAACAGCTCCATCGCGACGGAGATGGCCGCGGACACGATCGGCGCGGGCGCGCCTTCCGAACCCATGAACGCGATGGTACCGGGGAAGTCGACGATCTTCTTCCAGCCGAACATCACGAACAGGATCATGAGCAGGATCCGGGCAAGCAGCAGCAGCACATCGCGCTGGGACGCGAGAAACGGTTGATTCGGTGTCATGGTGTCGATCAACGAAAAACGATGCGCGGCTCGCGCACCGGATTGCCAATGAACCGGGACGGGCAGCCGCCTGCACTGCCCGCCCCGCTCTGCAACAACCGGCATCGGGGTCCGCCCGATGTGCTGTGCCCCTCCTCTCGTTCGATGCCGCTCTTCTTCGATGTTGCGCTGCGACGCCGTCGCGCGCCGCGTCAACGCAGCTTCGCGACGTCCTGCTCGGTCACCTTCGCGGCCGGATTGCCGAACTGCCCGGTCAGGTAGTTCGTCAGCGCGGCGATCTGCGCATCCGACAGCTCGTGGCGGAACGCCGGCATCCCGACGTCCTCGCTGCCGGCCTTGCGCTGCACGCCGTTCAGGATCACCTGCACGAGGTTGGTCGGATTCGGTGCGCCGACCGTCGAGTTGTGGAACAGCGGCGGGTAATACCCGTCCGGCGTGCCCTTGCCCTGCATCTGGTGGCAGGTCGCGCAGTTGCCGAGATACAGCCGCGCCGGATCGATGCCCGACGACGCGAGCGCGACGCCGCGCAGCTTCAGGCCATCCTCGGCCGGCTTGCCCCACGACGAGCGCGACTGCTTCGCGTCGCCGCTGGCGACGGCCGGCACCGTGCGGATGTACGTCGAGATCGCGCCGATGTCGGATTCCGTCATCTTCGAGAAGCTGTGCTCGATCGCCTCGGCCATCGGGCCGGCCGCCTGCGCGACGCCCGGCACGCTGCCGGTGCGCAGGTACTGCACGAGCTGCTGCTGCGTCCAGCCGCCGATCCCCGCGTTCGGGTCGGACGTGATGTTGTAGCCGTCCCAGCCCGCGAGCACCGAGCCCGACAGGAAGCTGCCGCCCGACTCGTCGAGCGATTTCTCCTGCATCGCGATGCCGCGCGGCGTGTGGCACGTGCTGCAGTGCGCGAGGCCCTGCACGAGATACGCGCCGCGGTTCCACTCGGCGCTCTGTGCCGGCTTCGGCTGGTACACGCCGTCCTTCAGGAACAGCCAGTTCCAGATCTTGAGCGGCCAGCGCATGCTCAGCAGCGCGGGAATCTCGTTCTTCGGCGGCGCCTGCTTGACCGGTTCGACGCCGTGCATGAAGTACGCATACAGCGCCTGCACGTCGTCGTCGTTGATCTTCGCGTACGACACGTACGGCATCGCCGGGTACAGGTTGTCGCCGTTCTTCGAGACGCCGTGGCGCACCGCGCGCTCGAAGTCGTCGAACGTCCAGTTGCCGATGCCCGTATCGGGATCGGGCGTGATGTTGCTCGTGTAGATCTTGCCGAGCATCGGCACGGGCATCCCGAGGCCGCCCGCGAACGGCTTGCCGCCCTTCGCGGTGTGGCACGCCATGCAGTCGCCCGCGATCGCGAGGTATGCGCCGCGCTTGACCTGCGCCGGATCGGCCGCGTCGGCCGCGCGCGCGAGCCCCGGCAGCGCGAGGCAGCCGGCGAGGAGGAAGGTGAGAGTAGATTTCCGCACGGTCAGACTTCCTTCTTCAGCGTGTCCGACATCCGCAGCGCGAGCGCCGCGATCGTCAGCGTCACGTTTACCGTACCGACGGTCGGCATCGTCGAGCTGCTCGAGATGAACAGGTTCGGATGGTCGAACGTGCGGCAGTCCTTGTCGACGACCGAGTCGCGCGCATCCGCGCCCATGATCGTCGCGCCCGTGATGTGGTTGTTCGGCGCGAACTCGTCGTTGAAGACGACTTCGGTGCCGCCCAGCACCTTCGCGGCCGTCGCATAGACCTCGCGCGTGTGCACGGCGCCGCGCTTCACATAGTCGTCGATCGCATACGTGATCTCGGGGCGCGGGATGCCGATCGCGTCGGTGGCCGTCTTGCTCGGCACGATGCGGTTCTCGGGTTGCGGCAGGATTTCATGGAAGCAGTCGAACTGCACGTAGCGCGCGGAACGGTCGCGGATCTGCGCGTCGAGCTCCTCGGGCTTCATCAGCTTGCCGCCCTTGAAGATCTTCTGCGTCTCCTGGTTGATGCGCGACATGTTCGACAGGTGGATCTTCTTCGCGGCTTCGGTCGCGCGGAACGGGCCGTCGCGGAAACCGATCAGCGACGTCATTTCCTGCGGGCCGCGGCCCGGCCACAGCTTCTCGTTCGCGTAGAACGACACGCCGGTGCCCGGGTGGTCCATCAGGTTGCGGCCGACCATGTCGGAGCTGTTCGCCACGCCGTTCGGGAAATCGCGGTTCGCCGACATCAGCAGGATCTTCGGCGTCTCGATGCCGTTCGCCGCAACCACGAAGTACTTGCCTTCGACGCGATGGTCGGCGCCGGACTTGTCCTTGTAGATCGCCGCGACGATGCGCTTGTTCGGGCCGGTTTCCAGCTTGTAGACGACCGCGTTCTCGATCAGCTTCGCACCGGCCTGCTCGGCCTTCTCGACGTGCACGATCCCGTTGTACATCGCGCCGATCGGGCAGATCGGCATGCAGTTGTTGTTCCCGCAACAGGTTGGCCGGCCGTCGTACGGGCGGCTGTTGCGCGCGACCGGCTCGGTCACCACGTGGAACTTCGGGTCGTAGCCGTTGAGCGCGCTCTTGATCGTCTGCTCGTTGAACGACAACGGCAGCGGCGGCATCGGGTACGGCTGCCTGCGCGGCGAGTACAGGTCTTCCTCGGGGCCCGGGCCCCACACGCCGAGCTCTTCCTCGGCGCGCTGGTAATAATGCTCGAGGTCGTCGTACTGGATCGGCCAGTCGCGGCCGACGCCGTACACGGTCTTCATCTTGAAGTCGTTCGGGATGAAGCGCCACGCGGACGCGGCCCAGTGCCACGTCGTGCCGCCCACCGCGCGGATGTACTGCGAGTTGAACTTGTGCTCGCCCTTCAGGACCAGGTAGTCGTTCGGCGGGCCGTATTCCGGATGCGGGGCCCACGGGCTCGACGGGTACGGCGCCATGAAATCGGTCTTGTCGGTCTGATTCCGAAAGCGCTCGACGATTTCCCAGCGCGGCATGCGCGGGCCGGCTTCCAGCAGGATCACCGACTTGCCCGCCATCGCGAGCTGGTGCGCCACGATCGCGCCTGCGACACCCGATCCGACGACGACGACGTCGGCCTTTTGCGTATCGGTATCGGCCATCAGGCTTGCCTCTCGATCGGTTTTTCGGCCCAGAAGCCGGGTTTGTTGGGGCAATACGAAGGGATCACGAGCGTATCGGATACGACGCTGAACATTAATGCTTCTTCGTAGGTAATCACGACGTTGTCGACGATGCCGAGATACCACGCTTCAAGAATCTTCAGCGCGAGCGCTTCCTGATCGGGATTCAGCGAGCCGGACGCGAGTGCGCCGGCGAGTTGCGGCAGGCTGTCGGCCGTCTTGAACGAGCCCTGCTGCAACGCCTGCAGGAAGCGCTGGCCGAGCACGCGGCTCAGCCCCTTCTTGCCGGTCAATGCTTCGGAGAGCGTCATGAACGTATCGAGCGGCGCGGTGCCGGGTGCATCGGCCAGGGCCCGCAACGCCAGCGAGCCCGTGAGGCCCGCCGCCGTCAGCGCCAGTGCGCCCTGCAGCCATTGACGCCGCGTGATGCCGGTTGCTGCGTCGCCGTCGCGACGCGAGTGGGGGGTGTTGTCGTTGTGCATGTTTCCTTCTCTCGAACGCCGGATTCGGGAAAACCACGCTTGATATTTCTCAAACTTCGGCGCGGACCTGAAATGTACGCGCACAAATCGGATCGAACAATCTTTTTATAGTCCATTAAATGTTCCGCAATCCGAGACAATCGACATTTCGCTGCATTTTTGTGTCGTCGGCGCGACAAATCTGCGGCGGACGCACCGGTGTCGCATGCCGGCGACACACTGCGACCGCGCGCGACGATGTGTGCGCATGACCGTCGGTTAGAATCGCGTGCATTGGCATCCTCCCTTCCCTCGGCCAGCCTGTGCTACGTAGCCGGGCATGAGATTCCTACGGTGCTATACGATGAGCCGTACAGCCACTTCGGTGGGTTCCTGCTTCACAGAGCGGCCCAACTGCACCCTCTCTCCACAGGCTGCAACGCGGTGCCCCCGCGCCAGCACATTGAGTGCACCGACCACGTCGGCGTGCTCCTCGAAACGACAATCGACACAAACAAACCGCGCTTGGGTCACTCGGCTGTCCCGCGAAATATAACCACAACGCGGACATGTCCGGCTCGTGTTCCGTGGTTGTACGGCGACAAGCCAACCCCCGCTCCACGTCAGCTTGTACTCCAATTGACGGCGGAACTCGAACCATCCTTGATCAAGAATGGATTTGTTTAGACCAGCCTTGCCCCTGACATTCCTGCCTGGTCTTGTGATACTGCCTGCCGCGGATCCCGACATGTTCTGCACCCGCAAGTCCTCGACACACACCATCGCGTGGTTCTGGCTGATTGTGGTCGTAACCTTGTGCAGAAAGTCGCGGCGAACATTGCCTATGCGGAAATGGAGGCGCTGAATTTTGGCTTTCGCCTTCTTCCAGTTGTTGCTGTACTTCGTTTTGCGGCTCAAAGACTGTTGAGCACGTCGTAATTGAGCCTCATGGCGTCGAAAGCTATTGACAGGGGGAACAAACGTGCCGTCACTGAATGTGGCGAATCGAGTAACGCCAACGTCGACCCCAATGGCACTGGTGGCCTGTGGCACCGGATTCTCAACTCGGCACTCGGTTTGAACCGAAACAAACCATCTTCCCGCCCTAAGGGATACCGTGACGTGTCGCAGCTCGCCCAGTACATCTCGACTGTTGCGGTATCGAACCCAGCCCAGCTTCGGCAAAAAGATACGACTGTTGACCTGGTCCAGCTTGATCTGTTTGCGATCCGGGTAGCGGAAGCTGTCCCGACTCCCCTTTTTCTTGAAGCATGGGAACGCCGATCGTTTGGCGAAAAAATTTTTGTACGCTTGCTCTAAGTTTCTAAGCGAATGTTGCAAAGCATGAACTGGAGCATCCTTCAGCCAGCCTGTTTCCAGATCATTGCGCCATTCCGTGAGACGTTTGGCCATCGCCACATAGCCGATAAACTTGCCGCCTGCTTCATAGTTCTCTTTTTGCAGCGCCAGAGCCTTGTTGTAGACGAACCGACATGAACCAGCGTAGCAGCACATATCGCGCCGCTGCTCGTCGGTCGGCATCAGTTCGAACATGAAAGCCTGGAATCGTTGCATCCGGCCATTGTATCCTTACGCCGCAATCAAACAGAAAGCTTCCCTCCGAGGGCATCGAGCGATGAAGCAGTACGACAAACAGAACAAAGCGAATCGAACCAACCACACCACTCGGCTCGTCTGGCGCATCGGCGCCGTCGCGGCGCTCGGCGGTGCCGTGGCCCTGTCGCTGCATGCGCTCGCGGCGCGCACGGTGAGCGTGTCGCCGCAAGGCACCGTCACCGAAGTCCGGCAGACCGTCGTCAAGTTCGACGAACCGATGGTCGCGTTCGGCTCGGCATCCGCGCCGAATCCCGCGCGCGTGACCTGCAACGACTCGACCGCCGCGCGTGGCCAGGGTCACTGGCTCGACGACAAGACCTGGGTTTACGATTTCGAAAACGACCTGCCGCCCGGCGTGCGCTGCTCGGTCGCGCTCAACGACACGCTGCGCTCGGTCGCCGGCAATGCGGCCAGCGGCCCGCGCCGCTTCACGTTCCAGACGGGCGGCCCGTTCCCGGTGAACGTGCGCCCCGGCTCGCGCGAGATCGAGGAACGGCAGGTCTTCGTGATGAAGCTGAACGGCCCGGCCGAACCGCGCTCGGCGCTCGCGAACATCTGGTGCGAAGCGGCCGGCATCGGCAACCGCATTCCCGTCACGGCCGCCGACGACGATACGCGCAACGCACTGCTCGACCATTTCGGGCTGAAGAAGGACGCCGCGCGCGTATTGACGCTGTCTTGCTCGCAGGCGCTGCCGGCGAGCGCCAAGATGCAGCTCGTGTACGGCAAGGGCGTCGCGAGCCCGAGCGGCATCGCGAACGAGACCGAACGACGCTTCGATTTCACCGTACGCGCGCCGTTCGCCGCGAGCTTCTCGTGCGAACGCGAGAACGCGAAGGCGCCCTGCACGCCGCTGCGCCCGCTCACGCTGTCGTTCAACGCGCCGATCTCGCGCAAGAACGCCGAGGCGATCAGGCTGCGCGGCTCCGACGGTTCGCTGTCGCCGACCTTCGCGGCCGACGACCGCAGCGAGGAAGTGACGACCGTCACGTTCAACCCGCCCTTGCCCGCGCAGGCTGCGCTGACGATCGAACTGCCGTCGGGCCTGCGCGACGTGACCGACCGCTCGCTGTCCAACGCCGACCTGTTCCCGCTGGCGACGCGCACCGCGCCGATGCCGCCGCTCGCGAAATTCTCGTCGGGCACCTTCGGGATCGTCGAGCGCTTCGCCGAACCCGATACGCCGGCGCTCGTGCCCGTCACGCTGCGCAACGTCGAGGCCGACCTGCATATCGCCGGCCTCAACGCGGGCGGCGCGCAGTTCGCGAACCTGAAGGTCGAGAACGACACCGCGATCCGCCAGTGGATGCGCACCGTCGACCGCTTCGACAACTGGTCGATGACGGCCGGCTCGATCGACAGCCAGATTCCGGGCCTGCTCCAACGCAAGGGCCAGCACCCCGTCTACGTGCCGCTCCAGGCCGGCGAAAAGCAGCCCGCGCCGAAGGATCGCCGCATCGACGTGCGCTCGCTGTCGCTGCTCAAGGGCGAGCCCGGCGCGCAGGCGCTGACGCTGCCGCAGGCCGACCCGAAGACGCTGCGCCCGTTCGAGATCGTCGGCGTGCCGATCGACAAGCCCGGCTTCTACGTGCTCGAACTCGCGTCGCCCGCGCTCGGCCGCTCGCTGCTCGCGAAGCCGTCGAGCATGTACGTGCGCACCACCGTGCTCGTCACGAACCTCGGCGTGCACCTGAAACAGGGCCGCGAGAACAACCTCGTGTGGGTCACGACGCTCGACAAGGGCAAGCCCGTGCCAAACGCGCAGATCCGCGTGTCGGACTGCAACGGCGATGAAATCGCCGCGGGCAAGACCGATGCGCAGGGCCTGCTGAAGATCGACGGGCCGTTCGAACCGAAGCACGAATGCCGCTCGTCCGAGCGCTTCGACGACTACTTCGTGTCGGCGCGCGTCACCGATCCGAAGACGGGCCCCGACATGGCGTTCGTCAGCTCGGGCTGGAACCGCGGGATCGAATCCTGGCGCTTCAACGTGCCGACCGACACCGACAGCGCGCCGACCGTGCGCGCGCATACAGTGTTCGACCGCACGCTGCTACGCGCAGGCGAAACCGTGTCGATGAAGCATTTCATCCGTACCGAGACGCTGCAGAGCCTCGCGTTCCCGTCGCAATACCCGACGCGCGTGACGATCCGCCATCTCGGCACGGGCCAGACGTACAAGCTGCCGCTCACGTGGGCCGCCGATCACAGCGCGGACACGCAGTTCACGCTGCCGCCGGCCGCGAAGCTCGGCGAATACAGCGTCGAACTCGCAGCCGGCCCGGAAGATGCGCCGACCGCCACCTACTACAGCGGCAGCTTCCGCGTCGAGGCGTTCCGCCTGCCGGTGCTGAAGGGATCGATCGGCGCGCGCGACGCGCAGAAGAGCCCGCTCGTCGCGGTGAAGGAAGCGCCGCTCGCGGTGCAGATCGACTACGTGTCGGGCGGCGGCGCATCGAACCTGCCGGTGCAGGTGTCGGCGCTGATGAAGTGGGCGTCTCCGCCGTTCGCGGATCGCTTCGAAGACTTCAGCTTCACGCCGTATCGCGCCGACAAGAGCGACGGCAACGCCGACGACGATGCGCAGGACGGCGACAACGCGTCGTCGTCGAACAACGATCCCGACGCGACCAAGCTGATCGCCGACAAGCTGCCGCTGACGCTCGACCGCAACGGCGCGGGCTCGGTCACGCTCAAGGGCCTGCCCGACGTCGACGCACCGAAGCGCATCGCGCTCGAAGCGACGTTCTCCGACCCGAACGGCGAAGTGCAGACGATCCGCGGCGACACGATCCTGTGGCCGGCCGCGGTGGTGGCCGGCATTAAGGCCGGCCGCTGGGTGTCGGTCGGCCAGCGCGTGCCCGTGCAGGCGCTCGCGGTCGACCTGCAGGGCAAGCCGCGCACCTCGGTGCCGATCGAGATCAAGGGCGTCGCGCACATCACGACGTCGTCGCGCAAGCGGATGGTCGGCGGCTTCTATGCGTACGACAACAAGAGCGACACGCGCGATCTCGGCGTGCTGTGCTCGGGCAAGACCGACGACAAGGGCCGCATGGCCTGCGACGCGACGCTCGAACAGGCCGGCAACGTGCAGCTGATCGCGGTTGCGAAGGACGGCGACGGCCGCACGTCGAACGCATCGACGTCGGTGTGGGTCACGCGCGAGGACGAACTCTGGTTCGGCGGCGACAACACCGACCGGATCGACGTGATCCCGGAAAAGACCTCGTACGAACCGGGCGAAACGGCCCGCTTCCAGGTGCGCATGCCGTTCCGCTACGCGACCGCGCTCGTCGCGGTCGAGCGCGGCGGCGTGATGGAAACGCACGTCGTCGAGCTGAACGGCAAGAACCCGACCGTCGACCTGAAGGTCGGCGAATCGTGGGGGCCGAACGTCTACGTGTCGGTGCTCGCGCTGCGCGGCCGGATTCGCGAAGTGCCGTGGTACTCGTTCTTCACGTGGGGCTGGAAAGCGCCGGTCGAATGGGCGCGCGCATTCTGGCGCGAAGGCCGCCACTATGAAGCGCCGACCGCGTTCGTCGACTTGTCGAAACCCGCGTTCCGCTACGGCCTCGGCGAGATCAAGGTCGGCACGGGCGTCCACCGTCTCGGCGTGACCGTGACGACCGACGCGACGCGCTACACGGTGCGCGGCAAGGCGCAGGCGCACGTGAAGGTCACGCTGCCGAACGGCCAGCCCGCGCCGGCCGGCACGCAGATCGCGGTCGCGGCCGTCGACGAGGCGCTGCTCGAACTGATGCCGAACAACAGCTGGGACCTGCTCGACGCGATGCTGCGGCGGCGGGCATACGGCGTCGAGACGGCCACCGCGCAGATGGAAATCGTCGGCCGCCGCCACTTCGGCCGCAAGGCCGTGCCGGCCGGCGGCGGCGGCGGCAGCGCGCCGACGCGCGAGCTGTTCGACACGCTGCTGCTGTGGAACCCGCGCGTGACGCTCGACGCGAACGGCAGCGCGAGCGTCGAGGTGCCGCTGAACGACGCGCTCACGCGCTTCAGGATCGTCGCGATCGCGGCGGTCGGCCCCGACCGTTTCGGCACCGGCAGCACGTCGATCCGCAGCACGCAGGATCTGCAGCTGATCTCCGGCCTGCCGCCGCTCGTGCGCGAAGGCGACGCGTTCCGCGCGCAGGTCACGCTGCGCAACACGACCGACCGCGCGATGCAGGTCGTCGTGACGCCGCGCGTGACGGGCCTCGACGTCGCGCCGCAAACCGTGTCGCTCGCGGCCAATACGGCGACCGAGGTCGCGTGGACGATCACCGTGCCCGAGCAGGCGCTCGACGCGGCCGGCGCGCTGAACTGGCGCATCGAAGCGGCCGAGCAAGGCGGCAAGCGCGCGTCCGACGCGCTGGCGGTCGCGCAGAAGGTCGTCCCTGCACTGCCGGTAACCGTGCAGCAGGCGACGCTCGCGCAGGTCGACGGCACGCTGACGGTGCCCGTGTCGGCACCGGCCGGCGCCGTCAGCAACGCACAGGGCGCGCCGCGCGGCGGCATCGCCGTGTCGCTGCAGTCGAAGCTTGCCGACGGGCTGCCCGGCGTGCGCCGCTGGTTCGAGCGCTATCCGTACCGCTGCCTCGAACAGCAGGCGTCGCGCGCGATCGGCCTGCGCGACCCCGCGCAATGGCAGGCGCTGGTCGCGCGCATGCCCGTCTATCTCGACAGCGACGGGCTCGCGAGCTATTTCCCGCCGTCGTCCGACGATTCGCACCACGGCAGCCCGACGCTGTCGTCGTACCTGCTCGTGCTGTCCGACGAGGCGAGCCGTGCCGACCCGCGCTTCGCGCTGCCGGAAGACCTGCGCACGCAGCTCGAAGCCGGGCTCGCGCGCTTCGTCGACGGCCGCCTCGAGCGCAACGCGTGGGCACCGCGCCAGGATCGCGACCTGCGCAAGCTCGCCGCGATCGAGGCGCTGTCGCGCTATGGTGCCGCGCAAGGCCGCATGCTCGGCTCGATCGAGATCGCGCCGAACCAGTGGCCGACGTCGGCGGTGATCGACTATCACGCGATCCTGACGCGCGTGAAGGACATCCCGCAGCGCGACGAGAAACGCGCGCAGGTCGAACAGATCCTGCGCGCGCGCCTCACGTACCAGGGCACGCAGCTCGTGTTCTCGACCGCGCGCGACGACGACCTGTGGTGGCTGATGACGAGCAACGAGACCAACGCCGCGCGTCTCGCGATGGAATTCGCGGGCGACCCGGCGTGGAAGGACGAGATGCCGCGCATCACGGCCGGCCTGCTCGCGCTGCAGCGCCAGGGCGCGTGGCAGACGACGACGTCGAACGCGCTCGGGCTGCTCGCGGTCGAGCGCTTCTCGCGCACCTACGAGAGCACGCCCGTCTCCGGCGCGACGAAGGTCGCGCTCGGCGGCAACGAGCGCTCGATCTCGTGGTCGCAGGCGCCGGCCCCGGCCGACACGCCTGCATCGGCCACCGCCGCGACCCGCGCCGCCGCCGCGCGCAGCGTGCTGATGCCGTGGCCGCGCGCGTCGCAGGCACCGGCCACGCTGTCCGTCACGCAGGAAGGCACGGGCCGCCCGTGGGCGACGGTCGAGAGCCTCGCGGCCGTGCCGCTGCGCTCGCCGTTCGCGGCCGGCTACCGGATCACGAAGACCGTCACGCCGGTGTCGCCCGCCGTCAAGGGCGTGCTGACGCGCGGCGACGTCGTGCGCGTGCATCTCGACATCGATGCGCAGAGCGACATGACGTGGGTCGTCGTCAACGATCCGATCCCGTCCGGCGCGACGATCCTCGGTTCGGGCCTCGGCCGCGATTCCGAAGCGGCAACGCAGGGCGAGAAGACTCCGGACGGCGCGTGGCCGGCGTTCATCGAGCGCGATTTCGACGGCTACCGCGCGTACTACGACTATCTGCCGAAGGGCAAATTCTCGGTCGAGTACACGGTGCGGCTGAACAACGTCGGCACGTTCGGATTGCCGCCGACGCGCGTCGAGGCGCTGTACGCGCCGTCCGTGTACGGCCTGTGGCCGAACCCGCCGATGACCGTGAAGCCGGCCGACGCGGCCAAGCAGTGAGCGCGTGATGATCGATCGGGTTTTGCCGCGGCCGGCGCGTTTTGCCGGCCGCATATTCGTCGCCGTCGTGCTGGCCGCGCCGCTCGTCGCGCATGCGCTGCCGAGCTACGACGACGTGCGCCGCAACTGGCGCAGTTCCGACTGGGTGCTGCTCGCGCGCGACGGCACGCCGCTGCAGCGCACGCGCGTCGACCTCGCCGAACGGCGCGGCGACTGGGTGTCGCTCGCGGACGTATCGCCCGCGTTCCGCGAGGCGATCGTCGTCTCCGAGGACAAGCGCTTCTACGAACACAGCGGCGTCGACTGGCGCGGGATCGCCGGCGCCGCGTGGGGCAACCTGTGGAACGAGCGCACGCGCGGCGCGTCGACCGTGACGATGCAGCTCGCCGGGCTGCTCAGCGATTCGCCGCGCCGCTCGGGCCAGCGCTCGCTGCCGCAGAAGGCCACGCAGGCGATGAACGCGCTGCTGCTCGAACGCGGCTGGCGCAAGGACCAGATCCTCGAGGCGTACCTGAATCTCGTGCCGTTCCGCGGCGAGACGGTCGGGCTCGGCGCACTGTCGCAGGTACTGTTCGGCAAGGCGCCGTCGGGCCTCGACGCGCGCGAGGCCGCGATCGCGGCCGCACTCGTGCGCGCACCCAACGCGACGCCCGCGAAGGTCGCCGAGCGCGCATGCCGGATCCTGCGCGACATGCATGCCGAGCAGGCGTGCGCGTCGCTCGACGGCTACGTGCAGCTCGTCACCGCGCGCCCGGCCAACGCCATACGCGATGACGGCGCCGCCCTCGCCCCGCACTTCGCGCGGCGCATCGCGGCCGAGGTCAGGCCGGCAGCCGGCGCGCAGGTCCGCACGACGCTCGATGCACCGCTGCAGCGCTTCGCGCGCGACACGCTGATGCGCGCGCTGACCGAACTCAATGCGCCCGCGCACCGGCGCAACGTACAGGACGGTGCGGTCGTCGTGATCGACAACGCGACCGGCGAGATTCGCGCGTGGGTCGGATCGTCGGGCGCGTTGTCGAGCGCGCGCGACGTCGATGCCGTGCTCGCACCGCGCCAGGCCGGCTCGACGCTCAAGCCGTTCCTTTATGCGCAGGCAATCGACGAAAAACGGCTGACCGCCGCGTCGCTGCTCGACGACGCGCCGATCAACCTCGCCACCGGCGGCGGCCTGTACATTCCGCAGAACTACGACAAGGATTTCAAGGGCTGGGTAAGCGTGCGCAGCGCGCTCGGCGGCTCGCTGAACGTGCCGGCCGTGCGCACGCTCGTGCTCGTCACGCCGCACCGCTTCGCGCGCACGCTGACCGCGCTCGGCCTGCCGCTCGCGCAGGAAGGCGACTACTACGGTTTCAGCCTCGCGCTCGGGAGTGCCGACGTCACGCTGCTGTCGCTGACCAACGCGTATCGCGCGCTCGCGAACGGCGGCGTCGCGCGCAAGGTCGTCGACCTGCCTGCGCCGGCGTCCGGCGCGTCGGCGCCCGCGCATGCGGACGGCGGCACGCGCGTGTTCAGCGAGGCGGCCAGCTTCGTCGTTACCGACATCCTCTCCGACAACAATGCGCGCGTACGCACGTTCGGCTTCGACAACCCGCTCGCGACGCGCTTCTTCTCGGCGGTCAAGACCGGTACGAGCAAGGACATGCGCGACAACTGGACGGTAGGCTTCACGTCGCGCTATACGGTCGGCGTGTGGGTCGGCAATGCGGACGGCTCGCCGATGTGGGACGTGTCGGGTGTCACGGGCGCGTCGCCCGTGTGGTCGGCCGTCGTCGGCTACCTGCACCGCGACCTGCCGAGCCGCGCGCCGCGCGCGCCGGCCGGCGTCGAGACGCGCCGCATCACGTTCGAGCGCGACATCGAACCTGCACGCAGCGAGTGGTTCATCGCGGGAACGGCGGTCGACACGATCCGGCTCGCCGCGCCCGTCACGCCGGGCAAGGACGGTGCGCGCGCGCCGCTGACGATCGGCGCGCCGACCGACGGCACGATCTTCGCGATCGACCCGGACATTCCGCCGAAGAATCAACGGATCTGGTTCGAACGCTCGGCCGGGCGCGCCGCGCGGTTCGCGTGGCGGCTCGACGACAAGGTGATCGGGCATGCCGACCGCGTCGCGTGGATGCCGTGGCCGGGCCGGCACCGGCTCGAACTCGTCGATGCGCGCGGCAACGTCGCGGATGCGATCAGCTTCGAGGTGCGCGGCGCGTTCGCGAAGACGGCTGCGCGCAAGCCTTGAGCGCGTGAGCCGGCTGCTCACAGGCCGGCCGCGTTGCCGCAAGGCTCGCGCCGCTGAACTTCACGCCCGCCCCCTCGGGAGCGGCGCGCTCTCGTCGTTTTCAGTCGTCGCGCGACATAGGCCATTACGAAGGAAACTGAAAGGTTTCCGGCTGGACGGGCAAACGGGCGAGCAGCCGGCGAATCGGGAACCTAGAATATGAGCAGCGCCGCCGTATTCCCGACGCCCACCGGTTGCCCCATTCTCCCGATTGCACGCGACCATGAACATTCGCCATACGCGCTTCACCCGCCCCGCGCTGCGCACACTCTGCGTCGCAACGCTCGCGACGCTCCAGGCCTGCAACGGCGACGCCTGCTTCGGCGTGGATGTCTGCTTCAACAACAACAACACGCAAACCGTCTCGCTGTCCGGCACGGCCGCCACGGGCAACGCGCTCGCGAGCGCGCCGGTGGCGGTCAGTTGCGCGGCAGGCTCCGCGACGACGCTGACGGACAGCGGCGGCAACTACCGTGTGACGGTCAACGCCGCGCTGCCGTGCGTCATCACCGTGACATCGGGCGGCACGAGCCTGCATTCGCTCGCATACGCGGGCGGCACCTTCAACACGACGCCCGAGACCGAACTGATGCTGGTCTATCTCGCGGCACAGCTCGGCACGAATACGGCCGGGTTGATCGGCAATTTCCAGGGCAATCTGCACTTCCAGCAGGTGATGGGCAGCCCGAATGCCGTGCAGGCCGCGCAATCGGCCGTCGTGACGAACCTGCAGCAGCGCTATGCGATCACGCTCACGACGCCGGCGTTCCTGACGACGTCGTTCGTGGTCGGGCAACCGGGCGTCGACAGCGATCTCGGTGCGCTGGCAAAAGCGGGCGCGATCGATTCGAATGGATTGCCGGATCCGGTTGCCGTTTCGCTTTTGACGCAGGCCGGCGCCGCGCATCCGCTGTAGGCGGCCTGCGGCGCGCAAGGAACCGAACGTCAGGCACCTGCTTCGTTCTCGTCGTCGGCCAGCAGCGCCCACCGTTCGTGGTCGCGCCATTCGCCGCCGATGCGCAGATAGCGCGGCGAAAACCCCTCTTTCCGGAAACCGAGCCGCCGAACCAGCGCGATCGACGCGTGGTTGCCGGGCTGGATGTTCGCTTCGAGCCGATGCAGCCCGAGTTCACCGAACGCGATGCCGATCGTCGCGCGCAACGCGTCCGTCATCAGCCCCTTGCGGCTGAAATCCGCCATCCCGTAGTACCCGAGATACGCGCTCTGAAACACGCCGCCGACGATCTCGTTGAGGTTCACCACACCGACCACCGCCCCGGACGCCCGCTCCCGCGCGACGAGGCCGATATTCGGCCCCGTCAGACAGCGGGCGAACCATTGGTCGAATCCTGCTTGATCGGTGAACGAGTCGACCCACGGCAGATGGTGGCTCCGGCTCGCGCGGTTGGCAGCGATCAAGTCGGCGGCGTCGGATCGGGCGACACGGTTCAGCAGGATCAGGCTCATGATTCGGTCGGATGCGGTGTGTTGCGCAAGCGGTCCGGCAAGCGAGGCTGTTCTCCCCCGTCGCCATCGCTCGCGATCGATCAACGAAACGAAACGCCTACGCCGCCTCCCCACTCCCGCACACGACGGTCGCGGCCTGCTGCTGCGTCAGGTACCGCAGCAGCTTCGTCACCATCCATACGACGATGAACGACAGCGCGACGAAAAACACCGCAAGCGGCGTCAGCACGTGGATCGACACGAACCCGGCCAGCCCCATCATCGCGGACGACACGAGCAGCAGCGCGCACCCGAGGATCGCGCTCGTCAGCCCCGCGATATGCGGAAACAGCGAATTGCCCTTGGCCATCAGCGTCGGATACATCGCGCCCGCGCAGAAACCCATCACGAGCACCGGCGTCGCGAGCGTCCACACGCGCAGGCCGACGGTCAGCGCCAGCACCAGCATCGCGACCGACGCACCCGCCATCACGCGTGCACCGATGCGCAGCCGTTGCTCGGCGCTCGGCAGCCCGCGCCCGTGAATCCGGTTCGACAGCCCGCCGAGGAAATACATCAGGCCGATGCCGAGCGCGAGATAGCCGAAGAAGGTCGGCGGCTTGTGCAGCGTGGTCTGCACCATGAACGGCCCGACGATGTTGAACACGAGCAGGATGCTGTAGCACAGCCCCTGCGCGAGGAAGCAGCTCTGGAACACCGGGCTCGCCAGCACCTTGCCCGCGTTCGCCATCAGCGTGCGCGGCTCGAGATGCACCGGTTTCGGCAAGGTCTCTCGATAGCGCCACAGCAGCGCCCACATCACCAGCGAATAGACGAGCAGGAACACGAGGCAGGCGCGCCAGCCGAACCATTCCTGAAGGTGCGCACCGATCACCGGCGCGACGATCGGCGCGAGCCCCCACGCGATCGACATGTACGTGAACGCATGCATCAGCGCCTGGCCGGAGAACGAATCGGTGATGATCGCCTTCGCGAGCAGGTTGGTGGTCGCGATCCCGAAACCCTGCAGGCAACGCGCCAGCACGAACGTCTCCAGGTTCTGCGCGCCGAGCGACAGCAGGCAGCCGATCGTGTAGATCACGAGCCCGAACGCGAGCACGCGCTTGCGCCCATACGCATCGGCGATCGGGCCGAAGATGAGCTGGCCGAGCGCGTAGGCCGCCATGTAGCCGGACACGCTCGACTGGATCGCCTGCGGTGTCGTCGCGAACGAACGCGCCATGTCGGGCAGCGCGGGCACGTAGATATCGATCGCAAGCTGGCCCGCGGACGCGAACAGGCAGATCAGGAACAGCAGGAAGCGCGGCGAATTCGACTCGCGCGCGGAAGTGAGCGTGGCGTTCATGACGACTGGGAAGGATTCGGGCGGCGGCGACGCGGCCGCACATGTTCGAATTGCGAACATGCGTACGATCGTAGCGAATTGCGTATTGTGCCCGTTGTTGCGTCGAGCGACCGTATTCCCCTGGCGCGGGCGAGGTTGAAAGCCGATTGCAGCACGCGGGGAAATGCGCTAGCCGGGCCCGCTCCCGTCATTGGGGCGGCCCGGCCGCGGGCATGTTCCGCTACCGCGGCGACGCACCGCCGCACGCGGGGCGTCAATCAACGCCGCACGTATGTCGCGCCCCGCTCGCCCCTGCCGTCAACTCCGCCGGCAGCGCCGGCGGGTTTTCATTGCGGCACCGCATTCGGATCAATACTGCGCCTGGTCAGTCGGATTCCTGAACAACTGCTTCATCTCCGCCGACAGCGGATAGTCGAGGCTCACGCCCTTCGGCGGAATCGGCTGCGTGAACCACTGGTTGTAGAGCTTCTCGGCCGCGCCCGACGTCTGCATCTTCGCGATCACGCCATCGACCACATGCTTGAACGGCGGATCGTCCCTGCGCATCATGCATGCGTAGTTTTCGTGGACGAGCGGCGTGCCCGTCACCGCGTACGCGCCCGGGTTGCGGTCCTTCGCGATCTCGCCGTACAGCAGCGGTTCGTCCATCACGAACGCCACCGCGCGCCCGGTCGTGACGTTCATGAACGCTTCGGCGTGATCCTTTGCGCTGATGATCGTCATGTTCATCGCCTTCTCTTCGTTGAGCTTGCGCAGCAGGCGCTCGTCCGACGTGCCGGCCGTCGTCGCGACCGTCTTGCCGGCCAGGTCCGAGAAATCCTTCACGCCCGAATCCTTGCGCGTGCTGAAGCGGATGCCGTACAGAAAGATGCTGTTCGAGAACGCAGCCTGTTTCTGCCGCTCGAGCGTGTTCGTCGTCGATCCGCATTCGAAATCGATCGTCCCGTTCTGCAGCAGCGGAATCCGGTTCTGCGACGTGATCGGAATCTCCTTCACCGTGAGGTTCGGCAGGTTCAGTTCGGTCTTCAACTGGTCGATGATGCGCGACGCGATGTCCCGCGAGTAGCCGATGTTCTTCTGCTGGTTGTCCGAATACGAGAACGGCACCGACGATTCGCGAATGCCCAGCGACACGACGCCCGTGTCCTTGATCTTCTTCAGCGTACCGGTGAGAGCCTGCGCATGCGCGGCGCCCGCCAGCGCACAGGACAGCGCGACAGCCAGCCAACGGAAGCGGCGATCCATGCTTTTCTCCTGACGAAACGTTGATCGAATCGCGATCGTACGCCCGACAAAATTCGCACCGTATCAGGGAAAGCGTCAGGCGCCCTCCGCTAGGGCTACGCCGCGGGCTGCCGTTTGCCGTGGCGCGCAAAAACGCCCGCGCCTGCGCGTTTCGCCCGACCGGCCGCTTGCGGGCTCGACCCCACCTTCTGTGCCACCCGTTCCAAACGCGTGTTCGTGCTGCGATGCCGCAACGTAATCGTTTGCGTCTTGCTCTTTTTTCACACAAAACATACTCAAGAAGCCGCCACAGCGGCCGTTACCCAGTGCATGGCGCGTCGCAGCAACCCCGCCGCGACCACCAGACAAAAAACGACAAGGTCCGGTTTTGCCGGACCGGGCACACCGCCGGCACGACGGTTCTATACGAGGATCGACTTTCAACATGAAAGCCAAACGTTTCAATTTCGCGCTGGCCAGTTCCGCTCATGCGCGCATGCTCGCCGGCATGTTGTCTGCCGCCGCCCTCCTGCCCCTCGCCGGCTGCGGCGGCGGAGGCGGCGACGGCAGCAACCCGTCGCCGACCAACGCAGCACCGGCCCCCGCCCCGACGCCCGCCCCCGCGCCCGCCCCGACGACCCCGCCCACCACGTCCGGCAGCAACGCCTGCACGTCCCAGCAGGCGGCCGTGCAGATGGCCGCCCAGACCACGCCCGACGAGCCGCCGGTCGACCATCTGATCGTCAAGCTGAAGACGCTGACGGCCACGCGTGCGATGGCGGCCATCGACGACGGCACGCGGCTCGATGCGGTGATCCAGCGTTCGATGACGCGCTGGACGGCACCGACGGCGACCGGCGCCGCACGTGCGTATGCGGCCTCGACGACGCAGACGCCGCTGACCGTGCAGGTCGAGCGGACGATCTCGAACGGCGCGGCCGTGCTGTCGCTCGGCCAGCGTGTCGCGGCCGCCGACGCGACGGCGCTCGCGCAGACATTCGCCGCCGACGCCGACGTCGACTACGCGGAACCGGATCACCCGATGAAGGTCCGCGACACGCCGAGCGACCCCAGCTACAGCCAGCAGTGGTATCTGTCCGACCCGACCGCCGGCGTCGACCTGCCGCCAGCATGGAACACGACCAAGGGTTCGCCGACCGTCGTCACGGCCGTGCTCGACACCGGCTATCGGCCGCACCCCGACCTCGTCGGCAACCTGCTGCCCGGCTACAGCTTCATCACCAACGTCAACACCAGCAACAACGGCCTGTCGCGCGGCCCCGACGCGACCGACCCGGGCGACTGGGTCACGCAGCAGGAACTCGACAACACGAGCGGCCCGTACTACCACTGCGCGAGCGAACCGAGCGCCAGCAGCTGGCACGGCACGCGCGTGATGGGCGTGATCGGCGCGACCGCCAACAACGGCATCGGCATCGCCGGCGTGTCATGGCTCGGCCGGATCCTGCCGGTCCGCGTGCTCGGCAAGTGCGGCGGCGTGACGAGCGACATCGCCGACGCGATGCGCTGGGCGGCCGGCATTCCCGTCACCGGCGTACCGACGAACCCGACGCCCGCGAAAATCATCAACCTGAGCCTCGGCGGCGTCGGCGCATGCAGCACGACGTTCCAGCAGGCGATCGACGACGTGAACGCGAAGGGCGTGACTGTCGTCGTCGCCGCCGGCAACGACGGCCTGTCGACCGGGCTCGACCAGCCTGCGAACTGCCGCGGCGTGATCAGCGTCGGCGCGACCGACGCGACCGGCCGCCGCGCATCGTTCAGCAACTTCGGCGCCAACATCACACTGAGCGCGCCGGGCGTCAACATCCTGTCGACGGCCAACAGCGGCACGACGACGCCGGGCGGCGACACCTACGGCCCGGCGAGCGGCACCAGCCTCGCGACGCCGCAGGTGACGGGTGTCGCCGCGCTGATGCTCGCGGTGAACGGCAACCTCACGCCCGCGCAGATCCAGCAGAAGCTGCAAGGCGGCACGCGCGTGGCGAAGCTGGCGGCCGGCACGTCGTGCACCGCGATGCCGGCGGGCTCGGGCATTCTCGACGCAGGGACCGCCGTCGCGGCAGCCAACCGGTAAGCGGCATCCTGCTTCGACGCAGCCGCGCGCATGCCGACATGGCGTGCGCGCGGTTTGTTTTTTTCAGGCGGCCGGCGATCGCTCATCGCCCCGGTTCCGTTTCTCAAAATAACACCTGACAAAAAGGTTGACGCTTCGCACGACGAGCCTTTACCATCGCCCCCGTCTAATTACATGGAGTGTTCTGTGAACACCGATGCGAGTTGTAGTTGGTGCTCGACCAACTTGACTGCTGCCTGAGGAAAACGCGCAGAGCCTCGTCTTCTGCCGCATCCCGGGAAGCAGGATGCGGCGTCCTTCCGGCCTGACAGGCCAGATTCCCCGCCGAATTTTTCGATGTTGTCGAATGCACGCGACGCGCCGTCGCGCGTGTGCGTTCGTGTTGCGCGCGGCGCCAGCCGCGTGCGTTTTCCGTTCGCGTGCCGTCCGGCCGCGCGCCTTCGTGCGTGCGCGGCTGCCGATCGCCCGTGCCGATTACTCGCAACCGACAGGAGTGCAGATGAACTCAGACGACAGTAGTCGATTACCGCTCGCCGGTGCGACGCTGCGCATCGACACTCCGACCGCACTCCACGCGCCGGCGAGCGTTCCAGCCTTTACCGATCCACAGCCGATCGCGTTTGACGCGACGCGGCGGGGAGCGCTCGTGCGTCGATAACGTCACGGCCGCTCCCCGCCCGCCGCCTCGCGCGCCAGGAGCGACCATGACACAACGAAATCATTCTCAGAAAAAACAGCGCGGCTTCATCAAGACCGGCCCCGGTCAGCAGAACGAACCGCGCATCATGCGCGCCGCGCAGGAAGCGGCCCGCCCGATCGAAGACACGCTGAAGTCGCTGCGCACCAGCACGCGCGGCCTCACCTACGACCAGGCCGCCGACCGCCTGCAGCACCACGGCCCGAACGAAATCGCGCACGACAAGCCGCCGCACTGGTCCCGCCAGTTGCTGATGTCATTCCACAACCCGTTCGTCTACGTGCTGCTGGTGCTCGCCGCCATCAGCTTCTTCACCGACGTCTGGTTCGCGGCGCCCGGCGATCGCGACTACGTCGGCATGACGATCCTGCTGACGATGGTCACGATCAGCGCGCTGCTGCGCTTCGTGCAGGAATTCCGTTCGCTGCGCGCGGCCGAGAAGCTCAAGGCGATGGTCCGCACGACGGCCACCGTGCAGCGCGCGATCACCGATATCGCCGAGCCGGCGCGCCGCGAGGTGCCGATGCGCGAGGTCGTGCCGGGCGACATCGTGCACCTGTCGGCCGGCGACATGATCCCCGCCGACGTGCGCCTGCTCGCGTCGCGCGACCTGTTCATCAGCCAGGCCGTGCTCACCGGCGAAGCGCTGCCCGTCGAGAAATACGACACGCTCGGCGCGGTCGCCGGCAAATCGGCGAGCACCGGCACGGCCGGCGCGGCGAACGATGCATCGACGCCGCTGCTCGATCTCGAGAATGTCTGCTTCATGGGCACCAACGTCGTCAGCGGCACGGCGACGGCCGTCGTCGTCGCGACCGGCGAAGACACGTACTTCGGTTCGCTCGCACGCAACGTCGTGAGCCACAAGCGCATCGAGACGAGCTTCGACCGCGGCGTCTCGAGCGTGAGCTGGCTGCTGATCAAGTTCATGTTCGTGATGGTGCCGATCGTGTTCATGATCAACGGCCTGACCAAGGGCGACTGGCTGAGCGCACTCACGTTCGCGCTCGCGGTGGCCGTGGGTCTCACGCCCGAGATGCTGCCGATGATCGTCAGCGCGAACCTCGCGCGCGGCGCGATCGCGATGGCGCGCCGCAAGGTCGTCGTCAAGCGGTTGAACTCGGTGCAGAACTTCGGCGCGATGGACGTGCTGTGCACCGACAAGACCGGCACGCTCACGCAGGACAAGATCATCCTCGAACACCACCTCGACCTGTCCGGTCATAAAAACGAGGAAATCCTGCGGCTCGGCTGGCTGAACAGCTTCCACCAGAGCGGCCAGAAGAACCTGATCGACATCGCGGTCGTTGCACGCGCCGACGAGATCGGCGATCGCGCGAAGCCGCAGGGTTACAAGAAGATCGACGAGCTGCCGTTCGACTTCGTGCGGCGCCGCCTGTCGGTGGTCGTCGAGGATACGCGCGGCACGCACCTGCTGGTCTGCAAGGGCGCGGTCGAGGAAATGCTGGCCGTCTCCACGCATGTGCAGGATGAAGACGGCGTCCGCCCGCTCGACTTCGTCGCGCGCAAGCGGCTGCTCGAACAGGCCAACGCATACAACGAGGACGGCTTCCGCGTGCTCGTGCTCGCAACGCGCATGATCCCGCGCGGCGACGAACGCGAGCAGTACCGCACCGCCGACGAACGCGACCTCGTCGTGCGCGGCTTCCTCACCTTCCTCGATCCGCCGAAGGAATCGGCCGCGCCGGCACTCGCCGCGCTGCGCGAGAACGGCGTCGCGGTGAAGGTGCTGACCGGCGACAACCCGACCGTCACGATGAAGGTGTGCCGCCAGGTCGGCCTCGAACCCGGCAAGCCGATCCTCGGCGCGGAAATCGAGGCGCTCGACGACGCAACGCTCGCGCAGGTGGTCGAACGCACGACCGTGTTCGCGAAGCTGACGCCGTTGCAGAAGGCGCGCATCGTCAAGGCGCTGCAGGCGAACGGGCACACGGTCGGCTTCCTCGGCGACGGCATCAACGATGCGCCCGCGCTGCGCGACGCCGACGTCGGCATCTCGGTCGACAGCGGCGCCGACATCGCAAAGGAAACCGCCGACATCATCCTGCTCGAAAAGAGCCTGATGGTGCTCGAGGAAGGCGTGATCAAGGGCCGCGAGACGTTCGGCAACATCCTGAAGTACCTGAACATGACCGCGAGCTCGAACTTCGGCAACGTGTTCTCCGTGCTCGTCGCCAGCGCGTTCCTGCCGTGGGAGCCGATGCTCGCGACGCAGCTGCTCGTGCTGAACCTGGTCTACGACACGTCGCAGATGCTGCTGCCGTGGGACAAGATGGATCCCGAGTTCCTGAAGAAGCCGCGCAAGTGGGAAGCCGGCAACATCAGCCGCTTCATGCTGTGGGTCGGGCCGACGTCGTCGGTGTTCGACATCACGACCTACGTGCTGATGTGGACCGTGTTCGGCGCGGGCGCGATGTATCACCTGAACGGCGGCACCGGCGGCCAGATCGTGATGAACTCGGGCTGGTTCATCGAGAGCCTCGTATCGCAGACGCTCGTCGTGCACCTGCTGCGCACGCAGAAGATCCCGTTCCTGCAAAGCACGGCCGCGCTGCCGGTGCTGCTGTCGACGTTCACCGCGATCGCGATCGGCTGCTGGCTGCCGTTCTCGCCGTTCGCGGATGCGCTCGGCTTCATGCACCTGCCGGGCACCTTCTGGCTGTGGCTCGCCGCGACGATGATCGGCTACATCCTGCTCGCGCAGATCGTCAAGACGATCTACGTGCGCCGCTACAAGCAGTGGTTCTGATTCCGTTCGGATAACGACGTGCCGGCCCGCGCAACGCGCGCGGGCCGGCCGCTCACGATGCAATACGGGTGATGCAATGAAAAGAATCCTTCCGCTCGCAGCCGCGAGCGCCCTCCTCGCACCGCTCGACGCCTATCCGGCCCACCCGCTCGTCAGCGACGATACGGGCACGCAGGGCAATGCGAACTGGCAGTTCGAGTTCAACGCCGAGGAAACCTCGAAACAGGAAGACAGCGGCCGCCACCAGCTGTGGAACGCGACGCTCACGCGCGGGTTCGGCGAACACGTCGACCTCTACGTCAACGCGCCTTATACGCATCTGCAAACGCGCACCGACGAAAACGGCGCGGGCATCGGCGATGTCGAGATCGGCATGAAATGGCGCTTCGTCGAACGCGGGCCGCTGTCGCTCGCGCTGAAACCGAAGGTGACGATGCCGACCGGCAACGACGGTCGCGGGCTCGGCACGGGCCGCGTCGGCACCGGTGCGACGCTGCTCGCGCAGGCCGACGTCGCGCGCTTCTCGCTGCTCGCGAATGCGGGCCTCGCGTACCAGCCGAATCGTCAGGGCGACCTGACGTCGATCTGGGCCGTGTCGGGCGCGGCGCTCTACAAGGCGACCGACCGGCTGCAGCTCGCGGTCGACGTCGGCATGTCGCGCAACACCGAAAGCACCGCCGGCGCGAATCCGGCGTTCGTGCTCGCGGGCGCGATCTATTCGCCGATGCGCTGGCTCGATCTCGACGTCGGCTACCGGCACGGGCTGAACGACCAGACCTACCGTCATTCGGTGATGGGCGGCGTGACGGCGCGGTGGTGATACACAGGCTGGCGCGGTGAATGCGTCGGGCTGCAACACGACGGGCCGCATCAGCGGCCCGTTCCTTTATCCGGCGTCGTTCGCGCCGAACAGTTGCGCGCACATCGCGCGCCCTTCGTCGGTCAGCGTGGCGCTGCCGGTACCGTCCTCGTTCAGCGTCGTCGCGCTCAGGCCCGCGGCATCGAGCTGCGTCAGCACGCGGCGCAACGTGCTCATCGGCAGTTGCGCGCGTTTCGCGATCTTCGGCAGCGACCACGTCTTGCCCGCCGGATCGTTCGCGGCCTCGTTCAGCGTCGCGAGTGTCGCAACGAGTGCGGGATCGAGCGGGGATTCGTCGGATTCTGAAGTCATCGGTTCGGGTTCGTGAGCCGGTGCCGGACCGGCATTCATTCAGGATGAGGATGCAATCGCGAGCACTATACGCCGCGTCACGCACCCTTGATCGCGGCGCGCATGAACGACACGAAATGCGTCGTGACGGGATCGTCGCGGCCCGACAGCCACGCGAGCCCCACGCGCCACTTCGCGTCCCTGCCGTCGAGCGGCAGCACCGTCGCGTCGCGCAGCAGGTACTGCGCGCGCGACGGGATGAACGCGACGCCAACGCCGGCCGCGACCGAGGTCAGCACCGATTGCACATCTTCGGCCTGCTGCGTCACGTGCGGCACGAAGCGGCGCTCGACGCACCATCGGTCGATCTGCGCGGCGAGCCCCGGGCCACGCGCACGCTGCAGCGCGATGAAACCGATCTCGTTGAGCACGTCGAGGTCGGCCGGCACGCGCTTGAAGCCGAGATGCGGCGGCACCGCGAGCGCGAGCCCTTCGTCGATCACCTTGAACGACGACAGCCCGTCGTCGGACGGCAGGCGCAGGAACCCGGCATCGAGCTTGCCCGCACGCAGCCGGCGCGTCTGCTCGGACGACGACAGGTCGCTCAGCGTGACGGCGATGCCCGGATTGCGGCGACGAAATTCCGCGACCAGCTTCGGCACGAGCGTCAGCACGGACAGGCAGATGCCGAGCCGCAGATGCCCGCGCTGCCCGCTGGTCGCCTCCCGCGCACGCGCAAGAATCTCGTCGGCATCGCGCACGAGCGCCTGCGCATCGGGCAGGAAGCGTTCGCCGAACGGTGTCAGCTCCGCGCCGTGCCGCCCGCGCTCGAACAGCTTGCCGCCGAGGCTCGCCTCGAGCGCGCCGATCTGCTTGCTCAGTGCCGGCTGGCTCATGTGCAGCGCATCGGCCGCGCGGCTGAAATGGCACAGCTCGGTGACCGTCAGGAACGTTCGCAGCAGTTTCAGTTCCATTCTTTAAGGGAATCGTAACGATCGAAATATTCATTTTACTGATCGAATGCGATGACGTTCAATACGGGCATGCCCTTCCCGGAATTTACTGTCATGTCACTAGATCCCGTGTCCGAATGCGTGGCGGTCCCATCCTGCGATGGCGCGGTTGCAAACGAACGCACCGCCGCCGTCGATACGCGCGCACCGAAGCGTCGTGCCGAACGCAGCGACGGACGCAGCCGCCGTTTTCGCTTCGGCGATGCGATCGAAGACGCGCCGCCACGCGCGGTGACGGGTTCGATCGCGATCAGTTTTGCGGTCGTGTCGCGGCGGAACTGGCCGCGCTGAACCACGCCGCATCCTGCGGTGTGCCGGCCCGGAACGGCACGCCTTTACGATTCTTCACTGCATGCGTGCCGTTGATCGACAGCAAAAGAACGACCCGAATCTGCCTGCATCACACGCCATTGCGCGCGATCCAATCTTCATCGCCACGCGATCGACCGTATAATTTCCCGCACCCGCTGACCGCCCATGCATTCCGCGCAGCCGCATCGCGCGTGAAAAGGAGACTTTCGCTTGACCGGCCTCATCGCGCGCCTGCGTCGCGCCCGGACCACCCTGATCCTCGCCCTCTCGTTCCTGCTGCTCGCGTTCGCCGCGAACGCGTCCGCGCAGCGCGCGCAGCCGCATCGCACCGCACATGTCCATGCGCATGCGAAAGCCGTCAAGAAGAAGCCCGCCCACCGCAAGATCAAAGCCGTCAAGCATCGCCGCCCGCACGCGAAGCATCGTGCGGTCAAGCGTCATGCGGCGCCCGCCCCGCAGCATCGCCGCGCGAAGCGCACGACCGCCGTACGCCCGCGCCCGGCCGCCGCCAAACCGCGCCTGATGGCAAGCTGCGGCTATAGCCCGCGCGCGGTCAGGTCGTTGCATTCACGCGCGGCCTATGTGCTCGACGTCGACTCCGGCACGCCGCTGCTGGCCCGCAACGCGCGCACCGTGCGGCCGATAGCGTCGATCTCGAAGCTGATGACGGCCGTCGTCGCACGCGACGCGGATCGTCCGCTGAACGGCGTGCTGCGCGTCACCGCGCACGATCGCGACACGATCAAGTTCACCGGTTCCCGATTGCAGGTCGGCTCGGAGCTGTCGCGCCGCGACATGTTCCATATCGCGCTGATGTCGTCGGAAAACCGCGCGGCCGCCGCGCTGAGCCGCGACTATCCGGGCGGGCGCGCCGCGTTCGTCAAGGCGATGAACCGAGAAGCGCGCCGGCTCGGCATGCGCCACACGCACTTCAGGGAGCCGACCGGCCTGTCGCCGCACAACGTGTCGACGGCCGAGGATCTCGCGAAGCTCGTCGGCGCGGCGGCGCAGGATCCGCTGATCCGCTATTTCTCGACGGATACGTCGACCACCGTGCGCCCCGGCGACGGCGAGCTGCTGTACGTGAATTCCGACCCGCTCGTCCGCTATCGCCGCCTGCCGATCCGGCTGCAGAAGACGGGCTTCATCAACGAATCGGGGCACGGCGTCGTGATGGGCATGCGCGTGAAGGGCCGCCGCGAAACGGTCGTGCTGCTCGGCGCGCCGACGCGCGCCGGCGTATCGAGCGATGCACTCAAAATCCATCGCTGGCTGACCTGCTCGATCCAGTAAGCGCGCACAGGCGGCCGGCGCGTTCACCCTACGGGAGCGATGCCATGCAGGACGAATACCGCTTCAGCGCATTCGGACGGCTGCTCGCCGTCGTGCGTACGAACGGCCACTGGGCCGTGTTCGATCTCGGCGCCGAAGGCAAGCGGCGCCCGGCCAACCTGCAGATTCCATCCGCGCTCGCCGCGGACGAACTCGCGCAATATCTCGGCGACCTGCTGCACGAGGACGCCACGCCTAAATACAGCGAAGTCGTGCCGGTCGCCCTGCCGCGCCGCACGTAACCGCCCGCCTGGCGGTGACGCGGCCTGCCGGTCAATTCGACAGTTAAACTTGCAAGTTTAACTGTCGTGTTCTATGATCCGCCGCATGAACCCGCCACGCAAACCCGGCGTTTCCGCCGACCTCGTCGCCGCCGACCTGACCCTCGCGGTCGGCCAGTTGATCCGCCGGCTCCGCTCCGAGATCGAATCCGAAGGGCTCGGCATGTCCCAGACGAGTGCGCTCGCGCGGCTCGAACGGCACGGGCCGATGACGACCGCCGATCTCGCGCGCGCCGAGGCGATGAAACCGCAGTCGATGAAGGCGATCCTCGCGAGCCTCGAGGAAGACGGTCTCGTCGAACGCGAACCGCATCCGACCGACGGCCGCCAGATCCTGTTCATGCTGACCGCCGCCGGCCTCGCCGCACGCCGCAAGCGCAATGCCGCGAAGCACAAGTGGCTTGGCGCGGCGATCGAAAGGCTCGATCCAGAAGACATCGACACGCTCGCCGCCGCGATCCCGCTGATCCGTCGCATCGGCGAGCAATGACCCCGGCCTGCGCGCCACGCGGCATTCGCGCGCCCGCCTTCCTTCGTCCATTCCACGGAGCCCCATCATGAGCGCAACCCGTCTCGACACGAACACGGCACTCGTCGTCATCGACCTGCAGAAAGGCATCGTCGCCCTCCCCACCGCACACCCGGTCGCGCCGGTGGTCGCGCATGCCCGCGAACTGCTCGACGCATTCCGCAGCCGCGGCCTGCCGGTCGTGCTCGTCAACGTCGCCGGCGTCGCACCGGGCCGCACGCAGCAGCAGGTGCGCCTGGACGCGCTGCCCGCCGACTGGACCGAACTCGTGCCCGAACTGAACCGGCAACCGGGCGACCACGTCGTGACGAAAAAAACCTGGGGCGCGTTTACCGGCACCGATCTCGACGCGCACCTGAAGGCGGCCGGCGTCACGCAGATCGTGCTGACCGGCGTCGCGACGAGCATCGGCGTCGAATCGACCGCGCGGCAGGCCCACGAACTCGGCTACAACGTGACGCTCGCCGTCGACGCGATGACCGACCTCAACGCGGACGCGCACGCGAACAGTATCGAACGTCTGTTCCCGCGCCTCGGCGAAACGGGCTCGACGCAGGACATCGTCGCGCTGCTCGACCGGCGCGGCGCGTGAGCGACCGACGCGCACAGCCGGCGCCGGGCCGCGCGGCCGGCCGGCTCGCTCCGTCGATCTGGAAGGTCAGCGCGGTCGCGACGCTCGGCTCGCTGCTGTCGCAGCTCGACGCGACGATCGTCAACGTATCGCTGTCGAGCCTCGCGACCGACCTGCATGCGGGCCTGTCGACGATCCAGTGGGTGACGAGCGGCTACCTGCTCGCGCTGACGCTGGTGCTGCCGCTGAACGGCTGGCTCGTCGACCGCATCGGCGCGAAGGCGCTGTACCTGTGGTGCTTCTCCGCGTTCACGCTCACGTCGGCGCTGTGCGGGCTCGCGTGGTCCGCGCCGTCATTGATCGCGTTCCGCGTGCTGCAAGGCGTCAGCGGCGGGCTGCTCGCGCCGATGGCGCAGATGATGATCGCGCGCGTCGCCGGCCAGCAGATGGCCCGCGTGATCGGCTACGCGGCGGTGCCCGTGCTGCTCGCGCCGATCCTCGGCCCCGTGGTCGCCGGCGCGATCCTGCAGTACGCGTCGTGGCGCTGGCTGTTTCTCGTGAACCTGCCCGTCGGCGTGCTGGCGCTCGCGCTGGCCGCGCGGTTCCTGCCGGGCGACCGGGACGACGCGCAACCGCGCAAACTCGACTGGATCGGCCTCGCCTTGCTGTCGCCCGGCCTCGTGCTGTTCCTGTATGGCGCCGAGCGGATCGGCACGGCGCTCGGCATCGCCGCGATCGCATGCTCTGCGCTGCTGCTCGTCGCGTTCGTGCGCTTCGAGCAACGCAAGGGCGAAAACGCACTGATCGATCTCGCGCTGTTTCGCTCCCGCGTATTCGGCGCGGCGGCCGGCACGCAGTTCCTGTCGAACGGCGCGATGTACGCGGGCCAGATGCTGATTCCCGTGTTCCTGATCCAGGCGTGCGGGCGCTCGCCGGGCGAGATGGGCTGGCTGCTCGCGCCGCTCGGGCTCGGCATGCTCGTCACCTATCCGTCGATGGGCGCTTTGACGAGCCGGTTCGGCGTGCGCCGGCTGGCCGCCGCCGGTGCGTTGCTCGCCTTCGTCGCAACGCTGCCGTTCGTGTCCCTCGCGCTGACCGGCTACGATCCGTACGTGCTCGTGCCGGCGCTGTTTCTGCGCGGCATGGGCCAGAGCGCGATCGGTGCGCCGTCGATCTCCGCCGCGTATGCGTCGGTCGAGCACCGCAACCTGCCGATGGCGACGACGTCGCTCAATATCGTGCAGCGCCTCGGCGGCCCGACGTTCACGACGCTGTGCACGCTGTTCCTCGCGTGGCGGCTGCAAGCCGAATCGATATCGGGCGGCGGCACGCAAGCCGTCGCGTACGCGTGGGCGTTCGGCCTGCTTTGCGCGCTGCACGCGGCGAGCTTCGTCACGACGCTGCGGCTGCCGTTGTGGTCGGCCGGTACGGGCGGGCGATCGGCCGGCGCCGCGCGCTTCGGTTCGCGCTGAGCGCGAGGGGCGCCGCACGACGCGCGCGGCTTCCCGGCTACGGCAGCCACATCGGCACGATCGACACCACGAGCAGCACGCCCAACCCGACATTCAGGCAGCGCCACTGCCGCTCCGTGCGCAACACGCGCGCGAACAGCAGCCCGGCGAAACACCACAGCGACAGCGACGCCATCGCGGCCACGCCGAACGCCAGCCCGAGCAATACGCCGAGCCGTGCCGGCCCGGACGCGAGCGCGGCGAACGACGCGGCCGCGCCGAGCGTCATCGCCCAGCCCTTCGGGTTGTGCCAGAGCATCCAGACGCCGCTGACGAACCCCTGTGGCCGGTGGACGGCGGCATCCAGCCGCGGCTTGCCGCCGCGCCCGATGCGCACGGCCAGCCACACGAGATACAACGAGCCGGCCGCCTTCATCGCGAGCTGCAATGCGGGCAGCGCAAGCAACACGCTGCCGAGCCCGGCCGCGGCGGCTGCCGCCATCGACGCCAGGCCGGCCGCGATGCCGGCCATCAGCGGCAGCGACCGCCGATAGCCGAAATGGGCACCCGATGCGGTTGCGAGCGTCGTCGCGCCGCCCGGCGTCACGGTGGACACGATCACGAACAGCATCAGCGGCAGGTAGTCGCGAAGCAGCACGGAGGCTCCCGGTTGTCGTCGTCGAAGCTCCGTTTTACCTGCGATCTACCCATTACGAAAGCGAAAGCTTTTTATGCCTGCCATTAGCATTCATAATGCGACGCATGACACGCAATCTCGACATCGCGCTGCTGCGCGCCTTCGTCACGGTCGCCGATCATCGCAGCATGACGGCGGCCAGCCACGCGCTGCACCTGACGCAAGGCGCGGTCAGCCAGCAGGTCGCGCGGCTCGAAACGCTGTCCGGCCCGCTGTTCGTCCGCGAGCATCGCAACCTGCTGCTCACCGCGGCCGGCGAGCGGCTGCTCGAACAGGCGCGCCGGCTGCTCGCCGTGCACGATGCGCTGCTGACCGACCTGACGGCCGGCGCGGTCGAAGGCGCCGTTCGCGTCGGCGCACCGCAGGATCTCGTCGGCACCTGTCTCGCGCCGATCCTGAAAGGCTATGCGCAAGCGCATCCGCAGGTCGCGCTCTCGCTCGTGTGCGCGGCATCGCCGGAACTGCGCCGGGGGCTCACGCAGGGCGATCTCGACGTCGCGCTGATCGAGGCGCCGGTCGGGCCGTCGCGCGGCGAATGCATCGCGGTCGACCGGCTGGTCTGGGTCGGCGCGAAAGGCGGCACCGCGCATCGGAACATGCCGCTGCCGGTGTCGATGGTCGCGCCGGCCTGCGCGTTCCGCCCGACCGTGCTCGACGCGCTGCGCGGCAGCGATCGCGCATGGCGCACCGTGTTCGAGAACGGCAGCTTCGACGCGACGGCCGCGACCGTGCGCTCCGATCTCGCGGTGACCGTGTGGCTCGCGTCCACCGTGCCGGCCGACCTCGACATCCTGCCCGCCGGCAGCGGCCTGCCCGCGCTGCCGAACTTCGCGATCAACCTTCATCTGCCGCGCGGCCAGCGCACGCCGGCCGCGACGGAACTGACCCGCCACCTGCGCAACGGCTTCGCGCGCTTCCGCACGGCCGCCTAGCGCCGGTTCACGCTACACGGTGCCCGGCTCCTGCGGCGACGGTGTCGTGCCCGCCGCCTCCAGCGCCTGATGCAGCGTCGCGAAGATGCACGACGCGCCGACGACCTCGGTGATCCGGTGACGATCCATGTCCGCGCGCAGATAGCGGCTGACGCGCCCGAACAGCACGCCGATCCCGCGCGCGTGCAGCGTCTCGACCAGATCGGTTACGGTGCGCGCGGCCGAATAGTCGAGATCGGTGATCGCGCCCGCGTCGACGACGAACCAGCGCGGCAGCACCGGCGCCGCATCGACGAGTTCGGTCACCTCGGCAGCGAACAGATGGTCGTTCGCGAAGAACAGGCCGGAGCCGAACCGGTAGACGATCAGCCCCGGCGCCGTCATCGCGCCGGGCCGCGTCGGCACCGGCTGCCACCGTCCGTTGCCTTCGACCGGTTCGAGCACCATCGTGTGCGGCTGGTAGCTGTGGCGCACGTGCCGCATCAGCGACAACGCGACGGCCAGCAGGATGCCCTGCTCGACGCCGACCGTCACGACGGCCACGGCCGTCACCAGCGCGAGCGTGAATTCGCCGGGGCTTTCGTTGCGGATCGCCGCGAGGCTGCGCACGTTGATCAGCCCGAGCGCGATCGTAAACACGATGCCGGCCAGCACCGCATGCGGCAGATACTGCAGGGTCGTGCCGAGGAACAGCAGCACGACGGCCACAACGGCGGCGAACGCAAGATGCCCGATCTGGCTGCGCACGCCCGCGCCATCGGCCATCGCCGTCTGTGTCGGGCTGCCGTTGACGACGAACGCGCCGCCGACCGCGGCGGCCGCATTCGCGGCCGCGAGCCCGAGGATGTCGGCGTTGGTGTCGACGTCCTCGCCGTACTGCTGCGCGAACACGCGCGCGGCGGCCGCGCTCTGCGCGATGATCATCACGAAGCACGACGCGGCGACCGGCACGAGATCGAGGAACTGCTGCCACGTGACGGACGGCCAGCGCAGCGGCGGCAGCCCGCCCGCGACGGGCCCGAGCACCGCGATGCCGTGCGCGGCGAAGCCGAACGCATGGCTCGCGGCGATGCTGCCCGCGACCGCGATCATCGGCACCGGCACGCGCGGCAGGAACCGCTTGCACACGAGAATCGCGACGACCACGAGTGCCGCGAGCGCGAAGGTCGGCCGGTTCGCGTCGACGAGATGCGTGACGACATAGGCGAATTGCGCGAGGCTGCGCGATGCCGGGTACGGCACGGCCAGGCCGAGCATGTCGCCGAGCATCGCGATCGACACCTGCACGCCGACGCCGGCGAGAAAGCCGACCAGCACCGTGCGCGACAGGAAATCGGCGAGAAAGCCGAGCTTGAAGATGCGCGCGAGCAGCAGCATCGCGGCGGTCAGCAGCGCGACCATGCCGGCCAGCGCCGCATAGTCGGCGCTGCCGGCCGGCGCCATCTTCGCAAGCCGGCTCGCGAAGATCGTCGCGGTCGCGGAATCGGCGGCGACCACCAGATGGCGCGACGCACCGAAGCACGCGAACGCGATGAGCGGCAGGAACACCGTGTAAAGGCCCGTGACGGCAGGCATGCCGGCGATGCGCGCGTAACCGAGCACCTGCGGGATGTCCATCGACGCGAGCGAAATGCCCGCGAATACATCGCGGATGGCCCCCGCGCGGCGGATCGGCAGGATGCCTTTCAGCAACCGCACGCGTGACGGAGGGTTTTCGCTGGAATCTTGCATGCGTGAAATGCGTGATGACGAAGTAACGGGGTGACGCGGTTCGCGAAGTCGTTCGCGCATCGTGCCTCGGGCAGGCATCGCATGGCAAGTGCGCGAAGCTGCCGCGTATCGCTCACCGTAGGCGGATCGGCCGCACGCAACGGCGAGCGACGCACCGGCAGCGCATGCGACGCCCGCATGATTGCATGGATCGCCGGTCCGGTGCTGTCACCCGCGAGGGCCCGCCGCAAAGGCTTCGAGTCGACTGCGGGCATACGCGCGACGCATCCGGTAACCGGTGCGCACACCGGCTTGCGGTGATGCGGATTCGCCTTTCACCCTCACCCGATTACAGAGGATACCTGCGCAATGGTGAGAAGGTTCGGGAGCCGCGCGACGCGCGTCAGACTCATGCGCCCGGAACCCGATGGCACAATCACGGTCCCTTTCATGTGCCCTTCACCGGGCGCGCGTCGCGTCGCGGCGCCGATTCAACGCACAAGAAGGCCCCTGTCTGCCCCTATGACCCTGAACGAATCCTGGTTTTCGCCGCTCGTCGGCCTCCTCGTCCTGCTCGCCGCCGCCGGCGCAATCACCGCGGCCGTCCATTTCCTGCTGTTTCGCGTGGTCGCGCGGCTCGCGCGGCTGTCGGCCACGCGCGTCGACGACGCGCTGTTCGAGTTCGGCGCGTTCAGGTGGCTGAACCGCATCGTCCCGTTCGTCGTGATCAAGCTCGGCCTCGGCGCGGTGCCCGGCATTCCCGATAAAGCCGCGCAAGTCGCCGACAAGGTGCTGTTCGCGCTGATCGTGTTCCTCGTGACGATGACCATCAGCGCGACGCTGTCCGCGCTCGAACACACGCACCGCACGCACCATCGCGACCAGCCGCGCCTGTCGCTGAAAGGCGCGATGCAGCTCGTCAAGCTCGTGATGTTCATCACGGCCGCGCTGGTCGTGATCGGCGATGCGACCGGCAAGCAGATCGGCCTGCTGCTGTCCGGCATCGGCGCGATGTCCGCGGTGCTGATGCTGATCTTCAAGGACACGCTGCTCGGCCTCGTCGCGGGCGTGCAGCTGTCGTCGAACGACATGCTGCGGATCGGCGACTGGATCACGATGCCGTCGGCCGGCGCGGACGGCACGGTCATCGACATCACGCTGAACACCGTGAAGGTCGCGAACTTCGATCACACGATCATCACGGTGCCGACGTGGAAACTGATCACCGAGAGCTACCAGAACTGGCGCGGGATGACCGAGGCGGGCGGCCGCCGCATCAAGCGCGCGCTGTTCGTCGACGCGACGAGCGTGCGCTTTCTCTCCAGCGACGAGATCGAGCGGCTCGAACGCCTGACGCTGCTGAAGGACTATCTCGAGGACAAGGTCGACGCGATCGAGCAATGGAACGGTACGCTCGGCGCGGCGGGCGATTGCCCGGCAAACCGCCGCCAGCTGACGAATCTCGGCACGTTCCGCGCGTATGTCGCGAACTACCTGAAGGGCCATCCGCGGATCCGCCGCGACATGACGTGCATGGCGCGGCAGTTGCCGCTCACGGCCGAAGGCATTCCGCTCGAACTGTACTGCTTCACCGATACGACGTCGTGGGTCGACTACGAGACCATCCAGTCCGACCTGTTCGATCACCTGATCGCGGTGCTGCCGGAGTTCGGGCTGCGCGTGTACCAGCACCCGTCGGGCTTCGACATGCGGCAGATGGCCGGCGCCGTGCAAGCCGGGCTGCAAGCGCCGCACGCGGGTTGAACCATGCCACGGCGGCCGGCCACCGGCCGCCGCCTGCCACCCGGCATTGCGCCGTTCACCTCGCCGCGCACTCCGATGCGAGCCGCCCCAGCACCTTCAGCGCTTCCTCGATCTGCCGCGACCACGGATAGCTGTAGTTGAGCCGGATGAAATGCCGGTAATCGGTGCCCGCAGAAAACATGTGCCCGGGCCCAACGGTGATCCGCTGCGCGAGCGCGAGCGTGTAGAGCTTCATCGCATCGACCTGCGGCGGCAGCTCGACCCACAGCACATACCCGCCCTGCGGCTGCGACAGCCGCGTGCCTTCCGGAAAGAACCGCCGCACCATCGCGCTCATCAGGCTTGCCTGCTGCGCGTACTGCTTGCGCATGCGCCGCAGGTGGAAATCGTAGCCGTCATGTTTCAGGTACTCGGCGATCGCCAGTTGCTCGATCGCGGGCGTCGCGAGCGTGTTCAGGAATTTCAGCTTTTCGACCTGGTCGCGGTAGCGGCCCGGCATCGCCCAGCCGATCCGGTAGCGCGGCGACAGGCTTTTCGTGAACGACGCGCAATGCAGCACGAGCCCGTTGCGGTCGAACGATTTCAGTGCGCTCGGCGTCGTGTCACCGAAGTGCAGCTCGTGATAGACGTCGTTCTCGATCGCCGGCACGCCGTGCTTCGCCAGCAGCTCGACGAGCGCGCGCTTGCGCGCGTCGGGCATCTGGAAGCCGAGCGGATTCTGGAAATTCGGCATCACCATGCACGCGGCGATGCGCTCGCGCTCGAGGATCCGTTCGAGCGCGTCGAGATCGATGCCGTCGACCGGATGCGTCGCGACTTCGAGCGCGCGCATGCCCATCCGCTCGATCGCGTGCAGCATTGCGTAGAACGTCGGCGACTCGACGGCGATCGTGTCGCCCGGCTTCGCGACGGCCTGCAGGCACAGGTTGATCGCCTCGGTCGCGCCGATCGTCATCACGATCTCGCCCGGCTCGACCGCGATTCCGCGCTCCGCGTAGCGCCGCGCGATCTGGCGGATCAGTTCCTGGTTGCCGGGCGGCAGGTCGTCGATCACGCCCCAGCGCGTGCGGCGGCGCCCGATCGCCTGCGCATAGCGCGCGAGGCGCTGCACCGGGAACTGCGATGCATCGGGATACGGCGAACCGAGCGGCACCGCGTCGTCGCGCGCGATCGAGCGCAGCGTCGACAGCACGAGCCGGCTCACGTCCACCGCCGACGGCTCGGCGGCCGGCGCCGACATGTGCAGCTCGGCCTCGGCCGGTGCCGCCGCGCGCGCCCGCACGAAATAGCCCGACTGCGGCCGGCTTTCGATCAGGCCGCGGCTTTCCAGCACGAGGTACGCGCGCAGCACGGTCGTGACGCTGAGCTGCTGCTGCCGGCTCGCCTGCCGCACCGACGGAATCCGCTCGCCGGGCCGATACACGCCGCGCTCGATCTGCGCCTGGAGATCGTCGGCCAGTTGTTCGTAACGCTTCACGCGCCTCCCTTTCAACTTCCCTTCAACAACACAGTTGCGATCCGCACTGTCTGAATGGCCGAAACTGTACTCTTTTTTGAAGTGAACAGGTGTACACACAGCCGCACGGGTGCCGCGCGTACTCTGCACCCATCGACCCCGACACCTGCTGCACCATGAAAAAGAAATCCGCCACCGCGCGCATCGAACCGTACACCCACCCGGCCGCCGGCTGGGGCGCGCTGAAAGCCGTCACGATCAACCTGATCAAGGAAAAGGTCGCCGGCGGCAACTACCGCACGCTGCTGCGCCAGAACCAGCCGGACGGCTTCGACTGCCCCGGCTGCGCGTGGCCCGACCGCCAGCACGCATCGACGTTCGAATTCTGCGAGAACGGCGTGAAGGCAGTGGCCGCCGAAGCGACGAGCAAGCGCGTGACGCCCGAATTCTTCGCCGCGCATACCGTCACCGAGCTGCTCGAACAGTCGGATTTCGAACTCGAACAGCACGGCCGGCTCACCGACCCGATGGTGTACGACGCGCAGACCGACCGCTACGTGCCGATCGCGTGGGACGACGCGTTCGCACTGATCGCGCGCCACCTGCGCGCACTGCCCGACCCGAACCAGGCCGCGTTCTACACGTCCGGCCGCGCGAGCAACGAAGCAGCGTTCCTGTACCAGCTGCTCGTGCGGCGGTACGGCACGAACAACTTTCCCGACTGCTCGAACATGTGCCACGAGGCGACGAGCCGCGGGCTGCCCGCGTCGGTCGGCGTCGGCAAGGGCACCGTCACGCTCGACGATTTCGAGCACGCGGACACGCTGCTGATCTTCGGCCAGAACCCCGCGACCAACCATCCGCGGATGATGGGCGAACTGCGCGAGTGCGCGAAGCGCGGCGCGACGATCGTGTCGATCAATCCGTTGAAGGAACGCGGCCTCGAACGCTTCGCCGATCCGCAAAGCCCGCTCGAGATGCTGACGATGTCGGGCACAAAGATCGCATCGACGTTCGTCCAGCCGACGATCGGCGGCGATTTCGCGCTGATCAAGGGGATGGCGAAACGCGTGCTCGAACTCGACGACGCCGCGCGCGCCACCGGTGCGCCGCGCGTGCTCGACACCGCGTTCATCGGCGAGCACACGGCCGGCTTCGACGCGTTCGCCGACGATCTGCGCAACGAAAGCTGGTCCGCGCTGACGGCCGAAAGCGGCGTGCCGTACGAGCAGATCGACGGCCTTGCACAGCTCTATGCGCGCAGCGAGCGCGTGATCGCGACGTGGGGCATGGGCATCACGCAGCACAAGCATTCGGTCGCCACCGTGCAGATGCTGACGAACCTGATGCTGATGCGCGGCAACATCGGCCGCCCCGGCGCCGGCCTGTGCCCGGTGCGCGGCCACTCGAACGTGCAGGGCAACCGCACGGTCGGCATCGAGGAAAAGCCGTCACAGGCGTTCCTCGACCGGCTCGGCCACGTGTTCGATTTCGAACCGCCGCGCCACCACGGCTACGACGTCGTCGAGACGATCGAGGGGATGCTCGAAGGCCGCGTGAAGGTGCTGATCGGCCTCGGCGGCAACTTCGCGATGGCGACGCCCGACACACCGCGCACGTGGGAAGGCATGCGCCGCTGCGACCTGTCGGTGCACATCACGACGAAACTGAACCGCAGCCACCTGATCCACGGCCGCGACGCGCTGATCCTGCCGACGCTCGGCCGCACCGAGATCGACCTGCAGGACAACGTCGCGCAAGGCGTGACGGTCGAGGATTCGATGAGCATGGTCCACGTGTCGTACGGGATGAACAAGCCGGCGTCGCCGAACCTGATGTCGGAGCCCGCGATCGTCGCGCATATGGGCCACGCGCTGTTCGGCAGCGGCAAGATCGACTGGCTCGCGTACAAGGACGATTACGCGAAGATCCGCGACGCGATCGAGGCGACGCTCGACGACTTCTACGACTACAACACGCGCATCGCGCGGCCGGGCGGCTTCCACCTGCGCGTCGCATCGCGCGACCGCGAATGGCTCACGCCGACGGCCAAGGCGAACTTCATCGCGCACGCGCTGCCGACCGACACGCCGATCCAGCGCGCCCGCGCGTTGCACGGCGAACGCCTGATGACGCTGATGACGACGCGCTCGCACGACCAGTACAACACGACCGTCTACGGGCTCGACGATCGCTATCGCGGCGTGTTCGGCCAGCGCCGCGTGGTGTTCGCCAACCGCGACGATCTCGCGATGCTCGGCCTGAAGGCCGGCGAATGGGTCGACATGGAAACCGTGTGGCACGACGGCATCGAGCGGCGTGCGGACGGCTTCCTGCTCGTAGAGTACGACATCCCGCGCGGCTGCATCGGCGCGTACTACCCGGAAACCAACCCGCTCGTGCCGCTCGACAGCGTCGGCGACGTGTGCAACACGCCGACGTCGAAGTCGGTGCCCGTGCTGCTGCATCGCGCGGCCGCGCCGGCATCGACCGCCGCCTGACGGAGCCCGACGATGATCGTTCGTCCGCGCGAGCACTGGCTGCGGATGCTGCTCGTCTGGAACGGCTCGGTGCTGCCGACCATCCTGCCGCAGCTCGTGCTGACGCTCGCGATCAGCCTCGTCGCGGTGTGGGGCGGCGGCCGCGTGCTCGGCGAGAAAGTGCCGCTGAACCCGACGCCGTTCACGCTGATCGGCCTGACGCTCGCCATCTTCGCCGGGTTTCGCAACAACGCGAGCTACGACCGCTACCGCGAGGCGCGGCAACTGTGGGGCGGCGTGCTGACCGCCACGCGCACGCTGGTGTCGCAGGCGCTCTGCTACGGCGCGGTCGATAAGGATGACGATGCGCGGCGCGCGTTCGTGCGGACGGTCGTCGCGTTCGTCTATGCGCTCAAGCATCAACTGCGCGGCACCGATCCGGCCGCGGACCTGCGCGCGCTGCTCGACAGCGGCACCTATGCGCACGTCGCCGCCGCGCGGTTCCGCCCGATCGCGATCGTGCACGGGCTGCGCGAAGCGTTCGCCGCGCGCGCCGATGCGGGCCGCCTCGCCGACACGCGCCTGTGGATGCTCGACGCGCGCCTCGACGAGCTCGTCGCGATGGTGAGCGGCTGCGAGCGCATCGCGTCGACGCCGATCCCGTTTTCGTACGACGTGCTGCTGCACCGGACCATCTATGCGTACTGCGTGCTGCTGCCGTTCGGCCTGGTCGACTCGATCGGTGCGGCGACGCCGTTCGTCACCGTGTTCGTCGCGTATACGCTGATCGCGCTCGATGCGATCGCGCATGCGATCGCCGAGCCGTTCGGCGACGGGCCGAACCATCTCGCACTCGATGCGATCACGCGGCAGATCGAACGTACGCTGCTCGAGCTGAACCGCGAGCCGCTGCCGGCGGAAGTGACGCCCGGCCGGTCCTATCGGCTCACCTGACCCACCGCCCGCGCCGCTCAGCCGTGGCGCGCGCGCAGGAAGCCGCCGTGCGCGGCAGCTGCATCGGCAATGCGCCGCAGCAACACGATGCCGCGCAGCAACGCGTACGTATCGTCACCGTCGCGAGCAGCCACGCGCCGCCGCAGCACGCGAGCCGCCGCGTCGCAGGTCCGGTCGAGCTGCGCGAATTCCCAGCGCGCGACCCGTCCACGCACCACGGTCGCCGCACGGCGCACGGCCGGCTCGCGCGCCGCCAGTTCGGCGAGCGACAGCAGGCTGTCGCCGATTCCCCAGATCGCCAGCAGGTCGCGCATGTCGCGCTCGATCAGCGTCTGCGGCAGGCTCCCCGCGAACCCGAGTTCGCGCGCGAGACGGTCGGCCGTGCGGCTCAACCACGTGCTCGCGGACCACGCACTCGGGTCGCGCGCAATGGCGGCCAGATCGCGGCGCACCGCGCGATGCAGGCGCCGCCGGCTGGTGCCGGGATCGCCCGGAAACACGAGCGCGAACACCAGCGCGCCGAACGCGATCCCGAGCAGCGTCGAGACGGCGTCATTCAGGAACGCGGCGTCGCCGATGCGCGCCGTATTGTCCGGCGACGTGAAATTCCAGAAGAAGATCGAAAACGCGCTGCCCATCGCGGCCGTGCGCGGATGACGCATCGCGATGCCGGTGCCGATCAGGAACACGCCGAGGATGTAGGCCAGCATCTCGAAGCCCGACACCGCGGGCAGCAGGATGAAATTGCAGACGACGCCCGCGACGGCCGCGCACGCCGAGCCCTTCAGGAAGCCGACGACTGCACGCACCGAGTTCGGGCGGGTCGAGAACAATGCGCCGACCACCGCCGTGATCGCGACGAAACCGGCGCCCGACGGCCACGCGGTGACGATCCAGAGCGCCGACGCGGCCAGCACCGCGACGAACGCGCGGATGCCGTTGTGCCAGGCGAGCACCGCATCGTGATGGAACGCATAGCGCACGCGCGTCGGCGGCGGCTCTGACCGATCGAGCCGCGCCTGGCTCGCAAACGCGTGGTCGAAGCCCGCGAGCAGCGCCGCCAGCCGGTCGAGCATCAGCAGGCGCGACGTGTCGGGGCCAGCCGACCCGGCGGCCTCCGAGCGCAGCGCGTCGTTCACGCGCGAGCGCAACGCCGCCATCTCGCGCCCCAGGTCGCCTGACGCGCCCGGCTCGCGCGATGCGGCGACGCCGTCGAGCAAGCGTGCGGCATCGTCCACCAGCGGGTCCGGCGCATCGCCGCCGCGCGCGCCATGTTCGCGAATCGCCTGCCCCGCCGCCTGCGCGGTCAGCACACCCAGCGCCGCGGCACGCAGATGGCCGATCGCGTTGCGCACCGGCGGTGCGCCGGCCGCCGCGTATTCGGCCGCCGTATCGAGTTCGAGCGCGTCCGCGAACAGCCGGTGTACCGCTGCGCCGTTCGGCTCGCGGCGCAGCGCGCCCGCGCCGACGGCAACCGCGCGATCGAGATAGCGCGCGAGCCGCGTGCGCACGTCCGTCAGCGGCGCGCCCGGCGCGAAGATCGTTTCGAACGCCGCGCCGCACAGGATGCCGATCACCACGTACAGGAAACGCGCGATCGCGATGTCGAACGCATGCAGCGGCGCGGACGCCGCGTCCATCGCGATGATCGCGGCCGTGTAACCCGCGAGCACCGCCGCATACGCACGGAAATTCCTTTGGAACGTCGCGACGCCCGCGCACAGGCCGATCCACGCGGCGAGCGCCGTCAGGAACAACTCGGGCGTCTGCGCAAATGCGCCGGTCAGCGCGAGCGCGACGGCCGCGCCGATCGCGGTGCCGAGAATCCGGTACTGGCTCTTCGACAGCCCCATCCCGCGGCTGCCCTGCGCGACGATCCACACGGTCGACGCGGCCCATTTCGGGTCGTCGAGGTTCATCCGGAATGCAATGTAGAGCGCGAGCAACGACGCGGCCGTATTGCGCAGCGCGAACGCGACGGCACCGGGCGGCAGCGTCGGACGCGCGTCGCGCAGCGCGGCCCGGACGGCCGCGAGCGGCGGCAGGCTGGGGAAAGCGAATTTCATTCGGCGAGCATACGGTCGCGCGCAGCCCGCCACTACGGGGCGCCGACAGGATGCGTTATTGCGCCGCGCAGGATAATCGGCTCGACACGAAGCGATCCGGCGCGCGACGGTAAGATGCCCACTGACCGAACACTGAAACGAGCCGTATGGACTTCGAGAGCATCCGGATATTCTTGCGCGTGGTGGAACGCGGCAACTTCACCGCCGCCGCCACGCAACTCGACATGCCGCTCAGCCGCGTGAGCCGCAAGGTCAGGCAGCTCGAGGACGATCTCGGCGTCCAGCTGCTGTACCGCACCACGCGCCGCGTGTCCGTCACCGAAGCCGGGCGCGACTACTACGAGCGTTGCCTGCGCGCCGAGGACATCCTGCTCGATGCGGACCGTCAGGTCCGCGCGCTGCGCACGGAGCCCGAAGGGACGCTGCGCGTGCTGGTGCCCTACTCGATCGGCCTGTTCGAGCTGGAGCCGGCGCTCGCCGAGTTTCACCGGCGTTACCCGCTGGTCCAGCTCGTGCTGATCTACGACAACAGCGCGCTCGACCTCGTCGAACACGGCTTCGACGTCGCGCTGCGCGCGGGCGTGCTGAACGATTCCGGCTATATCGCGCGCTCGCTCGGCTGGTCACATGCGAAGCTCGCCGCAAGCCCCGCCTATCTCGATCGCGCCGGCCGACCGCAAACGCCGCAGGATCTCGTCGAACACGACATCCTGTTCGTCGGCCGCGACACGCCTGGCCTGACGCTGCGGCTCACCAACGCGGCCGGCGACGTGGCCGACGTGCCGGTGCGGCCCGTGCTGATCTCGAACGAATCGGTCACGGTGCTGCGCCAGGCCGCGAGCGGCGGCGGCATCGCGCTGATCTCCACGCATTACACCGCGCGGCGGCTCGCGAAGAACGAACTCGAAATCGTGCTGCCCGACTGGCACCGCACCGACGACATCGAGCTTCACGTGCTCTACCCGCGGCGCGCGACGCTCGACAGCAAGGTGCGCGCGTTCGTCGAGTTCCTGACGGAAGTCTTCACCGCGTGGCGGACCGTGCCTTGACCGGCAATCGATGTGTCACATTCGGATTATTGCGGCACACGAAAGGATTTAATGAGCGCGCGAGCGTTGATCGTCGTTCGACGCATCGTTAGCCTGTGCCGATGAAAAACGACCACAGCCGCTACGGCAGCCACGTGCCAACTGCCCGCCGACGCGTCACGCGCGTCGCGCCTTCCTGACCGGCTATATCCCGCCTCCCGGAACCCGCCACGGCTTCGTCGATCCGTTTGAACGCTTGAACCGCGCGCGGTGCGTATCGGTTCCGTTCGTCCATTTCGCGGCTCGCCCGCGCTGGCACCTTGCGCGCGTGCGCAACGGTCGGCGTGCGCGCCGCGCCAGGCGCCCCTCCATCACGCAGGAACACCATGTCATCTCCGTCCTCCCCGGGCCCGTTGTCGGGCGGCCGGCTCGCGATCGGCACGATCGCGGTATCGCTCGCCATGTTCATGAACGTGCTCGACTCGTCGATCGCGAACGTCGCGATTCCGACGATTTCCGGCGATCTCGGCGTGTCGGTCGACGAAGGCACGTGGGTGATCACGATCTTCGCGGCCGCGAACGCGGTGTCGATTCCGCTGACGGGCTGGCTCACGCAGCGCTTCGGCCAGGTGCGCCTGTTCGTCACGTCGATCCTGCTGTTCGTGTTCGCGTCGTGGCTGTGCGGGATCGCACCGAACCTGCCGACGCTGCTCGCCGCGCGGATTTTGCAGGGCGCGGTCGCGGGGCCGCTCGCGCCGCTGTCGCAGGCGCTGCTGCTCGGCGCGTGGCCGCGGCAGAAATCGTCGAGCGCGCTCGCACTGTGGTCGATGACGGCGCTCGTCGGCCCGATCGCGGGGCCGTCGCTCGGCGGCTGGATCACGTACGACTACAACTGGTCGTGGATCTTCTACATCAACATCCCGGTCGGCTTCTTCGCGGCGGCGGTCACATGGATCGTGTTCCGCGATCGGGAATCGGCCACGCGCCGCATGCCGATCGACACGGTCGGCCTGCTGCTGCTCGTGCTGTGGGTCGCGTCGCTGCAGATCATGCTCGACAAGGGCAAGGACCTCGACTGGTTCAACTCGCCCGTCGTCGTCGCACTGGGCATCGTCGCGCTGATCGGCTTCGCGTTCTTCCTCGTGTGGGAGCTGACCGAGAAGAATCCGATCGTCGACCTGCGGCTCTTCACGCAGCGCAATTTCGCGGGCGGCACGATCGCGATCTCGGTGGCCTACGGGATGTTCTTCGGCACGCTGGTGCTGCTGCCGCAGTGGATGCAGGGCTATCTCGGCTACCGCGCGGTCGATTCGGGGCTCGCCACCGCGCCGCTCGGGATCTTCGCGATCCTGCTCACGCCGGTCATGGGGCGCCTGCTGCCGCGCACCGATCCGCGCTACATCGCGACGCTCGCGTTCATCGGCTTCGCGGTCGTCTTCATGATGCGCACCACGTTCTACACCGATGTCTCCCACTGGGACCTCGTGCTGCCGACGCTGCTGCAAGGCATTCCGATGGCGATGTTCTTCGTGCCGCTGACGTCGATCATCCTGTCCGGGCTGCCGCCGGAAAAGATCCCGGCCGCGGCCGGCCTGTCGAATTTCGGCCGCACGTTCTGCGGCGCGGTGGGCACGTCGCTGATCGGCAATGCGTGGAACGACCGCACGATCCTGCATCATGTGCGGCTCACCGAACAGGCGAGCGTCACCAACCCGATCTTCGCGCAGCAGGTCGGCGCGACGCGCTCGCTGCTGCACCTGAGCCCCGATTCCGCACTCGCGTTCTTCAACGCATCGGTCGATTCGCAGGCAGCCGTGATGGGGTTGAACGACATCTTCTACGTGTCGGCGATCATCTTCATCGCGATCATTCCGCTGATCTGGATCACGAAACCGTCGCGCTCGGGCGGCGGCGATGCCGATGCGGCGGCGGCCGGCGCGCATTGATTCGCGGCGGCCGGGCCCCGCGCCGCAAACCGCAGACGTAATAAAGACTTGCAATCGATACAGGCCGACACGTCAACAACCGGTGCCCGCTCCGCGTTTTCTCATCAAGCGCCCACGATTCGGACGCGCAACGACAGGAGAAAACACCGTGCGAGCCCTTCGCGATCGGCGCCACGCCGTGCCAGCACGCGCATCCGCGCCGCGAAGAGGTCAACCGGCGTCTCGCAAACCAGAATCGCCGCATCCATCACGAAGTGAAGGAAGGCGAGATGTCGCACGCACAGGCCGCGCGCCTGCACCGTGACGACCGCAAGATCCGCCGGGAAGAGCGGGACATGGCCGCGCAGGATCACGGCCACATTACGAAGAGCGAACAGCGCGTGCTGAACCGGCAGGAAAATGCGGTCAGCAACAAGATCGGCCAGTAAGCGACCACAACAAGCGCCCAAGCGCCATCGCCTGAAACGCCCGCTGCCGCCGTGCGGCAGCGGGTGCTTGTCGTATCGAATCGTTTCAACGTGCCATCCGCGTCAAATGCCGCGGGTATACTCCGTCGTCAGCCGCTCGCCGTATCGACCGTCAAAAACGGCCCGATTCCGGGCGGTTTCGTCGCGAAGCTTCGCGTTTCGCCTCCCCCGCGCCCCAGCCTCGACACGAGACACTCGACGATCCGACCATGAAACGATTCCTGCTGCTCCTCCCCGCCGCCCTGCTCGCCGCCTGCGGTTCCGCCCCTTCGTCCAACTCGGCCGCATCCGGCGCAGCGCCGATGATCTACGTGTCGTCGCAACGTCCGGCCCACGCGATCGCCAACTGCCTCGACAGCCGCCTGTCGGGCACCGAGCAGTCGCAGCACAACGGCGTGACCGACATTGCCGTCGGCTCGAATGCGTACTTCGTCACGCTGACGCCGTCGGGCAACGGCTCGGTCGTCAAGGTCGTGCGCGGCTCCGGCAGCGAGCCGCCCGAGGAAGCGATGCGCTTCGCGATCGCGCGCTGCGTGATCTGATCCGACACCTGCCGGCGCCGGGCGCCCGCCCGGCCCGCTCCCGCGCGCCACCGCGCGCGCATCGAATATTTTCATCCGGGTAGCCGTCGATGAGAGAATCGCACCCACGATTCCCTTTCAACGGAGCCCGCATGAAGCACCTGCTGTCCCGGCTGTTCGTCAGCGCCGCGCTCGTCGCGCTTGTTCCGGCGCTGCCGGTGCAGGCCGCCACGCCGCCCGGCATCTTCGTCGTCGCCACGCAGCTCGGCGAATTCACGACCCTCGACCCGAGCGGGATCTACGAACTGGTGCCGTCCGAGTACGTCGCGAACACCTACGAACGCCTGGTGCGCGTCGACCTGAAGGACCCGACGCGCTTCGACGGGCAGATCGCGCAATCGTGGACGGTCGGCGCCGACGGCATGACCTACACGTTCAAGCTGCGCCCCGGCCTCGCGTTCCACTCCGGCAACCCGGTGACCGCCGACGACGTCGCGTGGTCGCTGCAGCGCACCATCCTGCTCGACAAGGGGCCGGCCGGCGTGCTCGCCGATCTCGGCCTCACGAAGGCGAACGTGACGCAGAAGGTACGCGCGATCGACCCGCAGACCGTCGTGCTCGAAACCGACCGCAAGTACGCGCCGAGCTTCGTGCTCAACGTGCTGAGCGCATGCCCGGCATCGGTGTTCGACAAGCTGCTGCTGCTGTCGCACCAGCAGGGCAACGATTTCGGCAGCGGCTGGCTCAGGACCAACGACGCGGGCTCGGGCCCGTACCAGCTCGTCAAGTGGACGCCGAACGAAAGCATCGTGCTGCAGCGTTTCGACAAATACCGCACGCCGTACCCGATGAAGCGCGTCGTGCTGCGCCACGTGCCCGAAGCGTCCGCGCAGCGGCTGCTGCTGGAGAACGGCGACGCCGACGCCGCGCGCAACCTGAGCCCCGACAGCCTCGCCGCGCTGACGAAGGCCGGCAAGATCAAGGTCGCGTCGTGGCCGGTGTCCGCGCTGCTGTACCTGAGCCTGAACACGAAGAACCCGAACCTCGCGAAGCCCGACGTGCAGCAGGCGATGAAATGGCTCGTCGACTACGACGGCATCCAGCGCAACATCGTCAGCACGACCTACAAGGTGCATGAAACCTTCCTGCCCGAGGGCTTCCTCGGCACGCTGAACGCGCGGCCGTACAAGCAGGACGTCGCGAAGGCGAAGGCGCTGCTCGCGAAGGCCGGCTTGCCGAACGGCTTCGACGTGACGATGGACATGCCGAACGACTATCCGTACCTCGAGATCGCGCAGGCGCTGCAGGCAAACTTCGCGCAGGGCGGCATCCGCGTGAAGCTGATCCCCGGCGATGCGAAGCAGGCGATCGGCAAGTACCGCGCGCGCCAGCACGACATCTTCATCGGCGAATGGTCGCCCGACTACATGGACCCGAACAGCAACGCGCGCGGCTTCGCGTGGAACCCGGACAACTCGGACCAGTCGCCGACCAAGATGCTCGCGTGGCGCAATAGCTGGGACATTCCGCAACTGACGAAGGATACCGAGGCCGCGCTCGTCGAGCCGTCGCCCGCGAAGCGCGCGCAGCGGTACGAAGCGCTGCAGAAGGCCGTGCTCGCGAACTCGCCGTTCATCATCATGTTCGAGAAGGTCGTGCAGGTCGCGACGCGCCCCGGCGCGACCGGGCCGGAAATCGGGCCGATCAACGACCTCGTGTCATACCGGACGCTCGCGAAGTAATCGCGGCCGCGGTGCGACGTGCTGGCCGACGGGCAGGCGCAGCGCAAGGGCACCGGACTGATGGCGCATTTCCGGTATCGGGTCGCGGCCGGCTCGGTCATCACGCTGCGCTCGACGAGCCTCGGCGGCCAGCAGCGCAACGCGATCTGGCGGCTGCGCGAGGCGCAGGACATGCAGCAGCAGGCGGCGGCCCGGCGGTCGCCGCGCACCGCTGCCGTTCAATTGAACGCCGCCCACACCAGATACCCATTCAGCCCGACGATCACGATCGTCGCCGCGCCGGCGACGATCCGCAACGGCATCCGCATCGCGTAGGCGCCCATCACGTCCTCGCGCGCCGACAGCATCAGCAGCGCGATCATCGGCATCGGCAGCACGAAACTCAGCACGACCTGGCTCGCCACCATCGCGCGCGTGACGTCGCAGCCAAATGCGACCACCGCGAACGCGGGTGCGATCGTCACCGCGCGCCGCCCCCATATCGACATGCGGCGGCGGATGAACCCCTGCATCACGACCTGCCCGGCCATCGTGCCGACCACCGAACTCGACACGCCCGACGTCAGCAGCGCGACGAGAAACAGCGCACCGGCCGCCGGCCCGAGCACCGGGATCAGCGTGTGATACGCGTCGCCGATGTCGGTCATGCCCGGCGCGCTCAGGTGGAACGCCGACGACGCCATCATCACCATCGCGAGATTCACGAACCCGGCCAGCCCGAGCGCGACGACGACCTCGCGGTTCGAGAAACGCACGAGCCGCCGCCGTTCCGTGTCGTCGCGCGGCGCGGCGCGATCCTGCGTCAGGCCCGAATGCAGATACAGCGTGTGCGGCATGATCGTCGCGCCGATGATCCCGACCGCGATCGTCAGCGCCGCATGATCCGGAATCTGCGGGACGACCAGGTGGAACGCGGCTGCGTGCCAGTCCTGCGGCGCGATCAGCAGTTCGCCGAGATAACACGCGCCGATCACGCCAACCAGCGCCGCGATCGCGGCTTCCAGCGGCCGGAAGCCGCGCTTCTCGAGCGCGAGGATCGCGCAGGTCGCGCACGCCGTCGCGATCATTCCCGCGAACAGCGACAGGTGGCACAACAGCCCGAATGCGAGCGCGCCGCCGAGGAATTCGGCGAGATCGGTCGCCATCGCAGCGATCTCGGACGCGGCCCACATGCCCCACACGACCGGCGCGGGGAAACGGTCGCGGCACAGCTCCGCGAGATTGCGGCCGGTCACGATGCCGAGCTTCGCCGACATCGCCTGGAACAGCATCGCGATCGCGTTCGCGGCCAGCACGACCCACAGCAGCCGGTAGCCGTACGCGGCGCCGGCCTGGATGTTGGTCGCGAAGTTGCCGGGATCCATATAGCCGATCGACGCGATCACGGCCGGGCCGACGAACGGCAGCAGCGCGGCGACACCGGTGCGGCGCCCTTCCAGCGCGGCGCGCGCCGCGTCGTCGGCGCGCTCGGGAGACAGAGCCGGCAGCGCGAAGCCGCCGGCGGATTTGCTCGTGACGGGAATCATGGTGTGTTGTATTCCGTTCGGATAAGGAAGGCTGGCCCTGAAGCGGGCACCGCGGCCGGCCTGCCGCCTGCCGGCCACGGCAGAACGACGGCGGCGTTACAGCGGCACGACGTCCGGGCGGTTGCGCGGAAACTGCGCGATCACGTCCGGCGCGAGGTTCAGGTGCGCCTCGACGAGCTTCGGCGGCGTGTGCGCGAGCCAGTCGGACAGCGACACCTCGGCGTAGCGGTCGGTCTTGAAGATCTCGAGGAACACCAGGTCGGTCTTGCCGGTGTTCTGCACGTAGTGGCCGAGGCTCTTCTTCACGTAGCCGACGTCGCCCGCGCGGAAGTCGGCCGTCTGCGCCTTCGGCCCCGTGTCGAACACGGTCATCCGGGCCTCGCCCTGCAGGTAGTACTGCCATTCGTCCGCGTTCGGATGCCAGTGCAGCTCGCGCATGCCGCCCGGATGCACGGTGACGAGCGCCGCCGCGACGGTCGTCGACACGTTGAAGTTGGTGCTGTCCGCGATCCGCACTTCGCCGCCGCGCGTCTTCCTGACCGGCTTCATGTCGCCGAGCGAGAAGATGAACGGATGCGGCGGCGCACCGGCCGACGAAGCCGACGCGCGCTGGGCTTGCGCGAGCGGGCCGGGCTCGTCGCCCTGGAAGATCCACAGGTTGTCGAGCGGAACGTTCCTGAACGCATCGGCCGGCACGCCGAAGTTCAGCGCGAGCACGTCGGGCGGCGTATGCGCGATCCAGTCGGTCAGCAGCAGCGTATTGAATTCCGACGCACGGCCGTTATCGAACGCGAGCAGGAATTCGGCGCCGTCGGTACCGAGGCCCTGCAGTGAATGCGGCAGGCCCGGCGGGAAATACCAGAGATCGCCGGTTTTCACGTCCTGCACCGACGGCCGCCCCAGTTCGTCGAGCACCGTGATCCGGCAGCGGCCGTCGAGCATGATCGCCCACTCGGCCTGCTGGTGCCAGTGCATCTCGCGAATGCCGCCGCGCGTCAGGCGCATGTTGACGCCGGAAATGGTTTCCGAAATCGCAAAATCGTCCTGCGTGACTTCGCGCGCCCATCCGCCATTTTGAATTCGTTTATGGGCATTATTGAACGACGCCCAGAATAATGGCATCCCATTGATATCGGTGGCCGGCGGATCCTGAAAAGACGGAAACTGGTTGGCGATTGCCGGATTTTTCGGACCAGGATCGGTCAGGCTCTGGCGGTTGCGCGCATTCACAGCGCCTTCCGGCGGGCTGTCCGGATTGCCGAACGAGGCGGCCTTGGCCGATACCGCGATGCCCGCGGCGGCAATGGCGCCGGCCGTACCCGCCAGCATCTTGCGTCGAGAAAGATTCGTCATGATTTCCTCTTCATTCTTGCGATTGAGCGAATTTCCATTACGGAATACTTGCCGTTTTTCTGATTATCGAAAATCGAACATCCCGTGACACAAGTTAAATCCAAATCGTCGCAAAACTTAAATGAATTATTAACCTGAATTAATGATTTAATCTGATCGACTTTAATTTTGTAATTATTGCGGTGCGGAGGGGTGCCGGGCGGCGACGGATGTCGGCGAATCGGTCAGGTCCGGTGAATACGGAAATACGACCGTGGTAGGTCGTGATGCACCGAATGGCGACGAGAGGAGATCGAGACACGCATCGACAGGCATAAACGCAAATTATTCCTCACATGCATAAACGCGAAATATGCCTGTCAGACATAAAACTCCCCTTGCACACCACCACCCCGCCGCCGAACGCGCTTTCGACCCTATCACCCATCCTCACACCATAGTTTTTATCCGCTGGCGCGAATGATTTTGGCTTTGTTAGATGGATGACATTCGATCAACAGACGACAACGATCTAACATCCAATGACCTGCGCGTTTGCCCGTACCGTCGAATCCCGCTATGCCGAGCTGACGCCGACCGCCAAGCGCATCGCGAGCTACATGCTCGCGAACCTCGACCGGCTCGGGCTCGAGACGGCCGACCAGATCGCGCAGCAGGCCGGCACGAGCGGCATCTCGGTCGGGCGCTTCCTGCGCAGCGTCGGCTACCGCAATCTCGACGACCTGAAGCGCGAACTGCGCGGCGGCGGCGATCGCCCGTGGATGATCACCGACCGGCTCGACGAATACCGCCGCGTCGCCGGCACGCAACCGGCCGAAGACAGCGGCAGCGACGGCACGCTCGCGTCGTCGCTCGAACGCGAGCTCGATGCGATCCGCCACGTGTACCGGCTCGCCGAAGGCCCCGTGTTCGCGCAGGTCGCCGATCGCATCGCGCATGCCGACGCCGTATTCATCCTCGGCATCCAGTCGACGCGCGGCATCAGCAACGCGTTCAGCAGCTACCTCGAATACCTGCGCCCGCGCGTGTTCTATTCCGACGGCCAGTCGGGTTCGTATGTCGATTCGCTGAACTCCGAATTCGAGCGGCCGTACTGCATCGTCACCGACACGCGCGCGTATTCGCGCAGCGCACGCCGCTATTGCCAGGCGGCCGCCGAGCTTGGGCAGCCGTTCGCGCTGGTCACCGATCTCTCGTGCCCGTGGGCACGCGAATGGCCGGCCGACCTGCTGCAGGTGAAGACCGACGTCGGCCAGTTCTGGGATTCGCTCGCGCCGCTCACCTGCCTGTTCAACCTGCTGATCACGGCCGTCGTCGACCGCCTCGGCCCCGCGATCGACCGGCGCGTCGCGCGCAACCGCGAACTGCAGCACACGTTCGACCAATTCGAATCCTGAGCGAGCCTGAACCAACCTGAACCGCCGATGAACGACCACCGCCTCGTCGAAATCACGCCCGCCACGCATCGCGTCGACCTCGATCTCGTCTACGCGACCGACCGCAACCTGACCGGCAAGCCGATCTACCGCCGCGCGCACTGCCTGCTGCTGGAGCCGGCCGAAGCCGCATTGCGCCGCGCGGTGGACGTCGCCGCGCAGGCCGGCTTCACGCTGCGCATCTACGACGCGTACCGGCCGCCGCAAGCGCAGCAGGTGCTGTGGGATTTCCTGCCCGATCCGAACTTCATCGCCGATCTCGGCCGCGGCTCGAATCACAGCCGCGGCACCGCGCTCGACCTGACGCTGGTCGGCGCGAACGGCGAGCCGCTCGACATGGGCACGGGCTTCGACGAGATGGTCGCCGCGTCCGGCCATTTCCACGCAGGGCTGCCCGAAGCCGTGCAACGCAACCGCCTGCTGCTGCTCGGCGTGATGCACGCGGCCGGCTTCGCGCACATCGACAGCGAATGGTGGCACTACGAACTGCCCGGCTCGCACGCGTTGCCGCAGATCGACAACGCGGCGAGCGGCCCGTGGCGCCTGATGTGATGCACGTCCCGTTATCGTTTTACGTTCACCCATTGCACGTTCACCTCACGATGGAGCGCACATGAAACCCCTGACATCCCGGCTCGTCGCGGCGCTGGCCGCCGCGTCCGTTCTCGCCGCCGTTCCGCTTTCCGCCGCGTACGCGGAAACGCCGAAGGACCTGTTCGTGATGGCCACGCTGCTCGACGAATTCACGACGCTCGACCCGGGCGAGATCTACGAGCTGGTGCCGGAGGAATACGTCGCGAACACGTACGACCGGCTCGTGCGCGTCGACCTGCGCGATCCGTCGAAATTCAATGGCGATGTCGCGCAGTCGTGGACGGTGAGCACCGACGGGCTGACCTATACGTTCAAGCTGCGCGCCGGCCTCAAGTTCCATTCGGGCAACCCGCTGACGGCCGACGACGTCGCGTGGTCGATCCAGCGCGCGGTGCTGCTCGACAAGGGCCCGGCCGCCGTGCTGACCGGCATCGGCCTCACGAAGGCGAACGTCGCGGCGAACGTGAAGAAGCTCGACGACCTGACTGTGTCGGTCACGACCGACCGCAAATACGCGCCGACCTTCGTGCTGAACGTGCTCGGCTCGTGGCCCGCGTCGGTGCTGGACAAGAAGCTGCTGCTGTCGCACCAGCAGGGCACCGACTTCGGCAACGCATGGCTGAAGACCAACGAGGCCGGCTCCGGCGCGTACAAGCTGGTCAAGTGGACGGCCGGCGACAGCATCGTGCTGCAGCGTTTCGACGGATACCGGCTGCCGCTCGCGATGAAGCGCATCGTGCTGCGCCACGTGCCCGAAGCCGCGAGCCAGCGCCTGCTGCTGGAAAACGGCGACGTCGATGCGGCGCGCGACCTGAGCCCCGACGATCTCGCTTCCGTCGTGAAATCCGGCAAGGCGAAGGTCGCGGCGTCACCGCAGGCGACGCTGCTGTATCTCGGCCTGAACACGAAGAACCCGACGCTCGCGAAGCCCGACGTGCAGGAAGCGCTGAAGTGGCTCGTCGACTATGCCGGCATCCAGGGCAATGTCGTGAAGACGACCTACAAGGTACACCAGACCTTCCTGCCCGAAGGCTTCCTCGGCACGCTGAACGCGAACCCGTACAAGCTCGACGTCGCAAAGGCGAAGGCGCTGCTCGCGAAGGCTGGCGTGCCCGGCGGCTTCACGGTGACGATGGACGTGCGCAACGACTATCCGTACACGGAGATCGCGCAGGCCGTGCAGGCGAACTTCGCACAGGCGGGCATCAAGGTGCAGCTGATCCCCGGCGACAACAAGCAGACGCTCGCGAAATACCGCGCGCGCCAGCACGACATCTACATCGGCGAATGGTCGGCCGACTACATCGATCCGCACAGCAACGCGCAGGGCTTCGCGTGGAATCCGGACAATTCCGACAAGTCGAGCTATAAAATGCTGGCCTGGCGCAACAGCTGGGACATCCCGCAGCTCACGAAGCAAACCGACACCGCGCTCGCCGAACCGACCGCCGCGAAACGCGCGCAGCTCTACCAGGCGATGCAGAAGGACGTGCTCGCGCGCTCGCCGTTCGTGATCATGTTCGAGAAAGTCGCGCAGGTGGCGACGCGGCCCGGCGTGAGCGGGCTCGAAGTCGGGCCGATCAACGATCTCGTGTCGTACCGCAACCTGAAGAAGCAATAAGATTCGCCGCATGTCGACTCCCGCCTCCTCCCTCGAAGCACTGCGCACGCTGCCCGCGCGGCGCCCGGCCGTACGCTGGGCACTGCGCGTGCTGCGCTGGGCGCTCACGCTCGCCGTCACGTTCGCCGGGCTGCTCGCGTTGACGTTCGTGATCGGCCGCAAGGTGCCGATCGATCCCGTGCTCGCGATCCTCGGCGATCGCGCGTCGGCCGATGCGTACGCAGCCGAACGCATCGCGCTCGGGCTCGACAAGCCGCTCGTCACGCAATTCCTGATCTACGCGCGCGACGTGCTGCACGGCAATCTCGGCGTGTCGCTGCTGACCGCGAACCCCGTGCTCGACGACATCAGGCGCGTGTTCCCGGCCACGCTCGAACTGGCGACGATCGCGACGCTGATCGGCATCGCGATCGGCGTGCCGCTCGGCGTCGCGGCCGCCGTGAAGCACAACCGGCCGATCGATCACATCGCGCGCTTCGTCGGGCTGATCGGCAATTCCGTGCCGGTGTTCTGGCTCGGGCTGATGGGGCTGCTGCTGTTCTACGCGCGGCTGCACTGGGTCGGCGGGCCCGGCCGGCTCGATCCCGTGTACGACGGGATGGTCGATCCGCGCACGGGCAGCCTGCTGATCGACGCGGTGCTCGCCGGCGAGTGGGACGTGTTCCGCAACGCGGTGTCGCACATCGCGCTGCCGGCCGCGATCCTCGGCTACTACTCGGTCGCGTATCTCAGCCGCATGACGCGCTCGTTCATGCTCGACCAGTTGAGCCAGGAATACATCGTCACCGCGCGCGCGAAGGGCTTGTCCGAGCGCCGCGTGATCTGGCGGCATGCGTTCGGCAACATCGCGGTGCCGCTGCTCACCGTGATCGCGCTCACGTACAGCAACCTGCTCGAAGGCTCGGTGCTGACCGAGATCGTGTTCGCATGGCCGGGGCTCGGCTCGTACCTGACCGGTGCGCTGCTGAACGCCGACATGAGCGCGGTGCTCGGCGCGACGCTCGTGATCGGCGCGATGTTCATCACCGTCAACCTGCTGACCGACGCGCTGTACCGCGTGTTCGATCCGCGAGCGCGCTGAGGGCCGTTTCGACATGACCGCTTCCACCCTGCTTCTTTCATCGCCCATGCCGAAGGTCGTCCAATCATGAACGCCGAGCGCCTCACGCTGCGCGCGTGGCTGCTTTCCGATGCGCCCGCGTCGCGCTCGCAGGCCGCGCTCGGCCTCGCGTACCGACGCTGGCGCCGTTTCGCCACGAATCCGCTCAACCTGTTCGGGCTCGCGATCCTCGTCGCGCTGATCGTCGTCGCGATCGTCGGTCCGCTGATCATGCCGCACGATCCGCTGCGCCAGGTGCTGTCCGACCGCCTGCTGCCGCCCGGCTCGCCGTCGCACTGGTTCGGCACCGACCAGCTCGGCCGCGACATCCTCTCGCGGCTGATCGCCGGCTCGCGCCTCACGCTCGGCATCGCGCTGCTCGTCGTCGTGATCGTCGTGCCGATCGGCCTGCTGATCGGCACGACGGCCGGCTATTGCGGCGGCTTCGTCGACAGCGTGCTGATGCGCATCACCGACGTCGCGCTCGCGTTCCCGAAGATCGTGCTTGCGCTCGCGTTCGCGGCCGCACTCGGACCCGGCGTGATCAATGCGGTCGTCGCGATCTCGATCACCGCATGGCCCGCGTATGCGCGGCTCGCGCGCGCCGAGACGATCCGCATCGCGCAGGCCGACTACATCCATGCCGCGCGGCTGCAGGGTGCATCGGGCCCGCGCATCCTGCTGCGCTACATCGTGCCGCTGTGCATGTCGTCGGTGATCGTGCGTGCGACGCTCGACATGGCCGGCATCATCCTGACCGTCGCGGGCCTCGGCTTTCTCGGCCTCGGCGCGCAGCCGCCGAGCCCCGAGTGGGGCTTCATGGTCGCGTCGGGCCGCAACGTGCTGCTCGACGCATGGTGGGTCGCGACGCTGCCCGGCATCGCAATCCTGCTCGTGAGCCTCGCGTTCAACCTGCTCGGCGACGGGCTGCGCGACGTCTTCGATCCCCGCCATGGAGCGTGACATGCCGATGAATACCGCCACCGCGCCCGCGCCGCTCTGCGAGATCGACGGGCTGAAGATCGGCTTTCGCGGGCACGACGGTGTCGTGTCCGATGCCGTGCGCGACCTGTCGCTGACGCTCGCGCCCGGCGAACGGCTCGGCATCGTCGGCGAATCGGGTTCCGGCAAATCGCTGACGGGCCGCGCGCTGCTCGGCCTGCTGCCCGACGCCGCGCGCTGGTCGGCGCGCACGATGCGCTTCGGCGGCCACGACCTGCTCGCGATGAACCCGCGCGAACGCCGGCGGCTGTGCGGCAGCCAGATGGGCATGATCCTGCAGGACCCGAAATATTCGCTGAACCCGGTGATGACGGTCGCGAAGCAGATGGGCGAAGCGTTCCGCCTGCACGAGCCCGGGCTGCGCGGCCGCGCGTTGCGCGAACGGATCGTCGACGCGCTCGCGGCCGTGCAGATCCGCGACCCGGCGCGCGTCGCCGATGCGTATCCGCACGAGTTGTCGGGCGGCATGGGCCAGCGCGTGATGATCGCGATGATGGTGTCGACCGGCCCGCGCCTGCTGATCGCCGACGAACCGACGTCCGCGCTCGACGTCGCGGTCTCGATGCAGGTGCTCGCGGTGCTCGACGCGATGATCGCGCGGCACGGCACGGGCCTGATGTTCATCAGCCACGACCTGCCGCTCGTGATGTCGTTCTGCGATCGCGTCGCGGTGATGTACGCGGGCCGCGTGGTCGAAACCTGCGCCGCGCGCGACCTGCGCGACGCGTCTCATCCCTATACGCGCGGGCTGCTCGCGGCGAACCCGCCGCTCGCGAACCCGCCGGACGAACTGCCCGTGCTGCGGCGCGATCCGGCCTGGCTCGATCCCGCGCCGCCGTCCATCCCGCCCGCCGATCGACAGGAGGCTGCACGATGATCGACGTCGATCACGCATCGATCCGTTTCCCGACCCGCACGGGTCACGTCGACGCCGTGCGCGACGCAAGCTTCGCGGTGCGCGACGGCGAGGTGTTCGGGCTCGTCGGCGAATCGGGCTCCGGCAAGTCGACGCTGCTGCGCGCGCTGACCGGCCTCGTGCCGCTCGCGGCCGGCAGCCTGTCGATCGACGGACGGCCGGTCGGCGGCACGCTCGATCGAGCATTCCGCCGCCACGTGCAGATGGTGTTCCAGGATCCGTACGCGTCGCTGCATCCGCGCTTCACGGTCGACCAGACGCTGCGCGAACCGCTGTCGATCCACGAGATCGGCGACGCCGACACACGGATCGCCCGCGCGCTGGCCGAGGTCGGCCTCGGTCCCGCGTTCCGCTTCCGCTATCCGCACCAGTTGTCGGGCGGCCAGCGGCAGCGCGTCGCGATCGCACGCGCGCTGATCGTCGAGCCGCGCGTGCTGCTGCTCGACGAACCGACGTCCGCGCTCGACGTGTCGGTGCAAGCCGAGATCCTGAACCTGCTGCGCCGCCTGCACCGCGAACGCAACCTGACGATGATCCTCGTCAGCCACAACCTCGCGGTGATCGGCTTCCTGTGCCAGCGCGTTGCCGTGATGCAGCATGGCGAGATCGTCGAGCAGCTTCGGGTCGAGGACGTGCGCGCCGGGCAGGTCGCGCGCGACTACACGCGCACGCTGCTGCAAGCGACCGAAGGCTACCGCCGTCTCGCCCCGGTGACTGGCGCACCGCACGCCTGACATCTGCGCGACGCGCCGGCATGCGATACTCCGCACACCACGCGCCGGCTTGCCGCCGCGTGGAACGCTTGTGCGCCGCACGGGTCAATTTCCTTTCGTCAACAGCTCAACAGCAATAGGGAGGCGTTCATGCTGCAATTCATCGAAACCCTGGTCGTCGGGCTCATCGTCGGCCTCCTCGCCCGCGCGCTCAAGCCCGGCGACGACAAGATGGGCATCCTGATGACGGCCGTACTCGGCGTCGTCGGCGCGCTGGTCGCCGGCTACGTCGGCCGCGCCGCCGGCTGGTATGCGCCGGGCCAGGGTGCGGGCTGGATCGCATCGATCATCGGCGCGATCGTGCTGCTCGTGATCGTCGGCGCGGTGCGCAAGCGCATGGCCTGATCGCGCCGCCGCACCGCCCTCCCCCCCGCAAAACGGCCGCTCGTCATCACGAGCGGCCGTTTTCTTTTGGCGAACGACGCTTCGCGCTAATACCGATTCGTTGATTCCGCAACGATTCACCCGCAAAAAACGGCGTCCGCCGGCGACCGTCCCTCTGGTTTACTACACCGGCATTACCCGGGCTTGCGGCCGCTCAATTTTGAGATAAATTGATTGAAGGAATACGCCGCAGTTTGCTTATTCCCGTTACTTCCAATTTTTCATTCAAGAGACTCGATGGATTTGCCGTTTACGCAGTCAGCATCGCGGCGATGACGGACTGCCACCCGAGCGGCCCCGCTGCGACGCGCTTCCTCTCTGGAGCCTGTCATGAAGCATCGCCTGTTCGCCGCCTCGTTCGCCCTGGCTGCCTCGCTTCTGGCCACGTCCTCGTCCTTTGCCGCCGGCGCGTCCGGCACCATCTACTTCTCCGGCATGATCGTCGAGCCGCCCTGCTCGTTCGCGCTCGATACGCCCAACGCCGCGCCCGCTCGCGTGCGCGCCGACTGCCCGCGGCCGGCAACCGGCCAGATCGCGTTCGTCGACGCGGCGAGCATGCAGGCCGTCAAGACCACGACCTTTACTCAGGCCTCGCGCGCAATCGTTTTACCGAACCGTCCGGGCAACAATCTCGCGCCGATGATCGCCGTCGTGACCTACCAGTAACACCGGCCGCCCGCGCGGCGCGCGGCGGGTCCGGCGGGTCCGGCGGGTCCGGCGGGTCCGGCGCGGCCGCGCGTCAGTCGCGATGGCGCGCGATCCAGTCGCTGAACGCGCGGATCTTCTGCTGGTTGCCGATGTTCTCGGGATAGACGAAGAAGTAGCGTGCGCCGGTCTCGAGCACGATGTCGAACGGCCGTTCGAGCCGGCGCGCGCTGACGTCGTCGTCGACGAGCGTCACGTCGCCGATCGCGACGCCGAAGCCCTGCATCGCCGCGTTCGTCGCGAGATCGAGCGTGTCGAAGGTGGGCCCGCGCGCGGGATCGACGCCGCGCTCGCCCGCATGATCGAGCCAGGCACGCCAGTCGCGATGGTCGCGGGTCGGATGCAGCAGCGTATGACGCGCGAGATCGCCCACCGCCTCGAGCGGCGACGCCTGCCGCAACTCCGGTGCGCATACCGGCGTCAGCCGTTCGTCGAACAGCGGCAGTGCGAATATGCCCGCGCCGGGGGGCGACGTGCCGTAGACGATTGCCGCGTCGAACGGCTCGGTCGAGAAATCGACGACGTGCTGCCACGCGGTCGTGATCTGCACATGGAGATCGGGATGCTCGCCCTGGAAGCGCATGATGCGCGGCAGCATCCAGCGGATCACGCAGGTCGGCACCTTCAGCGCGAGATCGGTGCGCTGACGCGTGAGCTTCATCGAGATGTCCTCGATCCGCGCGAAGCTCTCGTTGACCACCGGCAGCAGCTGCTCGCCCTCGGCCGTCAGCGTGAGGCCCTTCGCATGGCGCTTGAACAGCGGAAAGCCGTAATGCGCCTCGAGCGTCTGGATCTGCCGGCTCACCGCGCCCTGCGTGATGCATAGCTGCTCGGCCGCGCGCGTGAAGCTGCGGTGGCGAGCCACCGTCGAGAAGATCTGCAGCGCGTGCAGGGGCGGAAGTCGGCGCATGAAAAGGCACAGGAAACGGAAGGACCGCGCGCCGACGCCGGCGCGCGCTGACCGACACGATAAGCCAAACGCCGGCTTTGCGCGAGGCGCGCGCCGCTCAGGCCGTCGCGGCGAGTGCGCCCGCCGCGATGCGCGCCGCCGATGCGACGACGTCCGCGCGAGCCGCAGCGTCGGCCTGCGGCTGCGTGAACGACACGGCCATCACGAGCGGCGCGCGCGACGGCGGCCACAGCACCGCGACGTCGGTCGTCGTGCCGTACCCGCCCGTGCCGGCCTTGTCCGCGACGCGCCAGCCGGGCGGCACGCCCGCCGCAATGCCGGTCGCGCCGCGCGCGCCGCCGACCATCCATTCCGTCAGTTGCGCGCGCTGCGGTTCGCGCAGCGTGTCGCCGAGCAGCAGCCGCTGCAGCGTGTCGACCATCGCGACCGGCGTCGACGTATCGCGTTCGTCATCCGGCACGGCCTTGTTCAGTTCGGGTTCCCAGTGATCGAGGCGAAACGTCGTGTCGCCGCTCTCGTGTGCGAACGACGTGACGGCCTGCGGGCCGCCGAGCACGCCCATCAGCAGGTTACCCGCGCCTTTGTCGCCCGAGCGCAGCATCGCGTCGCAAAGCTGCGCGATCGTCATGCCCGTGTCGACATGGCTTTCCGTGATCGGCGAACCCGACACGACTTCGTAGCGGCGGTACAGGATGCGGCGCGGCAGCAGCGACGCGTCGAGCGCGCCGCGCGCGAGTATCGCGCCGGCGGCGACGACCGCATACGTGCCGCACAAAGGAAAGCGCTCGCGCGCGTGGTGGGCGATGCGCACGCCGTTCGACGTATCGAGCGCGGCGACGCCGAGCCGGCCGTTCGACGCTTTCTCGAGTGCGGCGAGTTCGGCTTGCGCGGCGTGGGCGCGCCCCTGGTCGGCGACCGGCGCTGACGTGCACGCGGCGACGAACGGCGCGGCAACGGCGGCAAGCAACAGCGAGCGGCGTGTCGGAGAGTGTTCCATGGATGAGGTGTGTTCTGTCGGAAACGATGGCACGAAGCAACGCGGGCGCGCATCGGCGATGCACGCCCGTTCACGCCGACGGCCGCCCGCGACGGCATTCGTCGCCGCATCCCCGAAAGACGCCCGTCGGCCCCGCGCGAAGCGCGGGATTCGCAAACAGCCCCTAGCCTAGCAGCGACAGTCGTCGCGTTCCAGCAGAACGGCCCGGCTTCATCCTTGCGAAGAAGGCAGGTACGGCATCGGATTCACCGGCTTGCCGTCGCGCCGCACCTCGAACAGCAGCGCGACGCGCGAATTGTCGAGGTCGCCCATCTCGGCGATCGCATCGCCCTGGCGCACGATGTCGCCCGTCTTCACCAGCAGCTTGCGGTTATGCGCATAGGCGGTCAGGAAATCCGCGTTGTGCTGGACGATGATCAGGCTGCCGTAATCGTTCAGGCCGGTGCCCGCGTACATCACGCGGCCGTCGGCCGCCGCGCGAACCGGGTCGCCCGGCCGGCCGGCGATCTGGATGCCGCGGTTCTGGCCCGGCCGAAACCCCTCGACGATCTTGCCGTTTGCGGGCCACTTGAGCGCGACGCCGCCCGCATGCCGCTTCGTTTCCTTCACGACCTGACGGTCGCTCGCCGTCGATGCGGTTGCCTGTGCCGTCGCCTGATTGCCGGCCACCGCATCGCTCGCGGCGGCCGGCGCGGCGGCCTGCGTGCCGGCCGCGCCCGACGGCGGCAGCGGCTGCTGCCTGACGATGCGCAGCACCTGCCCCTTGCGCAGCTTGCCGTTCGCGCCCAGCTTGTTCCAGGTGCGCAGGTCGGCAACGCTGCAGTTGTTCGCGGACGCGATGCCCGTCAGCGTGTCGCCGCGTTTCACGACGTACTTTTGCGCGACGAGAATCGGCGCCGGCGGCAGCGTGGCGGCCGACGGCGCAGCGGCGGGCTGGCTCGACGGCGACGGCTGCCCCGCCAGCGTATCGCTCGGCGGGACGGACTGCGTATTTGCACAACCGGCCATGACGAGCACGGCGGCCAGGCCCGTCAGCCACGCCGCGTTGCGGCAAATCTCGCGCGTTTTCATGGACGATCAACTCCGATTTGACAATCTTTCAAGCATCTCAAAAACGGAACGGCCGACGTGTAACCGGATGCAAACAATGATGACAAACGATCACGAACGGGACGTCGGCCGACATTCGCTACCGGTAATACGGTCCGATCCCGAAAAACTTGATGGTCTTTTCGCGTGAAAACGGAAGAATTTTCGTCTCAGGAGGCTATGGCGGATTGATTTCAATAGGAGCGTGCCGCCGCGCTCAACGCAGCCATGCGACGAGTTCGGAACAGGCCCACGCAATGCCGATGCACAGGAACAACACATGCAACGCGATCTTGAACGACACACCCCACGACGAATCGATCTGCATGACTGGCTCCCCGGTATTGAGATGCGGCCATGATCGGGCATCGATCGTGCCCCGAAAATGCGGAACCGGCGAATCGGGTCTCAGGCTGCGCCTGAGACCGACGCCGCGGTTCCTGCTAATTTATCGGCCATTCCAACGCTATCGCTCCCCGCCCATCATGCGCTTCGACCTGACCGACCTGCGGCTCTTCCTGAACATCTGCGAGGCCGGCACGATCACGAGCGGCGCCGAACGCACGCACATCACGCTGCAGGCCGCGAGCGAGCGCATCCGCGGCATGGAGGACGAGCTCGGCGTGCCGCTGCTGCACCGGACCAAGTCGGGCGCGCAGGCGACCGACGCCGGCCGCGCGCTCGAACACCACGCGCGCACGGTGCTACAGCAGATCGACCACATGCGCGGGGAACTGCAGCAATACGGTCAGGGGCTGCGCGGCCATATCCGGCTGCTGTGCAACACGGCGTCGCTGAGCGAATACCTGCCCGACGCGCTGGCCGATTACCTGCCGCATCATCCGAAGCTGTCGATCAGCGTCGAGGAGCGTTCGAGCCAGGAGATCGTGCATGCGATCCGCAACAAGACGGCCGAGGTCGGCATCGTGGCCGATTCGGTCGGGCTCGGCGGACTCGAACAGAAACCGTTCCGCGAGGACTGGCTGATCGTCGTCGTGCCGGCCGCGCATCCGCTCGCGTCGCACGACAAGGTCGCGTTCGACGCGATCGCCGACGCCGATTTCATCGGCCTCACCGACGGCAGCGCGCTGCAGGTGCACCTGGCCGACCAGGCGCGCGCTCTCGGCAAGCGGATCCGCTATCGCGTGCAACTGAAGAGCTTCGACGCGATCTGCCGCGTGATCGCGAGCGGCGTGGGTATCGGCATCGTGTCGCGGCACGCGGCCGAGCGCGCGATGCAAACGCTGGACGTGCGGCTCGTCGAGCTGGCCGATCCGTGGAGCCACCGGAAGCTGACGCTCTGCGCGCGGTCGTTCGATGCGCTGCCGAAGTACACGCGGGAGTTCGTGGCGTTTTTGTCCGGCGAAACAGCACCGCGGTGACGCGCGCCGCATTCGACCCACCCCACCGACACACGGAGGCACGGCCATGACCGACACCGATCTCGCCACCCGCTACCGCGCGTATATCGACTGCCTGAACCGGCAGGACTGGCCGTCACTCGGCCAGTATGTCGACGACAACGTGATCCACAACGACCGGCCGCTCGGCCTCGCCGGTTACCGCGCGATGCTGGAACAGGACTTTCGCGACATTCCCGATCTCCGTTTCGACATCCGGCTGCTCGCGTGCGAGCCGCCGCGCGTCGCGAGCCGGCTTCGCTTCGCGTGTTCGCCGACAGGGACGTTCATGGGGCTCGCCGTCGACGGCAGGAAGGTCACGTTCGCCGAGAACGTGTTCTACGAGTTCCACGACGGCAAGATCCGCCAGGTCTGGTCGGTGATCGACAAGGCGGCGATCGAGGCTCAGCTTTAGCAGCGCCTGCGCGGCCGGGCGCCGGTCATGATCGATGCGCCGACGCCCGGCTCGATTCGTTTCGATCCTTATGGATAACGTTTTCTCTAAAATGTGATCAAACGCGCATCGCAGGAGAGCGAGCCCGCCTGCCGCTTCAGTATCGGTATCCTGCGCTGCACCCAATCGACTTCGGAAAAAATTCCCCGCAATTTCCGCGTAATCCCGATCTCGCCCCACACCTCCCTCTTCCCACTATTCGGGTTTCTACCGGCGCTTCCGACGTCAAAGTTCATTGACATCAAGCCGTTCGATGCCTAAATTTGGAAAACGTTTTCCAATGTATCAGCGCGACGCCGGCCTCGGCCCGCGCAGGGGGAACGCTTGCCCGCTCGAGTTGTGATTCAGGCCATCCGTCTTCAGGGATCAGGGTTCAAGGCGGAGGTCAGGTACGGGCGTCGAGCGCGGCAACGGCCACACCTGCCCGTCCTTCATCACTATTCAAACTGGAGACACAATGCATCCGCGCAGCAGATTCGCGCTCGGCGCCGCGCTCAGCGCCCTTTCCGTCCTGTTCGTCAGCGCGTGCGGCGGCAGCGACGTGACCGACACGCCGCCGCAGTCGTCGTCGCCCCCGCCTTCGACACCCACACTCGCGGCGAACTCGCTGCAGGCGCTCGTCTACGGCGCGCCCGACACCAGCGTGCCGGCCGGCACGAACATTCCCGCCACGATGATGGGCCAGATGCGCGCGCTGTTCGACCTGATCCGGAAATCGCCCGACTTCACGCAGGTCGTGATGGATCTCGGCGACGGCACGCCGGTGCACGTGCTCGATACCAACACCGGCGACAAATTCCTGCCCGGCAAGCTCGCGCTCGGCCTGTCGTACATCCTGATCGACATGAAGTCGAAGGGCGACCCGCAATACGCGAGCTACCTCGCGACGTACCAGACGATCACGACCGCGATGATGGCGCAGTCGGGCAGCAATTACGCGTATGCGAACACGTCGTGGGGCGAGTACTACTACCTCGTCGCGCTGAACAACCTCAAGGCGCACGGGATGCTCAACGAAGTCTTCAGCGACGCGATGCTCGCGACGCTGCAGCAGCGGCTCACCTTCTGCGACATGTTCGGCCCCGACGCGAGCGGCAAGACCAGTACGTGCCCGGCCGCCGGCACGCCGATCGACATCGCGTCGCTCAACACCGCGCAGAACTACTATGCGGTGTCCTACGGAATCGCCGGGCTGCGGCAGAAGCTCGGCTGGAGCAGCCCGTCGTTCGCGTCGGCGACCGATCCGTCCGTCGCGACGATGGGTGCGCGCGACGCGCTGCTGTACACGCTCGCGAACCACATCCGCAAGGATTCGTCGGGCGGGTTCTCGGACGAAGCGTCGAACACGCACACGACCTATTACGACCAGGCGCGCTTCGACCGCTACAGCACGCTGCTGATCGGCGAAGTGGTCGAGCGCACGTTCGAGATGGGTAACGAAGCGAATCTCACGCCCGAGCTGAAGGGTTATCTGCGCAAGTCGGTCGACCTGATCCTGCCGCAGCTGAACACCGACGGCCAGGGCTTCAACTACGGCCGCTCGATCGGCCCGTACGGCGATTCCGCGTTCATGGAGGTGCTGACGGCCGCGGCCAACGCCGGTGTGCTGTCCGACCAGGAGAAGCAGGTCGCGTATGCATTCATCTACCGGGCCGCGCATCGCTTCGACACCTACTGGTACGACCCGTCGCTGCCGACGCCGTCGGTGAACATGTGGGTCAAGGGCCGCGGCACCGACACGTATCGCGGCAAGCCGCGCGTGATGGGCGAGAACTTCAGTCTGCTGCACCAGTACCTGTACGTGAACGCGTGGTGGAACAAGCTCGGCTTCGGCGGCAAGGCGCCGATGGCGGATGCGGACTACAACGCGTGGCTCGACGCGCTGCCGCGCTACACGCTCACCTGGTACAACCAGCCCGGCGACACCGCGCATCCGTACAGCGCGGCGCTGCTCACCGTACGCGACGGCCGGCGCGTGATCAACCTGAACCTCAGCCAGGCGCCCGACTACAACTCGTTCACGCCGTACTACCCGGTACCGTTCTCCGACAAGCTGATCTATGGCACGACCGATCTAGGCTATGCGCTGCTGGTGCCGCAGGTGTCGTACAACGGGAAGACCTACATTCCCGTCACGTACTACAGGAACCTGAACGTGCAGCAGGCCAACGGCCAGGTGATCGTGTCGTTCGATACCGCGAAATTCCGTCTCGCGTCGAAGAACGCGGCGTACACGACCGATCTCGACCTGCAGGTGCATACGGTGCTGACGTTCGCGCACGGCACGGTCGCGCGCAGCGATACGCTGAGTTCGGGCACGCTCGCCGGCAACCTGTCGGTCGAGACGGACTTCACGTCGTTCGCGGATTTCGCGTCCACGCACACCAACGGCGACGGCGTATCGGTGGCATACGCGAACAGCGCTGCGACCGGCTATGCGGCATCCGGGTTCGACAACTGCGTGCTGTCCGCCTTCGACACGGCAAACGGCACGACGAATCCGTTGTCGACGACGCCGATCGGCCAGTTGCATTCGAACTTCGCGTGCACGACGAAGCCGTTTGCGCTCGGCGCGGGCGCGACCCGCACGCTCGGTTGGACGCTGAAATACGCCGATCCGGCCTGAGCGGTGCGACCGCCGTCCTGTTATCGCTCCCGAAGCCGGCAGCAGAAACCGGCTTCGGGATGTTTCGGGACGGCGGGCATCACGCTCCGCGGCGATACCCGCTTACAGCCACCCCGAGGCGGCCATGTACGCACCGAGCGCAATCAGCCCGACGAAGAAGCAGCGCCTGAACGCCTGCTCGCTCATCACGCGCCGCGCGTATTGCCCGCCGGCCATTCCGGCCAGCGCCGGCACGAGTGCGAGCGCCGACACGCCGAGATCGACCGTCTGCAGCGCGCCCGTCACGCGCAACTGCAAGCCGAGCGCGATCGTCGATGCGGTAAACGACAGCCCGAGCGCCTGGATCAGGTCGTCCTTCGACAGCCGCAGCGCCTGCAGGTACGGCACGGCCGGCACGACGAACACGCCGGTCGCGGCCGTCACGATGCCCGTCAGGTAGCCGACCACGGCCGACAGCCAGGTTTCGTGACGCCCCGGCGCGGGCAGCCGCGCGGCGGCCAGCCCCCACAGCCCGTAGGCGATCAGCACCACGCCCAGCGCCGCATGCGTCCATGTGCTGCCGGCCGCGAGCGCGGGCAGTCCGCCCGTCAGCGTGCCGATCGCGAGACCGGCGAGCAGCGGCCACAAGCGACGCAGCAACGGCCCGAACGACGGGCCGAGCCACAACTGCCACACATTGGTGATGAACGACGGCACGAGCAGCAGGCTCGCCGCGGCCGACGGCGGCATCGCGAGCGTCAGCAACCCCATCGCGATCGTCGGCAGCCCGAGCCCGATCATTCCCTTCACCGCGCCGGCCAGCAGGAAAACCAGCACGATGATCGTCAGCGTATGAATTTGCATGGAGGGCGTTCCGTCCGGTCGGGTTGAATACGGCGCCGATGGTGAACCGCCGTCAGTCCGCCCGCCATCTGGTTTTGCCTGAGGCTGGCTAGGGCCCGTCGGGCGGGCATGTCGGGCAACCGTTCAGGCCCCATGGATCACCCCCGCGCCTGCTCGCTGTCGAGGTGAGCCATCGGTGAAGCCGGATAGCGGTCACCGGTAGCCGCCCCGGCGGGAACCGCCGTTTCGATGCGAGAGGGATCATTGACCGTTAGTTGCAATTCAGGCGCGTGCGATGCGTCTTTCAATTGCGTGCGCTTGCGCGCGCCGACCAGCGGCACGATGTCGATGCCGTGCGACAGCACCCACGCGATCGTGACCCGGGCCGGATTGCTGCCCTTCTCGTCGGCGATCGTGCGCAGCGCGTCGACCTTCACGGGTGGACTATCGGTGCATCGCGGCGCGCGATAAACGCGAAACGCTCCACCCAACCATTCCGCGCTGATTAACAATGGAGCCTGTTCCAACCCGCCAACGCTCCTGCCCCGCATGGACCACCTGCAAGCAATGCGCATCTTCGCGCGCGTCGCCCATCTCGGCAGCTTCACGAAAGCGGCCGAGCAGTTGCAACTGCCACGCCCGACGGTGAGCAACGCCGTCCAGTATCTGGAAAAGCACCTGAATATCCGCCTGCTGCAGCGCACGACGCGGCGCGTCGCGCTGACCGCCGAGGGCGCGACCTATTACGAGCGCTGCGTGCAGTTGCTGGCCGATCTCGACGATGCGGAATCGCTGTTCGAGGACGCCCGCGCGTCGCCGCGCGGCGTGATCCGCGTCGACCTGCCCGAGCGCTTCGCGCTGAACCAGGTGATTCCGGCGCTGCCGGATTTTCATGCGCGCTACCCCGACCTGCGCGTCGTGATCAGCACGACCGACCGCTTCGTCGATCTCGTCTCCGACGGCATCGACTGCGCGGTGCGGGTCGGCGTGCTGTCCGACACGTCGCTCGTCGCGCGGCGGATCGGCGAGATGGCGCAGGTCAACTGCGCGTCGCCCGCGTATCTCGCGCGCCACGGCACGCCGCGATCACCGGACGAACTGCCCGACCACGTCGCGGTCGGCTATTTCTCGAGCCGCACGGGCCGCGAGCTGGACTGGGAATATGCGGACATGGATACGGGCGAACTGCACACGGTGAAGATGCGCAGCATCGTGTCGGTGAACAGCTCGCAGGCGTATCTCGCGTGCTGTCTCGCGGGCCTCGGGCTGATCCAGGCGCCGCGCGACGGGCTCGCGCCGCTGTTCGCCGACGGCTCGCTGGTCGAAGTGCTGCCGGAATGGCATGCCGAGCCGCTGCCCGTGTCGGTGGTGTTCCCGCACGGGCGCCATCTCGCGCCGCGCGTGCGGATCTTCGTCGACTGGCTCGCGGAAACGCTCGGCGGCACGCGCCAGGCGGGCTGACAAGGGCCGGCCCGGGGCACCCCGGCCCCGGGCCGCCGCCCGTTCAGAACTTGTGGCGGATCGCGGCGCGCACCGCGAACTGGTTCGACGACGACGACGGGCCGTCCGTCCCGACGACGTAGCCGCCGTCGGCCGCCGTGCCGGTCTTGTCGCCGCCGACCTTCTGCCACGCGCCCTGCAGATAGACGTCGGTGCGCTTCGACAGGCTGTAGTCGGCCATCAGGCCGACCGTGTGGTACTTCGGCTTGAACGAGCCGGCCGCGGCATCGAACTTGCCGTCCGTGTATACGTACTGCGCGCCGAGATAGAAATCGGGCGTGAGCTGGTACTTGCCGTTGATCTCGAAGTTCTGGAACTTCGTCGCGGTCAGCCCGAGGCCGGCGAACGTCGAGGCCGGCAGGTAGACGGTCGACACCGGGTTCTTCACGTCCGTCTTCGTGTAGACGAAGCCGACCGTTGCCGGGCCGAACGTGTAGTTGACGCCGCCGCCGAAGATGCGCAGGCGGTCGGCGACGAAGTTCGCGTCGTCGGCCGCGATCGCGCCCGCGCTGCCGACGCCCGGGTTGTTCGCCTGCAGGTACGCGGCCGCGACCTGCAGCCCGGCCAGCGAATACTGCGCACCGATGCTGTACTGGCGGTTGTTCGAGAAACCGGTGCTGTTGCTGAAGCTGTACGTGCCGCCCAACGTCAGGCCGTTCCAGTCGGGGCTCGCGTACTTGACCGTGTTGTTGACGCGGAACGAGTTGTCCGTGTTGTCGTTGTCGAACGGGTGCGAGAACAGCGTGCCGCCCCAGTTGCCGTTCGCGGTCAGCGGCGCGAGATAGTCGACGACGGAATCGTACTGGCGGCCGAAGGTCAGCGTGCCGAAGCGCGACTCGCTCAGCCCGACGAACGCCTGGCGACCGAACATGCGGCCGCCCTGGTTGAGCCGGCCGTTGTTCACGTCGAAACCGTTTTCCAGCGTGAAGATCGCCTTGAGCCCGCCGCCGAGATCCTCGCTGCCCTTCAGGCCCCAGCGGCTGCCTTGCGCGAAACCGCTCGCGAGCTGGTAATTCGTCTTTCCGACCCCATTGACGTTCACGTTGTTCGTGTAATTGAAGCCTTCGTCGATCAGGCCGTACAGCGTCACGCTGTTCTGGGCAAAGGCCGGCGCGGCGAAGGCAGCGAGCGCGGCTGCAAAAATGACGTGCTTCTTCATGACGGATCTCCGGAGCCGAGGGCCGGACGGGCCGAGCGCCCGGCGAATTGTTTCGTCTGTTTTGTGTATGGCCCGCAGGGCGGACGACGCGGTGTGCGGCCGCGTGAGGACAAAATGGTGTCACGTCGCAAATCGTCCGTCCATCGGGGTAAGGAAACCGCGCGCAAAGCGTTGCGCTCTCCCAACTGCCCCGTTACGCAGACAGCCTGACCGGGCTTGTCGGCAGCGGCAGTCCGGCCCGCCATCCGCGTAAACCCGACAAGCGTCGCATCGGTGGCACAATGCGCATCCGTTCGCCATTTCTTCACGAAGTCATGCTTCACCCCGATTCATGCGCGGCATGTGCCGGCCGCGCACGCGACCCGCGCCGGGCGGCGGTCCGATGACCGCGCCTGCCCGGGCCGGCCGCTACGCCGAGCTCGATTTCTTCCGCGGCCTCGTGCTGCTCGTCATCGTCGTCGACCATATCGGCGGCAGCATCCTGTCGCGCGTGACGCTGCACGCGTACGCGCTGTGCGACGCGGCCGAGGTATTCGTGTTCCTCGGCGGCTTCGCGACCGCGATCGCGTACAACTCGCTCGCCGAGCGGCACGACGAGGCCGCCGCGCGCCAGCGCTTCATCCTGCGCGCGTTCGAGATCTACCGCGCGTTCCTCGTGACGGCCGGCCTGATGCTGCTGATCACGGCCGCGCTGAACGCGTTCGCGATCGACGGCCCGAACATGCCGACCAACGATCTCGACGGCCTGCTCCACAAGCCGCTCGCCGCGCTGCGCGACATCCTGCTGTTCCGCCGCCAGCCGTACCTCGCGTCGGTGCTGCCGATGTACGCGTTCTTCGCGCTGCTCGTCCCGCTCGCACTGCCGCTCGCGCGCACGCAGCCGTGGCTGATGCTCGCGTTCAGCGGATCGCTGTGGTACGCGGCACCGCACGTCGCGCGCTTTTTGCCGACCGTCGAAGGCGCGCCGTGGGACTTCAACCCGTTCGCGTGGCAGTTCCTGTTCGTGCTCGGCGTGATCGCGCGCTGCCAGCCCGTCTACCAGACGCTCGCGCCCAGGCCGCAGGGCTGGCTGCTCACGGCCGTGTCGCTCGCGATCGTCGCCGCCGGCGCGTACTACCGGCTGCGCATCGAACCGTTCCCGACCGATCCGTCGATCAAGCAGAATCTCGGCGCACTGCGGCTCGTGAATTTCCTCGCGATCGCGTGGCTCGCGGCCAAGCTCGTGCACCTCGGCTGGATGAAGAAGGTCGCGCACGCGATGCCGTGGATCGGCACGATCGGCCGGCAGGGGCTGCTGTGCTTCGTCGCGGGCACCGGCATCTCGCTCGCGGTCGATTCGCTGCTTTACCAGGCGACCGAAGGCTATCTCGACGTGCCGCTCGGCCTGACCGCCGATGCCGTCGCGATGGGCCTGCTGTATCTCGTCGCCAAACTCTACGGGCCGCTCGTCGCGCGGCTGCCGTTCCGTTCGCGGCAATGACGCGCCGCGCCGTCATGCGCCGCTGCTACGATAGCCGGCGCCTCTCCTGAAACGATTCGCCATGCGCCGACTCGCCCTACCGTTCGCCGTCGCCCTGATCGCCGGCTCCATCGCCACCGCCCGCGCCACACCGGCCGCGCCGACGGTATCGCCCGCGCCGCCGTCGGCCACCCAAGCCACCCAGGCCGCGCCGGTCACGCCGGCCGCCCAGGAGCCGCCGGTCAATCCGGGCAGCAGCGTCGCGCTGCGCACGTTCCGGTCGGCATCGCTGAAGCGCGACTGGTCGTACACGGTCTACCTGCCGCCCGGCTATAACCCGGAAGGCGCGCGCTACCCGGTGATGTACCTGCTGCACGGCAATGCCGGCAACGCGAACGACTGGATCACGCAGGGCCGGCTGCAGGCCACCGCCGACACGCTGATCGAGCGCCGCGAAATTCCACCCGTCGTGATCGTGATGCCGCAGGGCGGCACCAACTGGTACGTCGACCGCAAGGAGAAGATGCAGAGCGCGTTCCTCAACGACCTGCTGCCCGAAGTCGAAGCGCACTTCGCGGTGTCGAACCAGCGCGCGGGCCGCGCGATCGGCGGCGTGTCGATGGGCGGTTTCGGTGCGCTGCGCTTCTCGCTGCTCGAACCCGGCCTGTTCTGCGGCGCGATGCTGCTGAGCCCCGCGATCTATGCGAACGAGCCGCCGCTCAATTCCGCCGCGCGCTATGTCGGCGTGTTCGGCGACCGGCAGTTCGACTCGCGCGTGTGGCACGAACTCAACTACCCGGCGCTGATGCGCGGCTATTTCGCGCGCAGCTGGCGCGTGCCGATGTACATCGCGGCCGGCGACGACGACCTGACGATCCAGGCCGAATCGAGCGTGCTGTACACGCAGCTGCGCCGTGCGCAGAACCCGGCCGAGTTGCGCATCGTCGACGGCGGGCATACGTGGGACGTATGGCGCGGGCTGCTCGGGCAGGGGTTGAAGTACGCGCTCGAGTGCGTGAGGTGACGGCGGGCGGGCGTTGCCCCGCCCGTTTTCGTCAAGCCGGCCGATGCCCGGCCCGCCGTCCGTCGACAGGAGCGATGCGCTGCGCGCGCGACCCACGCGCACACTTCGGGCTCAAAGCCACGTGCCGCCCTGCCGCTCGCTCGGCGCCTCGGCGAGCGCATCGAAATCGTGAATCCAGTCCAGGTGATGCAGCACGCTGTCGCGTTCGGCCAGACGCGCGTTGCGCGCCTGCGCGGCCGGCCCGTCGGGCAGGTGCAGCACGTCGGCCGCGGAAATCGACGCGTACTGCACCTTGCGCGTACGGCCGCGACGCAGGCGCTCGTACGCTTCCTGCGCTTCGCGCCAATTGCCCGGGCCTGCCTTCGCCAGTTGCGCCGCCAACACCATCGCATCCTCGATCGACTGGTTCGCGCCCTGCCCGTGATGCGGCACGAGTGCATGCGCGGCGTCGCCGATCAGCGTCACGCGCCCGCGGCGCCAGCGGCCGAGCGGCGGCCGATGGAACAGCCCCCAGCGCTGGCTGATCGGCACGGCGGTGATCATCTGCACCACCGCCGGATGCCAGCCCCTGAACACGCGCAGTTGCTCGCCCTCTTCCGCCGGCATGACCCAGTCGCGCGACGGCCACGGTGACGGATGACGCTCGACCAGCAGGAAATTCTGGTCGCCGTTGTCGCCGATCGGGTAGTGCAGCAGATGCCCATGCGGCCCGACCCAGAACTGGATCGTGTCGGGATCGGGCAGCAGGTCCATGCGCGCGGCCGGTACCACGCCGCGAAAGCCCGAGCAGCCCGAATACAGTACATCGTCATAACCGAGCATCCAGCGCCGCGTGATCGAGCGCGCGCCGTCCGCGCCGATCACGAGATCGGCTTCGACGCGCTCGCCGTTGTCGAACGCGAGCGTGACGCGATCGGCATCCTGCGCGAGATCGACCAGCCGATGGCCGAGATGGATGCAGTCGAGACCGACCGCCTTCGACAGCACGGCCTGCAGATCGGCGCGATGCACGCCCCAGTACGCGCCGTCGAATTGCCGGCGATAGTCGGGTTCGCCGCGATGATGGCCGATCACCGCGCCGCTGCGCCCGTCGCGATAGACCAGGCCCGGGATGTCCGCGCACACCGCGTCGAAAGCCGCGCGCAAACCCATGCGTTCGTAGAAGCGCGTCGCGTTGGCCGACAGCGCGACGGCCGCGCCGACTTCGCGCAATGCGTCGGTCTGCTCGTAGAGCTGCGCGTCGATGCCGTGTTCGCGCAAAGCAAGTGCGAGCGTCAGGCCGCCGATGCCGGCGCCGACGATCGCAATCTTCGGGTTCGTCTGCATGATGAAGGTGTCTCCGATATTCAGATGTGGGGTCTGCGGGCTGCGCAGCGGTCATGTCGAATGCATGCGCCGTATCGGTAGTTTCAGGAGTGGACATTCATCCCGCAATAAAATGAAATGAATCTGCTTCATCACCAAATGCAATGAGCCGGGCAAGGCGAAACCCATGGAACTGAGCGAGATCGACCTGAACCTGTTGCTGCTATTTCAGCGGCTGATGCAGGAGCGGCGCGTGTCGAGCGTCGCCGAGCAGATGAACATGAGCCAGCCGGGCGTCAGCAACGCGCTCGCGAAGCTGCGCCGCCGGCTCGGCGATCCGCTGTTCATGCGCGGGCCGGGCGGCGTGGTGCCGACGCCGTTCGCGCTGCGTCTGGCGGAGCCCGTGTCGCACGCACTCGCGACGCTGCATGCCGCGCTCAATCCCGAGACCGGCTTCGATCCGCTGCGCGCCGCGCGCACGCTGACGATCGGCATGACCGATATCGGTGAAGTCGTGTTCCTCCCCGCGCTGCTCGAACACCTGTCGCAAGCGGCGCCGGGCATCGCGCTCAATACCGTGCGCAACACGAGCGTCAACCTGAGCGACGAGATGGCCGACGGCCGCGTCGATCTCGCGATCGGCCTGCTGCCGCAACTCAAGGGCGGGTTCTATCAGCGCCGGCTGTTCGATCAGCGTTATGTGTGCCTGTTTCGGCACGGGCATCCGCTCGAGGATGCGCCGCTGACGGTCGAGGCATGGCGCGACGCCGAGCATCTGGTCGTGGTGTCGGCCGACACCGGCCACGGGCAGGTGGACGAATGGCTGAAGCGGCGCCGCGTGAAGCGCCGGGTGCGGCTGACGGTGCCGCATTTCATGAGCGTGGGCTACATCCTGCAGCGCACCGACCTGATCGCGACCGTGCCGGAGCATCTCGCGCTGCAGCTCGCCGCGCCGTTTTCGCTGGGTTGGCGCGCGTTGCCCGTCACGCTGCCCGGTGCGCCGATTCATATGCTGTGGCATACGCGGGTCAATCAGGACGAAGGGAACCGATGGCTGCGCGGCGTGGTGGTCGATCTGTTCGCGGAGACGGGTGTGCGGGCGCGGAAGGCTGGGCCCGGGCGGAAGAAATGATCGCCGTCACCGCGTGGTCGGACGCGATTGTCGATATCGCTCGAATCCGTGCGCCGCGCATTTCGACTACATTGCCGAAGGGCTGACGACATCGAACCTCGGTCGCCTCGTTCCTTACTCAACCCGCAGGAAATCAAGCCATGTCTGTCTCGAAGAAATTCGCCGCCGTCACGGGCGCCGGCTCCGGCATCGGTCGGGCAGCAGCAATCGCACTCGCCCAGGCCGGCTTCACCGTCGCGCTGCTCGGACGCACGGAGGCGTCGTTACGCGAAACGCAGGACACCATCCGCACCGCCGGCGGCGACGCGCAGGTGTTTCCCGCCGACGTCACCGACGAGGCGTCGGTCGACCGCGCGTTCGAGCAGATCGCGCAGCAGTTCGGCCGGCTGGACGTGCTGTTCAACAATGCCGGACGCAACGCCCCGCCCGTTTCACTCGGCGAATACGAATTCGACGTGTGGAACAGCGTCGTCGCGACGAACCTGACCGGCGTCTTTCTGTGCGCGCGGGCCGCGTGGCGGCTGATGAAAGCGCAAACGCCGCAGGGTGGCAGGATCATCAACAACGGCTCGATCTCGGCGCACGCGCCGCGCCCCGATACGATCGCGTACACGGCCACCAAGCATGCGGTGACCGGGATCACGAAATCGCTGGCGCTGGACGGCCGCCGGTACAACATCGCATGCGGCCAGATCGACATCGGCAACGCGGCGACCTCGCTCACGGAACGGATGACGCAAGGCGTCCCGCAGGCGGACGGCAGCCTGGCGCCCGAGGCGCGCATGGACGTCGCGCATGTCGCGAACGCAGTCGTCCAGATGGCGAACCTGCCGCTCGACACGAACATCCTGAACATGACGATCATGGCGACCGCGATGCCGTTCGTGGGGCGCGGATAGCGCGCTGCAGGCGAAAGCGCGTTGCGCTCGCCGCACCGGCCGATTCTTCAGAGCCCGATCACTGAGTCACCCTGCAGTATCGCTCCAGGCGCTTCGCGACTTCGTCGATCACCTTGACGGGGGCGACTTCCAACTGCAAATCATGCGTTGTCAGCACCCTGGCGAAAAGATGGAATGCGTCGCCATCGAAATGGAAATGCCCTTGGCGGCCGGAGGAAAACGCGTGGTTTGCGATCTTTTCCAGGTCCTTGTACGAAGCGTCCTCGACATCCCCGTACCCGTATTCGCACAGGATGCCCGTGGCGATCACGGTCCTCATCAGGACCTGAAGCGCGACAAGCGACCCCACACCGGCATGCAGCGCTTCGAGCTGAAGGTGATACTCCAGTGACAAGGCATCGCGTATCGGCCTCGCCAAGGGCAGCAGTTCCGTTTTCGCCTCACGTTGCGTGCGGCTGGACTGACTGAGACGATGAGCCCATTTGTTCACGTTCTATTCCACCGGCAATGCGCCGCCTCGACGGCCACGACTACGCGGTGCCTCCGACGGTCATTTCATCCACCCTCACGGTCGGTTGGCCCACGCCCACCGGGATCGACTGCCCCGCCTTGCTGCACGTCGCCCTGCCGGGATCGCAGGCGAGATCGTTGCCGACCAGGCTGATGTTCCGTATGGTGTCCGGGCCGTGGCCCGTGATCGTCGCGCCCTTGACCGGCTCGGTAATCCTGCCGTTTTCGATCAGGTAGGCCTCGGATGCCTCGAAAACGAACTGACCGCTCGTGATGTCGACCTGGCCGCCCTCGAGGCCCGACACGTAGATACCGTTGCGCACCGACTCGATGATTTCCTGCGGCTCGTGGTCCCCGTTCAGCATGAACGTGTTCGTCATGCGCGGCATGGGCGGCGAGGCGTAACCCTCGCGGCGGCCGTTTCCGGTCGGCTCCATTCCCATCAACCTCGCGCTCAGCGCATCCTGCATGTACGCGCGCAGCACGCCGTTCTCGATCAAGGTCGTGCGCCGCGTCGCACACCCTTCGTCGTCGATATTCAAGGAACCGCGGCCCCCCTGGAGCGTTCCGTCGTCGACGATGGTCACATTCCCGGATGCCACCTTTTCGCCGAGGCGTCCCGCGAAGGCGGACGTCCCGCGGCGCGCACCATCGGCTTCCAGTCCATGGCCGACCGCTTCGTGCAACAAGACGCCATTCCAGCCCGGGCCGACCACCACCGTCATTTTTCCGGCCGGCGCCGGCCGCGCCTGCAGCTTCGTGAGGGCGGCCGTCACACGTTCCCGCACGAATGTGCGAAGTTCGTCGTCATCCCACGTCTGGATGCCATAGCGCCCGCCGATCCCCCCGCTAGCGCCCTCCACGCGCGCGCCGGACCTGACGCGCACGTTGATCCACAAGGACAGTTGCGGACGCACATCGCCGCAACTCAGGCCGTCGCATCGCGCGATCCAGATCGTTTCGTGCACGGCGCTCAGCACGGCATGCACTTCGATCACGCGCGGGTCGGCGGCCCGGGCGATCTCGTCGAGCGTCTTCAGAAGCGCGATCTTGTCCGCTCCATCCATCGTCCGCAGTGGATGAGCCGGGTCGTAGAACGATCGTGCCGATGCGGCCGGCCTGCGCTGCATCGCTGCCGAGCCGTCACGCGAAATGCCGCTTCCGGTTTCGCACAGCCGCGACGCAACATTCCGGAGCGCCATCGCGTCGATGCGTTGCGAACTCGCCAGCGTCGCCTGTTCTCCCTTCAACACGCGCAGTCCGAAGCCGCTATCGCAACGATACGAACTCGCGCGCACGGCCCCCCCTTCCAGCGACCATGATTCCGCGGTCGTTTCCTTGAGAAAGATATCCGCAAAATCCCATCGCTGGCCGAGCGCGACGCCCATCGCGGAAAAAAGCGCCGTCTCGTCGACGCCATGCCGGTCCAGCAGCGCGTGCCGCGCCAGCGTGCGGATCTCCTCGCGGGCAGGCCGTAATACCTGCCGCTGCTTCATGTCACTCATGTTTCAAGCTCCCCCGATCTTCATTGCATCGATCAGCCACGATCCGGAGGTCGCCCATCCCCTCGTCAACGCGTCGCTGCCGATCGCCTGTAGTCCGCCGAACATCCGGCGGAGATTCGACGCTATCGTGATACCGCTCACCGGGAACCGGATCTCGCCGTCTTCCACCCAGAACCCCTTGGCGCCGCGGGAGAAATCCCCCGTCAAGCGGTTCACGCCGCCGCCAACCATCTCCGTGACCAGAAGTCCGCGATGCAGCTTCCTCAGCATCGCGGCGAAGTCGTCGCCGGGCCGGGTCCGTGTACTGCGCATCTCGAGGTTGTGGGGCCCATAGCCGTTGCCGGTGGGCGTCAGGTTCAAGCGGCGCGCCGCATAAAGCCCGAGAAACAGCCCGCGCAGGCGGCCGTCCTCCACCACCTTGCGGCGCCCGCCCGGAATGCCGTCTCTGTCGAAGCAGCGGCTGGCCATCCCGCGCTTGACGAACGGATCCTCGTCAAGCTGGACATGCGGCGGAAACAAGGACGAATCGATGTCATCCTTCAAGAACGATCCGCTCCGGTAGAGCGCATCCCCCGATGCCGAGGACACCAGTTCGGCCAGCAGCCCCAGCGACGCCGACGGCTCGAACAGAACCGGGCATTGCTGCGTGGGGACTTGCGTCGCGCCGAGCGCGTCGATGGCTCGCCTGGCGGCCAGCGCCCCGACCTCCTCCGGTTTCGCGAGATCGTCGAATGCGCGACTTGCATGGCCCCAGAAACCGATCTGCTTTTCGCCGGCGCCGAACGCGACGGGCGCACATGCGATCGAATGGACGGACCACGGCGCTGTCGCATGGAACCCCGCCGACGTGGCCAGCAACGACGTGCCCGACATCGTTCTCACCGTTACGCCCTTCGACGCCTTGATCGACGGGTCATGTGCGAGCGCCGCATCCTCGGCGCGTTGCGCATGGGCACCGATGTCGTCGAGCGACCAATTCAGCGGGTGATGGAGATCGAGATCGGGAAAGTCCCTGGCCAACTGGCTCGAATCGGCGAATCCGGCCGCGGGATCGGGCTCGGTTGCGGCGGTGCTCTCGATCGCCGCGCGAACGATCTTTCTCAGCCCGTCGTCCGACAGGTCCGACGATTTCGCGAAAGCACGTTTTCCGTCGCGAAACACCGTCACCGTCATCTCCAGGGTGCCGCAAAAACTGCGTTCCGTCTGCACCCGGTTCGTCACGGTCACGGCGCTCGATTCGGCGGCCTCGATCTCCACGCGCGTCCCCTCCGCGCCCGCCTGCCGCGCGAACGCGATCACTCGCTCCGCCGAACTCGCCAGCTCAGCAGCGACGGTTTGCAACTGCGTACTGCTCGATTGCATCAGCCTGCTCCTCCGCCATGCGGCATCGTGTCGTTGAATGCCTCAGGCGGTCTGCCCGGTGAGCTGAATCAGCATGTCGCCGATCGCGCTGCCCCGCTCGGCCGCGGCGAGATGGCCGTCCTCGTAATAAGACAGGAAACGCCCCACGAGTTGAGGATCGACCTCCGCCACACGCTCCATCAGCGCGCTGCCCCTCGGCGGCTCGACGCCGGCGTCGATTGCCTGCTTGAAGACCCCTTCCGCCAATTGATTCAAGCGCGCATCGTCCTGCGCGCCCCAGTTGCATTTGACCTGCAGCCATTTCCGCATGGAGCCGCAAAGTGAAAAGACGAACTCCTTCAACATGTCCGGATTCCGGGCCAACGAGGACGAAGCGACCTCCAGCACCTCGGCGGCCACGGCAGCACTCCCGTCGCCGAGTTCGGCCGCCGCGTCCCTGGATGCCTGCCTGACGTCCGCCCAGTTCGCGTCCGCCACCGGGGAGCCGTCCATTTCCGCCGCGTGCAGCGAAACCAGCTCGTCACGAATCGCCAGCAACCTCGATTCCCCCTCCAGCGTGTCCGAGACGATCCGGCTCGACAGGATCGACATCAGCAGCCGGCCGGGCAGCGTCGAGAGGTTCGCGCCGACCGGTACGCTTTCCAGCCAGTCCGCCACGAACAGCGCCGCCTTGAAATGGGTGCCTCGATAGCTCGACAGGACCGTCACCGCCTCGACCACATCGGTCGGCATGCCCAACACGGACGCGCACTCGTCCGGATCACGCGAGTCGGCAACGAATTCCAGTGCGCCGCTGATCTTTTCCGGCCACATGGGGGTGTCCAGCGCGGCTTGCTTGTGCTCCAGATAATCGAGCAACCGTGCGATGCGAGCCGCTTTCACCTGCGGATCGCCGCCGAACGCGCGAAGCGTCACTTCGGGCTTGGCCAGCTGCGTGACGGTTCCCAGGTGCGCATCGAGATAACTCGCCAGCTGCGTGGCCGACCGCGGTCCCACGATGCGGCCCGCCTCATGGCCGCCGTTCATGAGCACCAGGGCGGGAATACCGCGCACACCGAAACGCTCGCGCAAGGACGGATGCTCGTCGACGTTGACCTTGACGATGTCGACCTTGCCGTCGAAGTTCCGCGCCACCTTCTCGAGCGTCGGCGCCAGCGCCTTGCACGGCCCGCACCATTCGGCCCAGAAGTCGACCAGCACCGGACGGCTGTTCATCATCACGTCGGCCTCGAAGCTCGCGGCGGTCACACTTTTCAAATCGCTCATTTCACGTTCCTGTCCATAAGTTCGGTTTCGTCGGACCTTGCCCCCGGTGAGGAGCAAGCGTCCTGACGGGATCACGGTGTCATGCCGGGCAAGCAGACGAAGCCGTGCCGGTCAGGCCGGCCGCGACCGCGGATGCCCATTCCGGTGAAAAGTCGAGGGTCTGCTGATGAAAGGCCAGCAACTCCTTTCGATGCGCGACGCTGAGGATCGTGGCCTGAGGTAGCCGGTCGATCAGCAGTTGGTAGAGCGTTCGCTCGCTCTCGGTGTCGAGCGCCGACGTGCATTCATCGAGAAATATCGTGGTCGGGCTGGCCAGCAACACGCGTGCGAACGCCACCCGCTGCTGCTCTCCGCCGGAAAGCCGGTCGCTCCAGCGATCGGCGTCCAGCATCGATGCAACGTGCGCATCGAGGCCGCATGCGCGCAGGACGTCCGCGCATTGGCCGTCGGTGTACGTCGATTCCTCGTGCGGATACGCGATCGCCGCCTTCAACGTGCCGACAGGGATGTAGCTGCGCTGCGGAACGAACATCGTTCCTTCGGCACCGCAGGTGACGATACCCTCGCCGTAGGGCCAGAGGCCCGCGAGCGCTCTGAGCAGCGTGCTTTTCCCGCTTCCGGAGCGCCCGCGGATCAGACAGCGCGAACCGGGTGCGAGCGAGAAGTCGGGCACGCGAGCAATCTCCGCGCCGGCTGCGTCGCGCAGAACCAACCCGTGGGCGCCTACGGCTCCGCGCTCGCCGGCGGTCAACACGACGTTTCCCCGCGAATCCAGCGCGTTCACGTAGAGAAATTCCCGAAGCCGGTTCGCTTCGGCGCGCCACGCGGTGAATCCCAGATAAGCCTGGGGAAAGAATGCCAGGGAACTGGACACGGAACTGAATGCTGCGTTCGATTGCATCAGCCCGCCCAGCGTCAGCCCCCCCGTTATCAGTTGCGGCAATACCAGCAACGTGGGCACCACGGGCACCACCGAGCTGAATTGCCCGACGATGTTGGTAAACAGCGAGACCCGCGTGTTGACCCAAAGCAGCGCATAAAGATTCGAAACGACCTGGCGAAAAGCCCCGTTCAATCGCTTGCCTTCCGCGCCGCTTCCATCGAAGAAGGCGATCTGCTCGGCGAATTCGCGCACCCGCACCATCAGCACGCGGAAGTCGCCCTCCACGCGGTTCTGCTTGGCATTGAGGGTGATCAAGCGTCGGCCGAGCAGGTGCGTGGCCCAGAAAAACAGGCCTTGATAGAGAAAGACGGCATAGACCAGGTATCCGTGGATGCTGTACGTGTGTCCACCGATATCGAGATCCAGGGAATGGCCGATCGACCACAGGATCACGCTGAAGCTCACGATGCTCACCGGCACCTGAAGCACGCCCATCGACAGCTGCAAGGTGTCCTTGACGAACTGCTTCGCATCCTCCGCGATACGCTGATCGATGTTCTCGAGCGCGCGGTCGCGCTCGATGCGGTAGTAGGTATGGCGGGCCAGCCACTGATCGGCCAGCCAGGTCGTCAGCCATCGCCGCCAGCGAATCTCGACGATCGATTGCATCACCACCGTGGACACCGTCAGCGCGGCGGCGGCCATGGACACCAGCAGGAACTGCAACAGCAGGTTCGGCAGCGCCTGAAACCTCCCGGATCCCACGGCGTCGTAGAACGTGCCGGTCCATCGGTTGAGCCACACGGCGATATAGGTGTGGCTCCAGCCCGCCCCAAGCACGTAGGCGAGCATCAATGCCGACAGCATGCCCTCCCTGGTGGTCCAGTACGGCGTGATCAACTTCCAGACGGAAGGAAAGTGACGCCTGGCATCCCGATCCTCGGCCCGGTCCGTCGGGAATGCCCGATTCCCGATCATTGCTGGCCCTTGGTCGGTTGCATGACGAAATTGATCTTGTTCAGCCCGCCGCCCTGCAGCGCCGCGAGTATCGTGGCGACCTTCCCGTATTCGACGTGCTCGTCGGCATTGATGTTGACGGCCGGAGGATCGCCCTGCTTCGAAGCCGCCTCGACACGCAGCTTCAGCGCCGCATCGTCGACCACGTCCTTGTTCCACAGCACGGTCTTGTCAGCCGTGATCGACAGGTCGATGTCCTGCGTTTTCGACTGGGCGGGCTGTGCCGCGGCCTTGGGCAGATCGACCTTCACCGCCTTGTTGATGACAGGCAGCGTCACGATGAAAATGATCAGCAGAACCAACATGACGTCGATCAGCGGCGTCATGTTGATGTCGTTCATCACGCCTTCGTCGTTGTTGCCATCCATGAGAATCGACACGATTGGCTCCCGATCAGGCGGCGGCGTTGACGCGCTTGCTCGTCGCCGGCGCCGCGGGCACCGGGCGAACGTCGCAGCGGGCCTTGGCGCCTGTCACGAAGTACACGTGCAACTCGTGCACGAACCGGTTCAGGCGATGGCTCACCCGCTTGTTGCCTCGATTGACGTAGTTGAATCCGAGCACGGCGGGGATCGCCACGAACAGGCCGATCGCCGTCATGATCAGCGACTCGCCGACCGGGCCCGCGACATGATCGAGGCTGGCCTGTCCCGACACGCCGATGGCCATCAGCGCGTGATAGATGCCCCACACGGTCCCGAACAGGCCGACGAACGGCGCGGTACTGCCGATCGACCCGAGGATGGCCAGGCCGTTCTGCAGGCGGGCAACCTCGTCGTCGAAGGCGTTGCGCAGGCCGCGCGCCACCCATTCGCTGCTGCTGAGGCTTCCTTGCAGCGACGCGTCGCCACCGGCCTGCTGGTCGTTCGCCTCGCGGCCGGCAAGCGCCACGGCGCGATACGGATTGTCGGTGCCGTCACCCAGGGCCTCGATGCCGTCATCGAGCGACGGCGTGGACCAGAAGCGCGTCTGCGCACGTTTTCCCATGGTCTCGAGGCGTCGATTCGCCAAGCCCTTGGTCACGATGACGAACCACGACACGATCGACATGCCGAGAAGAAAGACGAAGATGAACCGGGTGATGAAGTCGCCCTGCTGCCAGACGTTGGCGATGCCGTACTGTTCCATTTTTTGCTCCGTAGATTCCAGGTCAATCATTCAGGTTGAAGGCGATCGGCTGCTCGGCCTCTACGGCACGGGCAATACCGGCGGTCGTGTAGGGCTGGCAATGGCCGGCTTCGATCGCCGCCAGCGCGGCCGCATCCAGCAGCGGGTAGCCGCTGCTTTGCGCAACCCGCGCCGTCTTCACCGCACCGTCCACGCCGATGTTCAGCCTCACCACCACCGTGCCTTGCTGCTCCAGCCGCCGGGCCTTCGGCGGATAGTCCGGCCGCGGGATACGGCAACCGAGCTGCTTGAGCTCCGCGCTGCTAATCTGCTTCGGGCTATCGAGCAGTTGGGGACCCGGCGCGGGTGCAGGCGGTGTCGCAGCGGAGGGCGCGACCGCGCTGGGCACCGGTACCGGCGGCGCCGGCGGCGCCGGCTCGACCGGTTTGACGGGCTCGGTCTTGGCTGGCGCGATGGTCCGGGCAGCAGGAGCCTCCGAGGAAAGCAAGGGTGCCGTCTTCCGCACCACCGGCTTTTCGACGGGCTTGGGTTCCGGCTTCCGCTGAGGCTCCTGCTTGGGCTTCGGTTCCGGCCGCGCGACGGGCTCGGGTGTCGGCGCGGCAACGAGCCTGACCTGAACCGACGCACCGGAGGCCCGGTCGGCCTCCAGCCTGATCAGGTCCACGCTGCGATGAACGATCAGATACAGCCCCAGTGCGTGCGCCAGCACGACCGCGCCCCCGATCGCCGCGCGCCGCCATCGCGCCCGCGAATGAGTGATGCGCTCAGGATTCGACATGCCGCCGCTCCACGGCCGAGTCTCGAGGGTGTCAGAAATCATAGGTGCCGGTGAGCATGATGGTCCGCTCCGGTCCCATCGGGATCAGGCTAGCGGTCGTGCTGCTGTAGTAGAGCTTGCGATTGAATACGTTCTTGACCGAAAGATTCAGGCCGTAACCCTTCTTCCGATAGAACACGCCGAGGTCCGTCTCCACCTGGCTGGGGATGCGGTACGCCGAGCCCGAACCGATGTACTGCCCGCTCGCGAAGAACAGCCCCGCGCCGACACCGAAACCCTGGAGCTTCTCTGAGCGGAAGTTGTAGGTCGCCCACAGGCTGGCGCTGTTCTTGGGTAGGTTCACCGCCAGCTTGCTGTTCGGCGGCTGCACGAAGTCGTTGTACGTGTAGCTGCCCACCACGTTGACACCGGGCAGCGGCTGCCCGGTAATCTCCGCTTCGAATCCGCGGCTGACGGCGCCGCCGGCAGGAAGATAGAAGCCGCGATGGGCCGGGTCGGCAACGTTGTAATTGCTGAACGAGGTGCGGTAAGCCGAGGTCGTGATGGCCAGCTTGTCGTCCAGCAGGTTGAACTTCATGCCCACTTCGACCTGCTGGCTGGTTTGCGGGGGGAGCACACCGCCGCCGAATTTAAGCGCCGTGCCCGGCTGAAAGCCACGGTTGTAGCTGGCGTAGGCGGCAACCTCGGACGTCAGTTCGTAGAGCAGGCCGAGGCTCGGGCTATACGCATTCTGATGGTTTCCCGGTGGTGGGTTACCGGCGTAGGTCGCATGTGTCAGATAGGTATCCCGGCGCACGGACGCGAGTGCATGGAAATTCTTGTAGGAGAACTGATCTTGTAGATACAAGCCGGTTTGGGTGAAGTAGGTAGTCCCATTCGGCATCAGGTTTCCCGTGTCGGAAGACGGAAGCGTAAATGAGCCGAAGACATTCGGAATGGAAATGAATTTCGATGTCGTGGTGTCAGACTGATGCTGGCTGTAGCGAAGAACGTCCCAGCCAGCAATCACCGTATTTTTCGCAGCGCCGACATTGAACTTGGCGCGCAGGTAGTTCTGGAAGCTCCAACTGTAGAAATCCGAAAGCGAATCGAAATTGTGGAACAACACGCCGTTGGTCGCCGAGAGCGGCGTGGCCGTAGTCCAGGCTTGCTGCGTTTGTTGGGTCCGCGTATAGGAACCCTTGCTCACGAAGGTCAGCGCCGAGCCGAGCTTTTGTTCGAGATGAATGAAAATATTGTCCGTTTGCGCGCCGAAATGGTCGGACGGCGTGCCAAGCGGCTTGTCGATATAGTTTCGATAGATATCGCCGGCAGCATGGCCGAGCGTGAACTGGGGAACCGGCTCGCGGTAGACCGTGCGCTCATAGCCGACCGTCACATCCGTGGTCGAGTCCTTCCATTGCACAGTCGGCGCAAAGTAGAAATTTCTCTTGCCGTCATATCCCATCGAATTCTGGCCGACCCGTTCACCCGAGATGATGAAGCGATACCGGAGTTTCTTGTCGGCGGTGATCGCGCCCGTGCTGTCCAGCGCGATCTGGGTGTCGCCGTACGATCCGTAGCCCACCTGGATTTCATGAAACGGATCGGCCTGCGGCGTCTTCTTGACGAGATTGATGACGCCTCCCGGCGGACTGTTGCCATTCACGATGGCCGAGGGTCCCTTGACCACTTCCACGCTCGAGATGGCGATCGTCGGCGTAACGTTAGGGGCCGTCCCGACAGTCGCCAATCCATCCGACGTGACGTTTTGCGCTACAAACCCGCGAATCGTGTAACTCGGCACGCCCAGCGGCCCCGGCCGCGTGACGACACCGGAAGCATTCCTCAGCACATCGGAGAGCGACTGAGCACCCTGGCTCTGGATCACCGCGGCATTGATGACGCTGACCGATTTCGGCGTCTCGCTCAGCGGCACATCCGAGCGCGCATAGGTGGAGGACGATTCCGCGACGAAGCCGGTACCGCCTGAATCCCGGCTGGCCGCCACGCTGATGAGGGGCAAGGTGGTGTCTACCTGCGCCGTGGTCGCCGCGACTGCGGCAGCGGCCGGCGCCGACGAAACCCCCTTGGCATCCGCCTTGACGTGAGCCAGCGTGTAACCGCCGTTCGCCGTCGGAACCAGGTCGAGGCCCGTGCCCTGCAAGGCCTTGCGAATCGCGGCCTCGGCCGAATACGTGCCGTCCACCGGCGCCGATTTGAGCGACTGCACCAATGACGCGTCATAGCTCAACGGAAGCTGCGCGACCCGGGCGATCTCCACCAACGTGCGATCCAGCGGACCGCTCGGCAGATGATAGGTGTGTTGTTCCGCCTGCTGCGCATACGCCGCGGACACCATGAAAGTCTGGGCAACCGCCATTGCGATCGCCATTGCCGCAACGTTGCGGGCCATACCCTTGCCGTCGAACTTGATCCCCACGATGCACCCATCCCTAGTCGGTTGTATTTCGGCAAAACGCCTGTCTTGTCCCACACGATCGAGAAGTCGAGAAGCGGTCAACCGCAACGGCATGCCTTCCCCCTTCACTCCCGGCTTCGCTCGAGGCCGCCGGCCCCGGCAGGCTTGCCGGCTCCTCATCCACATGAAAAAGTCTAGCGATCCTGCCCGGAATACTTTTTTGAAAGAATTCGTCCTTCGCGCCATTTCCGGTTTTTTATTCCCACCGACCGCGCCGTCTTTGAAAATTCAATCCAGCAGGCGGAATCCGCAGACAAGAAAATCAGCAAACGTAATCGAGGGGCAACCTCGTCGTATGCTTGATGGTCTCCATCGAGAAACTCGAACTCACATCGAAAATTTCCAGCTCGCTGATCAAGCGCTTGTACACGCCGTCATACCCGGCAATGTGCGGAACGACCACCTTCAGCAGGTAGTCGATATGACCGCTCATGCGGTACACCTCGATCACCTCGGGGATGTCGGCGACCACGTCGCAGAAGCGTTTGAGCCAGGCTGCGGTATGCTGCGCAGTCCTGATTTCGACGAGCACGGTCACGCCGACATTGAGCTTGTCGGCGTCGAGCAGGGCAACCCGGCGGGCGATGACGCCGTCCTGCTCGAGCTTCTGTATGCGGCGCCAGCAAGGCGTCGTCGACAAATGCACGCGATCGGCGATTTCCGCCACTGAAAGCGTGCTGTCCTCTTGCAGGACTGTCAGGATGGCCTTGTCGATATGGTCGATCACAGTTCCCCCCTTCGGGACAAGGTAAGCGTCGCAGGCATTCGGACGCCTTCATTCACCTTGTGCAACGAAGCGGGAAAAGTGACACCGGGAAAGAAAAAATTTTTGCGCCCCGGCTGAACGGGGCGCGGCGTCAAGCCTCTGAGGCGACGGCCAGAACCTTGCCATACACGGCAAGGGAAAGTCCCAGGCCGTTGGCGAGCTGGCGCAGCGCCGCCTCGGCGTCGTCGAGTGGGAACACGCCGCTGACCCGGCGAGCGAGCGCGGCCCGCGGAAACCGGATATAGCCGCCGTAGTAGCGGCCCAGCGTCTCGAGGATGTCGGGCAGCGGGCGATCCAGGACGACGAGCGTGCCGCGGCTCCAGGCGAAGATGTCGGCGGCCGTCTCGGGCATGCGGGCGATGCGCCCCGGCGATAGCGACCAGACCGAACCATCGCCGATGCGGACACTGCCGCCGCGCGGCGTCGCAAGGGTTGCATCCCCCCCCTGCACCGCGACCACGGTGTGATATCGCAATGTATCGACGCTCAGGCGAGCGTGGCTCGTGATTGCCGTCCCGTCCCGCGTCCTCACGGCGAACTGCGAGCGGTTCGTCGTGGCGGGACTCGTCAGGATCTGGCCGGACGCAAGATAGACGTCGCCGCGTGCGCCGTCCCGTGTCCAATAAACACGCGCCGATGCCCCGAGGACGATCGGTGTCCCGTCTTTCAGCGCCACGGCCTGCGGCGTCCGATCGCCATTGTGATAGTCGGCGTCGAGCGAATACGCCCGGACCAGTTCTCGCGTTCCGATCGCGGCCAGCGCCAGCGCCCCCACCCCGGCGCCAGCCTTCAACATGCGGCGCCTCGCACGAGACGGCTCGTTCAGCGCGCTTCGCACCGCCGTGCCGGGCGCGTTCCGCAGGGAGGCAAACCGCGCCAGCCCTTCCTGGAGCCGTATCCACGCCGCTTCGTGCGCGGGATCGGCGCGGCGCCATGCCTCGAAGCCATCGCGATCCTGCTGCGTGGCGTCCTCGGCACGCAACCGGACCTCCCACTGAACGGCTTCCTCCGCGCACGCATCGACCGGGCCGGCGCCACGCGGGGCCTTCAACTGATCAGAAAGCATCGGGTAAGCGCCTGGGCGATATATTTGCGAACCATGCTTGTCGAGACGCCGAGTCGAGCGGCAATCTCGGAATACGTGAGGCCGTCGATCTGGCTGTAGATAAAGGCACTTTTCGCTTTCGGAGACAATCCATCGAGCGCCTGATCGATCAGGAACAATGCCTGGGAAATCTCGACGATCGATTCGGCGGACGGCGCGAGGGGCTCCTCGACGGTGAGGAGCGCCTCATGATAAGCGCGCTCGAGATCCCGGCGGCGCCACATCTCGAAGGTGAGACGCTGGGCGATGACGGTCAGCCACGCTCGAGGCTCGCGAATACCCGGCGGGTCATCGACGCCGGCAAGCGCCTCGAACGACGACGACGCAAGATCCTCGGCATCGGCCGGCGATCCGACACGACGCAGCAGCTTCGCCTTCAGCCATCCGTAGCTGGCCCGAAACTCGTTGGCAAGCCAAACCGAGCGGGAATGAGGCGACTCGTCGTCGCTCCTTTCCAGCTTGTCGAGAGGCTGTGCTGCCGGGCCAGTGCTCATGTGCCAATTTCCAAAGCGATGGCGCGATGGGCGTGCGCTGCAGGATGCCAATCATCTGCCCAAATGCAACGTCATGCCCCGCTAGATTGGTGTCGTAGTATGCCATTTCAAAATCGCCGCATACCGGCGCGATACCAATCCAAAACCCGACGTCCGGGGCGGTCATTCGCGACGCCGGGACGACCAGGACGCCCCGATCACGTCGCGGAGCCGCAGGCCGCCCCGAATCATGCTCGCTCAACTGGCTGCCAGATATCGCTGCGGCGATTCGCCCCTGATCCGTCGGAACATGACGACGATTGTGGTTGTATGACCTGCCCCATCAATAGCGCCAATGGACTTCTAGCAAAGTCCCTTTAAACCAGCTCCTGGAATGCGGCAGGAGCATCCGCTGTTGCCTGATGTTTCGCCGCGAACTCCGATGGCGAGAGGTAATTCAGTGCGCTGTGCGGCCTTTGCTCGTTGTAGTCTTGACGCCATGCCGCGATGACAGCGCGAGCGTGGGCAAGCGTCGTAGACCAGTGCTCGTTAAGGCATTCATCGCGGAACTTGCCGTTGAACGATTCGATGTACGCATTCCGCGTCGGCTTGCCGGCCTGAATCAACTTCATGGTGACGCCACTTGCGTAGGCCCACTGGCCGAGCGCGCGGCTCGTGAATTCGGGCCCCTGGTCTGTTCGCACCGCTTTGGGATCGCCTCGGAAGCGGGCGCCCGTTTGTGATTGGCGTGCGTTCCTTCGCGTTCCACCAGGGCATGCAGCCGACGGTGGCCGAAGCGGCGACGCTCGTGCGCCAGCTCCACCAGACGCGCCGTCAACGCTTCATTCTCATGGTCCGGCTTCGCACTCGTAGTGCAACATGCTGCGAGAAAGCCCGACAAGCCGGCAGGCGCGGCGCTCCGATAGCACTGGACGTCTCATCGAGGACGCATTGCCATCGATCGACGTGGATCGAAGTTGCCCCAGATCGCCTGGCATAGCGCCTACACACTAGAAATGAAACGAATAATCGGAGAAAACTTAAACGATAATCCATTGAAAATACTGACGCTTACTCCACGCACAATCCTCACACATCCGCATCCGGAATCCGCGCCGACTGAATCACGACCAGCGTGTCCCCCTTCTCGATCCGGCATGGCGGATCTTCATAAAACGACTGGATCTTCCCGCAGCGATCGAGCCCGACCACGATCGCGCCCGGCACGACATTGGTCATGCAGCCGATCTCGTGCGGCAGCGCCTCGCGCTCGATCAGCGTCGCGCGCCCGCGCGTCGACAGCATGTCGTTCACGAACGGCACGATGTAGCGGCTATGCACCGCATCCGCGAGCAGCAGCGCGCCGATCTTCGTCGACGACACGATCACGTCCGCACCGGCCTGCCGCAGTTGCCGCTGGTACAGGTTCTCCTGGATCCGCACGACGATCTTCGTCTCGGGCGCGATGCTGCGCACCGACAGCGTCAGCAGGATCGCGGTCGGATCGTCGGTCACCGAGATGATCACGGCCTTCGCCGCGCGCACCTGTGCCTGCTGAAGCAGATCCTCATGCGCGGGATCGCCGAGCAGCCCCGTCACGCCGAGCGACGTCGCGGCCTCGAGCGCCTGCTGCTGCGAATCGATCACGATGATCGTCGCGGCATCGACGCCGCTCTCGAGCAGCTCGCGCACGGCGATCGACCCCGACAGGCCGTAACCGCACACGACGATGTGATCGGACAATTGCTTTTGCAGACGTTTCATGCGGAATTCCTCGATGACGCGCTGGATCACGAACTGATACGCCGTGCCCAGGAAAATGAACCAGATGACGATGCGGATCGGCACGATGAAGAACGCATCGATCAGGCGGGCGCGCGCGGTGACGGGCACGATGTCGCCGTAGCCGACCGTCGCGACGGTGACCATCGTGAAGTACACGAGATCGGCGACGGTCATCGGCGTGCTCTTGGTCGAATCGCGCAGGCCGTCGCGATCGACATACAGCACGAGGAACGCGAGCACGCACAACAGCGCGACCGCACCGACGCGAAACAGCAGCGTGCGCCGCGGCGACGTCGCGGGACGCGTGAACAGCATGCGCGCACGCGGCGCCTGCCACGGATTGCGGGCGCGACGCAGGCGTGAGCGCAACGAACGGCGCTGGGCGGAAGGCGAGGCCAACGGGGAATCTCCTGAAGGATGCGGGCTCGATTCTACGACGGGAAGGCAGCGATCCGACCCGACATCATTGCATCGATTTGTCCGCTACAGCATGCTGCGCGGCCGCACCATCGTCCCGTCGACGAAACGCTGCGCGCGAAACGCCGACAGGTCGAGCGACGGCGCGCCCGTGTCGATCCATTCGGCCAGCAGCCGGCCGACGATCGGCCCCATCGCGAAACCGTGACCGCAGAACCCCGTCGCGATCGCGAGCCCCGACGGCGCGCCCGACGCATCGATCACCGGAATGCCGTCGGGCAGCACGTCGATCAGGCCGGCCCATGCCTCGACGATCTGCGCGTCCTTCAGCGCGGGGAAGATCGCCTTGAGCTTCGCAAGCGCGCGCGGCGCATGCGCGCGATTCGGCTGCGGCTGCGGATCGCGCGGCTCGATCGGCCCGGCCGCGCCGTTGATGCGCGCAAGCGCATCGCGCCACGCGGCCGAATTCACGTGCAGCCGGAATTTGTCGCGCTGCGACCAGAACTCCGGCCAGAACAGGCTCAACCCGCGCAGGTGGCCGAGCGTCAGGTCGACGTCGACCTGCATGTCGTCGGCGAGATTGATCGCGCCGTTCTTGCGCTGCCGGATGCCGAGGCCGTGCCCCCACACCGTCGACGCCGATACCGGCGGCACCACGTTGGTGCGCATGCAGGTACCGCGCACGGCCTGCTGCGGCAGCCGGATGCCGACGCCGTCGAGCAGCCGGAAGCTGGTCGCGCCGGCCGCGCAGATCACGCGCCGCGTGCGGATCGTGCCGCGCTCGGTCGCGACGCCGACGACCGCGCCGCCGGCCGTCTCGATCGCCGTCACGCCGCAGCCTTCGAAGAAGCGCGCGCCGGCCTCGGTTGCTCGCGCGGCGAACGCCGCGGCCACGCGGCGCGGCTCGGCCTGCCCGTCGGTCGCGGTGTACAGCCCGCCGAGCGTGCGCGCCTGCGGCGAAAGGCCGCTGACGCGCTCGTCGATCTGCGCGCGGGTCAGCGTGCGCGTATCGAGCCCGTGCTCGCGTGCGACGGAAAGCCACGCGTTGAACGACGCCCAGTCAGTTTCGTTGTCCGCAATATAGAGACAGCCGCCCTGCCGCCATTCGAGATCGAAACCGAGGGTTTCCTCTAACCCCTCCCAGATCCGCATGCCGGCCATCATCAGCGGCACCTCGGCGGCTTCGCGCCCCTGCTGCCGCACGAAGCCCCACGCGCGCGTCGACTGCTGTCCGGCGATGCGCGACTTGTCGAGCACGACGGCCTTCAGGCCGCGCAGGCCCAGGTAATACGCGGCCGCGCAGCCCATGATGCCGGCGCCGGCGATCACGACGTCGGCTTCGGCCGGAAGCGCCGTTTCGGCGCGGGTCAAGGCATCGTGCAGCGGATAGGTTGTCGTCATTGTTTCCTGTCGGGCGTTAATACGTTCGAGATATGAGCTGCTACGGTAACGTCGTGACACACCTTTCACACAAACGCACCTTTCATGACACTGAATGACGACCATTTTGCGGTAAAGTTATCTTTTCCGCGCGTGGCCGGTCGGCTCGCCACTGGACGTCATGAAGACTGTCCGTCGAGACTGCCGCAAGGCGTCGTTCTGAACGTCACGATCCGTTCCCGTAGCATGACCACTGAAGCAATCACCACGGATTCCCTCGCGGTTGCCGAGCGCGTGCGCGAGCTGATGACCCGCAACGGCATCGGCAAGCGCCAGCAGACCACCGAGCTGTGCCGCATCCTCGACCTGAGTTTCTCGCAAGGCCACCGCAAACTGCGCGGCAGCAGCCCCTGGACGCTCGCGCAAATCAAGAAAGTCGCCGAAGCGTACGGCGAACCCGCCGCCCAGCTGTTCGGCGCGCAAACGCTCGACCCCGGCATGGTCGGCGCCTGTTCGCAGGAGGCCGTACTTTACGCGGGCGTCGCCGAGATTCCGTGCACCGCATGGATCGGCGCGCCGCTCGAAGCCGGCGCGCGCCCCGAGTTCGTCGCGTACGAACAGAACGGCCGCTGGCGCGTGCTGCGCCACACGGGCGTGCTGTACCAGAACGCATACGACGTGCACAAGATCGAAATCTATCCGCGCCGCGCGGAGAGCGACAAGCTCGTCGTCGCCGTGATCGATCCCGATCGCGTCAGCGCGACCGAGCTGTGCCGCTATCTCGAACGGCAGGGTTTCGCGACGGCCGCGTTCGACGGCCTCGCGCCGTTCGTCGACGCGCTGCAGGGCCAGGCTTTCGATGCGGTGCTGACCGAATGGCTGTTCGACGACGGCACAGCCGCGACCGCGATCAAGGCGGTGCGTACGTCCGACAACCCGGGCGCGCCGATTTTCGTGCTGACGGGCGACCTGCTCACCGGCCGTGCGAGCGAAGCCGACATCAGCGAAGTGATCCGCACGTTCGACGTCGTCTGCTACGAAAAACCCGCGCGCATGGCGATCCTCAGCGCCGATCTCGCGAAACGGCTCGCGCGCGGGTAACTTCCGCCCGCCTCCGCCCCTCTCCCGGACGGCCTGCGTCCGTGCGGCCGTGAACAGGTTCCTCAGTACAATAGCCGCACCTGTTCACGCCTACGCCGCCCGACTCCATGGCCCGCCTCATTCCCGACGACTGGAAAAGCCTCGCCGCGACCGGCGCGGCCGAACGCGAGCGCGAAACGCTCGCCGCGCTCGAACACGCGCTGCCCGACACCTACACCGTGTATCACGGCGTGCACTGGACGCGTGCCGACCAGGCCTTCTCGGTGTTCGGCGAGGCCGCGTTCGTCGTCGTGAGCCCGGCCGGCCGCGTGCTGCTGATCGAGCAGAAGGCCGGCTTCCTGCGTGAAACGCCGAAGGGGCTCGTGAAGGTCTACCTGCAGACCGAGCGCAACGTCGCGATCCAGCTCGCGCGCACGCAGGAAACACTGCACCGGCGCCTGACGGCCGCGCTCGGCGCGGGCGTCTACGGCGTCGAGGCGCTGCTGTACTGCCCCGACTATTCGATCCGCCAGGCATCGATCGCCGGCGTCGCGGCCGACCGCATCGTCGACGCGTCGCGCAAGGCGCAGCTCGCGCAGGTGATCCTGCAGATCCTGCCCGAGGACGACGAACGTCTCCCGAACGCGCCGAAGCTCCACCATTTCCTCGCGGACGAACTCGCGCTCACGCCCGACACGAGCGCGCTCGTCGGGCAAGCCGGCACGCTCGTCACGCGGCTGTCGGGCGGCCTCGCCGCGTGGGCGCGCCAGCTCGAATTCGCGCCGTTCCGGCTGCGCGTCACCGGCACGGCCGGCTCGGGCAAGACGCAGCTCGCGGTGCAGGCGATGCGCGATGCCGTCGCGGCCGGCAAGCGCGTGCTCTACGTATGCTTCAACCGGCCGCTCGCCGACTACATCGCGCGCATCGCGCCGCCCGGCGCGAAGATCGCGAACTACCACCAGCTGTGCGACTGGGTCGCGCGCGACGGCGGCTATACGCCCGACTTCCAGGTGCCCGGCGAATTCGAGCGGCTCGAGACGCGCTTCGCGCAGGCTCCGATCCCCGAGCGCTGGCGCTTCGACGTGCTGGTCGTCGACGAAGGGCAGGATTTCCATGCGCCGTGGGCGGCCGCACTGGAGCGTTTGCTGGCGCCGGACGGTGCGTGGTGGTGGCTCGAAGATCCGCTGCAGAACCTGTACATGCGCGAGCCCGTCGCGCTGCCCGGCTGGGTGACGCTGAAGGCACTGACGAACTACCGCAGCCCGCGCGACCTGCTCGACTTCGTGCGCGAAGTCGTCGGGCGCGTCGAGCCGCTTGCGGCCGAGCTGCGCTCGGGCAGCCCGTTCGACGGGTCCGATCCGTCGGTATCGGCCTACGGGGAAGAAGGCATGCCGGGCGACGCGTTGGCGGAAGCCTGCATCGACGCGACCAAGCGCGCGATCACGCACGCGCTGTCGCTCGGCTTCCGCAAGCAGGACATAGCGGTGCTGTCGTATCGCGGCCGCGAAGGCTCGGTGCTCGCGCCGCTCGACCAGCTCGGCCCGCACCGGCTCAAGAGCTTCACCGGCAAGTACGACCTGTTCGGCAACCCCGAATATCGCGAAGGCGACGTGCTGCTCGATTCGATCTACCGCTTCAAGGGCCAGTCGGCGCCGTGCGTGATCCTCACCGAAGTCGACTTCGACACGCTCGACGCGCGTGCCGCGCGCAAGCTGTTCGTCGGCGCGACGCGCGCGACGATGAAGCTGCTGATCGTCGCGTCGTCACGCGCGGCCGCGCAGCTCGCGGCGGGTTGACGCAACGGGCGGGCCGCCGGCAGGCGAATGCCCGCCGCGTCGCCGCCCGTTATCCATCAAGCCACCCGGAACGCCCCCACCGCACGACGCAACCCGTCCGCCTGCTCCTCCAGCGACGACGCCGCAGCCGCGGCCTGCTCGACGAGCGCCGCATTCTGCTGCGACACCTGGTCCATCTGCGACACCGCGCGGTTCACCTGCTCGATCCCGTCGCGCTGCTCGTTCGACGCGGCCGCGATCTCGGTCATGATCCCCGTCACGCGCCCGATCGCCTGCTGGATGTCCTGCATCGTCGCGCCGGCCACGCCGACGAGCCGCGAGCCGTTCGCGACGCGCTCGACCGATTCGCCGATCAGCGTGCGGATCTCCTTCGCCGCGGACGCCGAGCGTTGCGCGAGCGTGCGCACCTCGCCCGCGACCACCGCGAAGCCGCGGCCCTGCTCGCCCGCGCGCGCGGCTTCGACCGCCGCATTCAGCGCGAGGATGTTGGTCTGGAACGCGATCCCCTCGATCGTGCCGATGATGTCGGCGACCTTCTGCGAGCTCTGGTCGATCTCGTTCATCGTGCCGATCACCTCGCCGACCACCGTCGCGCCGCGCGTCGCGATCTCGCTCGCGCTGTCCGCGCACGCCTGCGCCTCGAGCGCATGGTCGGCGTTCTGCTTCACGGTCGCGGTCAGTTGCTCCATGCTCGCGGCCGTCTCCTGCAGCGCGGACGCCTGTTCCTCGGTGCGCTGCGACAGATCGGTGTTGCCGGCCGCGATCTGGTGCGTCGCCGTCGAGATCGCTTCCGAACCCTGGCTGACCTGGCGCACCGTGTCCGCGAGGCTGCGCTGCATGCCCGTCACGCCATTGACCAGTTCGGCCATCTCGTCGCGCGACGACCAGCGCACCTCCGACGTCAGGTCGCCGTCCGACAGGCGGCGGAAATGCGACAGCAGCCGGTTCACCGGCTGCGTGATCGCGTAATGCAGGCCGATCGCGCAGCCGAGGCACGCGGCCAGGCCGAACGCGATGCCCGCGATCGCGCCTGCGCGCATCCAGCCGTAATAGGTCTGCGCGGTGTCGTAGACATCCTTGCCGCGCGCCGCCTGATACGTATCGAGCGCATCGGTCGCCTGCGTGAGCGCGACCGACAGCGGCGGCGCAACCGACATCAGCAAGCGGTCGGCCTCGTCGCGCCGGCCGTCGCGGATCGCATCGATCAGCGGCTTCAGCGCCTGCCCGATCAGCGCCTGGCGCGCGGCGTCGAGACGGCTCGCGAGCGGGCCTTCGTCGCCGTCGTGCGGCATCGCCGCGTAGCCGCGCCACGCAGCGTCGGCCTTCGCGAGATAGCCCTCGGCCTTCTTGACGAGATCGGGCACTTCCGCCGCTTCCGGATGCAGCAGCGCGCGGTCGAGCGTCGTGCGCACGATCGTCAGGTTCAGGCTCGCCGTGGACAGCGCGGTCTTCGCAGCCAGTTGCTGCGTGTAGGCCTCGTCGAGCGCGCGATTCGAGCTCTGCATGCCGGCGAGGCCGATCAGCCCCGACACGACGAGCAGCGCGGCAACGAGACCGAGCGTGGAGAAGATCCGCGTGCGGATCGAGAAACGGGAAAACAGGGCGTTCAGGTTCATGGCGGCACGTGAGCGATGAAAAGTGCCGCGGCAATCGGTCCGCGGCACTCTGGATTACGGTTTGCCTGCAGAAAACTTGAGTCCGGCCCCGCTTTCTGTCTGATCCCGATCAATTTTTTTCGCGCCGGCAATCTCCTGTTACGGCTGCAACATATCGAGGCTGGGCAGAAATTGACTAGTCAATCACCGGTCGTTATATTTCGAACCAATTCCCTGCCATGGCAGATATCTCGATGACAACCGACACCCTCCTTACTCCGCCGGCCGCCGAGACGGCCCGCCGCGACGCGCCGACCGGGCTGATCGTCGCCGCGCTGCTGCTTGTCATGCTGCTGTCCGCGCTCGACCAGACGATTGTGTCGACCGCGCTGCCGACGATCGTCGGCGAGCTCGGCGGCCTCGACCAGTTGTCATGGGTCGTCACCGCGTACCTGCTGTCGTCCACCGTCGTGCTGCCGCTGTACGGCAAGCTCGGCGACCTGTATGGCCGCAAGATCGTGCTGCAGGCCGCGATCGTGCTGTTCCTCGCGGGCTCGGCGCTGTGCGGCATTGCGCAGGACATGACGCAGCTGATCGTGCTGCGCGCGCTGCAGGGGCTCGGCGGCGGCGGCCTGATGGTCGTCACGATGGCCGCGATCGGCGATCTGGTCCCGCCCGATCGCCGCGCGCGCTACCAGGGGATGTTCGGCGGCGTGTACGGCCTCGCGACGATCGTCGGTCCGCTGCTCGGCGGCTTCCTGGTCGAGCATCTGTCGTGGCGCTGGATCTTCACGATCAACCTGCCGCTCGGTTTTCTCGCGCTCGCGGTGATCGGCATCGCGTTCCGGCCGCACAGCGCGCACGTGAAGCACCGGATCGACTACATGGGCGCCGCGTTCCTCGCGACGGCCCTCACCTGCGTGATCCTGTTCACCAGCGAAGGCGGCTCGCTGCTGCCGTGGACGTCGCCGCAACTGTGGATGACGCTCGTGCTCGGCCTCGTCACGATCGGCGGCTTCATCTACGAAGAGCGGCTCGCGGCCGAGCCGATCATCCCGCTCGAACTGTTCCGCCATCGCACCTTCGTGCTGGTCAGCCTGATCGGCTTCGTGGTCGGCACCGCGCTGTTCGGCTCGGTCACGTTCATTCCGCTCTACCTGCAGGTCGTGAAGGGCTCGACGCCGTCGCAGGCCGGGATGCAGTTGCTGCCGATGATGGGCGGCATGCTCGCGATGTCGGTGATCAGCGGCCGGCTGATCTCGCGGCTCGGCTCGTACCGGATCTTTCCGATCGCCGGCACGCTGACCGGCGGGATCGCGCTGGCGCTGCTGTCGACGCTGTCGCTCGATACGCCGCTGCAGACGATGTACGCGTACATGGCGCTGCTCGGGATCGGCCTCGGGATGGTGATGCCCGTGCTCACGCTCGCGGTGCAGAACACGGTCGAGTTCCGGCACATGGGCGTCGCGACATCGGGCGCGACGCTGTTCCGCTCGATCGGCAGCTCGATCGGCGTCGCGGCGTTCGGCGCGCTGTTCTCGCACGGGCTGCAGGCGCGGATGCTGCAGGCGCTGCCGGCCGGCACGGAGCTGCCGCCCGCGCTCGGCCCCGGTGCCGTGCACCAGTTGCCGAACGCGGTGCGCGACGCGTACCTGCATGCGTTCGCGGGCTCGCTGCACGTCGTGTATCTCGCTGCGGCCATCGTGGTCGCGATCGCGTTCGTGCTCGCTTGGTTCGTCGACGATGCGCCGCTGCGCACGCACAACTGATCGGCATGCGAGCCGCGCCGCGACCGGCACCGGAAGCGCGCCACGCCGCGGCCTTTGGCCCGTTGCCCCGCAGCGCGCCCCATCCGCCGCGGCCCGCCGTTACGGCACCAGCACCACCGCGCCCGTCGTCGCGCGCGACTCCAGCAGCCGGTGCGCATCGGCCGCCTGTTCGAGCGGCAGCCGCGCGCCGATCTCGACGTGCATTCCGCCCGCGAGCCGTTCGAGCGTCGCGCGCGCGGCTTCGCGATACCCTGCGACGTCGCGTGCGATGAAGCCGAGCACGCTCGGCCGCGCGAGCGCGATCGAGCGGGCCGGCCCCAGTTCGTCGAGATCGACCGTCTGCCGCGTGCCGATCGCGGCAACCTGCCCGATGCTCGCGACCATCCCGAACGGACGGATCGCACCGAGCGTGCGCGTCAGCACGTCGCCGCCGATCCCGTCGATCGCATAATCGACACCCGCGCCGCCGCCAAATGCACGCGCGGCCGCGACGAAATCCTCCTCGCGATAATCGACCACCGCGTCGGCGCCATGCGTGCGCACGAGCGCGGCTTTCGCGGCCGACCCGACCGTGCCGATCACCCGCGCGCCGAGCGCGCGCGCCCACTGCGTCGCCAGCAGCCCGACGCCGCCGGCAGCCGCATGCACGAGCACCGTGTCGCCGGCGCCGACCTGCCGGACGCGATGCAGCAGCATATAGACGGTGATCCCTTTCAGCAGCCCGGCGGCGACCGCGTCGTCGCTCAGGCCGTCGGGTATCGGCACCACGCGCCCGGCCGGCATCGTGCGCAGGCTCGCATAGCTGCCGGTCGGCATGCCCGCATACGCGACCCGCTGGCCGGGCACGAGATCCGTCACGCCGGGCCCAACCGCGTCGATCACGCCGGCCGCCTCGACGCCGAGCACGTCCGGCAGCGCGGGCAATGCGTGCGCCCCCGTCCTGAAATAGATGTCGACGAAATTCACGCCGACGGCGGTCTGGCGAATCCGCACCTCGCCGGCGCCGGGCGGCGCAACGGGCGCATCGACGCGGCGCAGCACGCCGGCGTCGCCGTAGCGGTCGATCCCGATCCGGATGGCGGTAGCAGTTTGGGTCATGACGTTCCTCGCAATCGAATGAAGTGACACGATCATCCCATCGTGCATAATCGATCGGAATTCCCGTTTATCGCCCACCTACTGTGCAAAATTCGACCGATCTGGATCCCATCCCCGCGTCCGCGCTGCCGATGAGCTGGGACGACATCCGCACCTTCCTCGCGGTGATGCGCGGCGGCAGCCTGTCGGCCGCCGCACGCGCGCTGCAGGTCCAGCATTCGACGGTCGCACGGCGCATCGACGCGCTGGAGTCCGCGCTCGGCATCCGGCTGTTCGACCGCCTGCCGCGCGGCTGGCCGCCGACCGACGAAGGGCTGCGCCTCGCCGAGCACGCCGCGCGCGTCGAAACCGATGCACATGCGTTCGCGCGCGCCGCGCAGGGTGCGGCAGCGCTCGACGGCGTCGTGCGCGTGTCGGCGTCGCCGGTGTTCGCCAGCCATTTCCTCGCGCCGCGGCTCGCCCGCGCGCAGCGCGCATGGCCGGCGCTGCGGATCGACCTGATGGGCGAGATGCATGCGGCGAACCTGTATGCGCGCGAAGCCGATCTCGCGGTGCGGCTGTCGCGGCCGAGCGAGCCGGGGCTCGCCGCGCGCCGGCTCGGCACGATGCGCTTCGCGCTGTGCGCGTCGCCGGAATGGGCGGACGCGCCGCCCGACACCTGGCCGTTCGTCGGCTACGACGACGCGCTCGCGCAAACGCCGCAGCAGCAATGGCTCGAACGCTTCGCGGCCGGTCGCCGTTTTGCGTTCGTCGCGAACGACCTCGCGGCGCTGCATCGCGCATGCGTCGCCGGCGCGGGGGTCGCGCTGTTGCCGCGGTTTCTCGTCGACGATTCGCTCGCCGCAGCCGGTGCGGCACCGTCGTCCGCACCCGCGCCGCTCGTCGAGCTGACTTCCGCGCCGCGCTGCGACATCGAGCGCGAGATCTGGCTCGTCGTCCATCCGGACGTGCGCCGCTCGCCGCGCGTGCAGCGCGTCGCGGACGCGATCGCAGATGCGGTGCGCGCGGCGGACGGGCGGCTCTGACGCCGCAGCCCCTTCGGAACCGCCGTTGCGGGCCGGCCGTGATCCCCGGCCGGTTGCGCCCTGCCGATGCGCCGCTCAGGACTGCCGGACAGGCGACGCCTGACGCTCGCCGGCACTGGCCGGGCGATCGCGATGCGACGCCGAGCGCCGATGATCGATCAAGCCGACCGCGACGGCCGCCGCCAGCGCGGGCAGCCCGATCGCCATGAAGTTCTGTTCCAGCGGCAGATCGATGCCGACCAGCAAACCGATGACGATCGGCGCCAGGATCGCGCCGCTGCGGCCCACGCCCAGCGTCCAGCCGATGCCGGTCGAGCGGATCGCCATCGGATAGAACTGCCCCGCATACGCGCAATTGACGATCTGCGTGCCGATCGTCGACGCGCCCGCGAGGCCGACCAGCACGAACAGCAGCGCGGTCGGCATCTTGTAGCCGAGCAGCGTGATCGATACCGCGGCGAGCAGATACATCGACACGAGCACCGTCTTGATCGGAAAGCGATCGGCCAGCCAGCCGCCGCCGATTGCGCCGACCATCGCGCCGGCGTTCAGCACCAGCACGAACGTCAGCGCGGAGCCGAGACTGTAGCCGGCGCTCGCCATCAGCCGGGTCAGCCACGAGCTGAGCGCATACACCATGAACAGGCACATGAAGCACGCGATCCAGAACATGACGGTGCTGAATCCGCGGCCGTCGTCGAACAGCTGGCGAACCGGCGCGCTGCCGGCGTTGCCTTCGCGCGGGACGACATAACAGTCGCCCGGTTGATGCCGGTATGCGGGATCGAGCCGACGCGCGATGCGCGCGAGCTCGTCGGTCCTGCCGCGCCGGATCAGGAACGGCAGCGATTCCGGCATCCATTTCACGAGCAGCGGAACGAGCAGCACCGGCGCACCCGCGGCGACGAACACGGACTGCCATCCGTACGCCTCGATCATCCCCTTGCCCATGACCGCCGCCAGCATGCCGCCGACCGAATAGCCGCTGAACATCAATGTCACCAGCGTGCTGCGCAAGCGGCGCGGCGCGTACTCGGTCATATGGGCGATCACGTTCGGCATCACGCCGCCGATGCCGATGCCCGCCAGGAAGCGGGCGGCGCCGAACAGCGTGGGCGTCGGCGCCAGCCCGGCCGCCGCGGTAAAGACGCTGAACAGCGTCAGGCAGGCCGCGATGGCCCAGCGGCGCCCGATCCGCTCGGCGACGGTCCCGAACACGATGTTGCCGAACATCATGCCGAACAGCGCCGAGCTGACCATGAAGCCGGCCTGCGCCGGGTTGACGCCCATCTCCTTCATGATCGCCGGCAGCGCGATGCCGGCCACCGCGAGGTCGTAGCCGTCGAACACGATGATCAGCGCGCACCAGAACAGCACGACGCCGTGCAGCGGGCCCAGCCGCGCATCGTCGGACAGCGCCTGCAGGTTGATTTGACGCATGGAGCTTCGTTCCTTTTTCCAGTGGGGATCGGGCCCGGCAGTAGCCGTCGCATCACACGCGTTCGAAGTAATACGATCGCTCAGCTCATCGATTTAGTAGCTGTACGAAATTTCATCGTGAAATGCGCCGCTTTCCGTCCGGATGCCGGCGCAGTGTAGGAAGCCACAATGATTCCCACTATCCGGAATTTGCACGTGCTCGCGAACTCAGTCCGCTTTTTCTAGTGCCGCGTACCGCGGGCCGCGCGCTATCCGGATTTTTCCCTGGCGGAAGCGGGACTATCCGATTCTTGCGATACTTTCGACAAGTCTGACGAAGATCAATATCATCCTTTCAGGATATCTCGCTCACAAGAGAAACCGATGTGGCACGACGCGCATCCACGGCCCGCTGGATGCGCTGCACGAAAAACGCCACACAGGAGACGCCCCATGCCCCTCACCCCGAATGCGGAAGTGCTGTCCGCGCTGTATCGGAATTGCGTGTTCCGATCCGGATTGCGCGCGGACGCGCACGAGCAGGTCTCGCTCGAACTGGCCGAGCATGCGCTGCGCTGGAAGCAGGGTGTGCCGGACGCAGCGCTGTTCAAGGGGCAACTGAATCATCTGAGCGTCTACGCGCTGCAGTACGGCGCCGAAGTCGAGGTCGCCCCGCGCCCGTTCGACGGCTTTTCGCTCGTCCACACGTCGCTTGCGGGCGGCGCCGAAATCGAGTGCGACGGGCACGTGATGGGCGTGTCCGAAGGGCGCACCGCCGTGCTGGCGCCGACGTCGCGCGTCCGCCTTCGCTGGCGGTCCGGCACCCGGCAACTGATCGTCAAGGTGCCCGATTCGCTGATGCGCGCGGTCTGCGGCCGCCGGCCCGACGACGCGGCGCCCGGCCTCGCGCCGGGATTCCTGTTGCCGACGGCGCTCGCGTCGCAATGGGATCTGATCGCGCAATCGCTGCTCAACGTGCTCGCCGTCGCCGACGACGGCGGCATCCGGGCCGAATGGCGCGACCATTTCGAACGAAGCCTCGCGCTGTTCCTGCTCGTGCATTGCCCGCCGTCGCCCGCCGCCGCGCATGCCGGCGCGGTGCCGCCAGCGCTCGGCGCGCCGACGCAAGCCGGGTCGCGTGGCGGCATCCGGCAGATGGATGCGCTGCACGAATTCATCCACGCGCGGCTCTGCGCGCCGATCTCGCTCGAAGATCTCGCCAGGGCGGCCGGCGTCAGCCTGCGGACGCTGAACGTGCTGTGCCGGCGCTACCACGGCGCGACCCCGATGGAGCTGCTGCGCAACATCCGGCTGGACGCCGCGCGCGTGCAGTTGCTGACCGACCCGGTGGCCAGCATCACCGATACGGCGCTGACGTTCGGTTTCGGGCACCTCGGCCGCTTTTCCGCGTACTACTTCGCCCGCTTCGACGAGTTGCCGCGCGACACGCAGAAGAAGCGGCCGCCGAACTGAACGCCGCGGCGCCGGGAATGCGGCCGCCGCTTTACGCGCCACGCGATCGCCCGCATAGTCATGGTTTGCCCGCATCCCCGCCCTGTCGCCCCATCACCATGTCTGATACGCCTGCCGTCTGCATCGTCCGCGATTCGACCGAAGCCGATCTCGCCGCCATCCACGCGATCTATGCGCACCACGTCCGCCACGGCGTCGCGTCGTTCGAGGAAACGCCGCCCGACGCCGCCGAGCTGCGCGCGCGCCGCGACGCAGTACTGGGCCACGGGCTGCCGTATCTCGTCGCCGAATGCGACGGCCGCGTGGCCGGCTACGCGTACGCAACGCCGTACCGCACGCGCAGCGCATACCGCTTCACGATCGAGGATTCGATCTACATCGACGATGCGCAGCGCGGGCGCGGGATCGGCCGCGCACTGCTCGCGGCGCTGATCGCGCGCTGCGAGGCCGGCCCGTGGCGGCAGATGATCGCGGTGATCGCCGACGGCGGCACCGGCGGCTCGACGTCGCTGCATCGCGCGCTCGGCTTCGAGCCGGCCGGCACGCTGAAGGCGGTCGGCTTCAAGCACGGCCGCTGGATCGACACGGCGCTGCTGCAGCGCCCGCTCGGAGACGGCGCACGCACGCTCCCCGCCTCGCCCGAGCCTGCCGCGTCGCGCTAGAATGGCCGCATGTCAAAACAGACTCATTCCCCCCACGACGAGGCTGCGGCGGATTCCCGCAACGAGTACACGGTCGACGAACTGGCGCGCGTGTCCGACACGACCGTGCGCAACGTCCGCGCGTACCAGGATCGCGGTTTGCTCGCGCCGCCCGAGAAGCGCGGGCGCGTCGGCATCTACGACGACACGCACGTCGCGCGCCTGAAGCTGATCAACCACCTGCTCGCGCGCGGCTACACGCTGTCGAACATCCAGGACCTGATCAAGGCGATCGACGAAGGCCACGACCTGCGCTCGATCCTCGGCCTCGAAAACGCGATCGGCGGCCGCTGGTCGCATGAACTGCCGAAAACCTATTCGCTCGCCGCGCTTGCGCAGATGTTCGGCCCGCAGGCGACCACGCAGCTTTCGCGCGTGACCGAGCTCGGCCTGCTCGAACGGCACGGCCTGTCGTTCGTCGCGAAGAGCCCCGCGCTGCTCGAGGCGGCGGCCGCGATGACGAAGGAAGGGATCCCGCCGCGCGAACTGCTCGACGTGATCAGCCTCGCGCGGCCGCACTTCGACGCGATCGCGCGGCTGCTCGTCGATCTCGTCGTGAAGCGGCTCGACCGCTACGACGCCGACACGCTGCCGCCGGCCACCGACGTGCCCGAACTGGTCGACGCGATCTGGCGCCTGCGCCCGCTCGCGGCCGTGTTCGTCGAAGGCGAGACGAACCGCGCGCTCGAAACCGCGGCGGGCGCGTATCTCGGCGGCCGCGTCGCGACGATCCTCGACAAGAAGCTCAGCGACGAAGCGGCGCGCCAGTCCGGTACGCCCGATACGCAAGGCGACGACGACAAAGCATAGGGCCGCCGCCGTCATATTCTTATCGGCAATGCTTCGTTTGCGGGCGCAACCGCCCATGCGACGATTCTTCCAACCGAGCGGCACCGGCCGCTCTCCCGAAGACGTTTCGCATGGAGTCCGTTCGATGATTCGTTTCACCCGCTGGATCACCCGCACCGCCGCCGTCACGCTCGTCGCGCTGTCCGCCGCGTCGGCCTTCGCGCAGGGCGGCGCCGACAAGGTCGTGCGCATCGGCTATCAAAAGGCCGGCCTGCTGTCGATCATCAAGGCACAGGGCTCGCTCGAAGCGCGGCTCAAGCCGCTCGGCTATGGCGTGCAATGGTTCGAATTCCCCGCTGGCCCGCAACTGCTCGAAGCGCTGAACGCGAACAGCATCGACTTCGGCTACACGGGCGCGCCGCCGCCCGTGTTCGCGCAGGCAGCGGGCGTGCGCTTCGTGTACGTCGGCGCGGAACCGCCGTCGCCGCACAACGAAGCCGTGTTCGTGAAGGCCGATTCGCCGATCCGCTCGCTCGCCGAGCTGCGCGGCAAGAAGGTCGCGCTGCAGAAAGGCTCGAGCGCGAACTACCTGCTGCTGGAAGCGCTGAAGAAGGCCGGCGTGCGCTACGACGAGATCCGCCCCGTGTACCTGCCGCCCGCCGACGCGCGCGCCGCGTTCGAAAGCGGCAACGTCGATGCGTGGGCCGTCTGGGATCCGTATTACGCGGCTGCGCAGAATTCGCTGAAGATCCGCACGCTGTCCGACTACACGGGCCTCACGCCCGCGAACAACTTCTACGAGGCGACGCGGGATTTCGCGGAACAGCATGCCGACGTGGTCGGCGCGATCCTGAAGCAGGCGCGCGAGACGGGCCTGTGGGTCAACGGGCATCCGGCCGAGACCGCCGCGCTGATCGCGCCGAAGGTCGGGTTGCCGTTGCCGCTCGTCGAAACGTGGATCAAGCGTGTGCCGTTCGGTGCGGTGCCGGTCGACGAGAAGATCGTCGCGGTTCAGCAGGGTGTCGCCGATGCGTTTTATGCGGCGAAGCTGATTCCGCAGAAGCTGAGCGTTGCGGACAACGCGTGGAGCGATAAACGCGTGGCAAGCGCGCTCGCGGCGAAGTAACGCACGGCGCGGCTCAGCGCGCACTTATACGAGAAAGGCCGACTGGCACCCTGCCCGTCGGCCTTTTTTGGTTCTTCCCGAATTTTCGGGGAATGTCGGGCGAACTGTTGGCGTTCGGCCAGAAGAGGACAATCGTTGACGCCGCCGCCCGGACCTTCAAACGTCGGCTATGCACGCAACAAAGGACATCGGCAAGCGTAACGGTATGCGCATGAAGAGCCACGCCTGCGTTGTGGCAAGCGACGCTTCGTTGAAGCCTCGACGGGTGAACTTGCGACAACGTTGTCGGGCATCGATGCGATGCCGACGATTTGCCTGGGCAACTTCATCCTCAGCGCTTTTTTTGCCCTTCCGCAGGACTAAACCGCACGCTGGGCTGGACCGATTTGGAAGGTGACAAAACGGGCGGCGGCTTCTTCTGCTGCTTCGGTTTCTTTGCTTCGCGATTGCTGCGCAACTGACCTTTTGCCATCACACTACTCCAGTGGTATTAGTGCTCGACAGAAAGCTCGAGTACACAAACAGTATGCGCTGATTTCAGCTCGCCGTCGCGAAGCGTGTTCACCGATCTGTCCGTAGCACAGCCCCGTTTTCGACTGACAAAACTATTCCGAGGCAAAAATGCTGGAGCCCGCTGATCCAGTAACTCAGATGGACAGGTGTGGGCCAGAAGCTCTCAGTCGGCTTGGCCGCTTCGAAGCGGCCGTTCGTCTGTGCTTCCTCTCAAGAGCTGCCTTGGCGAATCTCCACCTCGATGAATACCACCTCGCGGTCGGTCGCGTTGACGACGTTATGTTCCACTCCCTTCAACCCGGCGTAACTTTGCCCCGCGCGCAGTTGCGACTCCCGGTTGCCTTGCGCTGTCTCGAGGAGAAGTTCGCCGTCCGTTTGCGGCACCACGACATAGTCATGCCCGTGAACATGCCAGCCGGTCTCGGCGCCAGGTGCAAATCGCCACTCGGTGACTATCACGCGTTCATTGAATACCTGCTGCGTTGGAACTGCCTGCGGACGATCCATGAGCGTTTCCTCGGCGAAGTGGGCAACGAGGTTAGTCGGGTATCCGCCGAAGACGATCTGCGGATCGCAACGTCGAGAGACTACCATCTGAAAACAGCGCAGCCCTAAGCCTTCAGATCTGTTGCCGCGAAATCCGGATCTTCTCTTGGCCGAAGGATTTTTTCAACGAGCCGAGCCGACATCTGGCGGCTCAGTAGTCTCTGCAAGTTCGCCAGCAGTCGATTTCGCGCCCCCACAACCCGATAGCTCAGGTTGCGATCGAGCGCCCACAACGCATCCCGCACCACGTTCGCGACCGGCATCGGCACGCCGACAGCAGCCTCCTTCGCGCCAACAACGTCGAAAAAGGCCGTTTGCGTCGCGCCAGGACATAGCGCGACGACCCGGATGCCCCGATGCCGGTTCTCAGCCCAAACAGCTTCCGAAAATGACAGGAGAAAGGCCTTCGTCGCGCCGTAGACGGCCATATACGGATCGGGCTGGAATGCCGCGGTTGACGCGACGTTGATGACTGCGCCACCGGATCGCGCTTGCATCCCCGGCAGCAGAAGATGAGTCAGCTCGAGCGCGGCGACGCAGTTCACCAGGACTTCATCGCGCTGGCGCGTCAACGGAATCGTTTCAAAGCGCCCGTATGCTGCGAAGCCCGCATTGTTGATCAGCACATCGACGAACGTGCCGGTCTCCTTCAGATGACGATCGATCGTGTCGACGGCGTCGGCCGCGCTCAGGTCGACCGTCAGAAAATCGGCGTCGCACGCATGGTCGCGCCGCAGTTCTGCGGCCAGATCGCGCAGCTTGTCGCGAGAGCGTGCGACCAGCAGGAGTCTCGCACCGCGTTCGGCCAACGCATAGGCAAACGCGCGCCCGATACCCGACGATGCACCGGTGACGAGTGCTGTTTTTCCGCGAAAATCGAAAGATTGACTCATGGCTTGCTGATGGAGTGGAACGGGAGTTGCACTCTAAACCGTTGACTATAGGCAACGGTCAAGCGTAAATGACGCTCCACGACATTGATTGGAGGCAGCATGCGCATCGGCGAGCTATGCAAGCGGACGGGTGTATCGCGCGACACCGTCCGTTACTACGAGCGCTTGGGTCTGCTGGACAAAGCAACACAACCGAACGCGACGAACACTTACAAGCGCTATTCCGAACTTTCGTTACAGCGGATACGGCTGATCGTCCACGCGAAGGCGTTGGGCTTCACGCTGGCGGAAATTGGCGACGTTGTCCATGTATGGGAAAGTCCGACGTTCGGCGTTGACCAAAAGGTCGCGTGCCTGCAAGCAAAACTCGCCGAACTCGACGCGAAGAGTCTCGCGTTGATCACGCTGCGAACAGGGCTGCTGAATGCATTGGCCAAAGTTGGCGGCGATTGTGTCGAAGAAGAAATAGCGTGATGAGTCGCGGCTGCGCAAATGTCATGCTGCATCGAACAGGAACGTCGATGGCCGCGTCAGGTCGGAAAGCGCCATCCACGGAAATCCGCGAAGCGCCTTTTTTGCGTGCCCCACGGCGGGCAATCAGCACACGGCCATCGATCCGGCGAAGTCACGCGTAGCGCATGAAAAAAGCCGGCGGGCACCCTGCCCGTCGGCCTTTCGCATTGCGTGTTCGTGCGCGCCGCCCTACTTCAACGCGCCCGCCACCTTCTTCTGCCGCCACAGACACAGCAAATCGCACGCAACGTGCGCGGCCGCGATCGCCGTGATATCCGCATGATCGTAAGCAGGCGCCACCTCGACAACATCCGCCCCAACCAGATTCACCGCCCCGAGCCCACGCACGATCGCCAGCGCCTGCGCGGACGACAACCCGCCCGCGACCGGCGTGCCCGTGCCGGGCGCGAATGCCGGATCGAGGCAGTCGATATCGAACGTCAGGTACGCGGGCCGCGCGCCGACGATGTCGACGATCCGCTCGACCGCCGCGCGCGAACCATGATCGTGCACCCACGCTGCATCGAGCCGCTCGATCCCGAGAAAATCGTCGTTCCACGTGCGGATACCGACCTGCACCGACGTCGCGGGATCGATCAGCCCTTCCTTCACGGCCTTGTAGAACATCGTGCCGTGATTGAGGCTGTCCGGATCGTCGTCGGCCCACGTATCGCAGTGCGCGTCGAAATGGATCAGCGACAGCGGCTTGCCGTAGCGCTCCGCGTGCGCGACCAGCAACGGATACGTGATGTAGTGGTCGCCGCCGAGCGTCAGCATCTTCGCGCCCGAGCGCAGGATCGTGCGCGCATGCTCGACGATCGCGGGCTTGATCGACAGCGGGTTGTGCGCATCGAACCAGCAGTCGCCGTAGTCGACGGCCGCGAGATCGTCGAACGGATCGAAGCCCCACGGATACGGATTGAGCTCCGCGAGCTGCACGCTCGCCGCGCGGATCGCGGCCGGCCCGAGCCGCGCGCCCGAGCGATAGGTCGTCGCGAGGTCGAGCGGCACGCCGGAAATCGCGACGTCGACGCCGTCGAGCACGCGCGAATAGTTGCGGCGCATGAACGACAGCACGCCCGCATAGGTGTTTTCGATCGAGGAGCCGTACGGCGTCGTGCGACGGATCGCACCGTCGCCGTGGAGAAGTTCGGTCATGGTCGAACCTGTTTTCGTGGGGGCCGGCTCGGCCTCGCGTTGCATGGGCGCGCGGGCCGGGCACGGCGTGGATTCATCGGGCACGCACGGCTTGCGCATCCAGTCGCGCGGCCGTGCGGGACAACGACAACGGCAATACCGCGGCGATCATAGCAAGCCGAACTGGAGCCGTTGCCCCGGTTCAGCAGGGGCAACGCGTTGAAAAAATCCGGCGGCAACGCCCGCGCATCGTCACCCGGCAGCACCGGATCGCGGCGGCGGCGGGCACACACCTGCACGTGCCGTCCCGACTGCGTCCTAGAAGGATTCGCCGGTTTTCGCCCGTCCTTTCTTCCGGATAATGGCCGCAGCCGCGCCCTCGACGGCGCGCCGTCCACCGCAGACAACAACAAACCGGAGACACCCGCCTTGATCGCCACGCTTCCCGCCACCTACCGCCGGCTCTGGCCGCTCGCCATCGCCGCCGCGCTGCTGTACGGGCTGTCGCTCGCCGCCGCGCCCTATCCCGGCCAGGCCGCCACGAAAGCCGCAATGGGCATCCTGCTGCTCGCGGCAGGCAGCACCTGCGGCGCGCCGCGCGAACGCGCGTGGCTGTGTGCAGCGCTCGCGACGGCCGTGCTCGGCGACGTGCTGCTCGCGCTGCCCGACTGGCCGCTGTCGTTCGTCCTCGGCCTCGGCGCGTTCCTGCTCACGCATCTGTGCTATTGCGCGATCTTCATGCGCTGGCGCGCGCGGCCGCACGGCTGGCGCATCGTCGCGCTGGTCGGGCTGTGGATTGCCGCGCCGGCGTTCTACCTCGCCTTCCTGCCGCACCTCGGCGAGCTGCTGGCGCCGGTCGCCGTCTACATGCTCGTGCTGTGCGCGATGGCGAGCTTCGCGCTCGCCGCCCGCACGCATGGCGCGCTGGTGGCCGTCGGCAGCCTGACCTTCGTCGGCTCCGATACGCTGATCGGCGTCGGCCGGTTCCTCGGCGGTTTTCCGGGCATCGATTACCTGATCTGGGGCCTCTACGCGCTCGCGCAGGTCACGATCGTGGCCGGGGTTTTCCATGAGACGGCCGCCGGATCGATCCGCCCCTGATTCCGTTTCAAACAGACCGCCGCACGCCGGCGGTCTCGTCTCCGCCCCGCTCCGCCCGTGTCGACGAGCCTTTCCGCGTATCCCGCATTGCGGAAAGTGCGCTGTTCCAAACCCCGCTCAGCCTTTTCCCGCCTGGTTTCCGGCCCTTAGAGCGCGGCTTCTAGCCTCTTGCGGTTTCCGGGCTCACCCTCTATCGTTACATCAACCAATGTAACATTAAAAAATGAGCCAAATCGGAGACACCCGGATGAATGCTCGCACGTTGCCTTTCGGTCCGCCCGGCCACGACGGCCTGGACGAATCCATCGACATCGCCATCATCGGCACCGGCTTCGCCGGTCTCGGGATGGCGATCCGCCTGCGGCAGACAGGCGTGACCGACTTCGTCGTCCTCGAGAAGGCCGCGTCGGTCGGCGGCACGTGGCGCGACAATCATTACCCCGGGTGTGCATGCGACGTGCAATCGCACGTCTATTCGTTCTCGTTCGCGCCGAACCCGCGCTGGACGCGCATGTTCGCGCCGCAGCCGGAAATCCGCGCGTATCTGGAAGACTGCGTGCAGCGCTTCGGGATCGGCCCGCACCTGCGCCTGAACCACGAGCTGCAGCGCGCCGAATACGACGAGGCCGCGCAGCGCTGGCGCCTCACGTTCGCGAACGGCAAGCGGCTGTCCGCGCGCGTGCTGGTGTCGGGGATGGGTGGCCTGTCGCGCGCCGCGCTGCCGGCGATTCCCGGCGTCGAGAATTTCAAGGGCCGCGCGTTCCATTCGCAGCAGTGGGATCACGATTACGCGCTCGAGGGCAAGCGCGTCGCGGTGATCGGCACCGGCGCGAGCGCGATCCAGTTCGTGCCGCAGATCGCGCCGCGCGTGAAGGAACTCGCGCTGTTCCAGCGCACGCCGCCGTGGATCATGCCGAAGCCCGACCGCAACCTGACCGGGTTCGAGAAATGGCTGTTCCGCACGCTGCCGTTCACGCAGAAAGTGGTGCGCAGCGGCATCTACTGGATGCTCGAATCGCGCGTGCTCGGCTTCGCGATCCATCCGTCGCTGATGAAGAACGTGCAGAAGCTCGCACTGCGCCACATCCGCAAGCAGATTTCCGATCCGGAACTGCGCAAGACCGTCACGCCGAACTACACGCTCGGCTGCAAGCGCGTGCTGATCTCGAACGACTACTACCCGGCGCTGTCGCGCAAGAACGTCGACGTGATCACGACCGGCATCGACCACATCGAGGCCGACGCGGTCGTGACGACCGACGGCCGCCGCCATGAAGTCGACTGCCTGATCTACGGCACCGGCTTCCAGGTCGCCGATCCGTATCCGCGCGGCGCGATCGTCGGCCGCGGCGGCCTCGACATCGTCGACGCATGGCGCGACGGCGCGCACGCGTATCTCGGCTCGACGCTGCCCGGCTACCCGAACTTCTTCATGATCGTCGGCCCGAACACGGGCCTCGGCCACAACTCGATGGTGTTCATGATCGAGTCGCAGATCGAATACATCCTCGGCGCGCTGCAGGCGATGCGCCGCGAGCGCGCGGATGCGATCGAGGTGCGCCCGCTCGTCGAGGCGCAGTTCAACAGCGACCTGCAGGGCAAGCTGAAGAAGGCGATCTGGTCGACGGGCGGCTGCAAGAGCTGGTATCTCGACCCGCGCACGGGCAAGAACACGACGCTGTGGCCGGGCTTCACGTGGCGCTTCCGCCAGGCGACCGCGCGCTTCTCGATCGCCGATTACCACGCGTATCGCGCACCGCACGACACGATCGCGCGGCCGGTCGCCGCGCCCGCCGCTTCCGCATCCACTTCCGCCGAAGCGGCCTGAGCCAGACAAGGAGCCAACGACATGAGAGATTTCGCCAACAAGGTCGCCGCGATCACGGGTGCCGGCTCGGGCATGGGCCGCTCGCTCGCGATCCAGCTCGCGCAGGCCGGCTGCCATGTGTCGCTCGCCGACAAGAACGGCGTCGGCCTCGCGGAAACCGAACGGATCGTCCGCGCGATCGCGCCGAACGTGCGTGTGTCGACACGCGTGCTCGACGTCGGCGAGCGCGACGCGATGTTCGCGTGGGCCGACGACACCGCGAAGGAACACGGCAAGGTCAACCTGATCTTCAACAACGCGGGCGTCGCGCTGTCGAGCACGATCGAAGGGATGGACTACAGCGATCTCGAGTGGATCGTGAACATCAACTTCTGGGGCGTCGTGCACGGCACGAAAGCGTTCCTGCCGCACCTGAAGGCATCGGGCGACGGCCACGTGATCAACACGTCGAGCCTGTTCGGGATCTTCGCGCAACCTGGGATGAGCGGCTACAACGCAACCAAGTTCGCGGTGCGCGGCTTCACCGAATCGCTGCGCCAGGAGCTCGACATGATGAAGTGCGGCGTGTCGGCGACCTGCGTGCATCCGGGCGGCATCCGCACGAACATCGCGCAGGCCAGCCGCGTGTCGAAGAACATGGTCGGCTTCATGGTCGCGAGCGAGCAGCAAGGCCGGGACACGTTCGAGAAGTTCTTCATCACGACCGCCGACGACGCCGCGCGCACGATCCTCGCCGGCGTGCGCCGCAACAAGCGCCGTGTGCTGATCGGCCGCGATGCGAAGGCCGGCGACTGGATGGCGCGCATCCTGCCGTCCGCGTACCAGGCGCTCGTCGTGCTCGCGACGCGCCGCGAGGCCGCGAGAGCCCGCCGCGACGCCGCCCGCGGCGCGCCGGCGCCCGCACCGCTGCACGCAACCTACAACAACGCAGGTAATCAGGGAGGAGAACAATCATGACGACCCCGAACATGATGCCCGTGCGGCGCGACATCCGTTTCGCGCTGCCGCCCGAACGCGCGAAGGACTGGCACGTGCAGGGCGTACCGGTCACGCACTTCATGAACGCGCTGTCGCTGCTGTTCCCGGCCGGCGAACGCTTCTTCATGGATTCGGTGCGCAACTACCGCGACCGGATCGAGGATCCCGAGCTGAAGAAGCAGGTGCTCGGCTTCATCGGTCAGGAAGCGATGCACACGCGCGAGCACATCGAATACAACGACCTGCTGCAGGCGTCGGGCCTGCCCGCGCACAAGCTCGACAAGCGCCTGTGGACGATCCTCGGCTGGTTCAAGAAGGTACTGCCGCATTCGATGCAGCTCGCGATCACGATCGCGCTCGAGCACTACACGGCGATCCTCGCGAACCAGCTGCTGTCGGGACACGAGCACCGCATCGACGGCTCGGTCGAAGGCTACCAGCAGATGTGGATGTGGCATGCGATGGAGGAAACCGAGCACAAGGCTGTGTCGTACGACGTATGGACCACCGTGATGAAGCCGGGCCTCGGCAGCTACCTGCTGCGCACGGGCACGATGCTGACGACGACCGTGTTCTTCTGGACGATCGTGTTCGACTTCCACGTGCGCCTGATGCGCGCGCACCGTCGCGAACACGGCAAGTTCGGCGGCATGTGGCGCCTCGTGAAGTACCTGTACGGCCCGAAGCACGGCGTGTTCCCGAGCATCGCGCGCGAATGGCTCGACTACTTCCGCCCGGGCTTCCACCCGTGGGACCACGACAACCACCAGTACCTGCAGGGGCTCGACACGCTGCTCGAGAACATCGACGCGACCAACGCGCGCTACGCGGCGCAGGCCGCCCCGCGCCGCGTGCCGCTGCACCCGGTTCCTCAGGCATGACGCGATGGCGCGCGCTCACGAGATGCTGACCGTCCAGTCCGGCGACGTGAAACTCGCCGTCTACGTAAGCGGATCGCGTCGCGCGCCGCCGCTGATCCTCGTGCACGGCTACCCCGATTCGGCGGCCGTGTGGGCGCCGATCCGCGCACGGCTCGCGAAGCGCTACCGCGTGATCGCGTACGACGTGCGCGGCGCCGGCGCGTCCGATGCGCCGCGCCGCCGTGCCGACTACACGCTCGCGCGGCTCGCCGACGACCTGAAGGCGGTGGCCGACGCGACCTGCGGCGGCCGGCCGTTCCATCTCGTCGGCCACGACTGGGGCTCGATCCAGTGCTGGGAGGCCGTGACCGACCCCGCGTTCCGCGGCCGGATCGCGTCGTACACGTCGATCTCGGGCCCGTGCCTCGACCACGTGTTCCGCACGAAGCTGCGGCTCAAGCAGAGCCTGAAATCGTGGTACATCGCGTTCTTCCACCTGCCGCTCGTGCCGTCGCTGGTGTGGCGGCTCGGCGGCGCGGCGCTGTGGCCGCGCTGGCTGCAGCTCACCGAACGCGTGCGCGCCGAGCGCGATCCCGTGCAACTGAAGAATGCGCTGAACGGCCTGCAGCTTTACCGTGCGAACTTCCTCGCACGGGCACGCAAGCCGCGCGAACGGTATGCGCAGGCGCCGGTGCAGATCCTGGTGCCCGTGCGCGACCGCTACGTGACGCCCGAGATGTCGGTCGATCTCGATCGCTGGCTCGGCGACCACGTGCGCGAGGAGATCGACGGCACGCACTGGATCGTGCTGCGTCACCCGGACATGATCGCGTCGCGGATCGACCGCTTCGCGTCCGCGCAGGAGCGGCCGGCGATCACGAATGCCGCGGTTCAGCGCCCCGCCGGCGCCGGTAGGCGCCTGAACAGCGTCTCGTAGTCGACGACGAGCCCGTCGTCGTCGATGTCCATCTCGGCCGTGAAATTCCGGAAGATGCCTTCGTAGCGGTAGCGCCGGCCCGGCTCGATGCACGCGTAGGCCTGCTTGACCGGCGTGACCTTCAGGTCCGGCGTCGAGATGTACGCGACGTCGATCGGCCGCCGCTCGCCGCGCGCGAGCCCGAGGCGGCCGATCGGCAGCGAATTCGTGAACGGCGTCGCCGCGATGTCGATGTCGATGCAGCCGTCGAGCTCGTGCAGCGCGCGGCCCGCGCCGTCGTGCCAGTGGCCTGCGCCGTCGCCGCGCAGTTCGAGCGTGCCGCCGCCCATCACCTTGAGCACCGCATACGTCACGCGCCAGTGCGAATCGCACTCGACGCGATACGCGAGCCCGTATGCGCGACCGTACCGCTGGCCGACCACCGCGCTTTCGACGACGATCCCGCCGCCGCTCCGGTCGAACGTCAGATGTTCGACCCCGTCGCCTTCGAGCGACGCCCAACGCACTTCGCGCATCGTTCCGCCTCCCGGTTTACTCAATACGGGGGATCGTCGCACAAATTCCCGAACGAAGACGTCAACAAACGCGTACTTGCGTGGAAAGGCTAGCGATTGCCCAAATTCGCTACCGAAACCGACAAATCGCCCAAAAACGTTAACGCAGGCCGGCTGGCACGCCCCAATTCCGAGCATCAACCACAAATCCTGACTATCCAGGATTCCCTATTCCGGTGCATGGAATTGTGTCCTATGCTCGCGGCTCGTCCTGTCCCGCCGCCACCATGCCTACCGCCCGCTCCGCCTCGCCGTCGATCGACCTGCGCATCCTGCTGCGCGGCATCGGGCAGATCGTGCTGCAGGCGAATGCATTCACCGGCGCGCTGCTGCTCGCCGCGCTGGCGCTGACCGACGTGCGGCTCGCGTGCGCAGCGCTGGTCGGCTCGGCCGCCGCGAGCATGACCGCCGTGCTGACGGGCGCCGAGCGACGCGACGTCGAACTGGGGCGGCACGGCTTCAACGGCGCGCTCGCCGCGCTGATCGCCGTGCTGTTCGCGCCCCATCCGCTCGCCGCGCTCGCGCTGGTGCCGCTGGTCGCAATCGGTGCGGCGCTCGTGCAACGCGCGATGCGCGCGCCGCTGGCCCGCTGGCGCCAGTGTCCGTATTCGAGCCCGTGCCTCGCCGTTACCGCGCTGTGGATGTCGTTTGTTGCGCCGCCACATGCGAGCGGCGCAACGGCTGGCGCAACCCTGACGCTGTCTTCCATCGCCGACGCGCTGCTCTCGGGTATCGCGCAGACCACCTTCGCGCAAGGCGCGTGGGCCGGCGCACTGATCGTCGCAGGCATCGCCGCCGCGTCGCGCCGCGCGGCCGCGTTCGCGCTCGGCGGCGCCATCGTGTCGGCCGTGCTGCTGCTCGCGCTCGGCGCGAACGGCACGTCGTTCGCCGACGGCCTGCTCGGCTTCAACGGCGCGCTCGCCGCGCTCGCGTTGGCGCCGCGCGGCCCGCGCGCGGCATTCGCGGCGGCCGCCCTCGCCGCACTGATCCAGTGGCTCGCGACATGCGCGGGCATCCCCGCGTTCACGGCCCCGTTCGTGCTCGCGTCGTGGGTCACGGTGGCCGTCGCGCGCCGCTTCACCCTCGGAGAACACGATGTCGTCATTCGCACACCGTCCTGATGCCGTGAAACCCGGCGCCCCGATCTCGGACGCCGAACGCCGGCTGCGCGTCGATCTCGCCGCCGCGTATCGGCTCGTCGCGCTGAACGGCTGGGACGACCTGATCTACACGCACCTTTCCGCGACCGTGCCCGGCGAGCCCGGCCATTTCCTGATCAACCCGTTCGGCCTCGCGTTCGACGAGGTCCGCGCATCGAACCTCGTGAAGATCGACCTGGCCGGCAACCGGATCGGCGACAGCGAACACGCGGTCAACGTGACGGGCTTCGCGCTGCATGCGGCCGTGCATGCCGCGCGCGCCGACGCGGTGTGCGTGATGCATCTGCACAATACGGCCGGCATTGCCGTGTCGATCCAGCGCGACGGGCTGTTGCCCGCATCGCAGCACGCACTGCGCTTTCATGGCGACCTCGCGTACCACGACTACGAGGCGCTCGCGTTCTCGCCGGCCGAAGGCGCGCGGCTTACTTCAAGCCTCGGCGCGAAATCCGCGATGCTGCTGCGCAATCACGGCACGCTGACGGTCGGCCGCACCGTTGGCGAAGCCTATGTGCTGATGGATACGCTGATCAAGGCGTGCGACATCCAGATCCGCGCACAGGCAGGCGGCGGGCCGCTCGTGCTGCCCGACCCGGCCGTCGCCGATCGCACCGCCGAACAACTGCGCGACGGCGGCGCGATCGAAGGCGAACTGGAATGGCCGGCGCTGCTGCGCCGGCTCGACCGGATCGATCCTTCGTATCGCGACTGACGCCGCAACCATGGCCGCCACCCGCGGCCGAATCGTTCAAACCCAACCGGAGCACCTGTCATGCCGACTTTCAATATCCAGTTGTTCGAAGGCCGCACCGTCGAACAGAAGCGCGAATTCGTCGAAGCAATCACGCGCGTCACATGCGAGACGCTCGGCTGCGCGCCGGGCTCGGTCGACATCATCCTGACCGACGTGAAGAAGGAGAACTGGGCGACGGCGGGGAAGCTGTGGAGCGACGAGGGCTGACAAACGCCGCCTCCGCCCCGGCGGAACCTGCCGGGCAATATGCGCTCGAACTGCGGTGACACCCGAACGAACGCGCCGCACGACACGGCACTCGATGGAGACCGCATGATCGAAGACAAGCACATCGCCACGACGCTCAACGAAATGATCCTGTCGATGGGCGCGAAACTGGATCAGTCGCTCCATCAGGTCAAAGAGACGTGCACCGAGCACGAATTCGTCGCCTACCGCGAATTCGTGTCGCAAGTGCTGACCACGATGCTGGCCGACTTCATGAATCCGCTGTACGCAAGGCATCCCGACCTGAAGCCGCCGGAACTGACCTGACCCGCCTCTGCAGCGCCCTGCAACGGGCGCTGCCCGCGGCCTCCTCCCGCCCCTCCCGTTGTGCGCCCGCACATCGCTTTGTCACGCAATCGGCGCATAATGCCGGACAGACGCAGCAGCCAATGGCCACCCGGGAGACCGCCATGGAAGCGAAGAACGAGGAAGTCGTCGCACACCTGCTCTCCGACGTCGTCGAATTCGCGCGCGAGCGCCTGCCCGAAGCCACATTTCGGATCGTCGAACCCTTCCTGCATCATTACTACGATTTCGTCGACGCCGACGATCTCCAGGACCGCAGCATCGCCGACCTGTACGGCGCCGCGATGGCGCACTGGCAGACCGCCCAGAAATACGTGCCCGGCAGCGAACGGCTGCGCGTATACAACCCGATCCTCGAACAGCACGGCTGGCATTCCGACCACACGGTGATCGAGATCGTCAACGACGACATGCCGTTCCTCGTCGACTCGGTGACGATGGCCGTCAACCGCCTCGGGCTCGCGCTGCATTCGGCGCTGCATCCCGTGTTCCGCCTCTGGCGCGGCGCCAACGGCGGCATCGAGCGCGTCGACGCGGGCGGCGCAACACCCGGCGACGGCCAGTCGCAACTCGCGTCGTTCATCCATTTCGAAGTCGATCGCTGCGGCGACGCCGCGCTGCTCGACACGCTGCGCGAGGACATCGCGCGCGTGCTCGGCGACGTGCGCGCGTCGGTCGAGGACTGGCCGAAGATCGTCGACATCGCGCGCGCGACGATCAAGGAGATGAAGACGCGCGAATCGACCGCGGAAGACATCGAGGCGCGCGCGTTCCTCGAATGGATGGCCGCCGATCACTTCACGTTCCTCGGCCACCGCGACTACGCGCTGGTGTCGGACGGCACCGGCTTCGGCCTGCGCGGCATCGAGGGCACGGGCCTCGGCATCCTGCGCGAATCGCTGCGCACGTCGGGCGCGTCAGACGTGACGCCGCTGCCGAAGGCCGCCGCCGACATCATCACCGGCTCCTGGCCGATCTTCCTGACCAAGGCGAATTCGCGCGCGACCGTGCACCGGCCCGGCTATCTCGACTACGTGGGCGTCAAGCTCGTCGGCGCCGACGGCAAGATCACCGGCGAACGCCGCTTCATCGGGCTCTACACGTCGACCTCCTATTTCGGTTCGTATACCGAGATCCCGATCGTGCGCCGCAAGTGCGCGAACATCGTGCGGCGCGCGGGCTTCCTGCCGAAGGGGCATCTCGGCAAGACGCTCGTGACGGTGCTCGAAACCTACCCGCGCGACGAACTGTTCCAGGCCGACGAAGACCAGCTCTACGACATCGCGCTCGGCATCCTGCGGCTCCAGGAACATCAGCGCACGCGCCTGTTCGTGCGCCGCGACCGGTTCGACCGCTTCGTGTCGTGTCTCGTGTTCGTGCCGCGCGACAAGTACAACACCGACCTGCGCCGACGCATCGCGAAGCTGCTCGTCGACGCGTACAACGGCGTGAACGTCGAATTCACGCCGCTGCTGTCGGAATCGGCGATCGCGCGCATTCATTTCGTCGTGCACGCGGAGCCGGGCACGATGCCCGACGTCGATACGCGCGAGCTCGAGACGCGGCTCGTGCAGGTGGCGCGCCGCTGGCAGGACGATCTCGCCGACGCGCTGCTCGACGCATTCGGCGAAGAGCAAGGCAACCGCCTGCTGCAACGCTATGCAGACTCGTTCCCGGCCGGCTATCGCGACGACTATCCGGCGCGCACGGCCGTGCGCGACATCGAGCTGATCGAGCGCGTGAAGGATTCGGGCCAGCTCGCGATGAACCTGTACCGGCCGATCGAGGCCGGGCCGCGCGCGTTCCGCTTCAAGGTCTATCGCACGGGCGACCCGATCGCGCTGTCGCGCAGCCTGCCGATGCTCGAGCATCTCGGCGTGCGCGTCGACGAGGAGCGGCCGTACCGGATCCAGACGCCGGACGCCGCGCACGCATGGGTGCACGACTTCGGGCTCGAACTCGCCGACGATACCGAGTTCGACATCGAGCGCGTAAAAGGCTTGTTCGAGGATGCGTTCGACCGGATCTGGAGCGGCCGGATCGAGAACGACGATTTCAACCGCCTCGTGCTGCGCGCGCACCTGAGCGCGCGCGAAGTGACGATCCTGCGCGCGTATGCGAAATACCTGCGGCAGGTCGGCTCGACGTTCAGCGACGCGTATATCGAACGCGCGCTGACCGGCAATCCGGCGATCGCGCGCCAGTTCGTCGAGCTGTTCCTGCTGCGCTTCGACCCGCGCACCGGCGACACGCGCGACGTGCAGGCCGAACGGCTGCTGAAGGCGATCGAAGGTGCACTCGACCAGGTGCCCAACCTCGACGAGGACCGCATCCTGCGCCAGTTCCTCGGCGTGATCAACGCGACCGAGCGCACCAACTACTTCCTGCTCGACGCGAACGGCGAATCGAAACCCTACCTGTCGTTCAAGTTCAATCCGGCAAAAGTGCCGGGCCTGCCCGAACCGAAGCCGATGTTCGAGATCTGGGTGTATTCGCCGCGCGTCGAAGGCGTGCACCTGCGCGGCGGCCGCGTCGCGCGCGGCGGGCTGCGCTGGTCGGATCGCCGCGAGGATTTCCGTACCGAGGTGCTCGGGCTGATGAAGGCGCAGATGGTGAAGAACGTCGTGATCGTGCCGGTCGGCTCGAAAGGCGGCTTCGTCGTGAAGAACCCGCCGCCGCAGAGCGATCGCGAAGCGTGGATGCGCGAAGGCATCGCGTGCTACCAGACGTTCCTGCGCGGCCTGCTCGACCTGACCGACAACCTGGTCGGCAACGCGATCGTGCCGCCGCCCGACGTCGTGCGACACGACCCCGACGATCCGTATCTGGTCGTCGCCGCCGACAAGGGCACGGCCACCTTCTCCGACTACGCGAACGCGATCTCGCACGAATACGGCTTCTGGCTCGACGATGCGTTCGCGTCCGGCGGCTCGGTCGGCTACGACCACAAGAAGATGGCGATCACCGCGCGCGGCGCGTGGGAATCGGTGAAGCGGCACTTCCGCGAGATGGGCGTCGATACGCAGACGACCGACTTCACGGTAGTCGGCGTCGGCGACATGTCGGGCGACGTGTTCGGCAACGGAATGCTGCTGTCGCCGCATATCCGGCTCGTCGCCGCGTTCGATCACCGGCACGTATTCCTCGACCCGAACCCCGATCCGGCGGTCAGCTTCGCGGAGCGCCAGCGCATGTTCGCGCTCGAACGGTCGAGCTGGGCCGACTACGACCCGGCCGCGATTTCGGCGGGCGGCGGCGTCTATCCGCGCACCGCGAAGACGATCCCGCTGTCGCCGGCCGTGCAGGCCGCGCTCGGCATCGACGCGCACGCGCTGCCGCCGACCGAGCTGATCCGCGCGATCCTGCAGGCGCCGGTCGATCTGCTGTACAACGGCGGCATCGGCACCTACGTGAAGGCCGCGCGCGAAACCCACCTGCAGGTCGGCGACCGCGCGAACGACGCGGTGCGCGTGAACGGCGCGGACCTGCGCTGCAAGGTGGTCGGCGAAGGCGGCAACCTCGGCTGCACGCAGTTCGGCCGCATCGAGTTCGCGCAGCGCGGCGGCCGCATCAACACCGATGCGATCGACAACTCGGCCGGCGTCGATTGTTCGGATCACGAAGTCAACATCAAGATCCTGCTCGGGCTCGTCGTCTCCGACGGCGAGATGACCGGGAAGCAGCGCAACGCGCTGCTCGCGGAGATGACCGACGAAGTCGGGCTGCTCGTGCTGCGCGACAACTACTACCAGACGCAGGCGCTGTCGATCGCGGGCCGCTACGGCGTCGAGCAGCTCGACGCCGAGGCGCGCCTGATGCGCTGGCTCGAACGCGCGGGCCGCCTGAACCGCGTGATCGAATTCCTGCCGACCGACGACGAAGTCGCCGAACGGCAAGCCGCGAAGCTCGGCCTCACGTCGCCGGAGCGCGCGGTGCTGCTCGCGTACAGCAAGATGTGGCTCTACGACGCGCTGCTCGAATCCGACGTACCCGAGGACCCGCTCGTCGCCGCGATGCTCGTCGACTACTTCCCGACGCCGCTGCAGCAACGCTTCAGCGAGCCGATGCATCGCCATCCGCTGCGCCGCGAGATTCTCGCGACACATCTGACCAATGCGCTCGTCAATCGCGTCGGCTGCGCGTTCGTGCATCGGCTGATGGAGGAAACCGACGCGAAGCCCGGCGACATCGTGCGTGCGTGCATCATGGCGCGCGACGTGTTCGACCTCGATGCGGTGTGGCGCGACATCGACGCGCTCGACAACCGCGTCGCCGACGACGTGCAGGCGCGCATGTTCGTCGACGTCGCGCGGCTGCTGGAGCGCGCAGCGCTGTGGTTCCTGCGTCATCTGCAGTCCGGCGCGGTGGCCGACGGCGGCGTTGCCGAGCTGATCGCGCGATGCCGCGACGCGGCGCAGCGGCTCGCGCCGCAACTGCCGTCGCTGCTGCCGGCCGACGCGCTCGAAGCGCTGTCCGAGCGGCAGCGCGTGCTGGTCGAAGCCGGCGTCGACAGCGTGCTCGCGGTACGCGTCGCGAGCGGCGACATCTCGGCCGCGCTGCTCGACATCGCCGAAGTGGCCGCGACCTGCAACCGCAGCCTCGAACTCGTCGCGGGCGTCTATTTCTCGCTCGGCACGCTGCTCAATTACGGATGGATCGGCGAACGCGCGGCGACGCTGCCGACGCCCACGCACTGGGACATGCTCGCACGCGCGGCCGCGCTAGCGGAAGTCGCGCGGCTGAAGCGCACGCTCGCGACGAGCGCGCTCGCTGAATCGCCGGATTCGACCACGCCGGAGACGATCGTCGGCGCGTGGCGCGAGCGCCGCGACGCCGCGCTCGCGCGCTACGAGCACCTGCTCGCGGACTTGCGCGCGTCGGGCGGCGCCAGCCTCGCGGTGCTGCTCGTGATCGTGCGGGAGATGGCCGTGCTCGAACGCGCGTAACGGTTCGGGCAGGATCAGACCGTCGCGACCAGCAACTCTTCCGCGTTGTTCGGCGGCCGCAGGCCGTCCGTGCGATCGGCGAAATAACGGCGCGCCAGCTCCGCGGCCGATACGTGCGCGGCTGTCGCGAAGCCGGCCTCCAGCGCGAGCGCCTGGATCTGAGCCGGCATGAAGAAGCTGATGAACGGCGTGCCGCTCGCGCGCGCACCCTTTGCAGCCATTTCCAGCCCCGGGCGCACGTCCGAATCCGCGTTCTCCAGCGGCAGCAGGAACGTCATCGCAAGCGTCGAGCCCGGCGCGAGCGACGCGACTTCGCGCAGCGCGGCCGCGTTCGCTTCGCGCGTCAGGTACATACTGACGCCGGTGGACACCACGACCGCCGGCTTGCCGGCATCGAAGCCCGCGCCGACGAGCGCATCGCGCCACGACTGCTTCGCCTCGAAATCGACCGGCACGAAACGCAGCCAGTCGGGCACGCCGAAGCCGAGTTCGGTCAGGCGGCGCTGCTTCCATGCCTGCGGCGCCGGCGGATCGACTTCGAAGACGGTCACGCGCGATGCCATCTCGGGCCGGCGCTGCACGAAACTGTCGAGGCCAGCGCCGAGAATCACGTACTGGCTCACACCGAGCGCGGCCTGCTCGGCCACGAGATCCTCGATGAAGCGCGCCCGCGCGACGATCGACGCGCGAAACGGCCGCGTGAACTGCGGATCCATGTCGCCGCGCTGCTGCCAGCCCGGCGCCGGCGCCGGCGCGAGCAGTCGAAGCCCGACTTCGTCGGCGAGCACGTGCGGCGGCGCGTCGAGTTCGACGTGCAGCGCGCGCCACAGCGCGACGCGCGCGGCGGTGCTGTCGGGGGCGTCTTCGCGGGGTTCGGTATCGGTCATGTCGGCGTCACTCGTGCTGGTTGCGGGTAGTCGGGTAGACGGCGTCAATTCGTCCGGATGAAATATCACGCCTTCCGGGTGGACGGCCCGGCTTCCCGCAGCGATACGGCTGCGGCCCGCGCCGCCAGCCGCGCAAACAGCGCGTCGAGATCGAACCCTGCCGTATCGATGCCGATCGTGTCGCGCAGGCATGCGCCCCACGCGGCCGCGTCGTCGAACGTGACGGTGCGCCCGGCCCCCGCCGCGTCGCGCAGCGTCAGCGCGGTGTTGAGCAGCGCCGCGCGGCCGTCCGGCAGCACGCGGCACGCGATCAGGTCGTTCACGAAGATCGATTCCGGATACGTCGACGTAAACCAGTTCGCGGCGTCGTAATCGATCCACTCGGCCGGCTTCAGCGAGAAACGGTAAGTGGTCTGCCAGCCGTCGGGGATCTCGAACTGCATGTCGAATTCGCCGTCGACCGGCGCGTCGATCACGCGAAACGCGCCATGCGGCGTCAGTTGCCGCTCGCCCGGCACGAAGCGCAGCGGCGCGGTCAGCGTCGCGCTGCCGAAGCCGATGTCCGCGAGCCAGACCGCATCGTCGAGATCGATGCGCAGCAGCATGTGCGTCTGCGCGGTGACGATCTCGGGCGGCCGCATCCAGCGCACGCGCGCGATCAGCGGCGTCACGCGAAAACCGATCGTCGTGAGCGCGGTATAGAACAGCTTGTTGAGTTCGAAGCAGTAGCCGCCGCGGCGGCGCCCGATCACCTTGTCGACGATCGCGGGCAGGTCGAGCGCGACGCGCGCGCCGGTCAGCGGATTGAGGTTTTCGAACGGAATCGCCTGCGGGTGCAGCAGATGAAGCCGGCGCAGCACGTCGAGCGTCGGCTCGGCCGGGCCGTCGTAGCCGATGCGGGAGAAATAGCGCGAGAGGTCGAACGAGTCAGTCATGAACCTGCACCGATAAAAGGGACACGCCACGATAGCATCGCGCGAAATCCCCATGTTGTGCGGGGCGATTGTCCGTCATCGCGCGCGATGCCGGCACCGCACCGCACGCAGCCCCGCGCAACGTTACGGCAGCAGCTTCAGCGCCGACGACGCGACCGACGGCACCGAAATGCCCTGGCTCGTCGCGAACTGCACGGCCTGGCTGAGCGTCGCCGCGAGCGACTGCAACTGGCCCGGCGCGCTTTGCGCGATATACGACGCGGCCTGCATGTTCTGCGGATTCAGGCCTGACTGCAGCAGCGACGCGGCGCTCGTCGAACCGAGATTGCCGAGCCCCGACTGCAGTTGCGAGTACTGCGTGAGCCCCTGGCCGAGCGACGCGAGGCCGTTGCTGAACGCCTGCTTGTCGATCGGGCCGTGCGACGCGCCGCCGCTCGCGAAAGCCTGGCCGAGCGCCTGCGACACCGACTGCTGCGCGCCGCCCATCTGCGACAGCGCGGCCGGCGTCAGCGCATCGCCGCCGGCCAACTGGCTCGCGGCCTGCTGCGCCTGCCCGGCCGCGCCGGTCAGCCCCATCGCCGACGCGAGCGACGACTGGCCGGACAGCACTTGCTGGTTCGCACCGACGTAGGCCTGCAGCAACTGCGCGAGGCCGCCTTGTGCGGGCGCAGCCTGCTGCTGGCCGCCGCCGAGCAGCGACGCGCCGAGCGACTGCAGGTCGAGCTGCGCGTGCGCGGCGCCGCTCACCAGGATGCCGAATGCGATGCCTGCCGAGGCCAGATGCCTGCCCGTCGCGCGAATGTGCTTCATGTGTTTCCCTCGTGCCGGAATGATTGAGGCCGATATTGTCGAAGCGCGCCGCGCGCCGCCGCAACGACTGAAACACATCGAAACGAAATCACGCGGCGCGGCCGCTTGCAATTCCGCGACCGACGGACACGGCCGAGTGGATTCGTCCGCGGTTGATGCGCGATATCACGCCTGTGCCGGAATTCGTTCTCCAGTTGCATGAATGACGGCGGGTTTCGGGCTTTGCGGGCGGTGCCGCAAAACGTATCGCGGCCGGGAAACGTTACGCAGCCATCCATGCCGGCAGCCGCCGGCCGACCCAGTCGGCCGCCTGCTCGTAGCCGCGCGCGAGCTGCAGCACCGCGAGATCGGCGCGCGGGCGCCCGATCAGCTGCATCCCCATCGGCAGCCCCGCGTCGTTGAAGCCGACCGGCACGTTGATCACCGGGCAGCCGGCCAGCGTCCACGGCACGACCGTTTCCATCCAGCGGTGATAGGTATCCATCGCGCGGCCCGCGATTTCCTTCGGCCAGCGCTGGTCGACGTCGAACGGAAACACCTGCGCGGTCGGCGCCGCGATGAAGTCGTAGCGATCGAAGAAGCTCAGCACGGCCTGGTGCCACGCGGTGCGCTCGACGCTCGCATCGAACACGGCCGCGCCCTGCATCGCGAGCAGCCCTGCGACCTCGTAGATCGCCTCGGGCTTCAGCAGCGCGCGGCGCGCCGGATCGCGATAGTGCGCGAGCAGCCCGCCGCCGGACAGCAGGTGCCGATGCACGAGCCACAGGCGCCAGATCCGCTCGGGCGCGAATGCCGGCAGCGCGGCATCGACGTCGCAGCCGATCTCGCGCAGCGTTGCCAGCCCCTGTTCGCACTGCGCGAGCACGCCGGCCTCGGTCGCGAGATAACCGTTCCAGTCGCCGACCCACGCGATGCGCTTGCCGCGCAGGTCCGCGTCGAGCGGCTGCGCGAACACGGCCGGATCTTCCGCGCGCGACAGCGGATCGTTGCGGTCGTAGCCGGCCTGGATCGCGAGCAGCTGCGCGACGTCGCCGACCGTGCGGCCCATCGGCCCTTCGATGCCGAGCTGCTGCACGAACACGTCGACGGCCGGCCAGCGCGGTACGCGCCCCTGCGACGGGCGGAAGCCGTAGATGTTGCAGAACGCGGCCGGATTGCGCAGCGAGCCGCCGAAATCGCTGCCGTCCGCCACCGGCAGCATCCGCGACGCGAGCGCCGCCGCCGTGCCGCCGCTGCTGCCGCCCGCACTCTTCGTCAGGTCGTACGGATTGCGCGTCGCACCATAAACCTCGTTGAACGTGTGCGAACCGAGCCCGAACTCCGGCGTATTGGTCTTGCCGATGAAGATCGCGCCGGCCGCGCGCATCCGCGCGACGCCGACGGAATCGGCCTGCGGCACGTTCTCGCGGAAGATCGGCGAGCCGTAGGTGGTCCGCAGCCCCTTCGTCATCGCCAGATCCTTCGGCGCCTGCGGCATCCCGTGCATCCAGCCCTGGTACTCGCCGCGCGCCAGCGCGGCATCCTTTTCCGCGGCTTCGGCGAGCAGCGCATCGCGCTCACGCAGCGCGACGATCGCATTGACCGCGCCGTTCACGCGCTCGACGTGGTCGAGATACGCGCGCATCGTCTCGACGCACGAGACCGCCTTGCCGCGGATCGCCGACGCGAGCTCGCCGGCCGACAGGCGCACGATCGGGTCGACGGAGATGGAGGCGGGAGCGAGAAGCTGCGGGGCGCCGTGCGGCATGCGAGTCTCCTGAAATCGGAATGGAATGGCAGGCCGCGTGGCGGCGGCGGTCGCCCCCGAACCGGCCGGGAGGGGCCGCGCCGCGGCCGACGCTCTACTCTACGCGACGCCGATTCGGCGACCTTCGATATTTTCCGTCGCGATTCATTGCGGATCCGACTGAATCGGGGCTGGGCGTACCGGGCCGCCCACGCCGGCCCGATCGATGAAATCGTTTATGCGCATAAACTAAAATTTCTTATATTTCTAATAGGCGCGACACGAGACGGCGCGCGTTAACGACATTTTTACGCGACCGCCCGATCTCTTTAGATGGTTCGTTCCGGCGGCGCGCTACGCTGGAAGCATCTCGTTCCCTGGACATCGTTCATGCTCAAGCTGCTGGTTCCGGTCGGTCACTCGCCCCGCTCGCTGCAGGCGGTTCGCCACGCGACATTCCTGTATCGCGAGCGGTGCGCGTCGGAGATCGTGCTGATCAATGTTCAGGCGCCGCTCGAATCGACGCGGCTCGAGGCCTACCACCCGCTGTCGCGGCTGCGCTCGATCGAGGAAAAGTTCGCGGCCGACGATCTGGCCATGGCGGAGCGGATTCTGCAGGACGCCGGCGTCAAGTACAGCGTCGTGAAGAAGGTCGGGCCAGTGGCAGATACGATCGCGGCCGTGGCGGCCGAAACCGGATGCGACGAGATCGTGGTCGTCGCGCCGAGGCACGACCCGCTTCATGCACTGATGTCGGTGTTTCGCCGCAGCGTGATGGGCCGGCTGGTGCGGATTTCGAATGTGCCGGTGACTGCGGTGCAATGACAGCGATGATGTGCGGCGACAGTCTCATGACAGGCCGCAGGCTTGCACCGGCGACGGACCAATGAGCGGTGCAGTACGTGTGCGCGTTGCGCGCCGCACGTGTACTGCCCGTCACACAGCGCTTATTTGATGACCTTGCGCCAAAACACGAAATAGGCGGCCGCCGAAGACGCAACCAGCAGGATTGCCCACATCGGAGCGAGACTGATCAGCACGGAAGAGACGTTAAGCATTTGGATTCCTCACTATTTCGACAGCGATGTTCAACACGCACCTGCTTGCCGGAACCGATGCATTCATCCGTCATCGCGTTCCGTCAAATCATGCATTCATGCTATCGCTTTGAGCGGCGGCACGACCGTCCCCTCCCGCCCGTACCCTGACATTCGTCAAACTCGCGCGAATCACGCGTCTGTCGTGCCGAAATCCGTCGCGCGATCGCCGCGCTGCGTGCCTATCCTCGTCTCCGGCCGCCAGCCTGAAAGCCCGTTCCTTTTGCACGCGAAACCACGAAAAACGTGACGGGATCACGCCGCCCCGCCACCGATTCAGCAGACGTTTACCGGGGGAACCACCAAGTGCTTCGTCGAACGTGTCCGCGTTACGCTTGAGCGACGAGGAGACGAACCATGAGACGAGCCGTACATATCGCTGTTTTCGCGCTGCTGGCGTATCTCATTGCCGATCGCGCGATCCTGCATGCGCAGGGCCGCGACGCCAGCCCGCTTGCATGCGAACAGGGTGCCGCGCAGGTGAAGGCCGACGCGCTCGGCCGCGGCTTCGGCGAAGCAGCCGCCGGCAGCCAGAGCGAGGCGTTCATGTCGGGTTGCCTGGTAACGGGGCGAGGCAATCGGGACGTCGCGATGGCGAACCGTTGATGCGCATCCGGTGACGTTCCGGGCTCGTTCGAGTCAATTCCCGCTGTTTGCCGTCATTTTCTCGACCGATGTCGCGACGGATGTCACGCTCCGGACGCCGTTCACGCTGAACGTCTGCTCGTGGCCCGTATCGTCGCGGGGAAGACGCATCGACATCTGCGCCATCAGGCCATCCTTGCCGTAAGCGCCGAACCAGTCGACCAGCCTGCCGATGTAGCACGTGCCGCCCACATGAACCGGCATGTCGCCGACAATCTCGTACGCGTAGTGGCCGGGCCCATAGCTCATGTACTCGCTGCGATCGTCGCCTTGCACCGAAGGCGGAACCGGACACAGCGGCGTGTCGGAGCCGGCATCGCGCGCGGTGCTGTCGCTGACGTCGCGCAGCGCCTGTTCGAGGGCCGCATGCAGCGTGCCGTCGAGCACCGTCGCGCCCTTCTTGCCTTCATCGTGCTGCTCGATCGGCACCGACAGGCGGTAACGGTAATGCACCGTCAGCTTCGGCACCTGGTCGACGACGGTAAACGGCCGCAGCAGGAAAAACTCGTCCACGCCATAGTGACTGTCGCTATAAAGCGCATAAACGCGCCCGCGCAAGCCAATCCATTCGGCCGCCTGATTCGCGCCGCGACCATTCGTCGTGTACAGGCTGCGGTCGATCGCCTCGTTCGAATCGCCGGGAACCTCGAACTTGCCGCCGTTACGGCGCAAGATGTCGACCGACGACCACAATCCGGTTCCGCTCGCCGCCGTTTCGATGACCAGATCGCGCTGCCCGTCGCCATCGAGGTCGATCAGCGTGTAGAACGCGCTCATTGCGGTGTCGTCGCTGTCGATGTGCGACGCCTTCAACGCTTTCCATTCGTCGGCTGTCACCCCGTTGGGCCGGGCCGTCGGAGAAACCGTGCGCTGCTCGTCGCCGGATGTACTGGAAAATTGGGTGACCGCCGACTTGATCCGCAACCGTTCGATGACTTTCTCGACCGGCGAACTTGAATCCGTTCGCCTCGCCTGCTCGACCAACGCACGCAAATCGTCGAGCGCGGCACTGTCTTCGGCATCGGGGCGATACGCGAGCACCGCAGCCAGCCGCGATTGCAGATCGCCGATCCGCGACAGATAGCGCTGCTCGATACAGCCGTGATCCGCGCCGCATTGATCGCGGGTCTTCAACCAGCCGAGCTGCGCGGTGCGCAACGCAGCGCGCTGCCCCTGCGGCAACGCATCGGACAGTTTTCGGTAATAGGCCGATAGCCTGCCGTCGTTCAGATGCAGGATGTTCGACGCGCAGACGGCCTGTTCCGTCGGGCTGGTTGCCTGCGCGCAGTCGAGTCCTGCCGCGACGGTTCGGGTTGCGTAAACAAGCAGCGTCAGCAACAGGATGTTCCGGAACGGGATTTCAACGCGGAATTTCATGGATGGGTACTCGACGATCAACGCATGCTCTCTGGTCGAGGCTCCTACGGCCTCCAGCGCGGGATTTTCCATCAATCGACCGGCCGGCGAAACTGGCGGAAGCAATCGACGCGCGCGGCCGCGTCCGCTGGCGACAGCCTGTTCGATTTCCGATACAGTGGCTAGCCCGCTATCGGGCCATCGCGTCGAGACGCCGCTTCATCTACAACAACAGTCAATCAAAAGATGAGTCATCCCAACACCGATTTGATCCAGCGCTTTTACACGGCCTTTCAGCAGCGCGACATCGACGCGATGCTCGCCTGCTATGCCGACGACATCGTCTTCAGCGATCCTGCGTTCGGCGAGTTGCGCGGCGAGCTCGCGCGCGACATGTGGCGCATGCTGGTGGCGCGTGCGCAGGAATTTTCGTTGACGTTCGGCGAGGTCGACGCGGACGAACAGACCGGGCGCGCGCAGTGGGTCGCGCACTACCGGTTCGGCGCGACCGGCCGCACGGTGGTCAACCGGATCGACGCGCGTTTCCGGTTCCGCGACGGGCTCATCGCCGAACATCGCGACAGTTTCGACCTGTGGCGCTGGGCACGTCAGGCGCTTGGGCTGAAGGGCGCCCTGCTCGGCTGGACGCCGTTCGTGCAACGCGCGATCCGCGCGCAGGCGCGGAAGAATCTCGACGCGTATCGGGCAAGGCGGAGATAGGACACGCGCCGCCATCGCTTCATCATGGCGTTGATCCGGTCGCCGGCCATGTCCGGCAGAATGCCGGCCGGGTTCGTGAGACGGCACTGGCAATTCCAGCTTTCATCGCCTTCGGGATGCGGGCCGGCGAGCCCGACGCGCCCTTTGCCATCGCGATAACTCGCGACCGCGATTTCGTTATTCGGATAAGTCGCCGGCGTGACGCCTCCGGAGCCCGCCTTGGCGGCCGTGAGTATCGCGCCGTCCTGGTGTAGATCCAGCGCTTTCGCGACACCATACGACCGGCGTCACCGCGTCCGCGACACCGTGAATCGTCGAGCCCGGCCGGTCGAGCCCTGATTCGAGAGCAAGGCTTCCTTGGCCGGAGGCATGCCGTCATCCAGCGCAGCCCCGCACGGCCAGCCTCTGTTCCACATCACAAAAGCCGGCCCCGACAGGACCGACCTACCGCCAGCGGACGCACCCACCCCGCAGCCCGCCTCCCCTCCTGCCGACTACCGCAAGAACCACACGAAATACCTCGCCCGCAAAGGCTCCCAGCCCACCCTCCGGAGCACGCACGGAAACGCCGTCTCCCCCGTGCCGCCACGCTTCCCCGCGTCTTGCCCGCCAACTCTTATATAAGACATAAGACATTTGACGTTAAAGATCATTGAGATTAGAATCCCGCTCAAAGCAGTGCCTGGAACAGCCCCGGAGTGCCGGAACGGCCTTCCCCTCAAACGCCTATCAGCAGGTCTCCCCATGCTTGAAAACTTTCGTGCTCACGTGGCCGCCCGCGCCGCGCTCGGTATTCCCCCCCTGCCGCTGACGGCTCAGCAAACCGCCGAACTGGTGGAACTGCTGACGAACCCGCCCGCCGGCGAAGAGCAGACGCTGCTCGAACTGATCACCTACCGCGTGCCGGCCGGCGTCGACGAAGCCGCCCGCGTGAAGGCCGGCTTCCTGGCCGCCGTGGCCAAGGGCGAGACCGCCTGCGCGCTGATCTCGCGCGAACGCGCCACCGAACTGCTCGGCACGATGCTGGGCGGCTACAACATCCAGCCGCTGATCGAACTGCTGTCCGACGACGCAGTCGCGGCCGTGGCCGCCGACGCGCTGAAGAAAACCCTGCTGATGTTCGACCAGTTCCATGACGTGAAGGAACTCGCCGACAAGGGCAACGCGCACGCGAAGGCCGTGCTGCAAAGCTGGGCCGACGCCGAATGGTTCACCAGCCGTCCGGAAGTGCCGCAAAGCCTGACCGTCACCGTCTTCAAGGTAACGGGCGAAACCAACACCGACGACCTGTCGCCGGCACCGGACGCCACCACCCGCCCGGACATCCCGATGCACGCACTGGCGATGCTGAAGAACGCGCGCCCGGGCATCACGCCGGAAGAAGACGGCAAGCGCGGCCCGGTCAAGTTCATCGAGTCGCTGAAGGAAAAGGGTCACCTGGTCGCGTACGTGGGCGACGTGGTCGGCACCGGCTCCTCGCGCAAGTCGGCCACCAACTCGGTGCTGTGGTTCACCGGCGAAGACATCCCGTTCGTTCCGAACAAGCGCTTCGGCGGCGTGTGCCTCGGCGGCAAGATCGCCCCGATCTTCTACAACACGATGGAAGACGCAGGCGCGCTGCCGATCGAACTCGACGTGTCGCAGATGGAAATGGGCGACGTGGTCGAACTGCGCCCGTATGACGGCAAGGCGCTGAAGAACGGCGCAGTGATCGCCGAATTCCAGGTCAAGTCCGACGTGCTGTTCGACGAAGTGCGCGCCGGCGGTCGCATTCCGCTGATCATCGGCCGCGGGCTGACCGCGAAGGCACGCGAAGCGCTGGGCCTCGCGCCGTCGACGCTGTTCCGCCTGCCGCACCAGCCGGCCGACAGCGGCAAGGGTTTCTCGCTCGCGCAGAAGATGGTCGGCCGCGCATGCGGTCTGCCGGAAGGCCAGGGCGTCCGCCCGGGCACGTACTGCGAACCGAAGATGACCTCGGTCGGCTCGCAGGACACCACGGGCCCGATGACCCGCGACGAACTGAAGGATCTCGCCTGCCTCGGCTTCTCGGCCGACCTCGTGATGCAGTCGTTCTGCCACACCGCCGCTTATCCGAAGCCGGTCGACGTCAAGACGCACCAGACGCTGCCGAACTTCATCAGCACGCGCGGCGGCATCGCGCTGCGTCCGGGCGACGGCGTGATCCACTCGTGGCTGAACCGCATGCTGCTGCCCGACACCGTCGGCACCGGCGGCGATTCGCACACGCGCTTCCCGATCGGCATCAGCTTCCCGGCAGGCTCGGGCCTGGTGGCCTTCGCGGCCGCCACCGGCACGATGCCGCTGGACATGCCGGAATCGGTGCTGGTCCGCTTCAAGGGCAAGATGCAGCCGGGCGTCACGCTGCGTGACCTCGTCAACGCGATTCCGCTGTACGCGATCAAGCAAGGCATGCTGACGGTCGCCAAGCAAGGCAAGAAGAACATCTTCTCGGGCCGCATTCTCGAAATCGAAGGCCTGCCGGACCTGAAGGTCGAGCAAGCGTTCGAACTGTCGGATGCGTCTGCCGAGCGTTCGGCCGCCGGTTGCACGGTCCACCTGAACAAGGAACCGATCATCGAATACCTGAACAGCAACGTCACGCTGCTGAAGTGGATGATCGCGCAGGGCTACCAGGATCCGCGCAGCCTGCAGCGTCGTATCGCGGCAATGGAGCAGTGGCTGGCCGACCCGCAACTGCTGTCGCCGGATGCCGACGCCGACTACGCGGCCGTCATCGAGATCGATCTCGCCGACATCCATGAGCCGATCGTCGCATGCCCGAACGACCCGGACGACGTGAAGACGCTGTCCGACGTCGCGGGCGCGAAGATCGACGAAGTGTTCATCGGCTCGTGCATGACCAACATCGGCCACTTCCGTGCGGCGTCGAAGCTGCTCGAAGGCAAGCGCGACATCCCGGTCAAGCTGTGGGTCGCCCCGCCGACCAAGATGGACCAGAAGCAGCTGACGGAAGAAGGTCACTACGGCGTGTTCGGCACGGCCGGTGCGCGTACCGAAATGCCGGGCTGCTCGCTGTGCATGGGTAACCAGGCACAGGTGCGCGAAGGCGCGACGGTCATGTCGACGTCGACCCGCAACTTCCCGAACCGCCTGGGCAAGAACACGAATGTGTACCTCGGCTCGGCGGAACTGGCGGCAATCTGCTCGCGCCTGGGCAAGATCCCGACCAAGGACGAGTACATGGCCGACATGGGCGTGCTCAGCGCCAACGGCGACAAGATCTACAAGTACATGAACTTCGACCAGATCGAAGACTTCAAGGAAGTGGCCGACACCGTGCAGATGTAAGCACGCTGCCGGACTGCGGCGGGTCTTTCCCGTCGCAGCGACACGCAATGGCGCCGCAGGCTGCATGCCCGCGGCGCCATTTTTTTATGCGGCTCCGGCGACGTTCACCCGGCATCGCCGCCCGGCTCGCGACGGATCACCAGCTCGTTGAAGCCGGTACCCGCGTCGGGTTCGCGAGAGAAGCGATGCGCGGGAAGCAGCACGAGCAGGATTTCGGCGGTCGTGCGCACCACGCAGCCGCTCGCCACATGGCCGCCCGATACGCGGCCGCCCGCATCGGAAACGGACATGTGCAGGTGCGCGCCGTCCGGCGATACCGAGCCGGCCAGCGTCAGGATTTCGAGGTCGCCGCGCAGTTCGGTCGGCAGGTCGGCGCCGGCAAAGCGCAACTGCGCGACGCTCAGGCTGCCGATGCCCTGGATCACGAATGCCGCGTGCGCACCGAGCGAACGCGACGCTTCCTCGATGGACGCGCGCAGATCGTCGCCGGGGGACAGACGCAGAGGATGGGCTTGCATGGTCGAGAACCCGCTGGTGGATCGTGGTGTCGACAAAGAGTACGTTCGGCCCGTGAATCCGGCAAGTCACCCTCGCCCGGCAAAACCACCCTCGCGTCGCGGCAACGCGCAGGCAAGCCCCGCAGGCATCACCCGGTAAAGCGCTCGCTCGCAAACTGCGCATCCGGCACGCCTGCCGCAACGGCCACGTCCCGCACACCCTGCACGAGCGGCGGCGGCCCGCACACGTAGATGTCCGGCAGCGCGCCGGCCTGTGCAAGCGCCGCACGCAACGCGTCGACCGGCGTGCCTCGCAACCCGGCCCACTCCCCGCCGGGCCGCCATACGCAGAGATCGACCTGCAACTGCGGCAGGTCGGCCTGCAATCGCGCAAGCTCGTCGAGCATGAACAGTTCGGTTTCCTGATTGACACCGAAGAACAGCCGCGCATCGGCCATCTCCTGATACTCGGCCATGCGCCGCAGCATCGACAGGATCGGCGCGAGCCCCGTGCCGCCCGCGACGAACCAGCGCGGCCGCAGGCTGTCCGCGAACAGCCCGAAGCCGCCCATCGGAACGCGCACGGTCAGCGGATCGCCCGGCCGTGCGCGCTCGCGCAGGTACGTCGAGAACCAGCCGTCCGGCCGCAGCCGGATCAGGAACTCGAGGCGGCCGTCCCAATTGCTCGTGTTCGCGAGCGAATACGGCCGGCGCAAGCCGCTGCCCGGCACCTCCAGCTCGGCGAACTGGCCGGGCTCGAACTCGATGGCCGAGCCGAATGCGTCGTCGGGTTCGACTTGCAACTCGACGCGCACTGTATCGGCCGCGATCGCATCGAGCGCCGCGATCCGCGCGGTGCGCACGGGCACCGGCTGCAGCAGCACCTTGGTCCGGTCGTATGGCGCGGCGACCCGCAGATCGCCGCGCGGCGTGGTCCGGCACAGCAGGACCGCACCCTGCTGGCCGGCCGGCAGCACGCCGGCGCTGTCGGCCTGCATCTCGTACGCGCCGTCGACGACGGTCGCCTGGCACGCGCCGCAGCTTCCGCGCCGGCATTGCGACGGCAGCGTGATGCCGGCGTCCGCCGCTGCGGTGAGCAGATCCTGTTCGGCGTCGCATCCGAAGCCGAACTGCTCACCGTCGCGCGTCGTGATCTCGATTCGATAGGTCATCGAACGATCCCGCTCAAGCGGCCTTGCGCGCCAGCGAAGCGGCAAGGTCCACGCCGGCGTCGCCGATCGGCTGGATGCCGAATTGCTCGACCAGCACCGCGAGCACGCCCGGCGTGACGAACGCCGGCAGCGTCGGTCCGAGTCGGATGTTGCGCAGGCCGAGCGCGAGCAGCGTCAGCAGCACGGCCGCCGCCTTCTGTTCGAACCACGAGATCACGAGCGACAGCGGCAAATCGTTCACGCCGCAATCGAACGCGTCGGCGAGCGCCGTCGCAATCCGGATCGCCGAATAGCTGTCGTTGCACTGCCCGACGTCGAGCAGGCGCGGAATGCCGCCGATATCGCCGAACGCATGCCGGTTGAACCGGTACTTGTTGCAGCCGAGCGTCATCACGACCGTATCGTCGGGCGCCTGCTCCGCGAACTCCGTGTAGTAGTTACGGCCCGGCGCCGCGCCGTCGCAGCCGCCGATCAGGAAGAAGTGGCGGATCTGTCCGGCCTTGACCGCGTCGATGACCTTGTCCGCGACGCCGAGCACCGCATGGCGGCCGAACCCGACCGTGATCGTCTGCTCCGGCGCCGTGGCCGGGAAACCGGGCAGTGCCTGTGCGGCGCGGATCAGCGTCGAGAAATCGTGATGTTCGAGATGGCGCACGCCCGGCCAGCCGACCGGCCCCGTCGTGAAGATCCGCTGCCGATATTGCGGCATCGGCTCGATGATGCAGTTGGACGTCATCAGGATCGGCCCGGGGAAATGCGCGAAGTCGCTCTGCTGGTCCTGCCACGCACCGCCATAGTTGCCGACGAGATGAGGAAATGCGTTGAGCGCCGGGTACGCGTGGGCCGGCAGCATTTCGCCGTGCGTGTACACGTGGATGCCCGTGCCGGCCGTCTGTTCGAGCAGCGCGTGCAGATCGCCGAGATCGTGGCCCGACACGAGGATCGCCTTGCCCGCCACCGGCGACACGCGCACGGCGGTCGGCTGCTGCGCGCCGAAACGGCCGGTGTTCGCGCTGTCGAGCAGTTCCATCACCGTCAGGTTCAGCCGGCCGAGTTCGAGCGCCTGCGCGAGCAGCGCGTCGACGTCGTCGGGGTCGCGCGCGAGAAACGCGAGCGCCGCTTCGACGCCCTCGTAGATGTCGTCGCGCTCGTAGCCGAGCACCCGCGCATGATGCGCGTAAGCGCATACGCCCTTCAGCCCGTACAGGACCAGCGCACGCAGGCCGACGATATCCGCGCCCACCTTGTCGAGCCCCGCGTCGATGCCGACGGCGGCGGCCTGTTCCAGCAGGCCGGCGAGATCGCCCGCCGGCTGCCACATCGCGGGCCCGTGCAGCACGGGGATGACCGCTCCCATGGCCCGCGCCTTCGCTTCGCATGCGGCCTTCACGCGGTCGCGCGTCTGCGCCGCGTCACGCAGCAACGCGACGAAGCGCGCCGCATGGAAGTTCACGTTGGTCAGCGTCGTGAACATCGCGTACAGCACGAACCGGTCGGCGTCGCGATCGGGTGCGCCCAGTGCACGCGCGACCGCGCCGTATTGCGCAATGCCCTTCACCGCATGGACCAGCAGGTCCTGCAGGTCGGCCGTCGTTGCATCCTTGCCGCAGTTGCCTTTCGCCGATGCGCAGCCGGGCCGCGCGCCGGTCCGGTCGGTCTGTTCGCATTGATAGCAAAACACGGTGCTCTCCTTTCTCGATCATGGGGGCGCGGGTCGGCGCAAACGGCGGCGGAACGCGGGTTCCTTGCCGCCGGGCACCCCGCCCGCTTCAAGATGCGTTTCTTATGCATCTTTTTCATGATGTTTCGGCACGCGTTTCGCCACCGTGATGCAGATCAAGAAACGGGACGCTCGCCGGTGAGGCAACTTGTCGCTGTCACTGCCCTCCGGCTTCGGTCGTGCGTTCGTTTTCGGTATCCGCGCATTCGATGCCCCAGTCGCCGTATCGATACCAGTCGTCGCCGAGCAGTTCGCTCGGGTGCTGCGTGCGGCTGGAACCGTTGCCGCAACGCATCGCGTGCGCCGCGCAGTAGTTGTCGCATCCCCAGCAGATCCTCTCCGGATGCACGGGGTGCAGCGGAAATTTCCTGGCCATCGCGCGTTGCCCTCCCGGTGTCGTTTCGTTCGCTACCGTTCGACTCTAGTGCACCGATGCACACCGGCAATGCGGCATTCTTTCGCAGTGGCGGCAGTGCATCGGCCAGGCACGCCGCGCAACGCAATTGGATCGCCTCAAACAAAAAAGCCCGGACATCGTCCGGGCATTCACACATCGTCCGTTACCGCCGGCCGCGCTTACGCTTCGAGCGCCTCCAGCACCTTCCCCTTCGTCTCGATCCCGACGAAGTGCACGGTCACCGCCGCGATCAGCGGCACGATGCCGATCAGGTAGAACGCGGGTGCAAGGTTCCCGCCGATGATCGCGTGCGGCACGACCATCGGCGCGACGAACGACGCGATCTTCAGCCACGCGCTGCCGAGCCCGCAGCCCGACGCGCGGATGCTCGTCGGATACTGTTCGGGCGTATAGACGTACGCGGTAATGAACCCCGACGCCATCAACCCGAGCGACAGCGAGCAGAAGACCGCGACGACATACACCGACGATGCGTGATAGATGCCCGCAAGCGCCAGCGACAGCGCGCACAGCACGAACGACCACACGATCACCGGCTTGCGCCCGAGCTTGTCGACGAGCAGCGCCGACGCCAGCGACCCGAGCACGCCCATCACCGAACCGATCACCGCGAGGTTCAGCGCGAGCTGCAGCGGCGCGTGATAGAAGTTCTTGTAGATCGTCGGCAGCCACGTCGACAGCCCGTACTGGATGAACCCGCAGGTCGCCCACAACGTCGCCACCGCGAGCGTGCGCCTGCGATACGCAGCACTGAACAGGTCGCTCATCCTGCGCTTCGGATGCTGGCGCACCATCTCGTCGAACGCGGCCGCCTGCGTGACCGGCGGCAGCTCGCCGCGCACCGATGCTTCGAACACGCCGACCGCGCGCCCGGCTTCCGCGAGCCGTCCGCGCGATGCGAGCCAGCGCGGCGATTCCGGCACGAGACGCGTGAGCACGAGCGACAGGATCAGCGGCAGCCCGCCGACGAAGTACATGATTTCCCAGCCGAACCGCGGCACGAGCCACGCACCGAGCGCCATCGACACGAGCAGGCCGATCGGGAACACGATCTCGTACAGCAGCACGAAGCGGCCGCGGCCATGCGCGCGCGTGATCTCGTTGATGTACGTCGCGGCGACCGGCAGCTCGCCGCCGAGCCCGAGCCCCTGCAGGATCCGCAGCAGCACGAACACCTCGAAAGTCGGCGCGAAGCCGCATGCGACGCTCGTGATGCCGATCACGGCCGAGCTCCACGCGATCGCCTTCACGCGGCCGTGCTTCTCGGCCAGCGCGGGAAACAGGAATGCGCCGATCAGCTGGCCGATTGCGCCGGACGCAATCAGCATGCCGATCTGCGTCGGCGACAGCCCCCATTTGTGAATCAGCAGCGGCAGCGTCGCCGCGATCGTGATCACGTCGAAGCCGTCGAAGAACGTCGCGGTGCCGATCAGCACGCGTGCGCGGATCTGCATCGCGTTGCCGGGAAGCCGCTCGAGCCGCGCGATGATCGCGCCGGGCGTGGAGGCGGCAGCTTCCATCGTGGCGCGACCGGCCACGACGTTGTCGAAAGTGCTCATGCGGGGTGTCTCCTGGTCTTTCGCCGGTCAGGCAAGCGCTTTAGTAGTGTCTGCCAGGGCTTCCGTATCCACTGCCCGGCCCTGGTTCATCCACTTGCGCGCGAGCTTCAGCTCGCGTGCGTTGTTCACGGCGATGACACCTCTCACGTGCCCGTCGCCAAGGAAAAACAGCGTCGCGCGACGCGCGGCGAGATCGCCGCGCACGACGAGCTGCGCATCGGCCGGCAGATCGCCGAGGATCTGCAGGTTCACGTCGTACTGATCGGACCAGAACCACGGAATCTCCGCGTACGGCGCGCGCACGCCGAGCACGGCCTTCGCGGCCGCGATCGCCTGGTTCTGCGCGTTGGCCCACGATTCGAGCCGCACGCGCCGCTTCAGCCAGCCGTTGTGATGATTCGCGACGTCGCCGCACGCGAAGATCGCCGGGTCGCTCGTCGCGCCGAATTCGTCGACGACGATGCCGTCGTCGACGGCCAGCCCCGCATCGCTCGCGAGCGACGCATTCAGCGCGAGGCCGATGCCGGCCACCGCGAAATCGGCGTCGATCGTCGTGCCGTCGGCTAGCGTCGCGCGCACCTTCGATGCATCGCCAGGCTGCGCATCGAGCGACGCGAGCGCCGCGCCGACACGCACATCGACGCCGTTCGCGCGATGCAGGTCGAGCAGGAAATCCGACACGATCTGCGGCACCGAACGTCCGCACAGCCGCGGCGCGCCTTCGACCACGACCGCCTCGACGCCGAGCTTGCGCGCGGTGGCCGCGACTTCGAGGCCGATCCAGCCGCCGCCGATCACGAGTACGCGTTGGCTCGCGCGCAGCTTCTCGCCGAGCGCGGCCGCTTCGTCGAGCGTGCGCAGGTAGTGCAGGTTCGGCGTCCTCACGATTGCGTCCGGCAGGCGGCGCGACGTGCCGCCGGTCGCGATCACGAGCCGGTCGTATTCGATCTCGCGGCCGCTGGCGGTCGTCACCACGCGGCGCGCGCGGTCGATCGATGTGGCGCGTTCCGGCTGCCATGCTTCGATATCGAGCGCGTCGAATTCGTCCGGGCGCACGACGCGTACGGTTTCGATATCGGCGTCGCCGGCCAGCACGGCCTTCGACAACGGCGGACGCTCGTACGGCAGGTGCGGCTCGTCGGCGATCATCACGAGGCGGCCCGTGTAACCTTCCGCGCGCAACGTCTTCAGCACCCAACCGGCGGCCTGGCCGCCGCCGATCACGACGACCGTACCGGGCGCGGGCTGCGCGGGCGTATTCGCTTCGGTCATGATTTGCGCTCCGTCATGAACTTGCCTTCCGGCGCCTTCGCGTTTTTCTGCCGGCGCGTGTTGCCGTCGAGGCCGCCGTCGACGGCCCATTCGGCGAACACGGTCGGGCCCGGCTCGAATTCGCGCGGCTGCCAGTCGGGCGTCAGCACGTCCTCGTCCGCGTAGTACTCGATCAGCGCGCCGGCCGGATTCTGGAAGTACCAGAAGTACGCGGACGACACCGGGTGACGGCCCGGGCCGAGTTGCGTTTCCCAGCCGCAGCGGTCGATATGCATACCGCCACCGAACACTTCATGGATGTCGCGCACGGTGAACGCGACGTGGTTCAGGCCGCGCTTGCCATTCGGCAGCGCGAGCAGGAACAGGTCGTGATGGCCGCCGTGCGGCGCACAGCGCATGAACGCGCCGCGGCCCGGGTAGCGATCGGACGTCTCGAAGCCGAGCAGTTCGTGATAGAACTTCACCTGTTCGTCGAGGCAGTTCGTGAAGAACACGACATGCCCGACCTCGACCGGCTCCGCGCGTGCATAGATCGGACTCGGCTGGTCGACGCGCAGCGTCTGGCCCCACACGTTCGACGGCGAGCCCGTGATGTCGAGTTCGCGTTTGCGCGTGACTTCGACGCGGATCGCCATTCCGTTCGGGTCGATACAGCCGACCGCATCGTCGTGCGAGTAATAACCGGGCTGGCCGGCGAGCTTCGTGCGCAGCGCGTCGAGTTCGCCCTGCATCGCGACGCCCCACGTCACTTCGCGCAGCGTCGGGCCCGCTTCGAACGCGGGCGGCAGCGCCGGATCGTCGGCGTTGACGGCCAGCACGGTGCAGCCGTTCATCGTCTCGAAGCGCGCGTGCGTGTCGTCGTGCGCGACTTCCTTCAGCCCCCAGTCGGCGAAAAAGCGCCGGCAGGTCGCGAGATCGTCGACGCCGTACGTGATCTGCTCGATTCCCAAAATGCTCATTGCGTCATTCCCCTTCGCTCAGTTCGCCCACGGCAGCGGCGCGTCGTTCAAACCCCAGTAGAGGCTCTTCTGCTGCATGTACTCGCGGATGCCGAGGCGCCCCTTCTCGCGCCCCATCCCGCTCTCCTTCCAGCCGGAGAACGGCGTGGAGATCGAAAACAGCTTGTACGTGTTGATCCAGACGGTGCCCGTCTCCAGCGCACGTGCGATGCGCCACGCACGCTTGTAGTCGCGCGTCCAGATGCCGGCGGCAAGGCCGAACACGCTGTCGTTCGCCTGCGCGATCAGCGACGCTTCATCGTCGAACGGCATCGCGACGAGCACAGGCCCGAAGATTTCCTCCTGGCAGATGCGCGCGCTGTTCGGCAAGCCTTCGAGTATCGTCGGCTGGTAGAAGAAGCCGTGCTCGCGCCCGTCGCCCGACGGCCGCTCGCCGCCGCACAGCAGGCGGCCGCCTTCTTCCAGGCCGAGCGCGACGTAGCGCTCCACCGATTCGCGGTGTTTCGCGGTGATCAGCGGCCCCATCTGCGTATCGGGCCGCGTCGGGTCGCCCACGCGCAGCTTGCGTGCGCCCGCAACCAGGCGCTTCATGAATTCGTCGTACACCGCGCGCTGCACGAACAGCCGCGAACCCGCGATGCACGCTTCGCCCGACGAGCTGAAAATGCCGTACAGCACGCCGTTGACCGCATGATCGAGATCGGCGTCGTCGCACACGATCGTCGGCGACTTGCCGCCGAGTTCGAGCGACACGGGCATCAGCTTCTCGGCCGCGATGCGCGCGATGCCGCGGCCCACTTCGGTGCCGCCCGTGAACGACACCTTCTTCACCAGCGGATGGCGCACGAGCACGTCGCCGATCACCGAGCCCTTGCCCGGCAGCACGCTCAGCACGCCCTTCGGCACGCCGGCTTCCTCGCAGATGCGCGCGAGCGCGAGCGACACGAGCGGCGTGACTTCGGCCGGCTTGAGCACCACCGCGTTGCCGCCGGCAAGTGCCGGCGCGAGCTTCTGCGCGTCGGATGCGATCGGCGAGTTCCATGGTGTGATCGCGGCGATCACGCCGATCGGCTCGTACACGCTCATCGTCAGGTAGTCGCCGCGCGACGGCGTCAGTTCTTCGTCGAGCGTTTCGAGGCAGGCCGCGAAATAGCGGAACGTGTTCGCGGCGCTGGCCACCAGCACGCGCGTCTCGCCGATCGGCTTGCCGTTGTCGCGGCGCTGCAGGTTCGCGAGCGCCTCGTGGCGCTGCATGATCAGATCCGCGATGCGGTACAGCACCTGCGCGCGCTGGTGCGGCTTCAGCCCGGCCCAGTCGGCGCGGCGCCATGCGGCATCGGCGGCTTCGACGGCTTCTGCCGCGTCTTCCGCGTTAGCCGTCGACACTTCCATGTTCACCGACTGGTCGGCAGGATAGATGCTGGCGTAAGGCGCGCCACGGCCGCGCCGCCACTCGCCGCCGATCAGGATGTTGCCGTCGGGTACCAGGCTCGTATCGAAAGGTGTCATGTCACAAGTCCCACAAATCTGTCTCTGCGCACCCGCCCTCGCCGTGGCGCGGACGGACGTTCAATAGTCCGAATCTCTCGAAGCGCCGCTCAGATCACGCAGCGGGCCGCGCGGTTGCGCAGCGCGCGAATCGCGCTGAACGCCGTCAGCGCGGACGTCTTCGGGTTGTCGGGCAGCGGCTTGCCGCTCATTTCCAGCGACATCTCGCCGAATGCGCCGCGCGCGGTGAAGCGGTGCACGTTGCGCGCGACGGCCGGATCGGCAATCAGGCGCACGCGCGTCGCATCGAGGCCGAGACCCGCGAGCGCGACGGTCGCCGCGACGTTCGCGTTCTTCGGATACAGCCGCGCGGCGTCGCGCGCGGTGCCTTCGAAGATCACCTTCTCTTCGGCCATCGTGCGCAGGTCGCACAGTTCCTCGGCCGGCGTGCCGAGCCAGCCGAGCGGCGGCTTGCGGCCGACGTACAGCACTTCGTCGAGGCCGCCCTGCTTCGCGGATGCCAGCGCGTCGATGCCGCCGATCGCGCCCGACAGCAGCGTCAGCGTCGCGTCGCCTTCGTCGGCAGCCTGCGACAGCACGTCGAGCAGCGCGAGATCGGACAGCGCGCCGATCGATGCGACCGCGCAGTCGGTGCCGGCCTTCAAGAGCGGCACGACGTGATCGACGAGCGCACTGTGGCCTGCGCATTCGAGCGCGAACTCGGGGCGGCGGGCCAGTGCGTCGACCGACGACACGACCTCCACCGCGCCGCCCAGCACGCCCTGCACCGCGGCGCGCTGGTGGTCGGGCACGATCACGTGCGCGATGCGCAGCGCCGCATCGTGCTCGACCGCGTGGTACACGGCCGCGCCGATCGCACCGAAGCCGATCATCGCGACGTCGACGGGTGCGTGCGCGTTACGCATACTGGCGCTCCGTGGGCGCTTCCTTCTTCACCGGCGGGCCCGCGAACTGCGACGCAAACGAGCCGACCGACAGCATGTCGACTTCGACCATCACCGGCCCTTCCTTCGCCATCCCGTCGCGCACGATCGCTTCGGCCTGGTCGAGCGACGTGATTCGGTAGTGCGTGAGGCCGAAGCTCGCGCAGAACTGCGCGAAATCTGGCTGGTGCAACTGCACGAAGCAGCGGCGGCCGCCGTAGTGCGCATCCTGGATGTTGCGAATCACGCCGTAGCACTGGTCGTTCATCAACACGATCATCACGTTCGCGTTCTCCTGCACGGCCGTCACCAGCTCGCCGACGTTGACCATCAGGCCGCCGTCGCCGACGAGGCAGACCGTCTTCGCGGCGGCGCCCGCCAGCGCCGCGCCGATGCCCATCTGAATGCCCTGGCCGATGCCGCCGCCGAGCGCATGCACGCCGGCGCGCGGTTCGAAGATCTTCAGCAGGCGGTTTCCCCATGTGCTGTTCGAGATCGTCACGTCGCGCACCCAGTTGTAGTCGCGGCCGACCGCGCCTTGCAGCGTATCGACGAGCTGCTTGTACGGCCCGAGGCCCTTCGCCACATCGGCGACCGCCTGCTCGCGGGCCGCCGCGAGATCGGATGCGAACTGCGGATCGACCGACAGGCGGCCTTCGAGGCGATCGGCCAGCTCGGCCAGCACGCGCTTCGAATCGCCGTGCACGAACAGCTCGTTGCGGTAGCCGCGGTTGTCCGCGAGCGCATCGGCATCGATGCGGAACAGCGGCTGCGGCAGCGCGAGCTTGTACTTCAGCGTCTCGTTGCCGCGCAGGCGCGAGCCGACCACGACGAGTGCGTCGCAGGTCTTGTAGAACGCTTCGACGGACGCATGCACGTTGAACGCGCCGAGCGTCGCCGGATGATCCTCGGGCAGCACGCCGCGGCCCTGCACACTCGTCACGACGCCGAAACCGAGCTTCACGAGGCGTTCGACTTCGTCGCGGGCGTGGCGCGCGCCGCCGCCGAGCCACAGCAGCGGGCGGCGCTTGGCCGCGAGTGCATCGGCGAGCTTCGCGACGCGTGCGGCGTCATGCTCGCTCACCGCGACGTGCGCCGGCGCGAGGTCTTCCGGCCATTCGATTTCGGCGGCCTGGATATCGATCGGAATCTCGACCGACACGGGGCCCGTCGGCGCGGTCTGCGCGATGCGCACGGCTTCGCGGATCGTCGGCAGCACGGTCTCGACCGTGCGCACGCGGAACGCGGCCTTCGAGATCGCGTCCAGCATCGTCAACTGGTCGGGCGCTTCGTGGATATAGGCGAGATCCTGGTCGAGGTACGGCGTCTCGATCTGCCCCGTGATGTGCAGCATCGCGGTACCGGCCGTCAGCGCCTCGACCATCGCGCCGGCCGCGTTGCCCGCCGCCGTGCCGGTGCTCGTGAATGCGACGCCGAGGCCGCCCGACACGCGGGCCAGGCCGTCGGCCATGTTCACCGCGCCCGCTTCGCCGCGCGCGCCGACATAGCGGATGTTGCCGCGCGAGTTGATCGCGTCGAGGATCGGCATGTTATGGATCGAAATGACACCGAATGCGGTTTTCACGCCGCACTGCTCGAGAAAGGCGGCAATCAGCTCGCCAACCGTGGTTTTTTTAGACATGGCGTGCAAAGCCTCCAGAAACGTCGATATGGCTGCCCGTCGTGTAGGACGACAGATGCGTTGCGAGATAAAAAAGTGCCCAGGCGGCCTCGTCGGGCTTGCCGAAGCGATTCAGCGGAATGTTCTTCTTGCGTGCGAGCGCACCCGTCCAGTCTTCCCAGCTTTCGCCGGCTTGCGCCTGCGCTTCGTAGCGGCGGCGCCACTGACCGGACTCGACGATGCCGATCAGGATCGAGTTCACGCGGATGCGCTGCGGCGCCAGTTCGGTCGCGAGCGACTTCACGAGGCTCAGCACGCCTGCACGCGCCGACGACGTCGCGACCATGTGCGGCTCGGGCTGCAGCGCGAGCAGCGAGTTCACGCAGGTGATCGTCGGTGCCTGCGCATCGCGCAGCAGCGGCAGGAACGCGCGCGTCGGGCGGATGATGCTGAAGTACTTCAGTTCGAGCTCTTCGCGCCACGCGTCGTCGGTCGTATCGGCGAAGGTCGACACGCGGCCCTGGCCCGCGTTGTTCACCAGCATGTCGGCACGGCCGAAGCGTGCGGACACCGCTTGCGCGAACGCGGCCACGTCGGCTTCGTCGAGCACGTTGCAGCGCTCGGCGAGCAGTTGCGCGCCCGGATATTTTTCGCCGAGCATCGCCGCGGCGCGTGCGAGTCGGTCGCTGTCACGGCCGCAAATCGCGACCGACGCACCGGCCTGCAGGAACCGTTCGGCCGTCGCGAGGCCGATGCCGGACGAACCGCCCGTCACCACCGCAACCTGCCCGGTCAGATCGATCTGAATCATCGGAGTCCTAACGCCTTCATAAACGTGTGCTCGTCATCCGAGCGGTAATTGAGCCGCCGCGACAATTCCGCCGCCGCGCGCTGCACCTTGTCGATCAACCCGTCCGCGATCAGCGCCGCGTCGATCTCCGGCCGCGGCACCGTCACCGTGATGCACGCGACGATCCTCTGTGTCTCGTTGCGCACAGGCGCCGTGACCACCGAGATGCCGCGTTCGAACGACGAATTGCTGACGCCGTAGCCGCGCAGCGCATCCTCGCGGATCACTTCGTACAACGCATCGACCGTCTCCGGCGTCGCGCTCGTCATCCGGTTCAGCGTGCCTTCCGGATACAGCGAGCGCAGCTCCTTCAGCGACAGGTCGCCCATCAGCACGTGGCCGTGCGTCGTCGCATAGGCGGGCAAGCGGGTGCCGACGTTCACGCGGATCGAGCTGAACACCGGCGACTGGCTCTGCGCCTTCGCGACGAACACGACGTCGCGGCCGTCGCGGATCACGATGTGCGTCGTGAAGCCGGTCGCGTCCCGCAGGCTCTCGATCACCGGCAGGCCGAGATCGGTCAGCTCCAGCGAACTCAGGTATTCGAAGCCGAGCCGCAGCACGGCGATGCCGAGCTTGTAGTTGCGATCCTTGTCCGCACGCTCGAGGAAGCCGAGCGATTCGAGCGTCTGCAGCAGACGGAACACCGTCGTGCGCGGAATGCCGAGCCGCTTCGACAACTCCGGCGCGCCGAGCACGGGCTCGCGCGGCGAGAATTCGGCGAGAATCCGCAGCCCGCGTTCGAGGCCCGGCACCACGTAGCTGGCTTCGGCCTTCCCGTTTTCGGGTTCTTGTTGCAGCGGTTCGCTCATACCAGCCCCCACTGCGTATCGCACTGACGGCAGAACGTGTCGATCAGTGCGGAATAAACGGCCGGCGCTTCCACGTACCCGGCATGACCGGCTTGCGGAATCACCTGCAGCCCGACGTGCGCGGCCGCGGCGATCCGCTCGCATGCGGCGGGCGGCGTGATCGCGTCGTTCGCGCCGACGGCCACGGCCGTGCGGCCGCGAAAACCGGCGAGATCGGCCGCGAGATCGGCGTTCGCGAGCAGATGCGTGGCCTGCGCATAGCCGGCCGGCACGATGCGCGCCATGTTCCAGCGCACCCACGCACGCGCATCCTCGCTCGCGAAACCGGACAGCATGTTGCCGCTGCGCTGCTCGGCGAGCCCGGCCGGGCCGAGTTCCGCGAGCATCGCGAGCCGCGCGTCGCGGCGCGATTCGCGCGTTTCGGCGGGTGCGCTGCCGTAGCCACCGGCAGGCGACACCAGCAGCAGGCCGGCGATCCGCGCGGGCATCACGCGGGCGAGACCGCCCGCGACGATCGCGCCGAGCGAATGCCCGACCAGCACGCAGCGTTCGATGCCGAGTGCCTCGAGCCACGCGTTCAGCGACGCCGCGTAATCGGCGGCGGCCGGCGACGCGCCGTGCACGGGCGTCGACACGCCATAACCGGGCGCATCCCACGCGAGCACGCGCCGCGATGCACCGAGCGTGTCGAGCTGGCGCACCCACGATGCGGCACCCGAGCCGATCCCGTGCAGCAGCACGACGGGCAGCGCGCGGCCCGCATGCTGCGCGCCGGCCTCGCGATAGCCGATCGTGCCCGCCGCGCCGGCCGCGCAGCGCTGCTCGGGAAACTGCCCGAGCAGCGCTGCGAATGCCGCGGTGCGGTCGCGTTCACGTTTGTCGATGACACTCATTGCTTCACCGGCTCCGTCTCAACGCTTGATCTTCGCGAGCGGCGAATCGGGCGGATACGTCGGCGTGATGGGCTTCGGCGAACCGAGCATCACGCACATCAGCGCGTCTTCCTCGCCGATGTTGATTTCCGTGCGATACACGCCGGGCGGCACCGAGATCAGGTCGCGCTCGCCGAGGATCGCTTCCCACGTCTCGCCGTCGCGTTCGCAGATCACCTTCATCTTGCCGCGCAGCACGAAGAAGATTTCTTCCACGTCGATGTGGATGTGGCTCGGGCCGACGTTGCCGGCCGGGATCACCATCGTCGAGAACGTGAAGTTGCCGGCCGGCACCGTGTTGACGTCCTTCGCGACGCCCGTGCCGCCGGTGCCGACATAGCGCATCTGCGCACGGCGGTACTTCGGGTCGTAGTCGGCCTGGAACTTCAGTGCGTCCCAGTCGTAGCGACGCGTCGCGTAGCGCGCCACGCGCCCTTCCATCCAGTCGTTGAAGCTTGCGCCTTCCGGCTGGTCCCACGACTTGCGTTCGAGATCGGCGTCCGCCATCGTCCTCTCCTTCATTCAGAGTGAAAACATCAATTCATTACGAAGCCGCCGTTCACCGGCAGCAGTTGGCCCGTCACGAAGCGCGCGCCGTCCGACAGCAGGAACAGCACGGGGCCCGTCACGTCGTCGGGCACCTGCGCACGCGTCAGCGCGCGGCCCTGCATGTAGAACGCGTGACGCTCGGCCGGCACGTAGGCGGTCGCCTCGACTTCGGTCAGCCCCGGCGCGATCGCGTTGACCGTCACGCCGTGCGCGCCGAACTCGCGCGCCTGCGCATGCGTCATCGCGATCACCGCGCCCTTGCTCGCGACGTACGCGAGCAGCTTCGGCGCGCCCCACAGCGCGGTGTCCGATGCGAGGTTCACGATCGCGCCGCGGCCCGACTTCGCGAGGTGCGGCAGCGCCGCATTGCTGACGAGCCACACGCCGCGCACGTTCACGTTCATCACGGCGTCCCATGTCGCGACGTCGAGCTCCGTCGACAGCTTGCCGCCCGAGTTCGTGATCGCCGCGTTGTTGATCAGCGCGTCGATGCCGCCGAGCGCCGCCGCGCCCTGCGCGACGAATGCGTCGACGCTCGCCGGGTCGGCCAGGTCGAGCGCGAAGAAATGCGCAACGTGGCCGGCTTCCGACAGTTGCGCGGCAAGCGCACGGCCTTCGTCGGCCAGCACGTCGCCGAACGCGACCTGCGCGCCCGCGGCGACGAGCGCCTTCACGAACGCCGCGCCGAGGCCGCGCGCGCCGCCCGTGACGAGCACGCGGCGCCGCGCGAGCGACACGACCGGTGCGAGCTCAGCCATTCGCGGGCTCCGAAGCGGCTTGCGCCGCGCGATGCGCGTCGAGCGCGGACAGGTGTTCCTGCGCACGCTGGCGCAGCATCCGGCGCACGCGCGTGATGCCGACGTCGTGCTGGTACAGGTATTCGTGATCGCGGGCCTGCGGCGCGAGGCTTTCGAGGACGTAGCGGTCCTGCTCGAGCACGTCCCAGTGCAGCCCTTCAAGGCGGTTGCGGTACATGAAGCGCCACACGTCGCGCTGCCAGCCGCTGACCTTGCGCGTGCGCCAGAAGTAGACCTGGCAGTTGTCGCCGTCGACCGGCGTCGCGAAGCCGATGATCCCGAAGTTGCCGCCCGGGCCGAACTTCTGCTTGTACGGAATCGCGAGGCGCATCCACAGGCAGCCGGTTTCGCCGAGTTCGACCCAGTCGAAGTTCACGTCGCGCTGGCCGATCTTCTCGAACATCAGGCCCGTTTCCGTCTTGCGCACGCGCATGTCGGCCTGCTTGTCGCCTTCGGCCATCGAGTGCGACGTCGCGTGCAGGTATGCGCCGTGCATCGGGTCCATCACGTTGTCGATCGCGTACTGGTAATTGCACTTCCAGTTCGACACGCACAGGAAGTGGCCGTACTCGTCGGCGACCAGTTCCTCGGGCAGGTTCAGCGGCGCCGGCTCGCCGTGCGCTTCGTCGCCGAACCACAGGAAGATCGCGCCGGCCTTCTCTTCGACCGGATAGGACTTCACGCACTTCATGCCTTCGAGCGGACAGTTCGACACGGCCGGCACACGGTTGACCGTGCCGCCGCCGTCGACTTCGATGCCGTGATACCAGCACGCGATGCTGCCGCCGAGGTTCCAGCCGAGCGACAGACGCGCGCCGCGGTGCGGGCAGCGATCCTCGAGCGCGTGAACCTTGCCGTCGTGATCGCGCCAAAGCACGATCTGCTCGGACAGGCGCGTCAGGCCGACGGGTGCGTTCGACACCTGCCAGCTCGGCGCGACGGGATACCAGTAGTTCTTGATGCCGCGGTCGAGATAGTCACGGACCGGGTCGTGTTGGGAAGCGTGTTGTGCGGGGGACGTCATCAGTGTGCTCCGGATGCGGTTGTCGTCGGGTCGGCGGATCGCGCGCTCGGCGCGGTCATTCCGCGAGCGCGGCCATTTCGGCGCGGAAGCGCTCCGGTGTCCACGGCGTGCCGTCCGGTGCGCGGAAGCCGATGCGGTTCAGGCCCGCGACGACGTCGTCCAGCTCGGTCGCGCCGGCTTCGAACACGCGTTCGAGCGCATCGCCGAGGTCGTTCTCGTACTGGGTCGGCTCGGCCTTGCGGTTCTGCCAGATCCGGTTCTCGACCTCACCCGGAATCTCGATCTGCCCCTTGCCGGCGACGTTGTTCGGCTGCGGCGCCACCCACGGCTTCAGGAAGGGATTGAAGTTGACGGTCGCTTCTTTCATGTCATTCCACCTTGATCTGGATTTCCTCGCCGGCGAGGCGCACCGCGTACTGCTTCAGCGCGCGTCCGCCCGGACCCTTCAGGCATTCGCCCGTCCTGATGTCGAACACGGCCTCGTGCAGCGGGCATTCGACCGTGCCTTCGTCGACGAACCCCTGCGTCAGCAGCGCGTACGCATGCGGGCACACGTTCTCGAGCGCATACACGTCGTCGCCGACGCGATAGATCCCGATTTCGACGCCGTCGGTCCGCTTGAACTCGATCGGCGTGTCTTCCGACAGCGCGCCGGCGTGTCCGGCGCAAATCCATTGTTCAGACATCTCACACCCTTCCTTCTGATCGACTCTCGGTTTGTTCCTTGTTTGTTCCATATTCGGAACGTCAGTTTATGGATGGTGATTATAGGAGCGACTTTCCACGAGTAAAACAAAAAGCTGTGTGCCCTAGGGAAAACACCGACCATCGGGTCGACCATTGCCACCGCCTGCCCCATCAAATGTGATTTTTTGTTTTGTGGCGGGGAGTTATGCCCTTTTTGAAAGCTTCACGCACCGCTGCGGCGCAGCGCTTTCGATCCCATCCGTCCCGAAAAATTTATTTTTGATCACGCGCTTGACACCCCTATACTCCATTCCATCAGAGGCACGCCGTTCCTTATATGGAACATACGAAATGCCCACCCGGCGGTGAAACACGCGTGACGGCCGGCCGTCCCCGCGCATGCCGCCACGGCACGTTTTCATCAGGTTGGAGAGTCAGGAGATCAAATGGTCAAGCATGCGGTAGCAGCAGCAGTCATCGGGATGGGCGCCGCGTCCGGCGCGTGGGCGCAGAGCAGCGTGGTGCTGTACGGCAGCCTGGATGCGGGCGTCGCGTACGTGAACAACGTCGGCGGCCATGCGAAGTGGGCGATGATCCAGGGCAACACGCAGCCCGATCGGTGGGGCCTGAAAGGCAAGGAAGACCTCGGCGACGGCCTGTCGGCGATCTTCCAGCTCGAAAACGGCTTCTATACGAACAACGGCCAGTTCGCGACCGCGAACACGATCTGGAACCGCGCGGCGTTCGTCGGCCTGAGTTCGGACCGCTACGGCACGCTGACGCTCGGCCGCCAGACGCCGCTGTCGTTCGACTATCTCGATCCGCTCAGCACGGCCTACCTGGCGCTGAGCTGGTACGCGTTCCACCCCGGCAACATCGACGGGCTCGCCGCGACCGGCAACGTGCCGTACAACAACTCGGTGAAATACCGCTCGCCGACCTACGCGGGCTTCTCGGCCGCGGCGACGCTGGCGCTCGGCAACACGACGAACTTCTCGACCGGCAAGTCGGTCGGCGTCGCGCTGAACTATGCGAACGGGCCGTTCAAGGCGTCGGCCGTCTACTCGAACGAACACGACCGCTCGATCCTGATCGGCCAGACGGGTATCGCGTCATTCCAGGGGCAGAACACCGCGAACGGCTACATAGCGAACAAGGTCGAGAACATCGGCGCGGGCGCGTCGTACCAGTTCGGCGACTTCCTCGTGCACGGCCTCTACACGCGCACGAAGATGCAGTCGAACGGTTTTTCGGATACGTTCCAGAGCTATGACGCGGGCGTGAACTACCGCAGCAGCGCGTTCAACACGATCGCGGGCGGCGCGGCGACCACGACGCTGGCCGGCCGCCGCTGGACGCAGGTCGAGCTCGGCGACATCTACGCGCTGTCGAAGCGCACGCAGCTCTATGCGAACGTGTTGTACGAGCACGGGTCGGGCGGCGCGAAGGCCGCGTTCTTCACGGCCGGCGTGTCGAGCACCGCGAACCAGGTGATCGTGCTCACCGGGATCCACCACTCGTTCTGAGCGGTTTCGCGCGTTCGGCGCCTGAAACGACAAGAGCGGCCCGCGGGCCGCTCTTGCTTTTTGCGATGCCGGGCGCGTCGCGAGTCAGAACATCGCGACCTTGTGGCGCGCGTGCGCAAACGTCGGGTCGCTTTCGAGCGGACGATAGTTCAGGCGCTGCGACAGGTCGACCGCCGCACCGCATACGGCTTCGACGAGCCGCTCCTTCTCGCCGGCCTCGCCGATCTCCGAACGCGGCACCGTCGCGGTGATCGCCGCGACGATCGAACCCGAATGATCGCGCACGGGCGCGGTCACGGCCGAGATGCCGCTTTCGAACGCCGCCTCGCTGACCGCATAGCCGAGCCGCGCGTACTGCCGCACGCGTTCGTACAGTTCGTCGACGGTGCCCGGCGTGCGCTCGGTGAACTGCTCGAGCCGCTTTTCCGGATAGAGCTGGCGCAGCGCGTCGCGCGTCAGGTCGCCCATCAGCACGTGGCCGTGCACGGTCGCATGCGCGGGCAGGCGCGTACCGACGTGCACCTTCACCGAACCGAACATCGACGCATTGCTCTGCGCCTTCGCGACGAACACGACGTCGCGCTGGTCGCGGATCAGCAGGTGCGTCGAGAAGCCGGTGGAATCGCGCAGCCGTTCGAGCACCGGCGCGCCGAGATCGGTCAGCTCGAGCGAGTTCAGGTATTCGAAGCCGAGTCGCAGCACGCCGACGCCGAGCCGGAAATGGCGGTCCCCGTTCACGCGTTCGAGAAACCCGAGCGCCTCGAGCGTCTGCAGCAGGCGGAACGTGGTCGTGCGCGGAATGCCGATGCGCTTCGACAGCTCGGGCGCGCCGAGCACGGGTTCGCGCGCCGAGAATTCGGCGAGAATCCGCAGCCCGCGCTCGAGCCCCGGCACCAGATAGGACGAAGCGCCGCCGGACGATTCGTCGTCGCCGGCAGCGGCAGGATCGGGGGCGTCGCTCATCGTTGTCTTGACCATGTGGACATGGACGGAAGGAAATCGGTCACGAAACAGGCCATGGATCGTCGTGGATATTCAGTCATGCTACTCCAGCGCGCGCGCAGGTTCGCACCCGCGCGCTGCGCCGCGACGCAGCATGCGCATCCGCGACCCCATGCAGAGTCATTCACGGTCGAGAGGATAGCAGCGATGGACAGCGCGACGCCATGCGGAAATCGCCGAACGGCGGGAAGACCGCCGCCCGGCCGTTGCCCGCTTCGGGCGGCTGAAAGACGACAAACGGCGCGGCATCCGACGCCGCGTCGCCTACAGGCGCGACAGGTGGACCCGGAGGTTCGCGCGATCGAACGTAAAGCCGCCGGCCGCATCCTGCTCGAGCACCCGTGCAAGGTCGACCGCATACATCCAGCCGCTGCCCAGACGGCCGCCGTTCACGGCCCGGATCCGGCTGCCGCCGACCGCGATCGCGGCATGAAAGACATTGCCGCCGCGGGAGAAACCGACCGCGGTTCCCGCCGGAATGCCGGCGCGCCCGTCCCACTGATCGCCGGTCTCGAAGTTGAACCGCGTCCTCCAGTGCTGACCGATCGTGTCGAGCAGCGTATCGGGCGCGATCATCGCGTCGCCGCGCAGCAGGTACCGGACATAGGCCGCGGCGTCGTAGCAGACGCCGCCGGACACATACTCGTTGATGTCGGCCATGCCGTACATCAGCGCTTGCGCATGTTTCTGCTTTTCGGCGAAACCGGATTGGGCGACATGGCCGCCTAACTGGGTCAGTTGCATGGGTAGGTCCTTTTGAGGAAGAAAGGCATCGTCGTCCCGCCAACGCAATAACCTCATATCTTATTACGATATCCGCCGACGGCGGCCGGCCCGGGCGTCACGGCGCACGCGCCGCCGACGCCGGTGCAGCGGCGGCCACGTCGGGATTCGGCGCGAGCCGCAGGCGCACGCGCAACGGCTGCAGCATGTCGGGCGGCGGCGGCTCGGCCAGCGGGCCGCCGGCCGTGAGCAGTTGCCGCAGCGTCGCGTCCGCGCCGGGATCGCCCAGCGACGCGAATTCGACGCGCGTGACGGCACCGTTCGCGCCGATCCACGCGCGCACGACGATCGCGGGCGGCGGCGCACCGGCGCACCGCATGCGGTATCGCGCGATGTATGTATCGCGGTGGAAGGAAGACGGGAACCGATCAGGAAAAAAACGGCAGGCGGCGGGCGGTGAAGGCGATCCTCGGGCGGGATCGACGCGACGGCGTCAGGCCGTCACGGCGGCGTCATACTCGGCGCGGGCAAGCTGGCCGGCGGCGTACGCCTCGGCTTCGCCGCGAAAGCCTTCCCGGCTGAATGCGACGACTTTCACACCCACGCCGGTCGCCCGCTTCACCGTCAGCGCCCATTGCCATCCGCCGTCTTGTTCGAAGACGTGCAGCGAGGGTTCGAAGGAAGGGTCGAGTACGGTCACGCGTTATGCTCCTGCCCCGTTGCACGTTGCATCGGCAACGCATGGGGGCATGTCGAAAAGATCGCGCCGGGATGCGCGCGTTTCAGCCATTCGACAGTCTAGTCAATGATTGTTGCGACGCACCATCAGAGGTTTCACTCATCTATCGGAACCGGGCGGTCGATCGAATATGTCTGAAACCCATATGGGACGGGCCTCGGAGCCGCTTCAGGCCGCATAACACGACGCTCATGCGGCAACGTGCCGCATGAGCAGCCGATTGCTTGCATCGGCCGTTCGTGGGTCGCAAAAAACGGGGCGCGAATAGCCCGGCCACCCGGGCACCGCTGTGACAGCCTGCCGCTACCGGCCCGTACCGGCGGGCATCACGCGCCGGAATGTCAGGTTGACGCGCTCGCCCTGCACGCTCGGCGCCTTCGGCACGCGATGCTGCCATTCGGCCTGCGTGCGCCCGCGCATCACCAGCAGGCTGCCATGCACGAGGCGATATGCATGCGTGACGCCGGTCGCGCGATGACGAAGATCGAACACACGCATCGCACCGAGGCTCACCGACGCGATCACCGGCGCATCGCCGAGTTCGGGCTCGTTGTCCGCGTGCCAGCCCAGGCTGTCCTGCCCGTTGCGGTAGCGATTGAGCAGCACGCTGTTGAATCGCGCGCCGCACGTCGCCTCGACCGCGTGCTTCAGGTCAAGCACGGCCGGCGTCCACGGCGCCGGCACGTTGCGGATCCCCGAATACACGTAGACGGCGTCGGGTTCGCCCTGCCACGCGGTGAGCCTCGGCAACGGAATGCGTCCGCGCGGCGTGCGGATCGTGTCCTGCCGCCACGCGACCTCGCCGATCAGCGCGGCCAGCGCGCGGTCGGCGTCGGGTTGCGCGAGCCAGTCCGGGTACCAGTCCACGTCTGGCGCGGGCGTATCAGCGAAGAGATCGGACGTCGACATGTCGGCAGGAAACGGGCGATGAACGGGACGAACAGCGCATGTCTGCATACTAGCCAACGGCGCCGCGCGCCGCCATGCGCTGTCATTCGCCGATGCAAGGAAACCGCCGCGCACCGCACTGTGCGTTCGCGCATCACACTATCATCGCGGCGTGTCGCGGCGCCCTGCCGCAAGGCGCCGCTTGCTTCCGCCATGCCTGCCGGCGCGACCCGGCCGCTTTCTTTCCGGATCCCATCATGACGACGCTCTCCGATTCCGCCCTCGATCAACTGTTCCTCACCGCGCGCACGCACAACGCGTGGCAGGACAAACCCGTCGACGACGCGCTGCTGCACCGGCTGATCGACCTGACGAAATTCGGCCCGACGTCGGCGAACTCGAGCCCCGCGCGCTTCGTGTTCGTCAAGTCGCCCGAAGCGAAGGCGCGCCTGAAGCCCGCGTTGTCCAAAGGCAATCTCGCGAAGACGATGGCCGCACCCGTCACCGTGATCGTCGCGATGGATTTCGCGTTCCTCGATCACCTGCCGCGCCTGTTCCCTCGCGCCGACGCACGCAGCTGGTTCGCCGGCAACGATGCGCTGATCGAGGCCACCGCGTTCCGCAATTCGTCGCTGCAAGGCGCGTACCTGATCCTCGCCGCACGCGCGCTCGGCCTCGATGCGGGCCCGATGTCGGGCTTCGACAACGCGAAGGTCGATGCCGAATTCTTCGCGGGCACCGCGATCAAGAGCAACTTCCTCGTGAATCTCGGCTACGGCGATCCGGCCGGCCTGTTCCCGCGCAGCCCGCGCTTCGACTTCGACGATATCGCCCGCATCGAATGACGGGGCTCGCTAGCCGCCGCTCGTCAACCGGATCAGCGTGATCTCGGACGGCACGCCGAAGCGGTTCGGCGGCCCCCAGTATCCGGTGCCGCGGCTCGTATAGAGCCACAGATCGCCGAAGCGGCTCAGCCCGCCGATCACCGGCTGCTGCATCCGCACGAACGGCGGCCACGGCAGGAACTGGCCGCCGTGCGTGTGCCCCGACAGTTGCACGGTAAAACCCGCGCGGTTCGCCGCTTCCGCGCTGCGCGGCTGGTGCGCGAGCAGGATCTTGGTGCCGACGTCGTGCGGCGCGCCGGCCAGCGCCTGCTCGGGGTCGCTCCGATGCGCGGGATCGAACCCGCCCGCCGTGAAGTCGGTCACGCCCGCGAGCACCGCGCGCGCGCCGTCGTGCTCGATCAGCACGTGCTCGTTCAGCAGCACCGTCAGCCCGATGCGCCGGAATTCGTCGATCCACGCGTGCGCGCCCGCGTAATACTCGTGGTTGCCCGTCACGAGAAAGCTGCCGTGCCGCGACTGCATGCGGCCGAGCGGCGCGGTGTGTTCGCGCAGGCGCTTGACCGAACCGTCGACCACGTCGCCCGTCACGACGACGAGGTCGGCATCGAGCGCATTGACCGCACGCACGATCCGTTCGATATAGGGCCGCTTGATCGTCGGCCCGACGTGAATGTCGGACAGTTGCACGATCGTCAGCCCGTCGAGCGCGGCCGGCAGCCCGGCGACCGGAATCGACACGCGCTTGACCGCCGCCGTGCGGCGCGCGCCGACGAACCCGATCGCGGTGACGAGCACCGCGGCCGCCAGCACGCCGAGCGCCGTGTCGGCCGCGGCGCCGCTCCACGCGCCGTCGTACCCGAGCTGCCGCCACGCGAACACGCCGAGCAGCACGAACTCGCGCAAGAACGTCAGCACCAGCAGCGACGAAAAGAATCCCATCAGGAGCGAGCCGGTCCAGCCTGCCAGCGTCGCGGCCCAGCCTTCGTCGAAGCGGCGCGAGAACATGCCGACCGGGATCAGCACGACGAAGCTCGCCAGCACGAGCGCCGCGATCGTGCGCGCGACCGGCGACGCGAACGCGTCGGGAATGATCCGCATCCCGACATACAGATGGAACAGCACGCCGATTGCAATGAACCGGACAAAGAAACTTCGCATGGAGCGCTCACCTTCGTTGCAATACGGCTTCCGCGACGCGCGTCGTACGGGGCCGTGACGCCCCGGGCCGCGCTTCGCGCCATACGTACGATGGTACACAGATCCCGGCCGCGACGACCGGTCGCGGCCGCCGGTGGTGACTCGCGCGGCTTCGCGCGGTAATCGGCCGTTTCCACGCCGATTCCGCCGCATCGGCGCGGCAAATTTCGCCAGCCCTCTTTCGTCTTACGATCCTTTACAGTCCGTTAGCAACCCTACACGAGCTTGCGCTGGCAGAATCACGGCGATCCGGCCGCCCCGCCGCCGAAACGCGATGCCGGACGGGCCGGCACCACCGCCAGCGCGACCGCGACCGGCCATGGCCTGTACCGCCCCCCTCAAGACGGACGGCTGGCGATCCGCATCGCGCTGCTTTATTATCGGCCCCGTATCTCGGAATCGTCGTCGCGGCGACGAACCGCATTGCGCCGTGCCCGGCATCCACCCCCATCGTCGAGCTCGTCACCCCATGAGAAAAACAACGCCGCGCGCGCCCCTGCGCGTCGCCGCCGTCCTGGCGCCAGCCCTGCCGCTCGCGGGCTGCGCATCGCGCGGCGCACCGTCGTACGTGCTGTTCGGCGCGTATTTCCCGCTCTGGCTCGTCAGCGCGATCGTCGGCATCGTCGGCGCGATCGTTGCGCACCGCGTGTTCGTCGCGACCGGCTGGGCCGCCACGGTCCCTTACCAGCTTGCCGTCTGCACCGCGATCGGGCTCGTGATCGCCGTGATCGTCTGGCTCACCGGCACGGGGCCGTTCGCATGAAGGCCGCCGGAACCGCCCGCCCCTCCTTCAAAGGCCGCGTGATCGCGCTCGCGATCGTCGCGCTCGGCATCGCGGCGCTCGCGTATGCATACCACCGCACGACGGCCTACCCGTCCACCGACGACGCATCGATCGACGCGGACGTCGTGCATGTCGCATCGCCTGTCGGCGGGCGCATCGTGCGGCTCGCTGTGCATGAAAACCAGCGCGTCGCGAAAGGCGACCTGCTGTACGAAATCGATCCCGTACCGTACCGGCTGACGGTTGCGCAAGCGCAGGCCGATCTCGAGCTCGCGCGCGCATCGCTCGACACGCGCCGCCGTTCGCTGATCGGCGAACGCTCGAACGCGGCGGTCGCCGCCGAGCAGGTCAAGCGCGCGACGCAGAACGCCGACCTCGCGACGCGCGACGTGAACCGGCTCGCGCCGCTCGCCGCGCAGGGCTACGTCAGCGCGCAGCAGTTCGACCAGGCGAAGGTCCGCCAGCGCGACGCGGCCGTGTCGCTCGCGCAGGCGCAGGAACAGCAGCGCGCGTCCGCGCAGACGATCGGCGACGAAGCCGACGCGATCGCGACGCTGCATGCGCGCGAGGCCGCGCTGGCCCGCGCGCAGCACGCGCTCGACGATACCGTCGTACGCGCGCCGCACAACGGGCTCGTGACGGGCCTGACCGTGCTCGCTGGCGAGACCCTCGCGCCGAACCAGTCGATCTTCACGCTGATCGATGCGAGCGAATGGTTCGCCGTCGGCAATTTCCGCGAAACGTCGCTGAACCGCATCGAGGTCGGCGACTGCGCGACCGTCTATTCGATGATCGACCGCAGCCGCCCGATGACGGGCAAGGTCGTCGGCATCGGCGCGGGCATCGCGGACAGTGCCCGCATCAACCTGCCGCGCTCGCTGCCGATCGTGCAGAACTCGGTGAACTGGGTACACGTCGCGCAGCGCTTCCCCGTGCGCGTGAAGCTCGACGAACCCGACGGCAAGCTCGTGCGCGTCGGCGCCAGCGCGATCGTCGAGGTCCGGCATGGCACTGCCTGCCGCTGACGTCCGCTCGCCGGGCCCGCGCGAAGTCCTGCGGCTGCTGGCACCGTTTCCGGGGCGCGCGGCGATCGCCGTGCGCGTCGCGCTGATCTGCGCGCTGGTCGTGCTCGTGACGAGCGGCTACGGCACGCCGGAAGCCGCGATCTCCGCGTATGTCGTGTTCTTCCTGAACCGTGCCGACCGCGTGACGAGCGTCGTGCTCGCGGTCGCGATGCTGCTGCTCGTCACGGTCGTGATCGCGCTCGTGATGGGCGTCGCGATCTTCAGCATCGATTATTCGATCCTTCGGGTCGCCTGCATGACGGTGATGTCGATCGGCTTGCTCTACCTGACATCCGCCAGCAAGCTGCGCCCGGTCGGCGCGATCCTCGCGATGATCATCGGCTTCGGGCTCGACCAGCTCGGCCTGGCGCCGTTCGGCGAAGCCGCGACGCGCGCGCTGCTCTATGCATGGCTGATGGTCGCAATCCCGGTCGGTGTCGCGATCGTCGTCAACCTGCTGATCGCGCCGTCGCCGCGCAAGCTCGTGCACGCGCAGCTCGCGAAACGGCTGCGGCTCGCCGCGCGGCGGCTGCACGGCGATGACAGCGGCGACTCTCGCGCCGCGTTCGACGCGAGCCTGCGCGAAGGCGACAAGCAGTTGCTCACGTGGCTCAAGCTGTCGAAGCTCGAAGGCTCGTCGGCAGCCGCCGACGTCGTCGCGCTGCGGCAGGCCATCGCATCGAGCACCGCGCTGCTCGTCGCGGTCGCGCTCGCCGACCGCGAACCCGACGCGCGGCTGCCCGACGCGTTTGTCGAGCCGATCGCGACGACGCTCGACGAGATGGCCGCCATCCTCGAACGCGGCGGCTATCCGGTCGACGTGACGCTCACGCTGCCGGCAGCCGATGCGCTGCCGCCGCTCGCGCGCGTCGTCGCGACGGATCTGCACACGGCGATCACACTCTTCGCGGAACCGGCCGAGGCCGATGCTTCGACCGACACAGCCCACGCGCACGCCGCCGACACGCCTGCCGAACCCGCCGCACCGCCTGCCCCCGGCGGCGGCTTCTTCCTGCCCGACGCGCGCACCAATCCCGACCACGTCCGCTATGCGCTGAAAACGACGGCAGCGGCGATGTTCTGCTACCTGCTGTACTCGCAGCTCGACTGGTCGGGCATCCATACCTGCTTCATCACCTGCTACATGGTGTCGCTCGGCTCGACGGCCGAAACGGTCGAGAAGCTCACGCTGCGCATCGCCGGCTGCATCGTCGGCGCGCTGCTCGGTACGGCCGCGCTCGTGTTCGTCGTGCCGTCGCTGTCGTCGATCGGCGAGCTGATGGCGCTCGTGTTCGCCGGCGCATGGCTCGCCGCGTGGATCGCGTTCGGGTCGCCGCGCATCGCCTACGCGGGCTTCCAGGTCGCATTCGCGTTCTTCCTGTGCGTGATCCAGGGCGCGGGCCCCGGCTTCGACCTGACGCTCGCGCGCGATCGCACGATCGGCATCCTGCTCGGCAACGTGGTCGTGTATCTCGTGTTTACGCGCATCTGGCCCGTCAGCATCGGCAAGCAGATCGACACGGCGCTCGCGGCGCTGCTCGACCAGTGGCGGCGCGTCGCGCAGATCGCACAGCCGGCCGAACGGCGCGCGCTGGCCGCCGAAGCGTTCGCACGCCACGGCGCGATCGCGCAGGAGCTCGGCCTGATCCATTACGAACCGTCGTGGGTGCGGCCGGGCGCCACGTGGCTCGCCGCACGGCGGCGCGCACTCGCGGAACTCGGCGCGCTCGAAGGCCCGCTGTTCCTGCTCGCCGAGCGCGCACCGGGCGACGCCGCGATCGGCGCGCGGCTCGCACGCGTGGTCGACCTGCACGACGACGAAGCCGCGCCTCGCGCGGATTCCCCCGCGCCACCGGCCCCACCGCCGAATGCCGCCCCCACCGACCCCGCACGCGACGCGCTGCTGAACCTGATCGACACGCGGCTCGCGCACATCGCCGACGCCGCCCGTCAAGACACACCGAAGGAGCCTGTTCCCCATGCGCCTACCTGAACCGCCGGCCGCGTCGATCGCCGCCGCCGCCCTCGCGACCGCCGTCGCGCTGGCCGGCTGCGCGACGTCGTCGATCGATCTGGCGCCGGAGGCGTCCGACCGCCCGTGGCAGCCGCAGACCTCGGCCGCGGGCGACATCGTGCCCGCACCGCCGCGCGCGACCGCGCAAGGCGCGCACGACTACACGCTGCCGGCCACGCCCGCGCTCGCGTCGGTAGCGCCGCCTGCCGCGCTCGATGCCGCGCATGCGTACACGCTGCCCGAACTGATCGACCTCGCCGAATCGGCGAACCCGCTGACGCGCATCGCATGGAACGACGCGCGCAATGCGGCGCTCGCGGTCGGCATCGCGAAATCCGCCTACCTGCCGAAGCTGTCGGCAACGGCCATGGGCGCGTACCAGGCGAGCCACGGCTCGACGTCGACGATACTCGGCGACTCGTCGAGCGACACGACCGCGCACGGCACGATCTCGGCGCTGTCGCTGCAATGGCTGCTGTTCGATTTCGGCGGGCGCGCGGCGCGCGTCGAAGCGGCCGAACAGGCGTCGATCGCGTCGAACGTCGCATTCACGGCCGTGCACCAGCAAGTGATCCACGACGTGACCGTCGCGTACTACCGGTACGAAGCCGCGCGCTCGCGCGCACTCAGCGCGCAGCAGGGCCTCGCGAACGCGGACGCGATCCTCGCGGCGTCCCGCGCGCGGCTCAAGCATGGCGTCGGCACGGTCGTCGAGCTCGCGCAGGCGACGCAGAACCGTGCGCAGGCGAACCTCGCGCTCGTACAGGCGAGCGGCACGGAGAGCGACAGCTACCTCGCCCTCGTGTCCGCGCTCGGCATCTCGCCGCTGTCGAAACCGACGATCGCCGCGCTGCCGAAGCGGCCGCTGCCGCCCGCGCTCGGTTCGTCGGTCGACGCGATCGTGTCGGACGCGATCGCGCGCCGCCCCGACCTGCAGGGCGCGTTTGCGCTCGAAAAAGCCAATCGCGCGAAGATCAAGGCCGCCGAAGCCGCGTTCATGCCGAAGATATTCCTGTCCGCTTCGACGTCGTATGCGAGCGGCGGCACGGCCATCACCGCACTGCCTGCGATCGGCGACCAGGCGCCGACCGTCAACCTGAACGGCAGCCGCTACGGCGGCGGCGTGTTCCTCGGCGTGACGATCCCGCTGTACGACGGCGGCCTGCGTTCGGCCGTGCTGATGCAGGCGCGCAACGACGCGCAAAGCGCATCCGCGCGCCTCACGCGGACCAAGGAGGAAGCCGTCCGCCAGGTCGTCGCCGCGCAGAACGCGGTGCAGACGAGCCTCGCGTCGCACGACGCCGCGACCGCGCTCGTCGATGCCGCGCAGACGAGCTACGATGCGGCGCTGACCGCGTACCGGAACGGCGTCGGCTCGGTCACCGATACGACGATCGCGCAAAGCCAGCTGCTCGCAGCGCGGAATGCGGAGGTCGACAGCTACGCCGGCGCGCTGTCGGCGGCTGCCGCGCTCGCGCTCGCAACCGGGACGATCGGCTCCGCGCAGTAGCGCAACCGCCGCCGGGCGGTTGACGCATGCGCACGCCGCCCACTAGAATGCCGCCCATTCTTCCTTCAGGAACCATCGTGGACAGTTGCAGCACTCCGTTGCGTGCGCCGCTTGCCGCCTGAACGCCTGTCCGACGCAGTTCTCCTGCCCCGGCTCGCGTTCCGCGAGCCCGCACGCCTACCGTTTCACACTGAATGACGCATACGCGCGGTACAGTACCGCGCGATGACGGCTATCTTCGCGTCGCCTTCGGCATTGCGCCACGGCGATGCGAGCCGCTATGCGCGCCTTGCACGGCAGGACAACCATGACTTTCGATTTCGCACTCCGTCTTTTCACCGCGTTCGCCTGCGGCGTCGCCATCGGCCTCGAGCGCCAGATGCGCCAGCGCACGGCCGGCCTGCGCACGATCACGCTCGTCGCGAGCGGCGCGTGCCTGTTCGTCACGCTCGGCGTGCTGACCGGCAACGGCGTCGCGGGCGTCACGCAGATCGCCGCGTACGTCGTGTCGGGCGTCGGCTTTCTCGGCGGCGGCGTGATCATGCGCGACAAGGGCTCGATCCAGGGCATCAACACGGCCGCGACGCTGTGGTGTTCGGCCGCCGTCGGGGTGCTGGCCGGCTCCGGCCATTACGTGCCCGCGCTCGCCGGCACCGGCGTCGTGCTGCTCACCAATACCCTGCTGCGCGGCGTCAGCCAGGCGATCAACGCAACGCCCGTGTCGAATGCCGATCTCGTGCGCGAATACCAGATCACCGTGATCTGCCTGGCCGCCGACGAGGTGCACATCCGCACGCTGCTGTCGAACGCGATGTACGCGAAGCCGCTGTCGTTCCAGAGCCTGACGAGCGAGGACGTGCCCGACCAGCCTGACCGGCTGAAAGTGACCGCGACGCTGAAGCTGCATCCGAAGGATCAGCAGAAGCTCGAGCAGATCGCGAGCCGGATGAGCATGGAGAAGAGCATTTCCAGCGTGAGCTGGACCGCGAAGGAAGCGGAGCCGTTGATGGAGTGAGCGGCATGGCGGCCGCCGGATTCGGCGCCGCCGCCCTCGCTTGCGTCAGGGTGCCTCGATGAGCCCGGCCGAGATCGCCTTGACGACCGCCTGGACCTTGTTCGTCGCGCCGAGCTTCTCGAGGATGTTGTTGACGTGGAAGTTGACCGTCCGCTCCGAGATGCTGAGGATCTGGCCGATTTCGCATGCTGTCTTGCCTTCGGCGGTCCAGCACAGCACCTCGCGCTCGCGCGCGGTCAGCGTGACGCCCGCCGCGGGCGACAGCTTCGGCACCATGAAGCGGCTCATCAGCGAATGCGACAGGTTCGCGAGCCAGTTCGTCTGCAGCGTCAGCATGTTGATCTCGGCCGGCGTCAGCCGGTCGGCGTGGCGCGCGATGCTCAGCAGCCCGAACGCACCGCGGGCCGCCCAGCTCGACTGCGCGACACCCACCGACAGCCCGAATTCGCGCGCGTCCTGCCACAGCGGGTTCGGATCGATCCGGTCGACATCCGGCCAGACGATCATGTTGGTGCTGTGCGCGCCGTCGCGCACCGTCGAATCGATCTCGATGTAGTTCCGCGCCTGGTAGTGCGCCATCCAGCCGTCCGGATAGGTATCGAAGATCGCGACCGACGGTTTCGACACCGGCAGCGGCACGCGAATGCCGTAACAGCAATATTCGAATCCCAGCCGCCTGGAATAGGTGGCGATCCGCTGGAAGAGCTGCTGCTCGTCTTCCGCGGCGCTGAATTGTTGATAGGCATCCTGCCAGCGCAGTTCCATTCGTTCTCCGACAACGTCACGCTGTCATACTTGTCAGGTGCCAGCTCCGGTTCGAGGCTGATACATTCCGCGCATGACTTTACCTTTGCTGCACCCGGTTCCCGGCCCGTCCCCGGACGGCTACGTGCGCCTGTCAAAAGGCGCACTGGCCGCGCTTGCACTCGATCATGTCACAAGCGGCCTCGACGCATCACTGCTCGCGGAACTGCGCGACAACGCGATCGACGCACGCCTCGCCGGCTATACCGAATGGCAGCGCACGGCCCGTGCCGGCGTCCCTTACGTGACGGTCGGCTGGGACTGGTACCTCGAACGCGCAACGGGCACGTTCGTCATCGCCGGCGGCGACGTCCGCAGCAACGTAATGGCCGTCGACGCCACGGGTGCCGACATCGGCATGTTCCGCACGGCCGCCGCGCTCGTCGCGCGGCTCGCCTGCATCGACTGGCACGCCGCGGTCGCGTCTGCCCTGCTCGGTTGCAACGACGCCTATCATGCCGGTCCGACGCTCCAGTGACAACCGGCTGCGCATTCCTCTGACAATTTCCAAGATGCTGGCGCTCTTTATAAGCAAAAGCGCCCGGTTTTTCAATCCCGTCGATCAAGAAACCGTTACCACGTCCTAAATGGCGCTTTTGCGCCGCCCAACCTGTAAGAGTTACCAGTTACCGCCCCCTCGTGCCGCGCGATGTAATGCATGCATACAAAAGCACAAATCCGAGGACACCATGCGGACCTTCGTTCACGAAGAAGGGCGGTTACCACACGAACTTGCAGCGGATCTCGGGCGCTACCGGCGCCGCGTGTTCGTCGAACAACTCGGTTGGGAGCTCCCGTCGGCGAACGAAAGCTTCGAGCGCGACCAGTTCGATCGCGACGATACCGTGTACGTGTTCGCGCGAAATGCCGGCGGCGACGTGTGCGGATGTGCGCGCCTGCTGCCCACGACGCGCCCGTATCTGCTGCAGTCGCTGTTCGCCGACCTGATCGCCGTAGACATGCCGCTGCCGCAATCGGCGGCCGTCTGGGAGCTGTCCAGGTTCGCGGCGACCGACGACGAAGGCGGGTCGGGCAATGCCGAGTGGGCCGTGCGGCCGATGCTCGCGGCCGTGGTCGAATGCGCGGCGCAGCTCGGCGCGCGGCAGCTGATCGGCGTGACGTTCGCGAGCATGGAGCGGCTGTTCCGCCGGATCGGCATACACGCGCACCGCGCAGGCCCGCCGAAGCAGGTGGACGGACGTCTGGTGGTCGCATGCTGGATCGATATTGATCCGCAAACGTTTGCGGCATTAGGAATCAAGCCGGGGCAGGCAGCCCGGCAAGCCATCGCCGCCTGAGCCGGAACGCGCGTTTCCGTCCGGGCGGCATCGTAACGAAGGAGAACCAACGTGGACCAGTCTCAGGTCTTTCGCGCGATGATGCCCGGGTTGACGAGCGCCAACGGCGCCCGCATCGCGGTCGCCTATCCGTCGTTTCCCAGGCCGCTGCCGCTCGTTCGGCTCGACCGCCGCGGGCTCGTGTTTCGTGCCGCCGGCGCCGCGCCGCTCGTCTGCGGGCTGCCGCGCGCGGCGACGCTGCTGGTCGCGGACGAGCCGCTGTGCTCGCTGCGCCTCGTGATCCGCGACATCGCCCCTGCCGGCGACGGCCGCCACGACCTGACGATGCAGCCGTCCGGCGCCGTCGGCGACGAATTGCTGTGGCATGCGCTGCGCGACCATGCGCCGTACCGGCGAATTCAGCATCCGCTCGCGCCCGTCGACGCGCCCCTCGCCGCGAATAACGAACCGCGCGCGGCGGCCGGCGAAGCCGGGCCGCGCCCGTCGCGCAGCGCGGCTTTCCGCCTGCCGTGCCACAGCGACGCGCTGTTCTTCGCGGACTGGCTCGAATATCACTTCGACGAGCTGCGCGCGCTGTCGCAACAGCACGGGCCGCAACTGCAACTCAATCAGCTCGAGCGGAAAGTTGCCGACGACGAGGTTGGCGTGCGCTTCGTCTACGACATCGACGGACACGCGACGCGGCACGCGCTGACCGACTGCGCGCGCGAGGCCTGTGCGTGGATCGAGACGGAGATGCGCGACAAATACGCGCTGCCTGTCGCGCAGGAGCGGTTCGGTGCGTTTGCGGCGCACGCGCGGGCCGGCGGCATGTGAGTGCGGTACCGACGCGAGGCGACCGGAACGGCAGCAAGTTGCATCGATACAACGGGGGCTTGCCAACCCTCGGGTTTTCCCTTAAATTTGTGTCTGTCTCCTCCATGTCTCCAAACATGGATTCAGCCCGCTCAAGCAGCGGGCTTTTTCTTGCCTGCGTGAATTGTGGGGCCATACCGCCCGACGCCCTCTGCCAGAGCATTCCTGCGCGCCACAATCCGAATTGGCCGGATTATCATCGGCGGGACTGCCACGCTCCCCCCGAGTCCAACTTGCACGCCCATCTGCGCATTGCTCGCCCGGTTGGCAACCTCGCCAGAACCGAGCGCATGTATCGCGACGCCCTCGAATTGTCGGTGCTCGCGCGCTTCGAAGATCACGACGGCTTTTCCGGCGTGATGCTCGGACGCGAAGGACTCGACTACCACTTCGAATTCACGCACTGCCCGGACCATCCGATCGCGCCGTCTCCGACGCCCGAAGACCTGATCGTCTTCTACCTGCCCGATCGTCCGGCATGGGAAGCTGCCTGCGAGCGCGCGACCGCGCACGGCTTCATGCCTGTGATGTCGTTCAATCCGTACTGGGAGATATCGGGCCAGACATTCGAGGATGCCGACGGCTACAGAATCGTGCTGCAGAACGCCGCATGGCGCTGACGGCCCGATGTACGTGAGCCATTACGCGCCGACGCTGCCGCCGGGGCGCGCGACATACACGACGTGCCGCCGCAGCGCATGCCCTTCCGGCAACACCGGATGATCGAAATCGCGCGCGGGTTCGCGCAGCATACCGAGCCGCTGCATCACGTGTTGCGATCGCAGATTGGTATCGGCCGTCCATGCGAAGATCTCGCCGAGTCCGATCCGGTCGAATCCGTCGACCAAAGCCGCGGCCGCCGCTTCGGCAATATAACCATGACCCCATGCGGGACGCGCCTGCCGCCACATGATCTCGACGCACGGCGCCACCGGATGCGTTGCGCGCGCTTCGTGCGACAAGCCGCACAGCCCGATCAGCATCGCGTCGGCGCGACGCTCGACCGCCCAGAGCCCGAAACCGTGCGCATCGAAATGCGCTTCAAAGCGCGCGATGGCGTCGTTCACCTCATCGATGGACATCGGGCCGCATGCGAGCCACGCGGTCACGTCCGGATGCGCATGCATCGCCGCAAGTGCGTCCGCGTCCGCCGGTCGCCAGCGACGCAGCGTCAGGCGTTCGGTTTCGATCCTCGATGGCGTGGTCATGGGTGATACGGATCGTACGGGTTGCGGTGCAACGCGGTAACGTCACGAACCCGGATACAGAACGAATGAAGGGGAAATCGCGATCGTCGCGTCAGCCGACGACGACCGGAAGAACAAGCAGCGAGAAACGGGCGCCAGTGCGCCCGCTGTAATTACTCGTTTTCCTCGAAGTAATGCCCGAACTTCGTCTGCTTCGTACGGATATAACGCTCGTTTTCCTCGCGCACGGGCACCGCGAGCGCCACGCGTTCACAGACGGGAATGCCGTGCTTCGCGAGCGTGTCGAACTTCTTCGGGTTGTTGCTCATCAGGCGCACCGACGTCACGCCGAGGATCCGGAGGATCGCGGCGGCCGAGTCGTATTCGCGAGCGTCGTCGGGCAGGCCGAGGTCGAGGTTCGCCTCGACGGTATCGCGCCCCTGCTCCTGCAACGCGTATGCGCGAATCTTGTTGCTCAGGCCGATCCCGCGCCCCTCATGGCCGCGCAGATACAGCAGCACGCCGCGGTCTTCGGCCGCAATGTAGCGCAACGCGAGATCGAGCTGCTCGCCGCAATCGCAGCGGTACGAGCCGAACACGTCGCCGGTCAGGCATTCGGAATGCAGCCGCGTCAGCACGGACTGCTCGCCGGTCACGTCGCCCATCACGAGCGCGAGATGTTCGGCATCGCTGCCCGATACGCGGAATGCGTATGACGTGAACGTACCGTAGCGCGTAGGCAGCGACGCAGTGGCGACGAGCGTCACGCACTCGTCGGCCTGGCCATTGCCCGGCGTGGGCGATTGGGGACGCAAAGACATCATGAATTCAATCGAAACGTTCAGGAATGTAGGAGTTGTGTGGATAGTGCGTGACGGGAGTTTACCGCTAATCTGGAAACGTCACGCGACTGCCGCCGCCTGCCCGGCTATACTGGGCCCATCGGGTGACGCGCATCACGCCTGCCTTCCCTGCATCGACCTGCACACGGAGAAAGCGAATGAGCACGACTGTCGCGCAGATTCTCAAGGCCAAGCCGGATTCGGGCCGCACCATCTACACCGTCAAGAAGAACGACCTCGTCTACGACGCCATCAAGCTGATGGCGGAAAAGGGCATCGGCGCTTTGCTGGTCGTGGACGGCGACGACATCGCAGGCATCGTCACCGAGCGCGACTACGCGCGCAAGATCGTCCTGCAGGACCGTTCATCGAAAGCCACCCGCGTCGAGGAAATCATGACGGCGAAGGTGCGCTACGTCGAACCGTCGCAGTCCACCGACGAGTGCATGGCGCTGATGACCGAGCACCGGATGCGCCACCTGCCCGTCCTCGACGGCGGCAAGCTGATCGGCCTCATCTCGATCGGCGACCTCGTGAAGAGCGTGATTGCCGATCAGCAGTTCACGATCAGCCAGCTCGAACACTACATCCACGGCACGCCCTCGGTTACGTCCGTCTGACCCGCTCCAGCAAAAAAGGCCCAAACGCGTAAGCGTCTGGGCGGAAAGCCGCCGGAATGCGGCGACGGAGGTTCTGCTCCTGCGGGCGAACGACGCGCGCGGACGGCGCGCGCCTCGTCGATTAAGTGGTGCGCTCGGGCAGACCGGGGACGTTCGCTTAGTTGCCGAAGTAGACCGAGTTCACGGGGTTCGGTGCTTCCCGCGTCATGCGACGGCCAGTTTGTCCGGCACCCGTCGCCACCGCACCGTAGCCGCTCGTATCGGCCTGCGCGAGCATCGGCTGGTTCGGCTGGATCCGTTGTTCGGCGGCCTGGATATCGCTCGGATATTGCGAATCGCTCGCCAGCGGCTTGTAGCCGTTCTGTTCGAGTTGCACGAGTTCGGCCTTGACCTGGTCGCGGGTCAGCCCTTGGTCGGACTGTGCAAACGATGCGATCGGGGCGGCAAGGACGGATGCGGCGATGGCTGCGTAGATGATCGACTTCATGATTTACCTCCGGAATATGTTCTGTTTTGACGTCGCCTCGGCAGGACTGTCTGAAGCGATTGAATCCAGTGTAGTTCTCGCCGCCTCAAGGGAAAACCCTTGGTTTGAACATACAGCGTTGCGATTTTGGAAAATATCGCCCACTGTTTATGGGCCAGGGCATCGCCACTTGCTTCATCCGCACAACAATCGTTGACGAAACGCCAACAGCCGGATCACATATCCCGAAGGTTGTGTTGTAAAATCGTAAGGTTTTATTCGCCAGTCGATTCGATATTCCATCCACCATGTACGCGCTCACGCCCCTCTCGGTTTCGCTGTCCGGCCCGGCCGGCGCGCGCGCACGCGCCGGCCATCCGGCGCATCCACTCGCTCGACGCACGGCCCAGGCGCCGCTCGCCCCTGCCCGGCGCCTGATCTGACGGCTCGGTCTCCTCCCGGAGCCAGGTCAGACAGGCTCCGGGCGATCCTCATAGGCACGCCACGCCTGCCCCTGCCGATCATTTGGAGAACTGCCATGAAACAACGCCTTTACCAGTTGACTGAACTCGACGTCGCTCGCCTCGAGAAGCACGCCGAACACAACCCGCGATTCCAGACGATGCTCGACACGCTGCTCGAACGCGCCGATATCGTCCAGCCCGACGCCATCAAGGCGAACGTCGTCACGATGAACTCGCAAATCACGCTGCTCGACGAAGCGACCCAGGAACAGGCCACCTGGACAATTGTTTATCCGGACGCCGCCAATCTCGAACTCGGCCGCCTGAACGTCTTCTCGCCCGTCGGCATGGCTCTGCTGGGTACGCAGCGCGGCCAGATGGTCAAGGTGATGCAGCCGAGCGGCGCCGAAAAGCTGATGAAGGTCGCCGCGATCGTGTTCCAGCCGGAAGCCAACGGCGAATACACGCGCTGAGCCATCTGCCACGGGTACCGCCCCCGCGACGGCGCGCAACGAGAAAAGCGAGGCCCGTGCCTCGCTTTTTTTGCGTCCGGACGATGCGAATCGCCGACATCTCATTCCACAGACGAAAAAAAGGCGCCCGAAGGCGCCTTTTTCGATGCTGCGAAGCGGGTTACCCCGCCGTCACGCTTAGAAGCGGTGACGCAGACCAACCGTTGCTGCGGTTTGGTTGATCGACGAGCTCGGAGCCGTCGTGACGTCGCCGTTGTAGATCGAAGCGCCGCCGGCGTTCTTCGATGCACGTTGGTACACAGCTTGTGCGTACACGTCCGTGCGCTTCGACAGAGCGTAGTCAGCTTGCAGGCCGAACTGGTTCCAGTGCGCGCTGCTGCCGTCAACCTTCGCGTTCGTGTACGTGTAAGCAGCACCCAGGCCGAGAGCCGGCGTCAGGTTGTACTTTGCGTTGACTTCGTAGTTGTCAGCGCGCAGCGAGCCGCCGCCGTTCGCTTGGTTGTCCAGACGCGATTGCGTCCATGCTGCACCGACTTGCGCCGGGCCGAATGCGTATGCTGCAGCTGCACCGAACGTGCGGTTACGGCCTTGAGCGGCGAACGCGTTGACTGCGCCCGACGGGTTAGCCACGGAACCGATGTTCGCTTGCGAGTATGCTGCACCCAGCTTCAGGCCTTGGAACTGGTACGACGCACCGCCGCTGTATGCACGGTTGTTGCCGAAGTTCGTGTTGTTCGAGAACGAGTACGTGCCGCCGAATTGCAGACCAGCGTAGTTCGCGCTCGTGTACTTGACCGTGTTGTTCAGCGCGACGTCGCCATTCGTGCTCAGACGGTCATTGTTCAGCGGGTGCGCGAAGTACGTGCCGCCCCACGAACCCGTTGCCGTCAGCGGCGCCAGGTAGTCTTGCGTTGCGTCGTACTGCTTGCCCAGCGTGACCGTGCCGTACTGGCTCGACAGGCCAACGAACGACTGACGGTTGAACATGCCGCCGTTGCCGTTTGCGAAGCGGCCGTTACCGATGTTGAAACCGCTTTCCAACGTGAAGATTGCCTTCAGACCACCACCGAGGTCTTCCGAGCCACGCAGGCCGAAACGGCTCTGGTCAATGCCCGAACCCATCGCCCACTGCGACTTGCCGTTGACCGGCTGGCCAGCTGCGTTGACGCCCGTTGCGATGTTGCTTTGGTAGGTGATGCCTGCGTCCAGCACGCCGTACAGCGTGACGCTGCTTTGCGCGTGAGCGACGGTAGCGAACGATGCTGCAGCTGCTGCAACGATCAGAGTCTTGTTCATTCGTGGAGCTCCCTTCTAAAAAGAGGCAGGTCTCGCGACCTTGTTTCATAAACGGTCTCAACCGCCCGGGAACGCCATCGGTCCTGCTGGCCGCGCCCGGATAGTTGCCCGTTTGGGAACCGTGAGTTTAGGGGTGTACCCTAGGGGCGCGATCCGCAAATAAAGAAATAAGCTTTTCCAGAACTAGAAATAATGAAAGTGGGGAAACATTATAAGTATTTGTTTTGATGTCTGTTTTTGACTTCTTGACGGGGACTTTTTGGAGGCTTTCATCGCACCATTCTTTCATGTCGCCGTCTTGACGGTTGCATAGAAACAACAAACAGGTTCGACTGAAACCCCGAAGTCGGCAATTTTTACCCATTTCAGCCTCAAATGCCGAGCTTCGATCGTCTAAACCGTGTCGGTCGACCAGTAAACAGGGAGCGACGCCCGTGCAGCGGGCGATGTCCGCCTGTCAGTCCGCAGAAACGGGAAGGTCGATCTCCACCGGCTGGGCCGCCCAACCGTGTGCCGTGACACGCGGTAACAGCCTTAACCGCCGGCGTAACCCGGCCGGCGTACCGGCACGCTAATGTGAGGCCGCCTCCAATACAGAACAGGGACACGCCATGAATCGACGCTCGTTGCTGCGCGCCATCGGATTGACCGCCGCCTTCGTCGGCACCGGCTGGCTCCGCGCCGCCTCGGCCCAGCCCGCACCGCCGGGGTACCGGCCGTCCGGCCCGAACCGCGTGCCCGGCGGGCCGCCTTATGACGACCGCCCGGGCTTCGGGCCGCCGGCGGCCCGGCACGACCGCCGCCCGCCGCCGCCACGGCCGCACGGCTATATATGGACCGACGGTTACTGGCGCTGGCAGCGCGGCCGCTATATATGGGTATCCGGTCGCTGGGTCGCACGGCGCCCCGGGCGTCGCTGGGTGCCCGGCTACTGGCGTCGCCAGGGGCAGGTGTGGGTCTACGTCGACGGTTCGTGGCGATAGGCGGTTGCGCGGCTCCGGCCCGTGGCGCGCCCGGACCCGGAGCCGGACGGCTTGCGAACCCGCGCCGTTCGGCTCCGGATTCATGGGTGCCCGACAGGCGTACTCGCGACTCTGCTGCGACGCTCGCCCTTTCCCTGGAACGATCCCGACCGCCAAAGCCGATGCCCGGGCGTCCAATCAGGCAACGTCGACATGCAACATGCCCGCCGATCTCAGGCGCGTCATCGTGCATCGACCGAATTCCTGCCACTCTCTTATCGTGCGCATCGCATGCCGCGCAATTAGACGACCGAATGTTTCGGTCGCGCCGATGCCAGGTCCATTCTCCGGGCGCGGTGTTGCAAGCGCATCGCAGCATTCGCGACGAATACGGCAAAGCATCGTCAAGCCGTCCATTCCGACCAAACCATTCGGATAACGAAATCATGCGATGTCGATGCGAATGCATCGAACATGCGTCACCGCATCGCGCTTCGTCCGCAACAGCCCGACAAGCGAAAGAACTGCACGCGCATCCCCTCAGCGCGCGACGCAGATCGCGCGATGATGTTGGTCGGCCCACCGGATCATCGCCTGTATCGGCGTCAGGAACGAACGCCCGAGGTCGGTCACGCACCGGCTGATCGACCAGCCCGACAGCCCGTCGAGACGTTTACGACGAAGGAGAACAATGTTTCCCGGCGGGCGGGCGGCTGGTTCCCGCGCCGCCCGTGCGGCGCGGGCGCTGCATCCGTCAGTGCGCCGGCGCTGCGGCCGGCGCGCGGCAGGCGTCCAGGCCTCGCTGAACGGCCGGCCGTGCGGCGATGTCGGCGAGCCAGCGCTCGACGTGCGGGTAATCGGCAACGTCGAGATCGAGTTCGGCCGCCGAGCGCAGCCACGGAAACGCGGCGATGTCGGCGATCGAGTATCGCGACGATGCGAGATACGCCGATTCCGACAATCGGCCGTTCACGACCCCATAGAGGCGCCGCGCTTCGTTCCGGTAGCGAGCGATCGCTTCCGCATTGACCGTCTTCGATGCATGCAGGAACCACCAGAGCTGGCCGAGCATCGGCCCGATCCCGCCGATCTGGAAGTGCAGCCATTGCTGGACCGCCGTACGCTCGGCCAGCGTTTCGGGATGCAGACAGCCCGTCTTCGCGGCGAGATAGCCGAGGATCGCGCCGGATTCGAACACGGCCAGCCCGGTGTCGTGGTCGACGATGGCCGGAATCTTGCCGTTCGGGTTGATCGCGAGAAACGCCGGGCTGCGCTGCTCGCCAGCGGACAGGTTCACGTGCACAAGGTCGTGCGCGAACCCCGCCTCTTCCAGATAGATCGCGATCTTGTGCCCGTTCGGCGTGTCGGCCGTATAGAACGTGAGGGAGTGCGTCGATGTCATGTCGGTCCTTGTCATCCGGTTATCATTGCAACTGCAATCGTTGCAATTGCAATCCTACGCCGAGACCGAGGGCTCCGATACATGCCTGCACTCGAAGGAGGGATATGCAGACTATGCGATCCGGGGCAGGCAGGCGCTCGACAGCGAGCGCAAATCCGGCTGTGCGGTGCCTGCCGCACAGGCGATGCACCGGTATGCGCGCGGCCGACGCGCGAGCAGGCCTCCGCTACTTCGCGTCGGCCGTCGCTTCACGCGCCGCGGCGGTCGCGCGATCGAGCGCGGCGGCCATCGCCACCTGCTCCTTGCCGGTGAACTGCCCGAGAAAGAGTTCCGAGACCGTCGACTGGTACACCTTCCACATCTTCTTGCGCAGTGCCCGCCCCTTGTCGGTGATGCTCGCGTATGCTGCGCGGCCGTCGTCGGCCGAACGGGCGCGCGTGACGAGCCCCTCCTGTTCGAGCCGGTCGACGAGCCGCGTGAGGTTGTAGCGCTCGATCGCGAGCACGTCGGCCAGTTCGTGCATGCGGCGCGTGCCGTCGGGCTCGCTTTCGAGGCCCCACAACGCGTCGTACCACGCATACGTGGGCAGGCCGGCATCCGCAAGGCGGCGCTCGATCTCGCGAATCATCGTCCGATGCGCGCGGACGAACGAGAACCACAGATCGGGTTCGGATGCGCTCATGTCAGGTCGTTCCTTTCGTTTAATTGCAGTTGCAATTAAATCTTACCTCGATACGGTTCCCCTCCACATATAGTCGTGCTCCGCGCGGCAGGCACCACAGTTCCGGCCTGCCGCGCCGCCCTGCCCGCGCTACCGTCCCGACTGCGCGAGCGGCCCTTGCGCGCGCTGCGCCGTTCCCGACGGCCAGCCGCCCGCGAGCGCCTTGTACAGCGCGACCGTCGATGCCGCGCTGCGCGTGCGCGCGTCGGCCGCCGCATCCTGCGCCTGCAGCAGCGTCCGTTGCGCGTCGAGCACTTCGTAGTAGTCGATCGCGCCGGCCGAGAAGCGTGTCTGCGCGAGCTGCGCGGCACGTGCGCTGTCGTCCGCCGCACGCACGAGGTGCGTTGTCTCGTCACGCGTGCGTGCGACGCGCAGCAGCGCGTTCTCCGTTTCCTCCAGCGCACCGAGCACGGTCTGCCGGTACTGCGCGAGCTGGCCGGCCGCTTCCGCATCGCTCGCGGCGATCCGCGCACGCACGCGGCCGACGTCGAGGAACGACCAGTCGATGCCGAGCGCGATCAGGTTCGTGTCGCTGCCCGCGCGAAAGAACCCGTAGCTGCTCGTCGCGCTGCCGAGCAATCCCGACAGCGTGAAGCGCGGAAACAGGTCGGCCGTCGCGACGCCGACACGCGCGGTCGCCGCGTGCAGCCGTGCCTCGGCGGCCGCGACGTCGGGGCGCCGCCGCAGCAGGTCGCCCGGCGTGCCGGGATCGATGTCGGCGGCAAGCGTCGGCAGCGGCACGGGCGTGCCCGCCGAAGCGACGGCCTTCGGGAGATCGAACCGGCCGATCAGCGCATCCGGCGTCTGCCCGGTCAGCACCGCGAGCCGATGCTCGTCGACGCCGATCGCGGCTTCGTACACGGCAATCCGCGACGTCGTCGATTCATACTGCGCCCGCGCACGCGCCGCATCGAGTTCGGAGCCGCGCCCCGCGCCGACGCGCGCATTGATCAGCGCGAGCGTCTGCTTCTGGTTGTCGGCGTTGTCGCGCGCGATCCGCAGCCGCTCCTGCGAGCCGCGCAGATCGACGTACGTGCTCGCGACCTCGCCGGCGATCGCGACACGCACCGCGCGCACGTCCGCCGCGCTCGCCGCCGTTTCCGCACGCTGCGACTCGATCGAGCGGCGCACCCGGCCGAACAGGTCGAGTTCCCACGCCGCGTTGATCCCGACGCTGGATATAGGCGTATCGCGCTGGCTGCGCGGCGCGCCGAACGCCTGGTCCTTGCTCGTCAGTTGATGGCCGATCTGACCGCTCGCGGTGATCGTCGGATAGCGGTCGAACGTCGCCTGCGACAGCAGCGCGTTCGATGCGTCGTAGCGCGACACGGCAACCTGCAGGTCCTGGTTCGCCGCGAGCGCCGTCTCGATCAGCCGCGTCAACGCCGGATCGCCGAAGCCGCGCCAGAACGCGGCATCGGCATCGGCCGACGCGTCGGGCGGCGTATCGGACGTCGGATTGGACGTCGTATTGGACGGTGGCCCCTCGCGCTGCGTCGCCGGCTGTGCGTCGCGCGCGAACCGCGCGGCCGTGGCCGTATCGGGCCGCTTGAAATCGGGGCCGACCGCGCACGCGGCCAGCGTCACCGACATCGCGAGCGCGGAAAAACGGAAAGCGGCGCTCATCGGTTTTCTCCTTCGAGGGTGCCGTGCTGTTCGCTCCAGACGGCCGGCGTGCCGCCCGCGAGCTTGCGGATCGCCACATAGAACACGGGCGTCAGGAACAGCCCGAACAACGTGACGCCCAGCATCCCCGCGAACACGGTGACGCCGGTGGCCGCGCGCACTTCGCTGCCCGCGCCGCTGCCGATCAGCAGCGGCACGGAACCGGCAATGAATGCGACCGACGTCATCACGATCGGGCGCAGCCGCAGCTTGCACGCTTCGAGCGCGGCCTCGATCACGCCCTTGCCCTGGATTTCGAGCTCGCGCGCGAACTCGACGATCAGGATCGCGTTCTTGCACGCAAGCCCCATCAGCACGACGAGCCCTACCTGCACGAACACGTTGTTGTCGCCGCCCGACAGCCACACGCCGAACAGCGCCGCGCACATGCACACGGGCACGATCAGGATCACCGCGAGCGGCAGCGTCCAGCTCTCGTACAGCGATGCGAGCACGAGGAACACGAGCATCACCGCGAGCGGAAACACGACGATCGCCGCGTTGCTCTGCGTGACCTGCTGGTAGCTGAGGTCGGTCCATTCGAGCGTGATGCCGGGCGGCAGCACCTCCTTCGCGATCTGCTGGAGCTTCGCGATCGCCTGCGACGACGACATCGCCTTCGGATCGGCGTCGCCGATCAGGTCGGCGGCCGGATAGCCGTTGTAGCGGACGACCGGGTCGGGCCCGTACGCGGGCCCCACCGTCACCATCGAGCCGATCGGCACCATCTCGCCCTTCGCGTTGCGCGTACGCAGGTTCGCGATGTCGGCGGCCGTCTGCCGATGACCGGCATCGGCCTGCGCCATCACGCGATATACGCGGCCGAACACGTTGAAGTCGTTCACGTACATCGAGCCGAGATAGACCTGCAGCGTGTTAAACAGGTCGGTCAGCGCGACGCCCTGCGCCTTCGCCTTCAGCCGGTCGACCTTCACCTCGAGCTGCGGGATGTTCGCCTGGTACGAGCTGACGGGGTAGCTCATCCCCGGCGTCTTCGCAACCGCCGCCTGGAACGCGGTGAGCGCGTTCTGCAATGCGCCGTAGCCGAGCCCGCCGCGATCCTCCAGGTACAGCGAGTAGCCGGAGCCGTTGCCGAGGCCCTGGATCGGCGGCGGCATCAGCGCGTAGGTGATGCCGCCGCCGATGGCCGCGAAGCGCGCGTTCAGGTCCGCGTTGATCTGCGCGGCGCTGCGGTGACGCCGGTCGAATGGCTTCAGGATCACGTACGAGTTCGTGATGTTCGGCGTGTTCACGCCCTGCAGCGCATTCAGCCCGGCAAACGCCGGCACCATCTCGACGCCGTCGGTGCCGAGCGCGATCTTCGTCATCTGCTCGGTCACCGCGCTGGTGCGCGCGAGCGACGCGCCTTCCGGCAGCTTCGCGCCCGCGAACAGGTACAGCTTGTCCTGCACGGGGATGAAGCCGCCCGGCACCGCGTTGAACAGCAGCGCGGTGGCCGCGAGCAGCGCCGCGTAGACCGCGAACACCACGCCGCGCCGTTTCAGCGTGCGCGCGACGACACCGTGATAGCGGTCGGAACTGCGCTCGAAGAAGCGGTTGAATGGATGGAACAGCCAGCCGAATGCGCGGTCGAGCGCGCGCGTGAGCGCATCCTTCGGCGCGCCGTGCGGGCGCAGCAGCTTCGCGGCGAGCGCGGGCGACAGCGTCAGCGAGTTGATCGCGGAAATCACCGTCGAGATCGCGATCGTCACCGCAAACTGCCTGTAGAACTGGCCCGTGACACCCGACATGAACGCCATCGGCACGAACACCGCGCACAGCACCAGTGCGATCGCAACGATCGGGCCCGACACCTCGCGCATCGCCTGGTGCGCGGCATCGCGCGGGCTGAGCCCCTGCGCGATGTTGCGCTCGACGTTCTCGACGACGACGATCGCATCGTCGACGACGATCCCGATCGCGAGCACGAGCCCGAACAGCGTCAGCGTGTTGATCGAATAGCCGAGCAGATGGAGAAACGCGAACGTGCCGACCACCGACACGGGCACCGCGACGAGCGGAATGATCGACGCGCGCCAGGTCTGCAGGAACAGGATCACGACCAGCACGACCAGCACGACGGCCTCGATCAGCGTGTGCTGCACCGCGCGGATCGATTCGCGCACGAACACGGTCGGGTCCCACACGGGGCGGTACGCGACGCCGGGCGGGAAACGCTTCGACAGTTCGTCGAGCTTCGCATACACGGCCTTCGCGACGTCGAGCGCGTTCGCGCCCGGCGACAGGAAGATGCCGACCACGGCCGAATGCCTGTCGTTGAAATACGAGCGCAGCGTGTAGTCGCCCGCGCCGAGCTCGATGCGCGCGACGTCGGACAGCTTCACGACCTGGCCGTCGTCGCCGTTGCGCAGCACGATGTCGCTGAATTCCTGCACCGTGCGCAGGCGGCCGCGCACGTTGATCGACACGAGGAAGTCGTTCGCCTTCGGCGACGGCTCCGCGCCGAGCTGGCCGGCCGACACCTGCACGTTCTGCTCGCGCACGGCCGCGATCACGTCGCTCGCGGTCAGCCCGCGCGACGCGAGCCGGTTCGGGTCGAGCCACAGCCGCATCGCGTAGTCGCCGGAGCCGTACACGCCGACGTCGCCGATGCCGGTGAGCCGCGACAGTTCGTCCTTCACGTTCAGCGTCAGGTAGTTGCGCAGGTACAGCGAATCGCGGCTGTTGTCCGGCGAATAAAGGCTCACGTACATCAGCGGTGTCGGCGACTGCTTCTGCGTCGTCACGCCGTACTGGCGCACCTCGTCGGGCAGGCGCGACAGCGCCTGGCTCACGCGGTTCTGCACGCGCACGGCGGCCGTGTCGGGATCGACGCCCTGCAGGAACGTGACGACGACCTGCAGGCTGCCGTCCGACCCGGCGACCGACTTCATGTACATGATGCCTTCGACGCCGTTGATCGCCTCTTCCAGCGGTTCGGCGACCGATTCGGCGATTTCCTTCGGGTTCGCGCCCGGGTACGTCGCACGCACGACGACGCTCGGCGGCACGACTTCCGGGTATTCGCCGGCCGGCAGCATCGGAATCGAGATCAGGCCGATCGCGAAGATGACGATCGACAGCACGACCGCGAAGATCGGCCGGTCGATGAAGAATCGGGAGAAATCCATTATCTGTCTCCCGTCATTGCGCGGCCGGCGCGCCGGCGTCGGCCACGGCCTGCGTGCCACCGCCCGTGCCACTGCCATTGCCGGAACCGGCATCGGCGCGTGCGGGCAGCGCTTTCGGCTTCACCTGCGCGCCCGGATAGTAGATCCGCTGCACGCCGTCGACCACCACGCGGTCGCCCGCCTGCAGCCCCTTCTCGACGATCCGCGCGCCCTCGAGCTCGCGGCCGATCGTCACGTCGCGCCGCAGCGCCTTGTCGCCGGGGCCGATCACGTACACGTACTTGCGGTCCTGGTCGGTGAGCACGGCCTTGTCGTCGACGAGCAGCGCATCCTGGTCGCGGCCGCTGACGAGCTGCACGCGCGCATACAGGCCCGGCGTGAACGTGTGGTCCGCGTTCGTCAGCCGCACGCGCGCGCGAATCGTGCCGGTTTGCGGATCGAGCCGGTTGTCGAGGAAGTCGACGGTGCCCGCATGCGGGAAGCCCGTCTCGTTCGCAAGACCCACGCGCACCGGATCGGCGCCGATCGCGCGATGCGTCGGATCGGCACGCCGCGCGTTGTAGCGCAGGTAGCTCTGCTCGTCGCAGTCGAAATACACGTAGACCGGATTCTGCGACACGACGGTCGTCAACAGCGTGTCGTCCGCGCGCGCGAGGTTGCCGGCGGTCGCGACCGCGCGGCCGACGCGGCCCGCGATCGGCGCGCGCACTTCGGTGAAGCCGAGATTGAGTCTGGCATCGGCAACAGCCGCATCGGCCGCCTGCAGGTCCGCATGCGCCTGCGCGGCGGTGGCGCGCGCGTTGTCGAGCTCTTCCTGCGACGTCGCATGCGCATCGATCAGCGTCTGCACGCGCTTGAGCTGTACGTTCGCGAGGCTCGCGGCCGCGCGGGCCCGCTGCTGCTGCGCGTTCGCGCGGTCGAGCGCGATCCGGTACGGGCGCGGGTCGATCTCGAACAACAGCGCGCCCTGCGTGACGAGATCGCCCTCCTTGTACGCGACACGCTGCAGATAGCCGCTTACGCGCGGCCGCAGTTCGACCGCGTCGACTGCTTCGACGCGTCCGTTGAATTCGTCAGCGAGGCGGACCGTGCGCGGCGCGACGGTTGCGACGCCGACTTCGGGAAGGGGATGGGCTGACGCTGCGCCTTTGCCGTCGTGACAGCCCGACAATGCCAGCAACAGGGCACAGGTCGCGCCCAAAGGCGACGTCCTGCGTAGGGATAAGGAGAGCATGATGCCTCGCGACGGGTTAAACTGCCGCGTAGCATAAAAGTTGAAGTTAACTTCAAGTCAAGCTTTTCCCGGAGAACGCCATGGGTACCCCGGAAGAACCGAAATGGCCGCTGATGTCGATTCGCGAAGTGGCCGCGCGCAGCGGCGTGCCGGCGTCGACACTGCGGTTCTACGAAACGCGCGGGCTCATCAAGTCGCACCGGAACGGCTCGAGCCATCGCCACTATTCGCGCGCGGTGTTGCGGCTGATCGCGTTCATCGTGTTCGCGCAGAAAATCGGCTATTCGCTCGACGAGATTGCCGAGCAGCTCGTCAGCCTCCCCGAGGACACCGCGCCGAGCAACAAGGACTGGCAGCGGCTGTCGCGCGGCTGGAAGCAGCGCGTCGCGAGCCGGATCGAGGAATTGCAGCGGCTCTACATCAACCTCGACGAGTGCATCGGCTGCGGTTGCCTGTCGCTGAAGCGCTGCAAGCTGACCAACCCGGAAGACCGCGCGGGCCGCAACGGGCCCGGCGCGCGGCGCTGGCTCGGCGACAAGCCGCCTACGGACGTCGAATGATGCGCGGGCCGCACCCGGCCGCCGGCGCGGATCGCGTCACCCGACGCGCCAGATGCAGACGACGGCCGGGCTCGTCGAGGGTGGCATCGGCGTCGCGCTGATGCCGCGCCTGTTCGTGCCGATGCAGCCGCAATGCATTACGTTCTGCGAACTGAATGATGCGGGCAGCCTGCTCGCGTACAAGCTGGCGATCGCGTACCGGACGCCGTCACCGCTCGTCGATGCACTGCACGAAACCGCACGGAATGCAGTGAGCGAACCGGTTCTGGTTACCGCGACGTGACCGCGCGCATCGTTCGCGCGGCGGCGCTCAGTCGCCGATGATGTTGAGCGCGGCGGCGAGCACGGCCTGCTTGAACGCGTCCCGCTGCGTCGGCAGCGACGTGAACGCCAGCATCATGTGGCTGTACGACACCGTCGTGCCGATCGCGCTCGCGATCATGAAGAACAGCACGTTCGGATCGACCGCACGAATCGCGCCGGCCTGCACGGCGTCCGACAGCAGCGGGAACATCACGTCGTGATACGGCCGCACGATCCGCTCCTGCAATCGATCGAGCCGCCCGCCCACCTCGGTCGCCGCGGTCGAGAAGAACATGCCGATGTCGGGCTCGTCGAATTCGTGATCGACGCACAGCTCGAGCGCGCGCCGCACGCGGTCGCGATGCGGCAGTGACGACGTGCGCAACGCACGCAGCGCGTCGAACATCGGCGTCGCCAGGTCGACGATCTGCTCGACGACGGCCAGCCACAACGTTTCCTTCGTACCGAAATGATGGGCGATCAGCGCCGCGTCGACGCCCAGTTCGCGCGCGACCTCGCGCACGCTCGTCGCGTCGTAGCCTCGCTTCGCGAACGTGCGGCGCGCGGCCCGCAAAATCACGTCCGGACCGACGGACGCACCCGCCAGCGGCCGCCCGCGCGAACGCCGCTTCGACGGCGCGCGCTCAGTGACTTCAGCCACGTTTTCCTGCTCCCCTTGAATGGTTCGAATGCCCGTGTTCGGGCCCCGGTTTCACGTCGCCGGAACCGGGCTGCCTGCCCCGCTCCGTTGACACGCGAAGCCGGGAAGCGCTAGGATCATACATTATTCATCACGTGATGATTTATTCATGACAACCCCTACACGCATCGTCATCGTCGGCGGCGGGATCGCCGGACTGCAGCTCGCGACCCGCCTGGGCGAGCGCCTCGGCCGGTCCGGGCGTGCGCAGGTCACCGTCGTCGACCGCAGTCCGACGCATATCTGGAAGCCGATGCTGCACACGATCGCGGCCGGCACGCGCGACGTCCAGCAGCAACAGGTGATCCTCCTCGCCCATGCACGCGACCATGGCTACACGTACCAGCCCGGCGAACTGAAGGGGCTCGATCGTGCGCGCCGCCGCGTGCAGCTCGGCGAGATTCGCTCGCAGGACGGCGACGTGGTGATCGAGGCCCGCGAACTCGAATACGACGTGCTGATCCTCGCGCTCGGCAGCCAGGCCAACGATTTCGGCGTGCCGGGCGTTCGCGAGCACTGCTACTTCATCGACAGCCAGCAGCAGGCCGAGACCTTCAACGAAGCGTTGCGGATGCGCGTGTTCCGCAGCATCGCGCGCGACGAGCCGTTTCGCGTCGCGATCGTCGGCGCGGGCGCGACGGGCGTGGAACTCGCGGCGGAGTTGAGCCGGTTACTGGAAGTGGCGCAGGCGTATGGCGACGCGACGGTGCGCGAACGGCTGCAGTTGACGCTGCTCGAAAGCGGCCCGCGCATCCTCGCCGCGTTTCCGCCGAGGATTTCCGCGTCGGCGCAGCGGCGGCTCGAACAGATCGGTTTTCACGTGCTGACGTCGACGCGCGTCACGTCGGCCGACGCGAACGGCTTCCACTACGGCGACGGTTCGTACGCCGAAGCAGATCTGATGGTCTGGGCGGCGGGCGTGAAGGCGCCCGATTTCATGCAGGCGCTGGGCGGGCTCGACACGAACCGCGCGAACCAGATCGTCGTCGGGCCGACGCTACAGGCCACGGGCGACGAGCACGTGTTCGCGATCGGCGATTGCGCGAGCCTGCTGCCCGACGGCCACGAACGGCCGCTGCCGCCGACCGCGCAGGTCGCGACGCAGCAGGCCGAGCATCTCGCGAAGCACCTGCCCGCGTGGCTCGACGGCAAGCCGATGCCGCCGTTCGCGTTCCACGATTTCGGCGCGCTGGTGTCGATCAGCGACTACGACGCGTTCGGCACACTCGGGCAGTTCGGGTTCTTCCGCGGCGGCTTCATCCAGGGGCGTTTCGCGCAGTTCAGCCACCTGATGCTCTACCGGCGGCACCAGCAGGCGCTGCACGGTTTCTCCAAGGCGACCCTGCTGTGGATCGCCGAACGGATCAACGGCTGCGTGCAGCCGCGCATCCGCCTGTCGTGATGCCGCGCGTCGCGGTGTCGCGTAACGTTTCGAGGAAAACAGACATGAACGACAGTGCAGCGCCCTGGCTCATGACCGTCGCCGCGATCGGCAGCTTCGACATGCCGTCCTTATCGTGGGGCATGCCGCGGCGACGCAGCGTCACGCGCGATCGCCTGCCGTCGTGGGACGCGACGAGCCGGCCGACCATCAGCGTGCTCGAGCGGCCCACGGCCGACACCGTGATGATTTCGTGGTGCGATGCGTGCACCGGGCACTACGGCTACCAGAAGTGGCGGCTGCTCACGACGCGCAAGCGCGGCGTCTGCGCACTGTCGGGGCGGTCGATCGGGATCGGCGACAGCGTCTATGCGCCGCAATTGCTCGGCTCGACGCCGGGCAATGCCGCCGCAATGGTGCTGGCCGCGTGCATCGACGAAGCCTGCACCGCTTGAGGTCAGCTCGACGTAGCCTGACCGGCGCCGTAGGCCTGATCGCGGTTCTGCCGTTCCAGTTCGGCATCGAGATGTGCGGCATGCACTTCCGCCTCTGCTTCCGACATCAGCTCGCCTTCCCACTTCGCGACCACCGCGCTGGCGATCGAGTTGCCCACCGCATTCGTGGCCGAGCGCCCCATGTCGAGGAACGTGTCGACGCCGAGAATCAGCAGCAGCCCGGCTTCCGGGATATTGAACTGGTGCAGCGTCGCCGCGATCACGACGAGCGATGCGCGCGGCACGCCGGCCATCCCCTTCGACGTCAGCATCAGGATCAGCAGCATCGTGACCTGCGTGCCGAGCGACAGGTGGATGTTGTAGGCCTGCGCGATGAACAGCGACGCGAACGTGCAGTACATCATCGAGCCGTCGAGGTTGAACGAATAGCCCATCGGCATCACGAAGCTCGCGATCTTGCGCCGCACGCCGAAACGGTCGAGCGCGTCGAGGATCTTCGGATACGCGGCCTCGGAGCTCGCGGTCGCGAACGACAGCATGAACGCTTCCTTGATCAGCAGGAGCAGCTTGAACACGCGGCGGCCGAGGAACAGCAGCCCGGCGGCGACGAGCGTGGCCCACAGCAGCACGAGGCTCACGTAGAAGTCGCCCATGAACACCGCGAACTTCAGCAGGATCGACAGCCCGTTGATCGCGACGGTCGACGCCATCGCGGCCATCACCGCGAGCGGCGCGAGCTTCATCACGTAGCCGGTGATCTTGAGCATCACGTGCGACAACTGGTCGATCGCGGCGACGAGGATCTTGCCGCGCTCGCCGAGCGCCGCCAGCGCAACGCCGAAGAACAGCGAGAACACGACGATCTGCAGGATCTCGTTGTTCGCCATCGCCTCGGCGAACGACTTCGGCACCATGTGGCCGACGAAATCCTTCAGCGTGAACTTGGACGTCGCGAGATGCGCGGACGCACCGATGTCCGGCAGCGGCAGGCCGAGGTTCTCGCCGGGCCGCAGCAGGTTCGCCATCAGCAGCCCGAGCAGCAGCGAGATCAGCGACGCGGTGACGAACCAGCCGAGCGCCTTCACGAACACGCGCCCGACGGACGACGCATCGCCCATATGCGCAATGCCGACGACGAGCGTCGAGAACACCAGCGGGCCGATCACCATCTTGATCAGCCGCAGGAACACATCGGACACGAGCGAGATGTAGCCGGCGATTTCCGCGGCCGACTGCTTGTCGGGAAGCTGCGTGAAGATCAGGTAGCCGATGAGGATGCCGGCCGCCATCGCGAGCAGGATCCAGCCTGCCGCAGACATTCGTTTGTTCATAACGGGATTCGTCGCACGGTGAAGGGGTTGACGGATGAAAGGCGCGTGTCAGCGCACGTGTGTGGCAAGCCGGTCGTACGCGGAATGCCACGCACAGGCGCCGATCGTGCTTGCGGATGTCCGCGAACGGACGCGCTGCCGCCGTCGCGGCCTTCGCGGAAACGCGAATGCGGGCGGCGGCAGCGGTTCAGCATGATGCGATCAGGTCAGTAGCCGATCGCCGATCCGGCCGGACGGCGCGGATCGTTGTAGCCGTAGATGAAGCCGGCGCGCACGTTGCCGGACACGGACGAATCGTTCCCGGAACTCTGGCGGCTCGCCGCTTCGGTGCCCGGCAGGCCGACCATGATCAGCTCGGCCGCGCCCCACGGCGTCTGCTCGACCATCTTGTAGCCCATGTTGCGCAGGATCGCGAGCGTGTCCGGCGACAGGCCGTAGGTTTCGTAATAGACCTCGTCGGGCAGCCACTGGTGGTGGATGCGCGGCGCGGCGACCGCGTCCTGCGGCGTCATCCCGTAGTCGATCACGTTCAGCACGGTCTGCAGCGTGATCGTGATGATGCGCGATCCGCCCGGCGAACCGACCACCATGAACACCTTGCCGTCCTTCGTCACGATGGTCGGCGCCATCGACGACAGCGGACGCTTGCCCGGCGCGATCGAGTTGCGCGTGCCCTGCACGAGGCCGAACAGGTTCTGCGCGCCGACCTTCGTGGTGAAGTCGTCCATCTCGTCGTTCAGGAAGAAGCCCGTGCCCGGCGCAATGACCACGGCGCCGAAGCGGCCGTTGACGGTATAGGTCGTCGATACCGCATTGCCGTCGTGGTCGATGATCGAGTAATGCGTCGTTTCCGGCTTCTCGTGCATGCCGACGCCGGGCTGCACGTCGACCGACGGCGTCGCCGTATCGGCATGGATGCTCTTGCGGATTTGCGCCGCGTATTCCTTGCTCGTCAGCTTCGCGATCGGATTGTCGATGAAGTTCGGATCGCCGAGCAGCGTGTTGCGATCCTCGTACGCGTGCCGCATCGCTTCGGTCATGTAGTGGACCGACGTCGCGGAGTGATAGCCCAGCTTGCGCAGGTCATACCCTTCGAGGATGTTCAGCGTCTCGCACATCGTCACGCCGCCCGAGCTCGGCGGCGGCGCCGACACGAACTCGTAGCCGCGGTATGTGCACTTCAGCGGAGCCATGTCGTCGGCCCGGTAGGACGCGAAATCGGCCGCCGTGATCAGGCCGCCCGCCTGCTTCGACGCCGCCTCGACGATCTTCGGAATCTCGCCGTGATAGAACGCGTCGGGCCCCTGCGCCGCGATCCGCTCCAGCGTGCGGGCCAGATCCTTCTGCACCAGGCGGTCGCCCGGCTGCAGCGGCGTGCCGTCCGGCCGCAGGAAGATGCGCGCCGCGTCCGGGTCCTTCTTGAAGCGCTCGATCGTCGTGTCGAGGATGTCCGTATCGCCGCGCGTCAGGATGAAGCCGTCGCGCGCGAGCCGGATCGCGGGTGCCATCACCTGCTTGCGCGTCAGCTTGCCGTATTTGCGCTGCGCGAGATCGAGGCCGGCGACCGTGCCCGGCACGCCGACGGCGCGATAGCCGTACAGGCTTTCGCCCGGGCGCACGTTGCCCGACGCGTCGAGATACATGTTCGCCGTGGCCGCGGCCGGCGCGGTCTCGCGGAAATTGATGAAGCGGTCGCGGCCGTCGGCCAGGTGCACGGTCATGAAGCCGCCGCCGCCGATGTTGCCGCAGCACGGATTGGTCACCGCCTGCGCATAACCGACCGCCACCGCCGCGTCCACCGCGTTGCCGCCTTGCTTCAGGATGTCGACGCCGATCTGCGACGCGAAGTGCTGCGACGACACGACCATGCCGTTCTTCGCTTCAACCGCGGGGTCCGAAGCGGCGAACCCGCACACGCTCAAAGCCGACAACAGGGTGAGTACGACGAGCCGCCTCATGCGGAATCCTCCAGACAAATAACCGGACCATGCCGGGATGCGCCGCCGCGTCATCGCGTGCCAACGCTGCCGATCCGGCATGTAATAAACGGTACATTCCGGCGAGGCCGCGATCATAGCACTCGCTTTTTCACGCAAAAACCTAGGGTTACTACTGAATTTGAAGCGAATACACGCGGAAACACTACCCGCCAAATGTTCGTTTCATTACATTGATGGGCGGGCCACCTGGCCGAGCGATGCGTCCCTCTAATTTCGGCCCGCGCGCGGCCCGCCGCACGTCGATCGGCTAACATGCGTGGAGTCCCGGCAGACGCACGTCTGCCGTTTGTCATTCAGATAAGAGAGCTGGAGTGCCCGATGGGGACGAGCATCAGGGCGTTGCTGTTATCCCAGATGGATAGCTTCACGCCGTCGGAACAGAAGGTTGCGCAGGCGTTGCTGGATCGCTATCCGAGCCTCGGCCTCGGGCCGATCGCGAGCTTCGCGAAGCAGGCTGAAGTCAGCGATCCGACCGTGTTCCGCTTTGTCGGCCGGATCGGCTTTCCGAATTACTCGTCGTTCCAGCAGGCGCTGTACGACGAGATCGACACGGCGATGAATTCGCCGCTCGCGCGAATGGATGCGTTCCATTCGGAAACGGGCCTGCGCGACAGCCATTCGGCGATTTTCCAGCGGCTGTCCGAATCGCTCGCGGCCACGATCGAAGGGCTCGACGCGGCGGCGTTCGACGCAGCCGTGGCGTTGCTGGCCGATACCGACATCCGCATCTTCTGCGGCGGCGGGCGCTACACGGCGCCGCTCGCGTCGCTGTTTTCGTTCACGCTGGCCTATGCGCGCCCGCACGTGCAGTACGTCGAACCGAACGTGAATCTCGCGTCGGTCGCACTGACCGACATGGGGCGCAACGACGTGCTCGTCATCTTCGACTTTCGCCGCTACCAGAAGGACAGCATCCGCTTCGCGCAGGCCGCGCACCGGCTCGGCACGCGGATCCTGCTGATCACCGACGAATGGATGTCGCCGATCGGCAAGTTCGCGGAGATCGTGCTGCGGATCCACGGGCGCCCGTTCGCGATGCTGCAGACCAATGTGCCTGCGCTGGCGCTCGCGGAAGCGCTCGTGATCGGCGTGACGAACCGGCTGCCGGAACTGGCGCGGCAGCGGATGGAGAAGATCGAGCATCTCAGTACCGGCGGGATCGATCTGGACGCCAACCAGCGCGATTTGCCCGAATGACGATCACTCGCCATTCGGGTGCGGACATCAGCTCTCGACATCCTCGAAACTGAACACCTCGGTCTTGTCGTTATACGAAAAAACTTCGCCGTAACGCCCCCAGTCGATCACCGCGTCGAGCGTTTCCTCGGCCGCTTCGTCCGACAGGAAATCCTCGAGCTCCTGCTCGAAGCGCACACGCGGCGCACGATGGCCCGGACGCTCGTTCAGCACCTTCCTGATCCGTGCGGCGAGCGGTACGTGCTTCAGCAGATGATCCGCGAACATCAGCTTGCGCTCCTGCGTGCCGAATTCCGCGAACACGCGCGCGGGCGGCGTCAGGAACACGTCGCCTTCCCGCACGTCCGCAAAGCCGAGATACTGCAGCACTTCGGCGATCGGAAACAGTTCGTCGACTTCCAGATGCAGCGTGCGCGCGATTTCCGGCATGTCCGCGCGGCCATGGTACGGCGCCATCGCAAGCGTTTCGATCAGGCCGGCCATCAGGTTGGTCGACACCTGCGGCAGCCAGCTGCCGAGCTCGAGCCCCTTCTTCGTCGCCTCGCCGGTCTGGCGGGCCGTCATCTTCGCGTAGATGTCGTCGACGAGCTTGCGGAAATCGGTGTCGAGCCGGTTGCGCGGATGCTTGAACGGCACCTTGATCTCGGCGATCACGCGGCCCGGATTCGACGACAGCACGAGGATCCGGTCGCACATGAACACGGCTTCCTCGATGTTGTGCGTGACGATCAGCACCGACTTGATCGGCATCCGCCCTTGCGTCCACAGGTCGAGCAGGTCGGTACGCAGCGTCTCGGCCGTCAGCACGTCGAGCGCCGAGAACGGCTCGTCCATCAGCAGGATCGTCGGATCGACGACGAGCGCGCGCGCAAAGCCCACGCGCTGGCGCATGCCGCCCGACAGCTCGCGCGGGTACGCGTTCTCGAAACCGTCGAGACCGATCAGGTCGATCGCGGCCAGCGCACGCTCGCGCCGCTCGCGCGCGCCGACGCCGAGCGCTTCGAGGCCGGCCTCCACGTTCTGCAGCACGGTCAGCCACGGGAACAGCGCGAAGGTCTGGAACACCATCGCGACGCCTTCGGCCGGGCCGCGCAGCGGCTGGCCGAGATAGGTCACTTCACCGCCGGTCGGCTCGATCAGCCCGGCGATGATTCGCAGCAGCGTCGACTTGCCCGAGCCCGAACGGCCGAGCAGCCCGACGATCTCGCCTTCGCGCAGCGACAGGTTCGCGTCGTCGAGCACGAGCAGTTCGCCTTGCGACTTGTTGAAGCCGCGGTTCACATGCTCGACGCGCAGGATTTCCTCGCCGAGGCGCGGCGGCTGCAGCGGCTGAGATGTCTTGGCAGGGGCGTTGATAACGGTCGAATTTTGCATCGCGCTTACTCTCAATCGAGACGGAGCCGGGATTCCGCATAGGCGTACATCGGACGCCACAACAGACGGTTGAACAAGGTAACGAACAGGGACATCACGGCGATGCCGAGGATGATCTTCGGGAAATCGCCGGCGGCAGTCATCTGCGCGATGTACGCGCCGAGGCCGTGCGCGACGACCTTCGTGTCGCCCCACTGCACGAACTCGGACACGATGCTCGCGTTCCACGCGCCGCCCGATGCGGTGATCGCGCCGGTCACGTAGTACGGGAAGATGCCGGGCAGGACCGCCTGCCGCCACCACTGCCAGCCGCGGATGCGGAAATTCTTCGTCGCTTCCTTGTAGTCGTTCGGATAGGACATCGCGCCGGCAATCACGTTGAACAGGATGTACCACTGCGTGCCGAGCACGATCAGCGGCGACAGCCAGATGTCCGCATTCAGGTGGAAGCGGACGATCACGATCACGAACACCGGGAACAGCAGGTTCGCCGGGAACGCGGCGAGGAACTGCGCGAGCGGCTGGATCTTCTCGGCCAGCGCGGGGCGCAGCCCGATCAGCACGCCGAGCGGCACCCAGATCACCGACGCGATCGCGATCAGCACCATCACGCGCAGCAGCGTGATGAGCCCGAGCATGAGCACGTGCCCGACTTCGCCCATCGTCACGCCGGTCGCGACGAAGCTGACGACGCGCCACACGACGTACACCGTCAGCACGATCACGAACACGCCCCACACGATGTCGCCGATGCGCGACGAGCGGCGTGCCGACGCGCCGCGCGAGCGCGCTCCCTTCAGCGACGGCACGCGCAGCGGAATCCGCGCGGCCTGCGACAGCAGCCAGCCGGCCGGCACCAGCAACTGATGAATCAGGTGCGTGCGGCGCATCATGTCGAGCAGCCACGATTGCGGCGCATCGCCGGACGCGGTGTTCTCCATCCGGAATTTGTCGGCCCACGCGACGAGCGGGCGGAACAGGAGCTGGTCATAAGCCAGGATCACGACCGACATCGCGACGATCACCCAGCCGACCGCGCCTATATTCTTGGCCGAGATCGCCTGCGCGAGATACGCGCCGATCCCCGGCAGCGTGATCGTCTGGTTGCCGACGGTGATCGCCTCCGACGCGACGACGAAGAACCAGCCGCCCGACATCGACATCATCATGTTCCAGATCAGGCCCGGCATCGAGAACGGCACCTCGAGCTTCCAGAAGCGCTGCCACGGCGTCAGGTGAAAGCCGCGCGACACTTCGCTCAGGTCTCGCGGCACCGTGCGCAGCGACTGGTAGAAGCTGAACGTCATGTTCCATGCCTGGCTCGTGAAGATCGCGAAGATCGCCGCGAGTTCCGCGCCGAGCACGCGGCCCGGAAACAGCGCGAGGAAGAACGTGACCGTGAACGAGATATAGCCGAGCACCGGCACCGACTGCAGGATGTCGAGGATCGGGATCAGCACCATGCCCGCACGGCGGCTTTTCGCGGCGAGCGTGCCGTAGACGAGCGTGAACACGAGCGACGCGACCATCGCGGCCAGCATCCGCAGTGTGGTGCGCAGCGCGTATTCGGGCAGGTTCGACGGATCGAGCGAGATCTTCTGCGTCTGCAGCACGCCGATCGGCGCCATCGTTTGATGGAAACCGACGATCGCCATCGCCAACAGGCAGATGATCAGCGGAAACGCAATGGCATCCCAGCGGTTGGGGAGCACGCGCCACGCCGAGGCGTTCGCGGTGCGATTCGGATCGAAGAACCTGATATCCATCGGTAGCGTCTTGTGTCGGATTGAAATTCGATGGGACCGGCCGCGGGCCGGGCGTTGCGTCGGCCGGCGCCGCTGCCGACCTGCAGGATCAGCTCGACGGGCAGCAGCTGCACGATGCCGAATGCGACGGCGCCGCTCGACACGAGCACGCCGAACAGGTTCCAGAGGCCCGACCAGACCACGGCCAGGTGATGCCGCAGGCAATGATCGGGAAAAACAGCGCGAAGCTGAGGGTGCGCGTGCGGTGGCTGACCGCGCCGCTGGTTTCCGTTGCCGCGAGATTCGGCATGAAGGGGCTCCGGATAGGTGACTCGGTGTCGCAGGCTATCGGGCGGCCATGACGCAAATGTGACGTATCGATTACAGGACATTAACAAGTCATCGTTCGGCATCCCGACGGCCGCCTTGCGCGTCCGCCGGCACCGGTGCCCGAATTCGCACATCTCGGGAATAAAACCGTCGCCGCACCGGTATGGCACACGAAGGCGCCGGTTTATTCCAGGACGACCCGGCCGTCCCGTTTCGTCATACGATTGCGAGGCTCCCATGTCTTCATCGAATCCCACCCGCCCGTCGCGCCGCAAGGCCCTGCAGTGCATGGCCTTCGGCGGCCTCGGCACGCTGTTTACGCTGTCGGGCGGCATCCTGACGCCGTTCGACCTCGCGCTCGCGCAAACCGGCGACGCGCGCCCGGCCGACGCGGGCCGGCCGCTGTTCGTGCAGATCAGCGACACGCACATCGGCTTCAACAAGGATGCCAACCCCGACGTGTCGGCCACGCTGCGGCAGACGATCGAACTCGTCAACGGGATGCCGGCGATGCCCGCACTGACCATCCATACCGGCGACATCACGCACCTGTCCAAGCCGGAGGAATTCGACCGCGCGTCGCAACTGCTGTCCGCGCTGCGCGTGTCGGAACTGCATACGGTGCCCGGCGAGCACGACGTCACCGACGGTTCGGGCGCCGAATATTTCAGCCGCTTCGGCAAAGCGTCGGACAACCGCGGCTATTACAGCTTCGATCACGCGGGCGTGCACTTCATCGGCCTCGTCAACGTGATGCATTTCAAGCCGAACGGGCTCGGCAGCTTCGGCGACGACCAGCTCGCGTGGCTCGCGCAGGATCTGAAGGGCCGCTCGTCGAGCACGCCGATCGTCGTGTTCTCGCACATGCCGATGTGGACCATCTACGAGCCGTGGGGCTGGGGCACCGGCGACGCACCGCAGACGATGGCGATGCTGCGCCGCTTCGGCTCGGTCACCGTGCTGAACGGGCACATCCACCAGATCGTGTCGAAGGTCGAGGGCAACATCACCTTCCACACCGCGCGCTCGACCGCTTTCCCGCAGCCGACGGCCGGCAACGGCCCGGGCCCCGTGCCGCTCACGGTGCCGCGCGACCAGTTGCCGAAGATGCTCGGCGTGACGACGGTGGAGTTCGCCGGCCACCCGGCTGCGTCGGCGCTGCACGACGCGACGCTGGCCTGATAGACCTAAGGAGACCGACATGACCCGCTTCAAGCAACCAAAAATCATCGCGGCGCTGATCCTGTGTGCGGCCGCCGGCACGCCGCTCGCCGCGTTCGCGCAGGGCCCGGACGGCCCGCTGGTCACGATCCGAAACTTCATGTTTTCGCCGATGTCGACCACGATCAAGGCCGGCACGACGATCACGTGGAAGAACCTCGACGGGGAGCCGCACACCGTCGTCAACGACGCCGGCATCTTTCATTCGAAGGCGCTCGACCAGGACGAGACGTACTCGTTCCGCTTCGACAAGCCGGGCGTCTACAAGGTGTTCTGCGGGATTCATCCGTACATGAAGGAGACGATCACCGTCGAATGAAGCGGCCCGCCACGAAACGCGCGGACGAACGGCGGGCGGCGGCCGCCTACAATGGTCACCGTCCCATTCGCCCGCGTGGCAGACGGAGCCGCCCATGCCCAGGATCGACCTCAGTACCGTGCCCGAACGCCGCGGCAGCGGCTATCCGCGGCCGTTCGACGCGCCGTGCGCGCAACGCATCCGCCAGCGCCTCGGCGACGCCGGCGGGCTGCGCGATTTCGGCGTCAACCTGATGCGCGTGCCGCCGGGCGGCTGGTCGAGCCAGCGCCACTGGCATTCCGACGAAGACGAATTCGTGTACGTGCTCGAAGGCGAACTCGTGATGATCGAGGACGGCGGCGAGACCGTGCTGCACGCGGGCGACTGCGCGGCGTTTCCGAAAGGCTCCGGCAACGGCCATCACCTCGTCAACCGGTCGGACGCGGTCGCCGTCTATCTCGAGGTTGGCTCGCGCTCGCCGGACGACGTGATCACCTGCCCCGACATCGACATGATGAGCCCGAGCCGCGATGGCCGGTTCCTGCACAAGGACGGCACACCGTACCCGGACGCGTGACGCCCGCCGCACCGCGGCGCATGCCTGCCGATGCGCATCGGTCGATCCCCTGCCGCCGATCGCCTACACTGAATCGAACTGTTCGGATCCGACCCACCGTCACACGCAGCGAGGCAAGTCATGACCGCGAGCCAGCCGACACGAATGGATCTCCCCGGGCAAGTCGTGCTCGTGCTCCAGGGCGGCGGCGCACTGGGTGCGTACCAGCTCGGCGTGTTCCAGGCGATGGACGAAGCCGGCATCCGGCCCGACTGGGTGGTCGGCACGTCGATCGGCGCGATCAACGCGGCGCTGATTGCCGGGAATCCGCCGGAGCGGCGCTACGAGAAGATGCTGGCGTTCTGGCAGCGCGTGACCGAACGGACCCGCTTCGACGTGCCCGCGCTGCTGCCCGGCTGGGACAAGATGCTGGCCGAACTGATGATCATCGGCGGCGGCATCACGGGCTTCTTCCAGCCCAATCCGGCGTCGTGGCTCGGCCCGATGGTCCGCCTCGGCGTCGATCGCGCGTCGTACTACCGGATCGCGCCGCTGCGCGACACGCTCGCGTCGCTGATCGATCCCGGCCTGTTGAACGCGGGCCACCCGCGCCTGACCGTCAGCGCGGTCAATGCGTGCACGGGCACGATGCGTTATTTCGATTCGCGCGACACGCACCTGGGCATCGACCACATCATGAGCTCGGGCGCGCTGCCGCCCGCGTTCCCGGCGATACGGATCGACGGCGAGCCGTACTGGGATGGCGGCGTGTATTCGAATACGCCGGTCGAGGTCGTGCTCGACGACAATCCGCGCCGGAGTTCGATCATCTTCTCGGTACAGATGTGGAATCCGGCCGGCCCCGAGCCCGAGAGCATCTGGCAGGTGTCGGAACGGCAGAAGGACATCCAGTACGCGAGCCGCACCGACAGCCACATCGCGCGCCAGCAGCAGATCCACCGGCTGCGCCACGTGATCCGCGAGCTGGTCCGGCACGTGCCGGAAGCCGAACGCGCGTCGCCGGCCGTGCACCGGCTGGCCGCATGGGGATGCGAAACCACGATGCACCTGATCAAGCTCGCGGCGCCGCGGCTCGACGGCGACAATCAGTTGAAGGACATCGATTTCACGCCGGCCGGCATCGCGGCCCGCCGGCAGGCCGGCTACGACGCCGCGAAACGGGCCATCGCAGCACGCCCGTGGAACCTGCCGATGGACCCGACGGAAGGATTGACGGTATTCGATCCGGACGCGCCGCCGGTCACTGAAAAAACGGCATGACGTGCGGCGTCGCAGCGCGCGCCGGTTGCATCGGCGCGATCAGGTGGGCGCGGCCGGCGCGGTTCCGGCGACGACCGGACACGATTGCGGCAACGCCTGGCCGAACAGCACGGCCAGCCCGCAGGCGGACGTGAACATGCCGAGATTGTCGTGCCCGACGCCCGGCACTTCGACGACCTGCTGCGCGAGATCGTCCGGATGCCGCTTCTTCAGGTAGGCGAAATACGCGAGCCCGCGCGCGAGCCGGTACGGCCCTTGCGCCATCGCCGCGCACGAACGGTCGATGAAATGCGTGTACGGGTTCGTGTCGGCCTGCCCGAGCAGGTACACGACATGGCGCGCGACGTAGCGCGTTTCGAGATCGCGCACGTCCTGCGACGCGACGTAAGGCGGCGCCGACTTCAGCCCGTATTTCCATTCCGTCGCACGCGGGCAGGCACCGCCCGCGATTGCTTGCGCGTCCGGCCGTTCGTCGTCGAAATACAGGTAGCTCGACGGGTTCGCGACCACATAGCGCACGGCGATGCCGGCCTGCACCAGCGCATCGCCTTCGTGCCCGGCCACCGCGTAGCGCTGCAACAATTGCGCGCCGGCCGAATGACCGATCACGACCACGGTCGACAGCGCGGGGTACAGGCTGCGATCGGCGAAATGCGCGAGCAATGCATCGAGTGCGGCGAACGAACTGACCGGGCCCGGCTGGCGCGCCGGTTCGCCGCCCTTCCATCCTTCCTGGGTCCAGGCCAGCGTCTGCGCGGGCAGCGAGAACGCGCGCGTATCGGCGCGCGTCAGGAACTGCGGGGCGACGACCATCGTGCCCTGCCCGGCCGCGCCGGCCTTCTCGACGACCTTGAGCCCCGACGCATAGTACGCGTCGGCATTTCGCAGCGTGCCGTGAATCACGATGAACACGCGCGTGACATCGGGCGCGACCGTGTCGAGCGGATGATCGGCGTAGACGGGCAACACTGCGCTGCCCTGCGGCGTAGCGACGGCCACGCGCTGGTCGGCGACGGCCTTGACCGGGGCCTCGAGACGTTCGCGCTGCGTGGCGGCATCGGCCGGACGCGCGCCGCCCAGCACACCGATTGCGGCACCGGCTGCCGCGAGCGTAATTGCGCACGACAGGGTTCGGGCGGCCGGCAGCACGCGCGAGAGCCGGATTCTTGCAAAGGCGACGGAAATGAGTGACATGGCGACGGACCTGGATGCGGATATGACTTTAACGGCGATGGTCGCAGAATCCGTCGCGCGCTGCCGACCCGTTGCGGAAAGCGGCTCAGTCGGCCGGTTTTGCACCATGTTCGGCGTCGACTCGCGCTTCACCCTAAGCACGCTGCATCCGCCGCACGATCGCGGCCAGTTCGCCGATATGCGCGGTCACCGCCTGCTTGCCCGCGCGCGCCCATGCGTCGAACGACGTCATCCCGCTCACCGCGCCGACAAACGGCAAGCCGGCGCGCTCGGCCGCCTGCGCGTCCACCGCATGGTCGCCCACGTAGATCGCCGCAGCGGCCGGCAAGCCAAGCCGCGCCAGCGCCAGCTCGAGCCCTTCCGGATCCGGCTTGTGACACTGCACGTCTTCTCCGCCGATCAGCACGTCGACCAGCGACTGCAGTCCGTTCAACGCGAGGATTGCGTCGATCCGGTAACGAAACTTCGACGAAACGATCGCGACCGCGAGACCCTGCTCGCGCAGACGCGCGAGCAGCGGCGGGACTTCGGGATAGATGCGCGTGCCGTGCACCATGATCTCGTCGGCGCGCGCCACGAAGTGCCGCTCGAACGCGTCGGCCCGCGCGGGGTCGGTTTCGCCTGTCAACGAACGGAACATTTCGCGCAGCGGCAGCCCGATCACGAAGCCGATCTGCGCAGGCGTCGCGCCGGCGGCGCCAAGCTGGTGCAACGCGTACTCCGTGCATTCGATGATCGCGGCGGACGAATCCGCCAACGTCAGATCGAAGTCGAATATGACGGCCCGAACAGGCATGAAAGATCCCCTCAAACAAGAAAGGCCCGCGCGCGACGCGCAGACCGTTTCACAGCATAGCCAAAGAGGTCAGCGAACGGTTCGCATATCGAGGTGCAGACGTCCGTACTGAAGCACGTGTGCTTCAAGTATGCGGCCGCCACTGCGAACGCACACCGTCGATCACCACACCGATGCCGGCGCAGCCATTACCGGGCGGCAGCCGTCGGAACTCGCGGCACGTCAAGCGACGACCCGAAAACGCTCCACAAGCTACGTGCGCAGCTCGGTGAATCAAGAAGGCGACGTGATTGGCTCCCGGATTGCAGCGCGCACGGAAAATCAGGCCGGCACCTCGAATGCATGTTGCCACAATAATGCACGTCGTATACATTTGCATGTAGTGCATTTCTTCGCCTATGGGGTGTCGCTCGGCTTGGTTTCAGTGTTCGCTCTTGGCGCAGGCCTGCACGTCGCAACGTACCTTACCTCCATGGAGGCTGGCATCGGAATACTGTCGTCCGGTAGATCGCTATCGTGAAAGCGACTTCGAGAACTGACGACGTATCGAGATCGAGGTGCACGAACATGCGCCACCTGACCTTTTTCCACCGGGTTTCCCCGGTTTCCGGGGCTTCCTGAAACGCTGCCGCACATCATCATGAATGCAAGCGAACTCTTTCAACAAGCAACTGAAATCGCCAGCAATTGCGCCTTCTGTTTTGTCTCTTCTAACGACGCGTCCGGTCAGATCAACTCCAGAGTCGTCGAGGTTCTGGAGATCGGGAAGGACCTCACGATTCGTTTCATGACCGACTCGAGAACGCGCAAAGCGCTGGAGATTCGCCAGGGGAAGACGATCAGTCTGTCCTTCCTCAGCATGGCTGACCGAGGATACGTCACGATCGGGACCGTCCCGACAGTCTCCGCGGAGACTGCGCTGAAGCAACGCATCTGGAAAGAATCACTGCGCACCTGGTTCCCCAACGGGCCGGACGATCCTTATGTAGTGACCGTTACCTGTGAGCCCGCCTGGGTTGAACTGTGGTCGCACATGCGGGGGGTTGCGCCTGATCCGCTGGGCCTCAACTCGGTCCGGCTGACTCGGAACGATGGTGGTTGGAACGCCCGGCATACGTTCCCGACCGAAGGCGAACCGTTGCATCCCTGACCGCCCTCTCGACGCGGCGAGCTACGCGTCGATCGCTGCCCTGTGGCGGCAAGTTCTGTTCGCTGGCGTTCGATGCGGTCGAGACTTGCCGCAACTTCACCATTTATGCACGATACGCAATATTGCTCATCGTGCAAATCATGAAGGATCGTATGACGAGCAATGGCAAGGAACCCGTCGTCGTGATCGGCGCAGGCCTGGCCGGCCTGGCTGCCGCGCTGACGCTGGCACGCAATGACAGACCCGTCGTCGTACTGGAGGCCTCGAACGAGGCCGGCGGCTGCTGTTCCACCACGACGGCCAATGGGTTCACATTCAATAACGGCGCGATGTATGTCGCGGTGCCCTCGCTCATTCGTGCGTCGTTCCGGCGCCTTGGTCTCGACTTCGATCGCGAGGTTCCGATGGTGGCCATTGAACGGCCTCACGTTACGCATCTGGAGAATGGAACGGCCGTTCATCTATCCAGTGCCGGCACGTCGTATGTGGAAGGCGACAGGGAGGATACGCGGACACGGCAACTGCGTGACGGCCTTGGCAGGCTCCAACAGCAATGGGGCCCTGTCTACCGCGCGCTGGTTGACGAAGTTCTGCCGCAGGAGCCTTCGCTTCTACGGACGTTAAGCAAACTGTGGCGTTACCTGCCCCGCATGAACGGGCATGTCAGCCACCTGATCACGTCGCACTTCGCCGATGCGGACCTGCAGGCGGCGGTTGCATCGACACTGCTCTACACCGGGCAACCGCCCGATCGCCTTCCGGCAACGCAGATCATCGGCTTGCTGGCCATGCTGGAGGAGGGATTCCATTTGCCTCGCGCAGGCATGGGCGCCATCAGCTCCGTGATGGCGCGCGAACTGTCCAGACGGTCGGTGCCGATCAGGTTCGGTGCCCATGTACGCGAAGTCCTCGTGGAGAACGGGGCCGCCCGGGGCATCGTTCTTGCAGACGGCGAGCGCATCTCGACCGATTGCGTCGTGGCGACGTGTTCAGGTTTCGAAGTGGTCCGCCACCTGTTGCCCGCGCACGCCCTCCCTCGGCGGCTAGCGCACAAGGCTCGAGCGGCACCGCTCTCGCATCGCGCGATTTCAATCCAGATCGGTTGCTCCGGAGCCGTGCTGCCACGCGCCTTCATTACCAATCATGTTCCCCCGATGCCACAACAGGCGGCCATGCATGTATCGACGCCCGGGGTTCCTCGCTGGCTCGCCTACACGTGTCCGTCACAGGTGCTGCCAGGGCTTGCGCCAAACGGCAAGGCAGTATTGGAACTGTATGCGCCGGCAACGGGAGTCGACTCTGCATCGAATTGGACGAGCGCGATGACGCAGGCCGTGGTCGGCGACTATCTCGACGCGATACAGGCCCATCTCCCCGGCCTTTGCCTGGAAGACGTCCGCGTATCGGATCCGCAGGATTTCGCGCACGGACGGCACCTATACGAAGGAGCGCTCTACGGCATTGCGCCGGGCACCACGCCCGACAAGTTCTTTCCGCATCGGACCGGGCTGCGCGGCCTCTATCTCGGAGGACAAACGACGTTCCCGGGGTATGGCGTACCCACGGCAATTTTCTCCGGCGTCCAGGCTGCGGAAGCGGTCGTGCAGGACATGCGGGGGCATGTGCGGGTTGCGCCTTGCATGACTTCGGGCAGGTCGATCCAGTGAAGCGGAAAACTTGAGCAGGATCTTCATCCGGGCGTTTTCGAACTATCCGGGAGAATCGGTGACAGCCCCAGCGTCGAACGAAGCTGCTGTATCGTAACGGCTTCCGATATTTCCGGGTGTGATGTGACAGATGACTCCGCTCTTTCGCAATCCAGCCTTCTATCAGTTGCTTGCCGACAGCCATGCTCGACTGCTCGGTCGCCCGCTCGTGCCCGCCACCGTTCCCGAGAATGACGCAACCGAGTGGCTCTATGAGAGCGCCCCGTTCGCAGTGCTTGCACACAACACCGACCCCGATCCGCTTTTTATCTATGCCAACAAGGCCGCGCAGCGCCGATTCGGATATGGCTGGGATGAAATCACCCGGCTTCCGTCCCGGCTCTCTGCCGAAGCGCCGAATCGCGAGGAACGGCAGCAATTCCTCGCACGCGTACAGCGGCTCGGTTACGAGACCGGATACAAAGGGGTTCGCATCACGAAATCCGGCCAGCGCTTCATGATCGAGGAAGCAACCCTGTGGCAACTTCTCGATACGGATGGCGGATTGCACGGCCAGGCAGTCGTCATTCCCCGTACACGTGACATCTGATTGCATTACCCGCGGTCCGCGCGACACAACGCAAAGCCGGAATTGATTGCGCCCCCAACCGGAGAAGGAGCACGTGCGGCGATCGTGCGTGCAGCGCCCGACCACCCGGCGCATCGTGATCGATGGTTGGCTCTGGCCCCATGGCATGTGCCGGTCAACCTCGCGCGGCGATAGCGAATCGCCTCGATCGACAGCTATCGCCCCCATAGCCAGCAGGGCTTTCAAACATATCGTCAAATTCCGATATATGATTCGCCCATCGACGATACCCGTCTGCCCGACCGAAACAACCGCTCCATCCATGCCGACCGAAATCGACATCGACGCGATCCTGAAAGCGCTGTCCAACCCCGTGCGCCGCGAAATCCTCAACTGGCTGAAAACGCCGGGCGAGCATTTTCCGGCGCAGACGCTGCCGTACGACCACGGCGTCTGCGCGGGGCAGATCGACGCGCGCTGCGGGCTGTCGCAGTCGACCGTTTCCGCGCACCTCGCGACGCTGCAGCGCGCGGGGCTCGTGACGTCGACGCGGATCGGCCAGTGGGCGTTCTTCCGGCGCAACGAGGCCGTCATCGACGCATTTCACGACGCTTTGCGCCGCGATCTCTAGCCAACCGGCCGTATCGGCCACGCGGGCCCGCGTTGCGCATGACGCGATGGCGTGCCCGCCTTTCGTGAAGAGGTTATCTGTCATGCCCACGCTGTTCGATCCCGTTACCCTCGGCGAACTGACCCTGCCGAACCGCATCGTGATGGCGCCGCTCACCCGCTCCCGGGCGGGCGCGACGCGCGTGCCGAACGCATTGATGGCCCGCTATTACGCCGAGCGCGCATCGGCCGGCCTGATCATTACCGAGGCGACCTCGGTCACGCCGCAGGGCGTCGGTTACGCGGACACGCCCGGCATCTGGTCCGACGAGCAGGTCGAAGGCTGGAAGCAAGTGACGCAGGCCGTGCACGCGGCCGGCGGGCGCATCGTGCTGCAACTCTGGCACGTCGGCCGGATCTCCGATCCTGTATTCCTGAACGGCGACCTGCCGGTCGCGCCGAGCGCGATCGCCGCGGGCGGCCACGTGAGCCTCGTGCGTCCGCAGCGTCCGTACGTGACGCCGCGCGCGCTCGAACTCGACGAAATTCCGGGCATCGTCGCCGCATACCGTAAGGGTGCCGAAAACGCTAAGGCGGCCGGCTTCGACGGCGTCGAGATCCACGGCGCGAACGGCTACCTGCTCGACCAGTTCCTGCAGGACAGCACCAATCGCCGCACCGATGCCTACGGCGGCCCGATCGAGAACCGCGCGCGCCTGCTGCTCGAAGTGGTCGACGCGGCGATCGACGTGTGGGGCGCCGGCCGTGTCGGCGTGCACCTCGCGCCGCGCGGCGACGCGCACACGATGGGCGATTCCGATCCGGCGGCAACGTTCGGCTATGTCGCGCGCGAGCTGGGCCGCCGCAAGATCGCGTTCATCTTCACGCGCGAATCGTATTCGGGCGACCACTTGAGCCCGCACCTGAAGGAAGCGTTCGGCGGCCCGCTGATCGCGAACGAGCAGTTCACGCTCGACACCGCGCAGGCCGCACTCGCGAGCGGAAGCGCCGACGCGATCGCATGGGGCAAGCTGTTCATCGCGAATCCCGACCTGCCGCGCCGCCTCGAACTCGGCGCGCCGCTGAACCAGCCGGTGCCGGAGACGTTCTACGCGGAAGGCGAAACGGGCTACACCGACTACCCGGCGCTGAGCGACGCGGCCTGACGGCCGGGCAGCACGTGTTCAGGCGCGCACGTCCGCGCGCATGAACACGCGCTGTGTCTCGTCGAGCCCGCGCGCGACGTGATGCGCGCGGACCGCGCGCAGCGTGTCGTCGAGCGATGCGTCGTCGATGATCCGGAAACCGAGGCGCGCGTAGTACGGCGCGTTCCACGGTGCATCGCGGAACGTCGACAGCACGACCTGCGCGATCCCGCCCGCCGCCGCGCGCGCGTTGATCGCTTCGATCAGGCGCGCGCCGATCCGCTGTCCGGCATGCGACGGCGCGACATCCAGTTCCTCCAGATACAGCCGCTGCGCATCGAGCAGCCGGTAGAACGCAAACCCGACGCACGCGCCCTGCGCATCGACCGCGACAAGCGCGCGGCTGTCGTCGATACGCGCAAGCACGTCGGCCGCATCGGTCGGCTCGCCATCGGCGATGCCGGCCATGCCGATCTCGCGAAACCGCTGCGCGGCGGCGACCTCCACGGCGGCCATCGCGGCCGCGTCTTCCCGCGTGGCGGGACGGATCAGGATCGATGCAGTCATGACGGCAATTCAGGCAGGCAGTCTGGAACGGCCGTCACTATAATCGAAACTTCATACGTTTCGAACGCCCCACCCACGAGGTCCGTCATGACGTTGTCCGCGCTTGCCGTCTTCGCCTTCGCCCTGCTCGTCACCGCCGGCACGCCCGGCCCGAGCGTTGCCGCGCTCGTCGCGCGCGTGCTGACGAACGGCGTGCGAGACGTGCTGCCGTTCCTCGCGGCGATGTGGCTCGGCGAAGCGCTGTGGCTCACGCTCGCAGTCGCCGGGCTGTCCGCGTTCGCACGCACGTTCGAGACGGGCCTGATCGTGCTGAAACTGCTCGGCGTCGCGTACCTGCTGTTCCTTGCGTGGAAGATGTGGACCGCGCCGACCGGGACGGGCACGGACGACCTGCCGCGCGGCCAGTCGCCGTGGCGCATGTTCGTCGCGGGCATGCTGGTCACGCTCGGCAATCCGAAGATCATGCTGTTCTATCTCGCGCTGCTGCCGACCATCGTCGATCTGACGCACGTGGGCGTTCTCGCATGGGCCGAACTCGTCGGCACGATGCTCGCGGTGCTGATCCTCGCCGACTGTTTCTGGTCGCTGCTCGCGGTGCGTGCGCGGGCTTTTCTCACTTCGGCGCGCGCGAAACGGATCGCGAACCGCACGAGCGCGACCGCGATGGCCGGTGCGGCGGTGGCGATCGCGACGCGGTAGCCGGCCGATCCCGCGCCACACCGCCCCCTACCGCCCGCCATGTCGCAACTCGGGAAGATTCCTGCCGCACTCGCCGCGCAATCGATTTCCCGTCGCGAGATCGTGCTTCCGCTCGACGCCGCGCTCGAATGCATCGATTATTGCGAGCGTCATCGCATTCCGATCTACGGGTGGGAAGGCTGGGTTCTGACTGCCGACGGACGAGTCGGACACGGCAGCGCGCCGCAGGGCACAGTGAGTCTTGAAGACTTGCCGCTTGAAGATGCCGCCGCGTTCTGTCGCAGCACGATGGTGTCCGACGCACAGGCGTGGCGCGACGAGTACCCCGAAACGACCGACCGGCTCCATTTCTGCATCACGATCGGCAACGCGCGCTGATCGTCGTAACCGTGCAATCGCACCGGCACCCGGCCGGCGATCCGCAACGGCAATCCGATCGTTGCCCCCGTAGGGATTCGTCATGAAAACCTGGCGCATGGTCGTTGCAATCGATCAGCGCGCGCACCAGCGCCCAATCGTCGTCATCGCAGAAATCAAGCAGCATCGCGCCGCACCGGCCGCGCTGCTCGCGCAATCGTTCGGCCAACCGCGCATGAATGCCCTGCACCCGGCCGTCGCCGTGCGCGACCGTCGACGGATTCGCGCCCATCCCAGTCCCGCTGCAGAAATTGATCGCCCAGCGCCCGCTTTCCGGCGTCGGCAAGTGCGTGAGCAACGTATCGATCGCGCGCCACTTCCAGCCGATCGACGCGGCCACCGGCACGCGGTATTCGTCCTGGATCACGAACGCACCGTCGGGATGATCGATCGTGAACGTCGCGTTGTCGGGCCACGCGGTCAGGTCGATACCGAGCGGCCTGCCGCTGCGAAAGCGCCGCAGCAGCACGACCGCGCCGCGCACGCCGCCGAGCGCGGGCAGCGTGCCGCCGGCATGCCAGCGCAGCCGCGGATGCCGCGCGCGATGCGCGTCGAACGTCGCATCGAAGCCGCGCGTGCACGCGTGCGCCGGCCATTCGTCCTTCACCGACATCACGATGCATTCGCGCGGATGCGCATCGAGAAAGCGCGTACAGGTTGCCAGCACGTCGTCGAACGTCATGCCGAGCGCGACGCCGCCGTGATGAATGTCGAACCCATCGCGCACGTGCCGGCAGCGGATATCGAGCAGCCGCACGCCGTGCGCGAGCTGCGCGTCGAGCGGCGCGCGCTGCGTGCGCACGAGCCGATCGTCGACGGTATACGCACAGGTGTCATGGCTGCCCGGTAGGGTCATCGTATGCAGCAGCCGCGCATCGTCGAGCACCGACATCCAGTCGGCGGGCGGCGTGCACGTATCGTGGCTCGAACGGATCATGACTCAATGAATGACAAGGAAAGAAAACCGTGGGTAACGGCGTCGGATGTCGCGGCGCGCGCCGGCGTATCGCGCTCTGCGGTATCGCGCGCGTTCTCGCCGACGGCAAGCATCGCGCCGCAAACGCGCGAACGCGTGATGGTCGCCGCGCGTGCGCTCGGCTACCAGGTCAACCTGATCGCGCGCGACATGATCACGCAGCGCAGCAGCATGATCGGCGTCGTAACGGCCGGCTTCGAGAATCCGTTTCGCGCGCGGCTGCTGACGGACCTGATGGCCGCGCTCGGGCAGCGCGCACTCACGCCGCTCGTGACCAACGCGGAAGATCCGCGCCAGGTGCGGCAATCGCTCGAGCAACTGCTCAGCTACCGGATCGCGGGCCTCGTGATGACGTCCGCGTCGCCGCCGCTGTCGGTGGCGCAGCAGTATCTCGAACACCGGATCCCCGTCGTCATGATCAACCGCGACGCGAACCTGCCGGGCGCGGATGTCGTCGTCAGCGACAACGCGGCGGGCGCCGCTCATGCGGCGCAGCGGCTCGTGCGGGCCGGCGCGCGCCGGCTCGCGTTCGTCGGGCCGCGCGGCGCAAGCTACAGCGCGCAGTCGCGCGCCGCGGCGTTCGAGCATGCGATCGAGCACGGTGACGCATTCGACGCGACGCTCACGCGCGTGCTCGACACGCCGTCCGACATGCATGCATGCGGGATCGACGCCGCGCGGCAACTGTTCGCGTCCGGCGAGCGGCCCGACGGCGTGTTCTGTTCGTCCGACCTGCTCGCACTCGGCGTGATCGACGCCGCGCGCAGCGAATTCGGGTTGCGCGTGCCGGACGACCTGCGCGTGATCGGCTTCGACGACATCCCGGCCGCCGAATACGACGCCTATCGGCTGACGACGCTCCGGCAGGACACGCGCAGCCTCGCGCATGCAGCGGTCGACTTGCTTGCCGACCGAATGCAGACGTTCGACGGCCCGTCGCGCACGCGCGTCGTGCCGGTCACGCTGGTGGTGCGGCATAGCTGCGCATGACACGGTGAAATCGGGCGCGGCGTTGCCGCGCGTCACTTCAACCCGCCCGCGAATCCGCGCAACAGGTAGCGCTGCACATAACCGGCCACGGCCAGCGTGGGCAGCGACGCCATCAGCCCCGCGCTCATCAGGTCGCCCCAGTCGATGCCGTTCTCCGTCACATAACCGGCGATCGCGAGCGGCAGCGTGAAGCGGCTCGGCGTCGACACGAACAGCAGCGCGATCAGGAACTCGTTCCATGCGGCAATGAACACGAAGATCGCGGTCGCGATCAGCCCAGGCGCGCACAGCGGCAGCACGATCTGCACGAGCCGTCGGGCCAGCCCCGCGCCGTCGATGCATGCCGCTTCCTCGTATTCGACCGGCACGTCGCGCACGAACGCGAGCAGCATCCAGATTGCCATCGGCAACGCGTAGATCTGATACGCAAGCATCAGGCCGAGCGTCGAATCGAGCAGGTGCAGCCGCTTCGCGAGCGCGAACAGCGGCACCGCGATCGTGATCGGCGGCATCAGTTTCAACGCCAGCACGAGCACCAGGAACAGCAGGTCGAGCCGCGCCGGAAACCTCAGTCGCACGAGCGCATACGCAGCCGGAAACGCGAGCGCCAGCGCGAGCAGCGTCGTGCCGAATCCGACCAGCAGCGAATTGAAGAGCGGCGCGCCGATGCCGTTGGACCACACCGACGCGAAATGCTCGAAGGTCGGCGCGGCCGGCCAGATCCGCAACGGATGATCGAGCCGTTCGAGCGTCGGCATGAAGGCCGCGCCGGCCATCCACAGGCAAGGCAACAGCAACAGCGCGAGCGCGGCAACGCGCAGCGCCCACGGCACCGCGCGACCGAATGCGGCGCCCGCTCGCGCGCGTGAGATGCCAGCGGGTTGCGCCGTCATGCGCGCCGCTTGCGAACCGTCTTCCATACATACCCCGAGACCAGCAGCGCGGACGCCGCGAGCATCAGCACCGACGCGGCACTCGCCGGACCGACGTTGAAGAAGCGAAAGCCCGTGTCGTAGATATAGGTCGACAGCGTCTGCGTCGCGTTGCCGGGGCCGCCGCCCGTCAGCGCATAGACCTTGTCGAACAGCTTGAACGTGTCGATCGAGCGCAGCAGCAGCGCGAGGCCGATCTGCGGCGCCGCGAGCGGCAGCGTGATGTCGCGCAGGCACTGCCACTCGCTCGCGCCGTCGGTGCGCGCGGCTTCGTACAGTTCGGTCGGAATCGACTGCAGCCCGGCCAGCACGATCAGGAACGCCATCGGCGTCCACTGCCACACGTCGACGAGCGCGAGCGACCACAGCGCGAGATGCGGATCCGACAGCCAGCGCACGCCTTCGATGCCGAACGCCGCGAGCAACTTGTTCAGGAATCCGTCGAAGTTGAGCCAGTTGCGCCAGATCGCCGAACACACGAGCGTGGACAGCATCATCGGCAGGATCGCGAGCGGCAGCGCGATGCGCCGCCCCGGAAACGCACGCACGAACAGCAGCGCGAGGCCGAAGCCGAGCGCGACCTCGGCAAGCGACGCGACGATCGTGAAGCGCAGCGTATTGCCGAAACCGGCCGTGAACGCGTCGTCGCCGAGCACCGCGCGATAGTTCGCAAGCCCCGCGAACGCGCGGCGACCGGCCGCGTAGTCGACCCGGCAGAACGAGTCGATCAGCACCTGCGCGACCGGATACAGCGCGAGCGCGGCGAGCACCAGCAGCGCGGGACCGAGCAGCGCGACGAACGGCAGGCTGCGGCCGAAGGCTTTCATGCGCGGGTTCCGGGCGGCGTATCGAGGCGGGCCGTCACTTGCCGGCCGCGGCCATCGCCTGTGCGATCTTCTGCTGCGCCTGGCGCAGCGCTGCATCGGGCGCGACCTGCCCGGTCAGCGCGAGCTGGAGCTGGTCGCCGAGAAGGCTTTCCACCTGCTGCCAGTCCTTCACGCGCGGTCGCGCACGGCCGGCCTCGAGCGCCTTCAGTTGATCGGGATACCAGCGGTACTGGCGCACCAGCGCCGGATCGGCGAACACGCTGCGGCGGGTCGGCGGAATGCCGATGCCGGCGAGGCGCGTCTGCGTGTCGCGCGAGCTCAGGTAAGCCAGGAAGTCCTGCGCGAGCTTCGTATGCGGCGCGTCCTTCGGAATGCCCATCTGCCAGATGCCGAGCATCGGTGCCGGGCCGGCGGTCTGCCCGGGCGGCGGCTGCAGCGCGATCTGCCCGACCACGCGCGACTGCTTCGGATCGTCGAGCGCCGGCACCCAAGCGGGCCACACCTCGATCGACTGCGCGGCCGTGCCGCGCTGCAGCGCATCGCGCACTTCCGCCGCGCCGTACACGTCGACGTCCTTCGGCGCGGACGCCTTCAGCGCGAGGAACGTCTTCAGCGCGGCCTGCGCCTCGCGCGAATCGATCGTCACGTTGCCGGCATGGTCGAACACGTCGCCGCCGTACGCCCACAGGATCGGCAGGAAGCCCGTCACGACCGGGTTGCCCTTCGTGCCGCGAAACACGACGCCCGACACGCTCTTGTCCGCGCCGCCGACGGTCTGCGCGATCTTCAGCACGTCGTCCCAGTTGCGCGGCGGGTGCAGCTTGTATTTCGCGAGCAGGTCCTTGCGGTACGCGAACATCTCGACGTTGCCGACGATCGGCAGCGCATACAGCGCGCCGGCTGCATTGCGGCCGAGCGCGACGGCGGACGGCACGAGATCGGCGTCCGCGAGCGACGCCGGCAGCGGCTTCAGCCAGCCGTTGCCGATGAATTCGGGCGCCCACGTGTCGTCCATCATCACGAGGTCGTACGCGCCGGTGCCTTCGCGCATCGACAGCTTGAGCTTCTGGTACAGGTTCGCGTTCGGCAGCTTGAGCAGCTCGATCTCGGTTCCCGGGTGCAGTTTGTTGAAGCCGGCGACGGCGTCGGCCAGCCCCTTGCCGTAGATGTCGTCGCGGCCTGCGATGACGAGGTCCGCGGCAACGGCGTGCGTGGCGGCGAAGGACAGCGCAAGGGCGGCGGACAGCGCGCGCAGGCGGCTCAGCAAGGTCATGAGGTCTCTCTCGTTCGGCGTGGTGGCGGGACAGCCGGGCGTTGCACACGTGTGCAACCCGGGCGACGCTTCCGGCTGCCTGAAGCGAACGCCATTGTTCACGCCGATCGTTAAGAATTTATGGCAGCGCGCCGAGGCGGCCCGTAGGTCCGCATTCCCGCGGGGCACGACATCGACCGCTCCCTGGCTGCGATCGGTTGCGCGATATCGAACCAGTCCCATGATATTCCCGTACCGGCCCCAATACTCGTCTTAATTTGAATTAGTACGAGTCCTATTCGGCAATTAAATAATCTAGTACTCGTCCAATAAACAACCTTCTTATAAATCGAGATAATGATTTCCGGAATGCAATTCATCTGAACCGCATTTCCATTTCATTATTTCAAACCTCCTTTCCTCTCGGAAAAAAATCAATGAAGATCGCGACCAACAGCAAACTGCTCTCCCTCCTCGTCGTGTCGGCCGGCCTCGCGGCTGCTTCGGCGGCACACGCATCCGACGGCACGATCACCTTCACCGGCAATGTCATGGCATCGACCTGCAAGGTCGACAACGGCGGCAATGTGGCTGTCGCGCTTCCGCACGTCGGCGCCAACACACTCGAAGCACCGGGTTCGACGGCAGGCCGTACGCCGTTCACGCTGTCGTTGCAAGGGTGCGCGACGGGCGCCGGCAATCCGACGAAGGTCAGCGCCGTGTTCGAGTCGGGCTCGAACGTCGACCAGGCATCCGGCCGTCTCAAGCTCGACGCCGGCACGGAAGAACAGCCGGCGGCGCAGAACGTTCAGATCAACGTGCTGAACGACGCATTGACGCCGATCCATCTCGGCGCGATGGGCAGCCAAGGCTCCCAGGTCATCGATATTGCAGCCGATGGCAGCGCGAAGCTGAACTACTTCGCCGAGTACTACGCAACCGGCAAAGCCGCCGCAGGCTCCGCCAATTCGAAGGTGCAGTACTCGCTGACTTACCAGTAAGTCATGCGCGAATCCGTAGCCTTCCCGTGGAAGGCTACGGCCTCTCGCCGCACATCCATTTGCGAAAACATGAATCCAATCATCGAGCCGCCATGAAAATCTTCAAGTCGCTTCCAATCCTCGCACTGTTTTCCGCCCTGATGACATCGCACGCATACGCGGGCATCGTGATCTCGGGCACGCGTGTCGTGTTTCCTTCCACCGAGCGCGAAGTCACGATCAAGCTCACGAACGAAGGAAAGGCGCCCGCACTGGTGCAGGCATGGATCGACAACGGCGAACAGAATGCATCGCCCGACGACATCGAGGCCCCGTTTACGTTGACGCCCGCCATGTTCCGAATGGAATCGGGCAAAGGCCAGACGTTGCGCCTGATCTACACCAAGGAGCCGCTGCCGGCCGACAAGGAATCGCTGTTCTGGCTCAACGTGCTTGAAATTCCGCCGAAGGCATCGGCCGGCGACGATCGCAATCACATCCAGATCGCGTTCCGCTCGCGCATCAAGGTGATGTTCCGCCCGTCCGGCTTGCCCGGCAGCGCGAACACCGCCCGCAAGCAGCTCGAATGGCGCATCGTCCCCGCCGAAGGCAATCGCTATGCGCTGCAGGCGACGAACCCCACGCCGTACGTCGTCAACCTCGGCAACGTCGCGCTGAAGTCGGTAGGCCAAAAATATGACGCAGGGATGGGCTACATCCTCCCTGGCGGCCAGCAGCAGTTCCCGGTCAACGGCCTCGCCGCGCTCCCGGCCGCGAACGCCACCGTCGAGTTCGGCAGCATCGACGACTGGGGTGCGACAGTCGACAACGAGCAACCTGTTTCTTCAAAACCCTGATCCACAGGCGATCACACCAATTCGGCCCGCCGTCGGCGTCTCCCGCCGCCGGGCCCGGTTCCGGATTTCCAGCTCGAGCGAGCTGACGGGTTGGCAAGGCGCCAGCCCATTTCCGATCCCAACTCCACGCCGGCCGTTCCCGCCGCCGGATCCGTGCACCCCACCGCTTCGACGCCGGGCGGGGCCGAAATGCGCGCCGTGGCAATGCAAACAACACCAGGAGTGCACGGGGAATGACCTCGATTCGACATGCGCACCGTGACGCGGCGAACAACCCGCGTCCCAAAGCAATCTACCTGTTGATCCTGTCCAGCCTCGCGGCATGGTCCGACGCCGGTCACGCCGACGTCGCGGCCCCCGCGCGGGCCGCGCAGGCGCAGGTCGCGCACGTCGATTTCGCCCAGGTCGAATTCGATCCCGGATTCCTGAGCAGCCGCCCGGGCCAGAAAGTGGACGTGACGCGATACGGGCGCGGCAACGTCACGCCGCCGGGCGTCTATAGCGTCGACATCCACGCCGGATCGAACTGGGTCGGACGCTACGACGTGCCGTTCAAGACAGCCGAAGGTACACCAGACGCTCAGCCCTGCTTCGACGCGCGGCTGCTGAAACGCATCGGCATCGACTTTCGCAAGCTGCCGCCCGACCTCGTCGCCGAACTCGCCGTCGATGGCGAATGCCGGCGCATCGGTCAGGTCGTGCACGACGCGAGCGCGTCGTTCGATTTCGCCGAGCAGACGCTCACGCTGAGCATTCCGCAGGCATCGCTCACCAGCACCCCGCGCGGCTACGTCGATCCCGATCAGTGGGATGCAGGCGTGCCGATGGGCATGCTCGGCTACAGCCTCAATCTCTACGGTTCGAAGCATCAAGGCAGCGCAAGTCAGATGCAGGGCTATCTCGGCCTGAACGGCGGCGTGAACATCGGCAATTGGCACTTCCGCCACAACGGCTCCTATACGTGGTCGTCGCCCGGAGGCAGCCAGTACCAGGATATCGCCACCTACCTGCAGCGCGACCTGCCGTCGCTGTCGTCGCAGCTCGTCGTCGGCGAAAGCTATACGTCCGGCGAACTCTTCGACTCGGCGCAGTTCCGCGGCGTGCAACTGGCATCCGACGACCGGATGCTGCCCGATTCCCTGCGCGGCTATGCACCCACGGTTCGCGGCGTCGCGAACAGCAATGCGCAGGTGACGATTCGCCAGAACGGCGTGACGATTTACGAGACGACGGTTGCGCCCGGCGCATTCGAGATCAACGACCTGTATCCGACCGGCTATGGCGGCGACCTGAACGTATCCGTTACGGAAGCCGACGGCTCCGTGCATACGTTCGCAGTGCCGTATGCGGCGGTCCCGCTATCGTTGCGGCCCGGCATCGGCCGCTACAGCTTTACCGCTGGCGCATTGCGCAACCAGCAGGGCACGAGCAACCCGCTGTTCGCGCAAGCTACGTACCAGCGCGGCCTGACCAACCTGGTGACCGGCTATGGCGGCGTGACCGTCGCGGCCGGCTACGCCGCGGCGATGGTCGGCGCGGCGCTCAATACGTCGATCGGTGCATTTGGCGCTGACTTCACGCACGCCGCCACGTCGATTCCCGGCGTCAAGCGCTTCCACGGTTCGAGCCTGCGCGTGAGCTACTCGAAATCGATCCTCGCGACCGGCACCGACGTCGCGCTTGCCGCGTACCGATACTCGACGAGCGGCTATTTCAACCTGAACGACGCGATGCTCGCGCGCGACACCGTGCGGGACGGCGGCCGGCTCGACGACGTCTGGCGCCAGCGCAATCGCGCGTCGCTGACGCTCAGCCAGCGGCTCGGGGAAAAGGGCGGGCAGCTCAGTGTCACGGCGTCCGCGTCGACCTACTGGAATCGCCCCGGCTCCGACGTCAACTACTCGGTCGGCTACAACAACACGTTCAGGAACATCTCGTACAACCTGAGCGCGACGCGCCAGCGCAGCGCCGGCGGCAACATGAGCACGCTCTACTACGCCGGCGTGACGATCCCGCTCGGCCGCACGCGCCCCATGATGCTGTCGACCAACATCACGCATGACTCGCTCGGCCGCAGCCGGGTCCAGTCCGCGCTGTCCGGCTCGCTCGGCGAAGACAACGCCCTGTCGTACGGCTTGAACGTCGATCACGCCTCCGGCTCGGGCAGCACGTCGACCAACGGTGGCGCAAACGTCGCGTATCGCGCGCGCTTCGCGGAACTGAATGCGAGCGTCGGCGCCAGCACCGACTACCAGCAGGGCTCGATCGGCATTCGCGGTGCGGTGGTCGCGCATCCGGGCGGCGTCACGCTGTCGCAGCCGCTGTCGGAAACGTTCGCGATCGTCGAGGCACCCGGCGCCGCCGGCGCACGCATCTCGAACGCATCGGGCGCGCGGATCGACAGCCGCGGCTACGCGATCGTGCCGTACCTGACGCCGTACAACCTCAACACGGTCGAGATCGATCCGAAGGGTATTTCGATGGACGTCGAGTTGAAGGAAACGAGCCAGCAGGTTGCGCCGCGCGCGGGCGCCGTGCCGCTCCTCCGGTTTGCGACCGAAACCGGGCGTTCGATGCTGATCCGCGCACGCCGCGCGGACGGCAAGCCGCTGCCGTTCGGTGCAAGCGTCTACGACGCGACGGGCAAGCAGGTCGGCGTCGTCGGTCAGGCGAGCCGGATCTTCGTGCGCGGGATCGACGACAACGGCTCACTGACGGTGAAATGGGGCGACGACAGTCTCTCCGCCTGTCGTCTCACATACGAATTGCCGGTCGCGAAGAGCGAACGGAAATCGACCGGCTTTCAGACGATCAAGGGCGCCTGCGTGCCCGACGCGACCGTCGCGGCCCACTGACCCATTCGAAGGCCGTGCGCCGACCAACCAGACAAACGGAAAGAACACCCATGAAGATGCTGAACTTGCGATGGACCCCGAACCGGAATCGGCAAACCCGCAGCCGCGCAATGCGGATGCTCGCGCCGTGCCTGCTGCTGCTCGCGGCGTTCGGCGCGCATGCCGAATGCAATGTCATTTCCCAAACGCCCGTTTACGGAATGGTGCCGCTGTCGGGCACGATCAACGTTCCGCGCGACGTTGCCGTCGGGACTGAACTGGGGAAGATGGTAATGACACTTGCCGAGCGATTGGACTTCGCGTCCTGCTCCACAGCGGGCACGATGGTTCTCGACCGAAAACTTTCTTCAACACCCCATCTTCCGCCGACCTCAGACAAGGTTTATCCGACCAACCTGCCCGGCGTCGGTGTCAAGTTCCTTTACGGGAGCAGCACAGATCCATTTCCCTATCAATCCAGCATCACAGTGAAGGCAGGTTCAGTCTGGGGTATGGCTGCGGGTACTACATTTACATACGTATTCGTTGCGACGGGCCCCGTATCGGGTGGAACCATCGAGGCGACCGACCTGCCCACCGCCTCGTTCGAACTGCGCGGCAACGCGTATTTGACCGTCCAGGCGATAGGCAGCCTCAATTTCGCCGCGCTATCGTGCAAAACCCCGGACGTGACCGTCGACATGGGCACCGTGCGGGCGGCCGACATGAAGAGCGTCGGCGCAACATCCAACCCGGTCAGTTTCAAGGTGGCGGCCAACAACTGTCCGGCCGGCATCTCGAAGATCACCTATCAGTTCAAGGCGCCCAACGGCGTGCTCGACGCGGCGGCCGGCGTCGTTGCGCTGAGCGACGATTCCACCGCGCGCGGGTTCGCACTCAAGCTGATGGACGAGAACGGCGCGGCACTCCGGTTCGACTCGCCCTATCCGATCAATGTCGCGCCGACCGGCGGCTCGTACGCATTACCCATGAAAGCCGCGTATTACCGCACGAGCCAGACGATCAGCTCCGGGAGCGCGAATGCGATCCTCACGTTCACGATGTCCTATAACTGATCGAGCGTGCAGCCACGCCGGGTATCGTCGGTTCCGTCGCCCCGTCAGAAGTTCACGCGGATCCCGGCCATCACCGCCAGTTGCCGGCTCGAGTTGCTGTTCGCGAGCACCGGAATCTGCGCGTAGTTCGCCGCGTTGCCGTTCGTATCGGTGCCGAGCCCCGCGCCGCTCGCGATCTGGCCGATCGCGACCGCGTACAGCGCCGTGCGCTTCGACAAGCTGTAGTTCGTGCCGACGTTCAGCTGGTGGAAACGCGTCGTGCCGCGCCCGTCGGTATGCGCGGCGTTGAAGATGTACGCGACGCCGCCCTGCAGCGCGGGCGTGAACATGTACGTGACGTTCAGCTCGCCGATGTCGAACGTGAACGCCTGCGTGCGCGGCTGTGCGGCGGTCGAGAAATAGCGGCTGTCGCCGAGGCGCGTATGCGTATAGGTAAGCGCAACCGTCGCCGCGCCGAACGTCACCGAGCCGCCCGCGCCGAACGCGCGCATCGAGCCGGCATCCTGCAGCAGGCAGTACATCGCGCCCGGATTGCTGCACGCGAAATCGCCGATATAGCCGCTCGCGCCGCCGAGCGCCGCATCGAGAGGTTGGTGCAGGTCGAGGTAGCCGACCGAGAACGCCACCGGCGCGCGCGCGTACGTCGCGGCCACCGCATAACCGCGCTTCGCGGAAAAATCGCCGGCCTGCCCGCCGAAGCTGAACGTACCGCCGAACGTGAGGCCGTTGAAATCGGCGCTGGTGAACTTCACCGCGTTGTTGAAGTTGAACGCGGCGTTCAGGTTGTCGACGTCGCCGAGATGCGAGCCGTACGGCGTCGCCCAGTTGTTGCTCGACACATACGCGCCGAGCATGTCGGTGTACGAATCGTATTGCCGGCCGAGGCCGAGCGTGCCGATCCCGTCCTGGCGCAGCCCGACCCACGCCTGCCGGCTGAATGCGGTGCCGCCCTGCAGCGCCTGACCGTTCGCGGACAGGAACTGCTGCTCGAGCGTGAACACCGCGTCGAGCCCGCCGCCGAGCGGCTCGGCGCCCTGGAACCCGAAGCGGGACGGCACGAGGTTGCCGCCGCCCATCTGCCACGCATGGCCGCCGCCCGTGCTGCCGTCGGCACGCGTGAACTGCTGGTTCGTCGAGTAGATGATGCCGGTATCCACGGTGCCGTACAGCGTCACGCTGCCCGAGGTCTGCGCGTGTGCGTGCATGCAACCCAGCGTAGCCGCGGCCGCGGCCAGTCGTCGTCCGATCTTCATGTCCCGTCCTCTGGTGTCGTCGATTCGCAGTGCAAACCGATGATGTTGTCGATATGAGTGACGGGACTCTATCCAGCGAAAATTCAGGACCTCTATCGCAAATCGGCAAACGGTGGATCGCGCTGCCCGCGACGGTATCGTCGCGGTGCGCGTGCGTCAGTCGGGACGCGTCGTCTGGGAGGGCAGCTCGCCGAACAGGTCGCGATATTCGCGCGCGAAATAGCCGAGATGCGTAAAACCCCAGCTCGCGGCGGCCTCGCCGACGCCGAGCTGCTGTACCGGCGTCGTGCGCAGCATGCGCCGCACCGCGTTCAGCCGGATCGTGCGCAGATAACCGACCGGCGTGACGTCGGCAACGCGCTGGAAGCTGGTTTGCAGCGTACGGCGGCTGCAGCGCAGCGCGCGGCACAGTTCGAGCACGGTGACGGGTTCTTCGGGCCGGTCGCGCAGATGCTTCTCGCAGCGGCTCACGATGTCGCTGTAGGTGGCATGCGTGATGTCGCGGCGCTCGACGCCGATGCCCTGTTCGAGCGCATCGAGGAACATGCCGAGCATCGCGTCGCGGAACATCTTGCGGGTGGCCGCGTATTCGAGGTGGCCGGGGTCGCGCTGCGCATCGTCGATCAGCGACGACAGCCGCACGCCGAGCGCGACGCCCTGCGCGTCGGACAGCCGCGTCACGTGCCGCAGCTTGCGCGCGCCGGCCGCGCCGAATTCGGCTTCGCACAGCTCGTCGACCATGTCGGACGCCGCGCTGATCCCGACGAGCCCCATCCCTTCCGGCGTATGGAATTCGAAATCCTCGCCGGCGCGCAGCGCGAGCAGCGCATAACCGTCGACCGGCTGGCCCTGGAACGTGCCCGCGAGCGGCACGGACAGCGGCACCGCGAGCGACGTGCGTCCGGCCGGCGCGAGCCCGGTTTGCGCGACGCGCCGGTTGGTCGTTTCGCGGAAGAAGTGGAAATCGTCGTACAGCACCTGCGTGACCGTGCCCCTGAAGCGGCCCGGCGTCATCTGGCGGTAGACCTGATGCCAGCCCGCGATCGCGAGCCCGTGGTCGTGTACGTCTTCGTGCGAGCGTGACTGGAACAACATCGGCGCCTCCGGTAAAACCCTGATTCCTGGATGCGACCGAGGCGTTCGCCCCGCCGCAACGCCACAGCTTACCCGTGCAAAATCCTGCGCAGTGCCGTTTCGAATGCAAGACAGGCCGCCGACAACGCGGCCGCCTGCTCGCCGGTCAGCCGGACGTAGCGGCGAAACGACGGCATCCGGTTCACGACCTCGCTGCCGCCGAACGGCATGATCGCGAGCGTCCAGCGGCCGTCGCGCGCGTCGATCGCGCAGTCGGTCAGGTGCAGCGGCCGCAGCGCGTCGGCCAGCGACGGCTCGGCGACCACCGCAGCCACCGTGTCGACGAATCCGGGGTCGCATCCCGGCGCGGGCGCCGCGTCGATACCCGTGCGGCGCAGCCAGCCGGTCTGCCGCACACGGGCGCAGCCCTGCGCGGCCGGGCCGCATACGGTCACCGCCACCTTCACGCTGACCGTATGCATCAGGAACTGGCACTCGACGTGCTCTTCGACGTTTACGCACACGCCGTTCGGCAGCCTTACCGTCGGACTGCCCACACCGTCGGTATCGCGCACGGCATGCAGGTCGGCGAGCACGCGCGCGGCGATCGCGCCGGGCCGGTGGCCGGGCGGCGGCGCATCGGGCGCCGCGCGCCATCGAGCGAGCGCGGCCCTCACGACGCGACGTGCTCGTTGCGCAGCACTTCCTCGACCGGCACCGGCTTGAACGGATGCCGGCGCTGCACGACCAGCGTCCAGAACAGCGCGTACAGCGCGGTAAGCCCGAGCATCGCGCCGAACGGCACGTAGATGTCGCGCGCGTTCATGCCGGGCGGCGTGATGTACCAGATCGCGAGCACGATGCCGACGCTCGACACGATCTGCGGCAGCGGGAACAGCGGCGAACGATACGGGCGCGGCAGGTCCGGGCGGCGGATGCGCAGCATCACGACCGACGCGGTGACGAGCAGATACGCGGTGCCCCACGCGCAGGTCGCGGCGAGCACGAGGTGCAGGATGCTGTCGAGATTGCCGTTGATCAGCCATGCATGGAATATCGGCACGACCGCCGCCGCGACGATGCCGACCACCGGCGTCTTGAAGCGCGGATGCAGGTACGCGAAGCAGCGCGGCAGCGCGCCGTCGATCGCCATCCCGTACAGGATGCGCGGCAGTCCGGCCATCAGCGTGTTGATCGTCGCGGCGCCCGCGAACAGGAACGCGATGCCGAACCAGATGCGGCCGAAGGGCCCAAGCACCTGCAGCGCGAACGCGGGAATCGCGCCCGGCGTGTCGAGCAGGTGCGTGAGGCCGTCGGGGCTCACGGGCACGTTCGCGACCTGACGGCGGATCGCCGCGCCGTACAGGAACATGCAGATCGCGACGCCGACGAGGCCGATCGTCATCGCGCGCGGGATCGTGCGGCCCGGCGCCTTCATTTCCGGCGCGAGCGGCGTGACGAACTCGCAGCCGACGAACATGAACATCGCCATCCCGACCAGCGACAGCACGGCCGGCACCGACGTGCCGACTTCCGAGCCGCCGAACCAGCCGTCGAGATGCACGGCCGGCGCGGCCGCGAGCCCGAGAATCCCGAAGATCATCAGCGACAGCCACATGCCGGCCGTCAGCACGATCTCGAGCTTGCTGAACACCTTGATGCCGATGATGTTGGTGATCGCGAACGTGATTACGAGGCCGACGCCGACGAGCCAGGAGCTGTTGTGCTTCTCGAACGCGGCGTTCAGCGATTCGAAATTGACGAGCGCCATGATGCCGCTCAGGATCGTCTCCGCCGTGCCGGCGAACACGTGCACGAGGAAATACGCGGAAATCGTGCCGGTGATGGCCCAGAAGCGGCCCAGCCCGCACGACAGGTAATCGTAAACCGAGCCGGCCGTCGGCAGCATCGCGGCTGCTTCCGAGAACGTGGTCGCCTGCGCCTGCATCATCACGAACGCGATGATCATCGCGACCGCGAACGCCCAGCCGCCCATCCCGAAGCCCGACGTCGCGGTGAGGATCACCGGGCTTGCCATGATGAGGCCGACGGCGCTCGCCAGCGCGGTCGGAAAGCCGACCGCGCCCGCCTTCAGCGCCGTGCCGCCGCCCGCTTCGGCCGGCGTGCCGGCGGGCGTATCGCCCGCAGCGCCGGTAACTCCTGACCATCCCGACATCGTTGTCTCCTTCCTTTGTCGACCGGTGCCGGCGCTTCGGCCCCTGCTCCAGTCGAATGCTTCACGATCGGCCCGGGGGCGGAGCTTCAGCGCTTCGGCACCCGGGTCTCCTGTCGATCACACTTGATCCGATGTCGAAAAAATACGCAGGCAAAATAAACCGGTCATAGCGCAAATCGGCAAACCGGCGGCGGCGAGGCTGCCCACCGCCGGTTTGCGGTCACACTGTCACGCGCTCATGCCGCCATTCCGTCACGCGAACGGCACGGCCTCGAAGCCCGCCGCGAGCGCGTCGACGATCCGGTCGAGCTGTTCGCGCTGGATCACGAGCGGCGGCGACAGGATGATCTTCGTGCCGACCGGCCGCACCAGCACGCCGTTCTCGCGCGCGACTTCCGCAACCGCGTTCGCATAACCGGACAGCGGGTCGATCGGCTCGCGCGTCTCTTTGTTCGCGACGAGGTCGAGCGCGAGCATCAGCCCCTTGCCGCGCACCTCGCCGACCGCCGCGAAGCGTTCCGCGAACGGCCGCAGCGCCTCGAGCAGATACGCACCCTGCTTCGCCGCATTTGCCGGCAAGTCTTCCTTGACGACGATGTCGAGGCTCGCGATCGCGGCCGCGCACGCGACCGGATGGCCCGCATACGTGTAGCCGTGCATGATCGCGCCGCCGAAGTCCGCATTCGCGGCGAACGCGTCCTCGATCCGCGCGTTCACGACCGTCGCGCCGAGCGGCACGTAGCCCGACGAGATCCCCTTCGCGAGACACATGATGTCCGGGCGCACGCCCCAGCCGCGGCTGCCGAACATGCTGCCGCTGCGGCCGAAGCCCGTCACGACCTCATCGGCGATCAGCAGCACGCCGTAGCGATCGCACACCTCGCGCACGAGCGGCCAGTAGTTGGCCGGCGGCACGATCACGCCGCCCGCGCCCTGGATCGGCTCCGCGATGAACGCGGCGACCGTGTCGGGGCTCTGGAACTGGATCTCACGCTCGAGCATTTCCGCGCAGATCCGGCCGAGTTCCTCCGGGTCCTGCGTGAACGGGTTGCGGTACAGCCACGGTGTCTCGACGTGGAAGCAGCCGGGCAGGTTCGGCTCGTAGTTGCGGCGGAACACCGTGTTGCCGTTCACCGACGCGCCGCCGAAGTGCGTGCCGTGATAACCCTGCTTCAGCGAGATGAACTTCGTGCGATCGGCCTGTCCGCGCACCTTCCAGTACTGGCGCGCGATCTTCAGCGCGGTCTCGATCGCGTCGGAGCCGCCCGAGCTGTACAGCACGCGGCGCATCCCTTCCGGTTCGAGCATGTCGATCACCTTCTTCGACAGCTCTTCCGCGCGCGGATGCGAGATCCCGTCGAACAGCTGGAAGTATTCGAGCTCGTCGAGCTGGCGCACGATCGCGTCCTTCACTTCCTGGCGGTTGTGGCCGACGTTCACGTTCCACAGGCCCGCGACGCCGTCGACGAGCTTGCGGCCCTGTTCGTCGAACACGTAGCAGCCGTCACCGCGCACGATGCGGATCGGCTTGCGCTGCTTCATTTCGTTCGGGTGCACCATCGGATGCCAGAATTTTGCTTCGTTGTAGCTCATTGCAGTCTCCACTGTCGGATCGTTTGAACCTGGTCGTTCGGGGTCAAGGGTCGTGGTTCGCGCCGCGCGTCAGTGCGCGATGCAGACGGATTTGGTTTCGGTGAAGCCTTCGATCGCGTACTGGCCGAACTCGCGGCCGATGCCCGATTGCTTGTAGCCCCCGAACGGCATCGACGGGTCGAGCGGGATATGGCAGTTCACCCACACGGTGCCGGCTTCGATCTGCGGCACGAGGTTCATCACGCGCTTCAGGTCGTTGCTCCAGATGCTCGCGGCAAGGCCGTACGGCGACGCGTTCGCGAGGCGCACGGCGTCGGCCGCGTCGTCGAACGGCACGACGACGATCACCGGGCCGAACACCTCGTCGCGCACGATCGCGCTGTCCGGATGCGGATCGGCGATTACGGCCGGCTTCACGAAATAGCCGGGCAGGTCGTCGGCCGGCGTGCCGCCCGCAAGGAACGTGAGGCCGGCGCGGCGCGCGCCTTCGATGTGCTGGACGACCTTGTCGCGATGGTGCGCGGAGACGAGCGGGTTGATCTGCGCGGTCGTGTCGAGGCCCGCGCCGAGCTTCATCGACTGCGCGACGCCCGCGAGGCCGTCCGCGAGCTGCGCGAACTTGCTGCGATGCACGTAGATGCGCGACGCGGCCGCGCACACCTGCCCCTGGTTGAAGAACGCGCCGGCGGCGACGCCGTCGAGTGCCTGCGCGACGTCGATGTCATCGAGCATCACGATCGGGTTCTTGCCGCCGAGTTCGAGCGAGAAGCGCGTCATGTTCTGCACGGCAGCCGCGCCGACCCGCTTGCCGGTCGCGGTCGAGCCCGTGAACGAGATCTTTGCGATCGACGGATGGCTCGCGAGCGCGGCGCCGCACGTGCGGCCGCCCGTGACGACGTTGAACGCGCCGGGCGGCACGCCGGCTTCGCGAGCGAGCTCGGCGAGACGCAGCGCGGTGAGCGGCGTTTCCGGCGACGGCTTCAGCACGATCGTGCAGCCGGCCGCGAGCGCGGGAATCAGCTTCCACACCGCGATCATCAGCGGGAAATTCCACGGCACGATCGCGGCGACCACGCCGACGGGTTCCTTGCGCGTATAGGCCGTATAGCGCGTGCCGGGCGGGAACGGGATCGACACGTCGAGCGTCTGGCCGGTGATCTTGGTCGCCCAGCCGGCCATGTAGCGCACGTATTCGACGCTCGCGCCGACCTCGATCGCGCGCGACACGTGGATCGACTTGCCCTGGTTCAGCGTTTCGAGCTGCGCGAGCGTTTCGGCGTCGCGTTCGATCAGGTCGGCGAGTTTCAGCAGGATGCGCTCGCGGTCGGCCGGGCGCAGGCCGCTCCACACGCGCGTGTCGAACGCGTGCTTCGCGCTGGCGACCGCGCGGTCGACGTCGTGCTCGTCCGCATCCGCGACCGTTGCGAGCCGCTCGCCCGTCGCGGGGTCGTACACGTCGAGCCGCGCTGCCGCGTGCGCGGGCTGCATTTCACCGTCGATGAAGAGGCCGAAATCGCGCGCAACGAAGGTGCGCACGGTGTCGCTGACGGCGACGAAATTCGTGTTGCTCATAAGCGTCTCGAGGATTGTCGTGGCTGGACCGCGTGCGCGTGGGCACGCGGGCGTCGGACCACTGTATCGACGACGGATCGCGCTCGGTGAGCGCAAATTGGCAGCGCGTTAGGGAGGCGCGTGCAGTCGCAAACAACGGACCGCGTAATCGGGAACGGAAGGCGTTACAGGAACAACGCCCCGACCAGCTCCGTACGATTCGACACGCCGAGCTTGCGATACATACGCATCAGGTGCGTCTTGACGGTCGGTTGGCCGAGCGCGAGATCGCGCGCGATCTCCTTGTTCGAACGGCCGTCGCGCACGAGGCGCGCGATCTGTTCCTCGCGATAGGTCAGCCTTTCCTCGCAACCGATCCGGTGAATCCCGCGCCGCGCGCGCAGTTGCGGGCTCAGTGCGGCTTCGGCGACAGGCTGCAGTCGCGCGAGCGCATCGATCTCGCCCGGTGCGAACCGGCCCGCCGTCCTATTTCCAGCCGCACCGCCGACCGCTTCACCCATCCCGAAGCGCAGCAACGAGAACGCGCCGACCGTGCGGCCCGCGTCGCGCAGCCAGATCTCGACGACGTCGGTCACGTCGTGCCGGCGCAGGAAACGGGTCCAGTACGCGGACGCCTCGCGTCTTTCGTCAGGCAATTGGGAAGCGAGCGTGACGACCGCCCGCTCGCCCGCCGCGCAACGCGACGGATGCAACGGATCGAGCATCCGGTAGCGCGCGACATAGGTTCGATGCATCGACTCCGGCATCCCGAACAGCTCGAAATCGGCCGGTTCGCCGCTCTGGTCGAGCCGGTAGAACACGATCGCGGACGGGCTCGCGAACGCGTCGAACGCGTCCACGCACGCGCGCAGCGCACGTTGCCAGTCGGCAGCGCCCTGATCGGCGGGAATGGATGGGATGGATGGGGGCGGCATGGAGGAATCGGCTGGCGGGCGAACGCATCTAGGTTCGGGCCAGCCTACCGGCGCCGAAAGGCGCCGGTGAGCACAAATCGGCAAATCGTCCCGGTCTGGCGGATTCGGCCGGTGTGGCCGGTGTGGCCGGGACGATGCGGGCGCGCGACGGTGCGCGCGCCCTCTGTCAGCGCGCGTTCGCGGCGAACGTGTCGCAGGCGCTCACCTCGCCCGCTTCCATCCCGCGCCGCAGCCAGTACACGCGCTGGTCGCTGCTGCCGTGCGTGAAGCTTTCCGGCACGACATAACCCTGCCCTTGCTGCTGCAGCCGATCGTCGCCGATCGCGGCGGCCGCCTTCAGCCCCTGCTCGAAATCGCCGGGCTCCATCAGCCGCTGGTTCGCACGCTGCGCGTTGTTCGCCCACACGCCGGCGAAGCAATCGGCCTGCAGTTCCATCCGCACCGACAGCGCGTTCGCGCGCGCCTGGCTCGAACGCCTGCGCGCGGCGTCGACCTTGTCGGAAATGCCGAGCAGGTTCTGCACGTGATGGCCGACTTCGTGCGCGATCACGTAAGCCTGCGCAAAATCGCCGCCTGCGCCGAAACGCTTGCGCAGTTCGTCGTAGAAACCGAGATCGATATACACCTTGCGGTCGGCCGGACAGTAGAACGGCCCCATCGCCGTCTGGCCCGTGCCGCATGCGGTCGGCGTCGAGTTCGTGAACATCACGAGTTTCGGCGGCTCGTACTGCCCATGCAGCTGCGTGTTGAACACGCCCGACCACGTGCGCTCGATATTGCCGAGCACCTTGCGCGTAAACACCGAGCCCGGATCGTTCGCCGGCGCGCCCTGGCGCTGTGCCGGCGCGGGCTGCGCCTGCTGCTGGCGGCCCTGCAGCGCCGATGCGCCTTCGAGCACCACGCGCGGGTCGATCCCGAAGAAATACGACGCGGCCAGCGCAACCACGATCGTGCCGATGCCGATCGTCGCGCCGCGCCCGCCGCCGAAACCGCCGGCGCCGCGGCGGTCCTCGACGTTCATGCTTTCTCTTTCGTCGTCCAGCCTCATTGCCGGCTCTCCCTGTTCTTGTCGATGGTCCGGCCGCGCCAGCGCGCAACCGGGCGATACGCCGTGGCAACACGATCCATCGGCAGACACGATGCCCGCGCCGATCTCGCCGGCCTGCCGCTCCGCCCGAACGACGGAATCGGCCGGCCAACGCGCCGCGCGTCGATACGCATGCTCGCCCGCGCTATTTTGCCGGGCTTTCGTGACTTATCCCAAAAATGTGCAGGATAGAGCGATTCGGCGCCGGACATCGTCAGCTTTTGCAAAATGGGCCATGACCGTTCCGGCGACCGGGCGCCGTCCGCGTTCATCCTTTCGGCTGATACCGGCGCTCGCCCGCTCCGCCTAAAGTGACCGGAAACGACACCCTTCCGGAGAACGACATGACGCATCCACAGCCCCGCACGATCGCGATCACCGGTGCGGGCACCGGCATCGGCGCCGCGTGCGCGCGCCGTTTCGCCGGCCGCGGCGACCGCGTCGTGCTGATCGGGCGGCGTCAGGCGCCGCTCGACGCGCTGGCCGCCGAAACCGGCGGCCTCGCGCTCGCCGGCGACGCCGCGAGCAGCGCCGACTGGGCCGGCTTCCTGCCGCGAATCGCCGAACGCTTCGGCCGCGTCGACGCGCTCGTCGCGTGCGCGGGCGGCCACGGCGTCGGCCGCGCGGATGAAACCGGCGACGCGCAGTGGCGCGACGCGATGCACGCGAACCTCGACACCGCATTCGTCAGCGCACGCGCGTGCGTGCCCGACCTGATCGCGCAGCGCGGCAGCATCGTACTGGTCGCATCGATCGCGGCACTCGCGGCCGGGCCCGACGTATGCGGCTATACGGTCGGCAAGCACGCGCTGCTCGGGCTCGCACGGTCGCTCGCCCGCGACTACGGTCCGCACGGCGTGCGCGCGAACGCCGTGTGTCCGGGCTGGGTCCGCACGCCGATGGCCGACGCGGAAATGGAGCCGCTGATGGCCGCGCACGGCGACTCGCTCGACGGTGCTTACGCACGCGTCAGCGCCGACGTGCCGCTACGGCGCGCGGCCGATCCGGACGAAATCGCGGCCGTCTGCGCGTTCCTCGCGTCGCCCGACGCATCGTTCGTGACCGGCGCGACGCTCGTCGCGGACGGCGGTGCGATGGCCGTCGACGTGCCGACGCTCGCGTTCGGCAAGCTTTGAGGCTCGAGGGCACGCCGCGCGCGTGATGCGTCGCTGCGGGCGGCGTTCCGTGCAACGTCCTCCGGCACTCCGACGCCCGCTGCGGCACGCTCATCGCACCGTCCGCTCGTTTCCCGCTCCAAAAATCCGCTACCATCGACCGATCCTGCCGCCCCGCCCGGCGCCTCCTCACCGTTCCGACCTCGATGAATATCCGGTTTCTTGAAACCTTCGTCTGGCTCGCAAAGCTGGAAAACTTCCGGCTGACCGCCGAAAAACTGCACACGACGCAAGCCGCCGTGTCGAGCCGCATCGCGTCGCTCGAAGAGGCGTTCGACGTGCGCCTGTTCGACCGCAACACGCGCTCGGCCACGCTCACGCCCGCGGGCCGGCGCATGCTGGCCTATGCCGAGCGGATCGTGCGGCTCGACGGCGAAATGCGGCGCGACATCGACGCAGCGAGCGATGCCGGCCTGATCCGGATCGGCGTGATCGAATCGATCGTGCACAGCTGGTTTCCGGCGCTGATGGCGCAACTGCGCGAGCGCTATCCGCGGCTCGACGTCGAGATCACGAGCGACACCACGCTGCACCTGACTCGCCTGCTCAGCACCGACGGCGTCGACCTGATCCTGCAGACCGACCCGGTGCCGGGCCCCGATTTCACGAACCTGCCGCTGTGCGAATTCCCGGTGCGCTGGGCGGCAAGCCCGCGCCTCGGGCTCGGCGGCCAGCCGCTCGACGTCGCGCGCCTCGCGGAATTTCCGATCATCAGCTTCTCGCGCCACTCGGGGCCGCACGCGACGATCGAGCGGCTGTTCGCGGCCGTCGAGCGGCCGGCCAGCATCAACTGCATCACGTCGGTCGCCGCGATGATCCGCCTCGTCGCCGACGGCCTCGGCGTGGCCGCGCTGCCGCCCGCGATCATCGGTCGCGAGCTGCACGAAGGCACGCTCGAACTGCTCGACGTCGAACCCGAATTCCCCGCGCTGCCGCTCGTCGCAACATACCGCAGCCAGGGCCTGCCGGTCGCCGCACGCATCGCGGAACTGGCGAGCGAGATCGCGCGCGCGATGCCGGCCGCCGCGAGCATCGCGAAACCGGCTGCAGCGGCCAGCCCAGAACCCGTCGACGCATCGCCCGCCCGTACGACGGCCAAAACAAAGAAAAATGCCAAGGCAACTGCGAAGCGCACGGCGAAATCCGCGCCGCCCGCCGCCGCCCCGGCCAAACGCCGCCCGCGCCGCTCATAAGAAAACCTGTTCACCGCGAATTTGTTTTCTTGTTGGACGGGCGCGGCCCGTCTTCGGGACACTGCGGTTCCTGACATCCCCCGTCACGAGGAACCCCGCGATGACCTGCCTTCCCCTTCCGCACGGCCAGCTTTGCGTCTGGACGGATATCGACCCCGCGCACGAAGCCGACTTCAACGCGTGGTACGACCGCGAACACATGCAGGAACGTGTCGCGATTCCCGGCTTCACGCATGCGCGGCGCTTTCGCGCGACCGACGGCGGCCCGCGCCAGTACCTCGCGCTGTACGTGACGGACACGCTCGACGTGTTCCGCAGCGACGCCTACCGGCGCGCGTTCACGCAGCAGACCGCGTGGTCGCTCGCGAACTTCGAACGCATGACGGGCACGCAGCGGCGCGTCGGCGAACTGACGATCGAGGCCGGCGACGGCGAAGGCGCGCAACTCGCGCTGTTCGTGCTGCCGCCGGAACGCATCGACGTGCCGCAACTGCGCGAGCGCTTCGACGCCGCCATGCAGGAACCGGGCATTCACGCGGCGCGACTCTTCTGCACCGCGCCCGACCTGTCCGCGCCGATCGGCGCCGATGCGGCCGCCCGCCCGGCCGCCGACGCGCTCGTGCTGATCGAAGGCAGCGACGCGGCCGCGACGCGCCGCGTGGCCGCCGCACTCGCCGGGCACGACGACGTACGCACCTTCGACCTGCTGTGGCGCGCCGCCGCGCCGCTGCAGGTTGCGCGCCGCGACGCCGAAGCAGAAGCAGAGCCGGCCGCCGCCGCGCTGCCTGCCTGAACGCCGACGCCGGCCGCACCGCACCAGCCCCCGCACCAGCACCCGCACGCGGCCGACGCGTCGGCCCCGCGCTTGATCCCGTTCTCCGTCACGACAGGCCCGAACCCATGAGCACTCTCGCCCAGCCCGCCGCCCACGCGCCCCGGCGCGTCCGCACCAGCCGACTCGCGACCGCGAGCATGATCGGCACGTCGCTCGAGTGGTACGACTTCACGATCTACAACACGCTCGCCGCGCTCGTCTTCAACCACCTGTTCTTCCCGTCGGTCGATCCGCTGGCCGGCACGATCCTCGCGTTCTCGACCTATGCGGTCGGCTATGTGTCGCGCCCGCTCGGCGGCTTCGTGTTCGGCAATCTCGGCGACCGCATCGGCCGCCGCGCGGTGCTGATGCTCACGCTGGTGCTGATGGGCGTGACGACCGCGCTGATGGGCGCGCTGCCGACCTATGCGCAGGCCGGCATCCTGAGCCCGATCCTGCTCGTCGCGCTGCGCTTCGTGCAGGGCGTCGCGCTCGGCGGCGAATGGGCCGGCGCGGTGCTGCTGTCGGTCGAGCACGGCGACCAGAACCGGCGCGGGCTGTCCGCGTCGTGGACGCAGATGGGCCCGTCGTTCGGCACGCTGCTCGGCACCGGCTGCATCGCGCTCGTGACGCTGTCGACCACGTCCGCGAACTTCCTGTCGTGGGGCTGGCGCGTGCCGTTCGCGGCCAGCGCGCTGCTCGTCGTGTTCGGCTTCTGGCTGCGGCGCGGCGTCGACGAAACGCCGCAGTTCGAGCAGCTCGCCGAATCGCACGCGACCGCCGAGGTGCCCGTCGCCGACGTGCTGAAGTACCACTGGCGGCGCCTGCTGATCGCGGGCGGCGCACGGATCGGCTCGGACGTGCTGTATGCGCTGATCGTCGTGTTCACGCTGACCTACGTGACGACCGTGCTGCACCTGTCGCGCCCCGTCGCGCTGACGGCCGTGATGGTCGGCACGGCCTGCAACGCGCTCGCGGTGCCGTTCTTCGGCGCGCTGTCGGACCGCTTCGGCCGCCGGCCCGTCTATCTCGCCGGCGCGATCGCCGGTGTCGTGTGGGCGTTCGTGTTCTTCGTGATGCTCGATTCGGCGCGCCCCGGTGCGATCGTCGCGGCCGTCGCGATCGGCCTCGTGATCCATGCGGTGATGTATGGCCCGCAGGGCGCATTCGTGACCGAACAGTTCCCGACGCGCGTGCGCTATGCGGGTTCGTCGCTCGCGTACACGCTCGCCGGCATCGTCGGTGGCGGCTTCGCGCCGCTCGTGATCGCCACGCTGTTCCGGCAGACGGGTACGACGACGGCCGTGTCGCTGTACGTGACCGCCGCGCTCGTCGTCACCTCGATCGCACTCCTCGCCGCACGCGAGACCGCGCACCGGCCGCTCGCGGAATGAGCATCGCCGCAAGCCGATTCATTCCTTCGCACTTCAAACGGATATCTGCATGCAAGCCCTGTCGTTCAACGTGATTTCCCTGCAGCGCGCGCCGGCCGCCGTCGACGTCGAGATCGAGCGCGTCGTGATTGCCGGCTGGGCCGGCCGCGATCCGGCCGCTATCCGCGCGCACATCGACGAACTCGCGGCGCTCGGCGTCGCGCCGCCTTCGACCACGCCGTGCTTCTATCGCGTGTCGTCCGCGCTGCTTACGCAGGCGCCTTCGATCGGCGTACTCGGCGCACGCTCGGGCGGCGAGATCGAATGCGTGCTGGTCGACAGCCCGGCCGGCACGCTGGTCACGGTCGGCTCCGATCATACGGATCGAGAAGTCGAGGCGTACGGCGTCGCGGTGTCGAAGCAGGTGTGTGCGAAGCCGCTCGGGTGCGACGCGTGGCTTTACGCGGATATCGCCGATCACTGGGATGCAATCGAGATGCGTTCGTGGTTGATCGCGCGTGACGGCGAACGCATTGAATATCAGCACGGCGCGGTCAGCGGCCTGCTCGCGCCGGACGCGCTGTGGCAGCGCTTCGACGATCGCCGCACGATGCCCGCGCGCTGCGCGATGTATGGCGGCACCGTCGCCGTGCATGGCTCGATCGCCGCGATGGGCGACGGCGACGCGTTCGAGATGGAGCTGCACGATCCGGTGCTCGGGCGCAGCCTTCGGCACCGGTATGCGGTCGAGGTGTTGCCGATCGTGGCGTGACGGGGGACGGCGGGCCTGACGGATGCCGAAGTGAAAGGCTCTGCACACATGCTTTCGTGCCGACACGTTTCGTTGGCCTCCGCCTCTCGCGTCGCCGTTCAACGCACGTTTCGCTCGCCTCCACCTTTCGCGTCGCCGCTCACCGCACGTTCCGTTCACCTCCGCCTCTCGCGCCGCCGTTCACCGCAAGCAACCCAACCCCGCCAGCGTCGCCTCCACCGCCGTATCGAGCGGCGTCAACGGCTCGCGGCCGAGCACCGCCGTCACCCGCGCGTTGTCCATCCTGAGCGGCTCGCGCCACAGATAGCGCATCTCCAGCATCTCGCGCAGCGTCGTGACGAACGGCGCCGCGGCCCACACGAGCCACCACGGAAAGCGCCGCACCGCAGGCCGCATTCCGTGCCGCTGCGCCACGCGACTGATGGCCTCGGCCATCTGCGTGCCGTCCGCGTCCCAATGCCCGCCGAAATGGAAGCGGGCAAACGGCTCCAGCGTGTCGCGCCGCTCGATCAGTTCGACCATCGTGCGCGCGACGTCCGGCAGATACGCCCACTGATGGCCGACGCCCGGCCGCCCCGGCACGCGAATCGTCGAGACGGGCCGCCCCGGCTTGATCAGCCCCTGCGCAAACCAGTTGTTGCCGGCACGCACCCCGAAGAAATCGCCCGCGCGCACGATGATCGTGCGGACGCCCTGCGCGGTCGCTTCCTGCAGCCGCCGCTCCAGTTCGACGCGGATCACGCCCTTGCGGGTCGCCGGATGCTGCGGCGCGTCTTCGCGCAGCACCGGAAACGCGTCGGCGCCGTAGTTGTAGACCGTGCCGGGCAGCACGACGGTCGCCTGCGCCACCGTCGCCGCCGCGATGGTGTTGTCGATCATCGGCAGCACCTGCGTCGGCCAGTTCCGGTAGCCGGGCGGGTTCACCGCGTGCACGATCACGCTGCTGCCGCGCGCGGCCCGCACGACCGCCTCGCGATCCAGCGCGTCGCCGCGCATCCAGGTGATGCCGTCGCGCTCCACGACTTCGGCGTCGAGCCCGCGCTTGAGCGCACGCACCTGCCAGCCGGCATCGCGCAACTGCCGCGCGACTTCCCCACCGATCCCGCCGCTCGCGCCGAGCACGAGTACCTGTCGTTGCGCCGCGCCTGCGTTCGTCGTCATTGCCGTTCTCCTTGAATGAACCGTCGTGAGATGCATTCTGGCGCGCCGACAGCTAACAAGGAATTGCCTAACATCGGAAATCAGCTATACATTTATGCATGACCACTGATCTGAACTGGGAACGCTACCGGACCTTTCTCGCGGTGCTGACGGAAGGCTCGCTGTCCGGCGCGGCGCGCGCGCTCGGCATCACGCAGCCGACGGCCGGCCGCCACGTCGCGGCGCTCGAGGCCGCGTTCGGCCAGACGCTGTTCACGCGCTCGCCGTCCGGCCTGCTGCCGACCGAGGCGGCGCTCGCACTGCGCGGCCATGCAGAGGCGCTGCGCAGCGCGGCGGCCGCGTTCGAGCGCGCGGCCGCGAGCCACGGCGCCGGCGTGCGCGGCACCGTGCGGATCTCGGCCAGCGACGTGATCGCCGTCGAGGTGCTGCCGCCCATGCTCGCGCAATTGCGGCGCGATCATCCGGGGCTCGTCATCGAACTGGTGCCGACCGACCGCATCCAGGACGTGCTGAACCGCGAAGCCGACATCGCGGTGCGGATGGCGCCGCCCGCGCAGGACGCGCTCGTCGCGCGGCGCGTCGGCGCGATCGAGGTCGGGCTGTATGCGCGCGACGACTACGTGGCGCGCAACGGCGCGCCCGCGACGATCGACGAACTCGCGCATCACGCGCTGATCGGCTTCGATACCATCACGCCGTTCATCCGTTCGGCGGGGCGCGGGATGCCGCTGTGGAAGCGTGACGCGTTCGCGCTGCGCACCGACAGCAACCTTGCGCAGCTCGCGATGATCCGCGCCGGCTACGGCGTCGGTTTCTGCCAGACGGGGCTCGCGAAGCGCGACGCGAGGCTCGTGCGCGTGCTGCCGGACGGGCCCACGATGAAGCTGGAAACCTGGGTCGTGATGCACGAAGACCTGCGGACGAGCCCGCGCTGCCGGGCCGTGTTCGATGCGCTGGCGGACGGGCTGCGCGCCTACGCCGACGGAGAAGCCGCCGAGTAGAAGGCGCGAATCGCCCGGACGGTACTACTCGTAGATTTTCCCGGCGAACAGGATGTCCGCGATGCGCCGCCACGGATTGTCGGGCACGTCGTAGAAGCGCAGCCCGTCCTCCGACGCTTCGGCCCAGTCGACCATCGCCTCCAGGTACTCGCCGATCGAGCGGTTTTCCCAGCCGAGCGCGGCGCGCGCGTATGGCGACGGCGGCACGTCGGCTTCGAGCTGCCGCTCCGTGTTCCAGTCATGGCCGAGCACGCGCAGGAAATGGATCAGCGAGCGCTCGTCGACCACCCGCTCCAACGCGTCCTGCAGCCTGTCGGCCATCTGCTGCTTCAGTTCGTCGTTCATGCTCATGCGTAGGCCCTCTCCCGCGTCTCTCGAATACGCGCCGCTGCCTGTCGCGCGGCGCGTTTCTACATCAGCAATTGCCGCGACAGCACCTCGCGCGCCTGCGTGACGGTTTCGCGTTCGCCCGGCATCGGCGGCGTCAGCGAAAACACCGCGTCGGGCAGCGGCGGCAGACGGTATTTCGCGCCGAGCCGCATCATGCCGTCACCGATCGCCGACGCGCACAGGCAGCCGACACCGAGCCCCGCCGCGAGCATCGACTGCAGCCCCGCGACACCCGACGCGCTGTGCACGAGCACGTACGGCATGTGCTGCTCGTCGAGCGAGCGCACCGCGATCTGATGCATCATGCAGTCGTCCGGCAGCAGCACGAGCGGCAGCGGCTCGGGCAATTGCTCCGCGAGCGCCGGCGACGCGACCCATGACAGCGGCTCGCGCCGCAGCACCCAGCGCGTGTCGGCCGACGCCGGCCGGAACGGCCCGCTCGACAGGTTCATCACGACGCCGAGATCGATCTGCCCTCTCGCGTGCGCCGCCTCGATGTCCGCGCTCTTCATCGCGCTCACGTGCAGGCTCAGCTGCGGGTAGCACTCCCGCAGCCGCGCCAGCAGGCCCGCGACTTCATTCGTCCGGTAATAGTCGGTGATCGCGACGCGCAGCTCGCCCTTGATCGCCTGCCCGCGCAGCTCGTCGAACGCGGCCTCGTTCAGCGCGACGATGCGCCGGGCGTGCTGCAGCAGCCGCGTGCCGGCCGGCGTCGGCTCGACGCCGCGCTTGCTGCGCACGAACAGCGGCACGCCGGCGCGCAATTCGAGCTTGCGCACCTGCTCGCTGACCGTCGACTGCGACAAATGCAGCAGCGGCGCGGCGGCCGTCAGGCTGCCGGCGTCCGCGACCGCCGCGAAAGTGCGCAACTGGTCCAGATCGAAACCGCGCATCGCCATCCCCCATCCATCGATTAACCCGATGGATGCTACCACTCTTTCCCGCTTTTCCGATTCGTCGACCGCATCCAGAATACGGGGTCAATGGCCGGCCCGCGCCGTTCGCGCATACGGCCCTCATACTTTTCGGACCCTTCGTTCATGACGAACCCCACCCTTGCCCCCTGCGCGCCGGCCGGCGCGGCTGCCGCGGCGACGCCGCGCAGCCATCACGGCTGGGCGCTCGTGGTCCTGCTGGTCGGCGCCATTCTGCCGCCGCTCGACTACTTCATCGTGAATCTCGCGCTGCCGGCCATCCGCGACGGCATCGGCGCGCGCCCGGCCGAGCTCCAGCTCGTCGTGTCGGCCTATGCGTGCGCGAGCGCGGTCGTGCAGATCACGGGCGGCCGCCTCGGCGACCTGTACGGCCGCAAGCGCATGTTCATGCTGGGCATGGCCGGCTTCGTGCTCGCGTCGACGCTGTGCGGGCTCGCCGGCAGCGGTACGGTGCTCGTCGGCGGCCGCGTGCTGCAGGGCCTGTTCGCGGCGATCCTCGCACCGCAGGTGCTCGCGACGATCCGCAGCGTGTTCAGCCCGCAGGAACAGGTGCGCGTGATGGGCTTCTACGGTTTCGCGTTCGGCCTCGCGGCCGTGATCGGCCAGCTCGGCGGCGGCGCGCTGATCAGCCTGCATCCGTTCGGGCTCGGCTGGCGCGCGATCTTCCTCGTCAATCTGCCGATCGGCATCCTTGCGCTGATCGGCAGCTGGCGCTTCATCCCGGAAAACCGGCCGCCGCGCGGCCAGCGCATCGACGTACCGGGCACGGTGCTGATGTCGCTGTTCCTGCTGATGCTCGTGTATCCGCTCACGCAGGGCCGCGAGGCCGGTTGGCCGCTGTGGATGATCGCGTGCGTCGTCGGCGCGCTGCCGATGCTCGGTGCGCTGCTGGCGGTCGAAGCGGGCCGGCTCGCGCGCGGCCGCGATCCGCTGCTCGACGTGCGCCTGTTCCGCAACCCGGTCGTCGCGCTCGGTCTGATGCTCGCGTTCCTGTTCTACACGCTGAGCGCATTCTTCCTGAGCTACGGGATCTATCTGCAGGGCTGCCTGAACTGGTCGCCGCTCGCGTCCGGGTTCGCGATCCTGCCGCTCGGGCTCGGCTTCCTCGCGAGCCCGCTGCTGATGCCGCGCCTCGTCGGCCGGTTCGGCGGTTATCGCGTGCTGACGCTCGGCTTCGTCATGCTCGCCGCAGGCGTCGCGACCGCCGCCGCGCTCGCCCGCGAAGGTGCGCCGGGGCCCGGCTTCTACGCGGGCATCGCGGCGATCGGCATCGGGCAAGGCCTCGTGCTGCCGTCGGTCGTGCGGATCGTGCTCGCGGAAGTCGATGCGGCCCGCGCGGGCGTCGCGTCAGGAATGGTCAGCGCGATGCTGCAGATCGGCGCGGCCGTCGGCGCCGCGACGATCGGCGGCGTGTTCTTCGCGCGGCTCGGCGTGCATCCGGCCGCGGTGGATTACGTGCAGGGGTTCCGGACGTCGATGTTCACGCTGACGGTCGTATTGCTTGCGTGCATCGCACTGTCGACGGCGCTCGGGCCGCTGCATCGGCGGCTGCATGCAGGTGCGTGACGCGGGGCGTGGATCGCACCGCCGGCGGGATCTGCGACGGAAAGGTGAATGCGCAGCCGCTCGCCGGCATTCGACTCATCGGTGTTTTTTGCGTTGCGCCTGCCGCGCTTCCCACTCGGCCAGCTCGACGCGATAGCGCGCCAGCGCTTCGTCGTACAGGTCGAAGACGCACGGCGAGCAGCCGCTGTTGCAGCAGTCTTCCAGTTCAGGCTGTTCGGGCGGAATCGGGCGGGGATCGTCGGCGGACGGATCGGATGGATCGGTGGGGGCAGGCGTGGGCACGGCGAAGATCGAATGACGAAGTACGTCCAGTATAAGGGGATGCCGCCCGGCCTGCCGGCAGCGTCACATCCGTCCGCAGATGCGCGATGTGATCTCGCTCGTCCATCACGCGACCGACATCGATGCGTTCATGCAGGCCGGCGATATCCGCAACACCTGCTTCGCCGAGCCTTGTCCGGTCCGGTCCGGTCCGGTCCGGTGACGACGGTGGTCCAGGTCGAGCGTCTCTGCCATCCGGATCTGCTGATCGAGATCAGGGCCGCGACCGGAATTCCGCTGGCGCGGTTTCGCCGCCCTTCACCTCACGCGTGAATCGCGGCCGTCCCACGCTGCGTTGCGCGCCGGCCAGGGCGTACCCGGCCGGCGCGCACGTGAAACCCGCGCTTACTTCGCCGGCGCGCCCGGCTTCACGGCATCCGCGCCCGACTTGTCGCCCAGCGGCTGCCACGCGGCGCCGAGCGCATACCAGTCGATGCGGCGCGTGAGCGTCATGATGCCGGCGAGGATCGCGAACAGCAGCAGCGAACCGAGCATCAGCGCATTGTCCTCCGACAGCAGCAGCCCGTAGAGCGCCGCGTACAGCATCGCGAGCAGCGCCGCGAACGTCGCGCCGCGCTTCACGCTGTGCAGCACGAACGACAGGTAGAAGCCGAGCAGCCCGATGCATGCGCCGCTCGCCGCGAGATACGCATGACCGAACGCGATGTGCTCGGACAGGCTCAGCAGCAGCAGGAAGAACAGCGCGAGCGACAGGCCGACCAGCAGGTACTGGATCGGGTGAATGCGCAGCCGCTTCGCGAGTTCGTACATGAAGAAGCTCGCGAACGTGAGCATCACGAACAGCGCACCGTACTTCGTCGCGCGTTCGGCCTGCAGATAGACGTTCACAGGTTCGATCACCGATACCGACGCCATCTCGATCGCACCCTCCCCGTTGCCGGTCGCGACCTGCTCGCGCGCCTTCGTGTTGAACGACGTCACGTGCCAGTTGCTGGTGAAACCCTGCGCATCGATCGTGCGCTCGCCCGGCAGGAACGCGCCGCCGAAGCTCGGATGCGGCCACGTCGATTTCAGCGAGAAATCGTTCTGGTCGGCCACCGGCGCGAACGCGACGGATTCCGCGCCCGCCAGCGGCAGGCCGATGCTGAACGGCACGACAGCCCCTGCGTTTGCGTCCGCCAGCGCCGCGAGATCGATATTCGCGTGCACGCCCTGGCGCAGGCTGTCCAGCCGCGTGCCCTGCTCCACGTCGAACCGCTTGCCGCCAAGGCGCAGGTCGGGCTGCGCCTTCAGCCCGCGAATATCGCCGATGCCGATTGCGACATACGCGCTGTCGACCGCGAAACTCACGTGGCCGTCGGCCTGCGGCAGCTTCTTCAGGTCCGGCAGCGCCAGCGTGCCCGTCAGCCGGCTATCCAGCCCGTACACGAGCGCCTTGTGGATGCCGCGGTAACGCACCTCGACCTTGAGCGTGCCGTCGACGTTCAACGTCTTCGGAAACACGAGCAGGCGCTTCGTCTCGCTTCTCAGGCTCGTTTTCGCCGCGCCGCCGGCCGGCGTGTCGTCGCGAACGCGCGTGACTTCCGTGTAATGCACGACGAGCACCGGGCCCGTTACCGTCTGCGGCCCGGCGTAGCTCGCCCAGATGCTCTGCAATGCGCTCTCGCGATACTCCGCACGTTCCCGCACGATGCTTTGAACCATGTGCAGCGGGATCAGGATCGACAGCGCGAGAAACGCGGTGATCACGGACTTGAACAACAGGACTCGATTCATTGCTGACGGATACCGGAGTGGAAGATGCGGTCAGCATGAGCGGGCCCGGTGAACGGCGATTGAAGCCGGTGTGAAGCGAATGTGTGGCGAGCGTGAAGCGCGCTCAGCCCGGCGACGGCAGCGTGAGCGTCGCGCACGCGCCGCCTTCGTCGCGGTTCGCGAGCGCGACCTGGCCGCGATGCAGCATCGCGACTTCGCGGACGAAACACAGCCCGAGGCCCGTGCTGCGATCCTGCCCGTCGGGGCGCGGCAGCGAATAGAAGCGTTCGAACACGCGCGACAACGCGTAGTCGGGAACGCCGGGGCCGTCATCGGTAACGCGCACGACCGCGACATGCGCCCTGCCCGCCGGCTGCCGTTCGAGCGCGATCCGGATCGTGCTGCGTTGCGGCGCGAAATCCAGCGCGTTGTCGAGCAGGTTGCCGAGCGCCTGGCGCAGCAGGAACGGATCGCCTTCGACGACTGCCGGATCGGAAGCGTCGTTCGCGTCGATCCGCAGGCTCACGCCGCGCTGCCGCGCGCGCGGCTCGATATCCTCGACGAGCTGTTCGAGCACCGGCAGCAGCGCGACCGGCTCGTGTACCGACAGGCGCTGCTTCTGCTCGACTTCGGCCAGCGCGAGCAGCTTGCGGATCATCTGTTCGAGTCGGCCGGCCTGGCGGCGGATGTTTTCGGTGAAGCGCCGCCGGTTCGCGACCGGCATCTCTTCCTGCAGCAGCTCCGCCGCGCCGCTGATCGCGGCCAGCGGGCTTTTCATCTCGTGCGTGAGCGTGTGGATGTAGGTTTCGACGTACTGCCGGTCCTCCAGACGCTGGTGCATGCTCTCCACCGCGCGCCCGAGCTCGGCCAGCTCGTTCGCGCCCTGCAGCGGCATCGCCGCGCGCTCGCCGGCCGCGATTGCGCGCGCATAGCGTTGCAGCCGCCGCAGCCCGAGCACCAGCCACCATGTGCAGGCGGTGCCGATCAGGATCGCGCCGCCCATCAGCAACGCGCCATACAGCATGATCTTGCGCTGGCTGCGCACGATGAACGGCTCGACCGTCTGGTTCGGTTTCGCGATCGTCAGCACGCCGATGATCTCGTTCCCGCGCCGGATCGGCGCCGCGACGTGCATCACGGTGCTGCTGTCGTCGTTCGGATCGGCACGCGTGCTGCGTGCGCCGTATTCGCCGCGCAGCGTCCGGTACACGTCGTTCCAGCGCGAATAGTCCTGCCCCACTGCGCTGCCGGTCGAGTCGTAGCGCACGATGCCGTGCGCATCGGTGATGTAGATGCGATAGCTGATCGTGTTCTTGTGCATGCCCCACACGTTCGCGCTGACCGGGTTCTCGTGAAGTTTTTCGAGCTGCCGCGCGAAGGCGCCGTCGGCGATATGCCCGTTCGCCATGTCGGCGGCGGCCAGCGTCGCCAGCACCTGCGCGACGTCGACGAGCGTGTCCTCCATCGCCTCGCGCACCCCCGGCTTCACCTCCTGCACGAACACGCGCAGCGTGATCAGCGCGGCAAGACCGACGATCAGGAAAAAACCGAAGAAGATGCGCAGGCCGATATGCATGGCGGTGCCGGTCGTTACGGTTGCAGCGAATAACCCATCCCGCGATGCGTGCGGATCGGGTCGCGCTCGGGATCGATCGCGCGCAGTTTCGCGCGCAGCGTCTTGATGTGCGTGTCGACCGTGCGGTCGGCCGAATCGAGCGCCTCGTGCCACACGAGGTCCATCAACTGCTCGCGCGAATAGATGCGCCCCGGATGCCGGACGAGCAGCGCCAGCAGGCCGAATTCGTAGCGCGTGAGGTCCAGCGCGTGGCCGAGCCACGACACGCGCGCGCCGTCGGTGTCGAGCACGAAGCCCGGCGCGGTTGTCGCGGCCTGCGCCTCTGCCGGCGCGGGCGCCGTTTGCGGCGCGGCCGCCCGGTGGAAGCGCCGCAGGATCACGCGCACCCGCGCGGCCAGCTCGCGCGGCGAAAACGGCTTGACCACATAATCGTCGGCGCCGATTTCGAGCCCGACGATCCGGTCGATCTCGTCGTGCCGCGCGGTCAGGAAGATCACCGGCACGTCGGTGAACGTGCGCAGCCGCCGGCAGACTTCAAAGCCGCTGAGGTCCGGCAGGCCGACGTCGAGCACGACCAGGTCGAAGCGCGACTCGCGCAGATGATCGAGCGCCGCCTGCCCGAGCGTGCAGTGGACGGTCTGCATGCCGTCGGTGCCGAGGGCATAGACGATCGTGTCCGCGATCGCCGTTTCATCTTCGACGATCAGGATCTTGGGCTGATTCATGGTCTCAGTCTGGGCTCGCGCGTTTCCGGTGCGACATTGTACGCACGGCCGGCCGCGGCGCGAGCCGCAATGCGGCGAGCCCCGCCCGCGCGCGCTACGCCACGCGGCCGTTCACCGGAATCGACGCGCCGGTGATCGCCTGTGCGTCGGCCGACAGCAGGAACCCGATCGTCGCCGCGACCTGTTCCGGCCGGACCCAGCGCGTGAAATCCGCGTCGGGCATGTCCGCGCGGTTCGGCGGCGTATCGATGATGCTCGGCAGGATCGCGTTCACCGTCACGCCGCGGTCGAGCAGTTCGGCCGCCAGCGCCTCGGTGAGACGCGCGACGCCGGCCTTCGCGGCCGCATAAGCGCCCATGCCCGCGCCGGCCTTGAACGCCGCGCCCGCGCCGATGTTGACGATACGGCCGGCCGGGCTCGCGACCAGGTACGGCAGCGCGGCCTTCGACGCGTTCAGCGCGGTCTTCACGTTCAGCTCGTACATGCGGTCCCACGTGGCGGCGTCGCCGTCGGCGATCGTCTGCCATACGAACGCACCGGCGATGTTCAGCAGCGCGTCGACCCGGCCGAATTCGCGGTTTACCGATTCGAGCGCCCGTGCGGCGGCCTGCGGGTCGACGAGGTCGATGCCGCCGATGCGCAGCGCGTCGGCCGGCACGCCGGGCAGCGTCTGCGCAGCCGGCGCGGCGCCGCGGCCGATCAGTGCGACGCGTGCGCCGCGCTGGCCCAGCCATGCGGCCGTCGCGACGCCCAGATGACCGAATCCGCCGGTGATCGCGACTGCCTTGCCTTTCAGGTCGTGTTCCATCGATGTGCTCTCCTGGATCGAAAATGGGTGGTTGATGCGTGGTGCATGAGTCATGCCGGCCGCGGCACGGACGTGCGCTGCCGGCGTTTCGACAGCGTAGCGCCGTTCACGCCTGCGTGCGCGCGGCGACGAAGCTGCGGCGCGGTTCCTCCGTCGTTTCGCGCTGGTTGCAAGGGCGCCAGTCCGGCGGCGGTATCGCGCAGCGGAACGCGGTCCACACGTCGCGGGCCATCGCGACTCCGCACGCGAGGCCCGGCGGGCACGCATGCGGACAGCCGGGCATAATGCACGAGGCCCGTTCGGCGTGGCGCGAGCCGCGACAGAACCGTGCCGGGCTACCCGACGCCTACGCCGATCCCGTATCAAATACTGAACCTCAACCCGTCAATCCCATGCAAGTACTCGTCGTTGGAACCGGCAAGCTGGCCAATGAGCTGCTCGGCTCGCACAAGCTCGACCCGGCAACCTGTCGCGTGATGCGCTGGTCGGACAGTGCGCGAACCGATGAGCGACGTAGCGACGCCCGACGTAGCGACGCCCGATCGATCGTCGTGCATGCCGGTTCCGGCCGCGAACTCCCCGCCGTGATCGCGTTCTGCGAGGCCACCGCGTCGCCGCTCGTCGAACTGTCTACCGGCTCCGACGTCGAAACCGGAACGCACGGCTTTCCGGTCGTGCTGTGTCCGAACACGAATATCCTGATGCTCAAGTTCATGAGCATGCTGGAAACCAGCGGCCACCTGTTTCGCGACTGCGAGATCAGCCTGACGGAGTCGCATCAGGCAGGCAAGACGTCCGTCCCCGGCACGGCCGTCGGCATCGGCCAGTCGCTCGGCGTGCGGCCGGAAGACATCCGCTCGGTGCGCGACCCGGACGTGCAGCGCAGCGAATTCGCGATCCCCGACGATCAGCTCGGCCGCCATGCGGTTCACCGGATACGCATCGACGACGGCGCGTGCAGCCTGCAGTTCGAATCGCGCGTGTACGGTGCGACGCCCTATGCGGATGGTGTGTCGCGCATCGTCGAAGCCGTCCGCCAGCACGATCTCGAGAACCGCCGCTATTCGATCGTCGAGTTCATCCGCAACGGCTGGCTGTAGTCGCGGCGACGTGCGGCGGGCCTGCGACGGCGCCGCCACAGGAACCTGCCGGCCGCGGTCCCGCCGCGGCCACATCGGGTGCCGGTTCGACACCGCCGTCACACGTCTCCCAGCACCGCGCCGCTCTCCGGCAAGGTCGCGCCGCCGTCGACGACGATCGTCTGCCCCGTGATGTACGCAGCATCGACCGAGGCGAGAAACAGCATCGCGTTCGCGATGTCCTCCGGCTCGCCCATCCGCGCGAGCGGAATGTCGCGCGCGATCTGCGCCGCGACCGACGCGTCGCCGAGATTGCCGGCCGCCGGCGTGCGGATCATCCCCGGCTCGACACCGTTGACCGTCACGTTGCGGCGCGCGAGCTCCAGCGCCGCCGCGCGAATGAAGCCGTTCACGCCGGCCTTCGACGCCGCGTAGTGCGCGAGCCCCGGATAGGCGACGCGCGGCCCCGTCACCGACGACGTGACGAGCAGCCGCCCGGCCCCCGCGCGCTCGAATGCCGGCAACGCAGCCTGCGCGAGCCAGAACAGCGCCGACAGGTTGACCGACAGCGTTCGCTCGAGCGTCGGCTCGTCGATCTGCGCGAACGGCGTCAGCGGAAAATACGCGGCATTGTGGACGACGACATCGAGCCGGCCGCCGTCGCGCTCGACCGCTGCGACCAGCGCGCGCAATTCGTCGCGGCTGGCGGCGTCCACCCGATACGCGCGTGCAGCGCCGCCCGCGCCGGCGAGTGCATCGGCCTGCGCGGCGGCGGCCTCGCCGTTCAGGTCGGCGAGCGCGACGAACGCGCCGGATTCCGCGAAACGGCGCGCGATCGCCGCGCCGATCCCTTGCGCGGCGCCCGTGACGAGCACGACGCGCCCGCTGAAATCCGCACGCAGTCGGCCACTGCCCGGCACGGCATTCATCGCTGCGCCCCGCCGCCGAGCGGATGCACGGTTTCGTTCAGCACCTGCGCATGGGCGCCGATCTGGAAGTTCGACAGCGTGCCGAAATCGCCACCCTGGTAGCCGAAGATCTTGCCGTCGGTCTTGCACTGCGCGAGGTCGATCAGCACGACGCCGAGCGTCGGCACCACCTTTTCGCGCCACACGAACAGATACAGCTCGTCGGCGATCCTGAAGTAATGGCAGCGGTCGACGTCGGCCAGCCCGCCTTCGACGCCCTGCAGGCACTGCCACGCGTAGAAGTTCTCGTTCAGGTAGATGTGCTCGTAGCATTCGGTCGGGCTGTAGCGGTACATCGTCCGCTTGCCGATCAGTTCGCGCGTCGGTCCGTGCAGCGGCCCCGGCTGTGCGTGACCGCCGAGCGTGCCGTGCCGGAACGCCGCGTCGACGGCCGTCAGCGGCAGCCCGCGCGCGACGCGCGTGAACGCGTCGATGCGCGTGTCGGCTTCGGTCGGCAGCACGCCGACGACCGACGTCCATACGCCGCTGTCGAGATCGATCACGAGACTGACCGACGTCGCGCGGGCGGCCGTGTCGATGTAGTCGACGAAGTACAGCGCGTCGCGCAGCCGCGTCACGCGGCACGGCTCGCGGCCGCCCGTGTCGGTCGCCGCGTCGTGCCACTGCAGCGCGCCTTGCTCGAACGTATAGACGCGCCACGCGCCCGATGCATCGCCGAGCGCCAGCGTGCGCCCCGCGAGCGCGTCGACGGGCGCGAGGATGTTCGCTTCCGGCGCGAAGCCGTCCGCGAGCGCGCCAACCTGAATGAATACCGGATCCTGTCGTTCCACCTGCCGCCTCCCGCGCAGCTTCAGGCCCGGCGGGCCGTATACGCTGCTCATGTGTACATGGTGCGGGCTGCGCGCGCCGCGCGGTATCGGCCAAAAGGATGAAGGGCGCGCGGCGGCGGAACGCGCTAAAGTGCACGTGATCCGCGCCGCAGCCGGCGCGAGGAGCGCACATGCACCGTGTCACCCACTACCGACGGACCGGCGAAGGCATCGAGGCAATCAGCCTCGAATCCGACCGCGCGTTTCCGCGCCACGCGCACGACGAATTCGGGGTCGGCGTGATCGTCAGCGGTGCGCACCGGTCGTGGAGCGGCCGCGGGCAGGTCGACGCGCTGGCCGGCGACGCGATCATGGTCAACCCGGGCGAAATGCACGACGGCTCGCCGATCGATGCCGGCACGGGCCGACGCTGGCGGATGCTGTACCTCGCGCCCGCGCTGGTCGCGGGCGTCGCGGCGGAAGAAGGCCTCGGCGGCGTCGAGCTTGCGCATCCGGCGGTGCGCGACGCGCGGCTCACGGCCGCCGTCGGCCGATTGCATGCGCGCATCGTCGCCGGGGAAACTCAACCGCTCGCCCGCGACGAGGCGCTCGTGATGCTCGTCGCAGGGTTGCTCGCCCGGCACGCGAACCGCACGCTGCCGGCGGCCGGCGTCGCGCCGGCGATTCGTGTCGCCCGAGAACGGCTGGACGCGGCGCCGGCCGCGCCCGTTTCGCTCGCCGAACTGGCCGACCTGAGCGGCGTGAGCCGCTTCCAGTTGCTGCGCGGGTTTGCACGCGAGCTCGGTATCACGCCGCACGCGTACCTGATCCAGTCGCGCGCGCGGCTGGCGCGCACGCTGCTCGCCAGCGGCCTGCCGATCGCGGATGCCGCGGCCGAAGCCGGTTTCGCCGATCAGAGCCACCTGACGCGCGCATTCGCGCGCCAGTTCGGGATCACGCCGGGGCGGTTTACGCAGGCCGGTTGACGCCGGTCGTGGCCGCGCGCAAGGCGATCGAAGGCGGGTCCCGCGTCGACGATGGTGGCTGACGCTGCGGCTACCGCTTCGGCTTCGGCTTCGGCTTCGGCTTCGGCTTCGGCAGACGCTAACACTGACGCACGCTCGCAAGGCGGCCCCACGCACCGCCCTCGGCATCCCCTCCCGCCCGCTGCAATTTCATTCAAGACGCGCACCGTCGCCGTACGCGACGATGCGCGCATGAAAACACGACTGATTGGCTATCTCTATCTCGCCGCCGCGATGGCGGGCGTCGGCAGCACCGTCATCGCGAGCCGTCTCGCGGCCGGCGGCCTGCCGCCGTTCGCGGCCACGGCGCTGCGCTTCCTGATCGCGACGCCGCTGCTGTTCGCGCTGATGCGCGCGCAGCGAATGCGCTGGCCGCGCATTTCCCCGCGCGACGCCGTGCTGCTCGTCATCCAGGCCGCGGCCGGCGGCGTCGGTTATACGGTGCTGCTGATCAGCGGCACGAAGCTGTCGTCACCGCTCGATGCGGGCGTGATGCTCGGCACGCTGCCGGCGATGTCGACGCTGATCGCGGCCGTCGTGCTGCGCGAGCGGCAGACGCCGCGCGACTGGCTGGCCGCCGCGCTCGCCACGGCCGGCGTGCTGTTCGTCACGTTCGCGCCCGGCCAGACGATGCCGTCGTTCCAGACGCTTGCCGGCGATGCGCTGGTGCTGGCCGCCGTCGCGTGCGAAGCCGTCTTCATCCTGCTGAACCGACGGCTTGCCGCACCGTTGCCGCCGCTCGCGCTGTCCACCGCGATGTCGGGCCTCGGCTTCGTGCTCGCCGTCGTGCCGGCCGCGTTCGAATGGCGCGCGGCGGCAACCGGCTGGACCGTCGGCGCCGTGTCGGCGATCGCCTACTACGCACTGGTGCCGACCGTGCTCGGCTACCTGTGCTGGTATGCGGGCTCCGCGCGCACGAGCGGCACCGAGGCCGCGCTGTTCACGGCGGTCGCGCCGGTCTCGGCCGTTCTGTTCGCGGTCGCGCTGTTCGACGAAACGCTGACCGGCACGCGTGTCGCCGGCATCGCGCTCGTCGTCGCGGGCATGCTCGTCGGCGCGACGCGGCGGCGCGAACCGCCCACGCACACCACCACGCGCGATGCGAAGCCGGTGAACTCGATACAGCCTGCCAGCCCCGCGCCGTCGACGCAAACCGCCACCGACTGACACGAACCCGCGCTCATGCAAAAACGACGGCCGCGCATTTCCGTCACATGGCCGGTCGATCCCCCTACTCTCGCAAAGCCGTCGGCGACTGTAGGAATGTGTCCGCGCGCCGCAAAACCGTTGCGCACCACCGCACAAGATGCAATATTCGCGTGGCCGGAACCTTTGACAACCATCTAACAACAAGCCGCCAAGCAATGAACAGGAAGGATGCCAAAACAAGAATCGCGGTGCTGCTGTCCGCGGGAACGAGGAAGGCCGACGTGCTGGCCGAACTGTCCGGACAGGGGCTCAAGGATCGCGTGATCGCAAGCCTGATCGCGTCGCGGCCCGATCCGGAACGCTGCCGCAAGAACAAGGTACACACCTGGATCCTGGTCGCGCTCGGCACCCTCCAGCTGGCGATCAGCCTGATGCTCGCGTATTACTTCTCCGCCGCTGCCGGCGACGTTGGCGTGTCGGGCGCACTCGGCAATGGCCTCGTCGTCGTGTTCCTCGCGCTGACCGTGCCGCTGTCGCTGCTGTTCATCTGGGGCTTCGCGACCCATCGCGTCGGCGCGTATCACGCGTTCATCCTGCTGTCGCTGCTGCAGTTGCCGAAGACCGTCGCCGAGCTCGGACGCGATCCGTCGACCGCGCTGCCGGGCCTCGCGGTCACGCTGGTGCTGGTGGGCTACGTCTGGTTCGTGCGCAACCGGATGTTCCCCGATTACGGCTGGTTTACGCCGCGCAAGGTCGAAGGCCGCTACGCGTTCGTCGAACGCGCGTGACGCCGCCGGCGTCAACGCCGCGCCGCCCCAAAAAAAAGCGCCGGGCCGTCCCGCAATCGCGGGACGGCCCGGCGCTTTCTGCATTCCGGAACCGGTCGGCTTACTTGGCCTTTTCGGCCGTATCGCTGATCGCCTGGCCGCCCTTCGAAATGTCCTGGCCCACGCCGGCGACCGTATTGCAGCCGGCGAGCGCGGCGGTCACAACCAGCAACATTGCAGCAATCGTACGCGTCATTCTCATTCTCCTTCGAATCAACAAGCCCGACCGGGCGAATCGTTTTCGGCATGGTGCCCTGCCGATGCAGGGCACGGGGCCTGACCTGATTATACGGAGGCGGACGCCGCGCGCCAGTGCGAGCCCGTCGAGTGTCACACGCACCGCACAGCCCGATCGCGCAGATTTTCCTTGACTTCAGTGCGCCAGGAACTAATATACGCACCGCGTATATTTTCCGCCAGGAGCCGCCGATGACCGTTCCCCAGCAAGCCTTCCTCCGCGACGCGATGCGCCGCCTCAACATGACTCGCGAAGCGTTCGCCAATCGCATCGGCGTCAGCCGGCGCGCACTGGATACTTGGCTGCTGCCCGACGATTCGCAGGAATCGCGCGGGATGCCCGAGATCGTCGAGCGCTTCGTGTCGGAAATCGTCGAGCGTTCGGCACCAGAAGGTGGAGTCTATACGCAAAGCGTAGACAATCAGGGGCTCGCGAAGCAGTTCCTGTTCGAGGGCAAGCCGCAGTTGCTGTCGGTCGACCAGTTCTCGCGGGAATCGGTCGAGGCGCTGTTTCGCGTGGCTGACGTGATGCAGCCGATCGCGCGGCGCCACAAGATTTCGCGCGTGCTGGAAGGCGCCGTGCTCGGCAACCTGTTCTTCGAGGCGAGCACGCGCACGCGCGTGTCGTTCGGCGCGGCGTTCTGCCGGCTCGGCGGCTCGGTGTGCGACACGACGGGCTTCACGTTCTCGTCGATGGCCAAGGGCGAATCGATCTACGACACGAGCCGCGTGATGGCCGGCTACGTCGATGCGCTCGTGATCCGCCACCCGGAGAAAGGCTCGGTGGCCGAGTTCGCGCGCGCGACCAACCTGCCCGTGATCAACGGCGGCGACGGCCCCGGCGAGCACCCGAGCCAGGCGCTGCTCGATCTCTATACGATCCAGCGCGAGTTCTCGCGGCTCGGCAAGATCGTCGACGGCGCGCACATCGCGCTGGTCGGCGATCTCAAGTACGGCCGCACCGTGCACTCGCTCGTCAAGCTGCTCGCGCTGTACCGCGGGCTCAAGTTCACGCTCGTGTCGCCGCCGATGCTCGAAATGCCGGCCTACATCGTCGACCAGATCTCGACGAACGGCCATGTGGTCGAACAGACGACCGACCTCGCGGCCGGGCTGCGCGGCGCGGACGTCGTCTACGCGACGCGGATCCAGAAAGAGCGCTTCACCGACGAGTCGTTCGAAGGCTATACGCCGGATTTCCAGATCAACCAGGCGCTCGTCGACTCGGTCTGCAAGCCCGATACGCTGATCATGCACCCGCTGCCGCGCGACAGCCGGCCCGGCGCGAACGACCTGTCGGTCGACCTGAACCGCGACCCGCGCCTCGCGATCTTCCGGCAGACCGACAACGGCATTCCGGTGCGAATGGCGATCTTCGCGGTGCTGCTCGGCGTCGAAAACCTCGTGCAGCATTCGATGCGCGACGCGACGTGGCGCCCGCCGGCATACCTCGGGCCGGAGGACGCGGTGTTTCACGGAGTCGATTGAGCCGCACCGGAGGTCTCGCGCCCGCCTACCATTGCTTCATGGGCCGGGCGCGCTTGCCTGACGCAGAACGCGCCGCATTGCACGGCGCGTTTTCAATTTCGGCACAGGTGATGGAGCTTCGCAGTCAGGAGCTACCGCGCCCACGGATCGATCACGCGAAGCCCCACCGCCTCGAACGGCGCGACATCGCGCGTGGCCACGATCAGGCCGTTCGCCTCGGCCGTGGCGGCGATAAAACAATCGACAGGCGCGATCGCGCTACCTGCGACACGGGCCCGCGCCCGAAGGCTCGCATACGCTTTGCTCGCTGCATCATCGAACGGCAGGATCCGGCCTCGAAACAGCGGCACGACACGTCGTTCGATGCTTTGATGCAGCCACTCGCGCCTGCGCCCTTCCGGCAATACAGCCACACCGAATCGCATCTCCGCGAGACTGATTGCAGCAAGAAACAGCGTCTCGACGTTCTGGGCATCGAGCCACTCGATCACGGCCGCGCTCGGCTCGCGTCGCAGCGGTTCGAAAATGACGTTCGTATCAACAAGGATCATTCGAAGCTCATCGGATCGGTTGACGTCTTGTCGCGCTGGACGTCGAAATCGACTCCACCAGCCTCCCGCCCGATTTCCGCCAGCAACGTTCCCAGCTTGAGCCGCCCGCCTGGCAGGACGGCCTGCTCGAGAATGTCACGTACCTCGGCTTCGGTGCTGCGTCCGTGCTGGGCCGCGCGAATCCGAAGTGCGCGATGCACTTCATCAGGCAAATTTCGAACGGTGATCACCGGCATGATGCGCCTCGCTAAGATTGCTTTCAATGCAGTCATATTAGCATCTTGCTGTCATACCAAGTGAACACGACACTGCCACTCTAACCGGCCCGACTAGCCCGTCACATCTGGCCAATCGGCCATCATCCACCGCCCATCCACCCCGTAACATTCGTCAACACTTGCTTTTTTATTGATAACAAGAACGCTTCTCATTCAACAAAAAATTACATAGAATGCCGGCTGAAAACAAATCGTAATAATTCCCGGCGGCATGCACATTTCCGTAGCGCACCTCCCCGGGGCCACATCGCGAGGTCCAAGCGCATCATGAAGTCCCGTTCCGACGAGTTGAAGCTCGGCAAATTCACCACCCTGTGCAGCGTGCTCGCCGCGAGCCCTGCATTCGCCGACGGCACGCCGCCTTCGCCGCCGCCGTCCAGCACCGAAGGCCATCTCGCGCCGATCGAGATCCAGGGCAAGACCGAGCACAGCTACAAGGCCGACTTTTCCGCTTCCGCGAAATTCACCGCGCCGCTCGTCGACACGCCGAAATCCGTCACCGTGATTCCGCAGGAACTGATCCGGAACAGCGGCGCGTCGACGCTGACCGAAGCGCTGCGCACCGTGCCCGGCATCACGTTCGGCGCCGGCGAAGGCGGCAACCCGCTCGGCGACCGTCCGTTCATCCGCGGCTACGACACGCAGGGCAGCATGTTCGTCGACGGCATGCGCGACACGGGCGCCACGACGCGCGAGATCTTCAACACCGAACGCGTCGAGATCACCAAGGGTTCCGACGGCGCGTACGGCGGCCGCGGCGGCGCCGGCGGCAGCATCAACCTGATCACGAAAGCCCCGCACCTCGGCACGACGGCCAGCGCGAGCGCCGGCCTCGGCACCGACCGCTATCGCCGCTTCACGGCCGACGGCAACTGGCAGTTCGCCGATCACGCCGCATTCCGCCTGAACCTGATGAGCCACAACAACGACGTCGCCGGCCGCGACGCCGTCAACAACGAGCGCTGGGGCGTCGCACCGTCGATCGCATTCGGCCTCGGCACGCCGACGCGCGTGACCGCGAGCTACTACCACCTGTCGACCGACGACATGCCGGACGGCGGCATTCCGTACGTCTACGGCTTCAACATCCCGAAGGGCGTCACCGACGGCCCGGCAAACGTCGATCGCCACAACTTCTACGGGCTGATCGACCGCGACTTCCGCAAGACCACGTCGGACATCAGCACGATCAAGATCGAGCACGACATCACGTCGTCGCTGACGATCCGCAACACCACGCGTTACACCGAATCGACGCAGGACTACATCTGGACGCAGCCGGACGACAGCCAGGGCAACGTGGTGAACGGCAAGGTCTGGCGGCGCAACAACAACCGCAACAGCTCGATCAACAGCATCGCGAACCTGACCGAGCTGTTCGGCGAATTCCGCACCGGCCCGTTCAAGCACAGCTTCACGACCGGCATCGAGCTGACGCGCGAATGGGGCAAGCGCGACACGTACAAGGTCGCGACGGATAACGGCAAGATCTGCCAGCAAGGCATCGGCGCGGCGTCGGGCTACAACTGCACGAGCCTGTGGTCGCCGAACCCGAACGATCCATGGGCCGGTTCGATCACGCGCAACAACGACTACGCGCATGCGCGCACCACGACGAAATCGATCTACGGCTTCGACACGATCGAGATCACGCCGCGCTGGCAAGTCAATGCCGGCGTGCGGGTCGACGACTACTCGACGCGTTTCACCGACACCAAGGCCAACGGCAGCAAAACCTATACGCGCGACGACACGCTCGTGAACTGGCAGGCCGGCCTCGTGTTCAAGCCCGCGCAGAACGGCAGCATCTACGCGTCGTATGCGACGTCGTCGACGCCGGCCGGCATGCTGCTCGGCGAAGGCAGCGAAACGCAGTCGCTCACGCCGGGCCGCGGCGGCGTCGGCCCCAACGCCGACCAGATGGCGCCGGAAAAGAACCGCAGCATCGAGCTCGGCACCAAGTGGAACGTGCTGAACGACAAGCTCGCGCTGACCGCCGCGCTGTTCCAGATCGACACGACGAACGCGCGCGTGACGCTGCCGAACAACCAGTACGCGATGGTCGGCAACAAGCGCGTGCAGGGTCTCGAGCTCGGCGTCGCAGGGCAGATCACGAAGCAGTGGCAGGTGTTCGGCGGCTATACGTACATGAAGAGCGCACTGCGCGACAACGGCAAGGATGCGGCGAACAACGGCAACCGCTTCCCGAATACGCCGAAGCACAGCCTCACGATGTGGTCGAACTACGACGTGACGCCGAAGTTCACGGTCGGCGGCGGCGCGTTCTACATGTCGGAAGTATTCGGCGATCCCGCGAACCAGCGCGCCGTGCCGTCGTACTGGCGCTTCGATGCGATGGCGCAGTACCGGATCAACAAGAAGCTCGATCTGCAGCTGAACGTGAACAACTTGTTCAACCGCACGTACTTCGATCAGGCGTATCCGGCGCACTACGCATCGATCGCACCGGGCCGCTCGGCGTTCGTCACGCTGAACGCGCGCTACTGATCGATGGAGGCCGTGTCGCTGAAGGCGCTCGCGTCGGTATCGCCGCGCGAGTTCGCCGACATCCTGGCCGGGCCGCCCGAGCGCGCCGCCGCGTGGGTCGCGGCGGCGGCCGACAACGGCATCGTCGATGCGCAGGCCGTCTACGGGCAGTACCTGCTCGACGGCCATGGCGTCGCGCGCGATCCGGCTGCCGCGTTCAACTGGTTCCGGCACGCCGCGCGGGCCGGCCACCCGATGGCGATGAACATGCTCGGCCGCTGCTACGAGTTCGGCTGGGGTACGGCCGCGTGCGCGCCGGTCGCCGTGTACTGGTACCGGCTCGCCGCGCAGGCGGGGCTCGACTGGGGCATGTACAACTACGCGACGGCGCTCGCGCTCGGCAACGGCGTCGATGAGAACCGCGCCGACGCGCTCGACTGGTTCCGCCGCGCGGCCACGCTCGGCCATGCGAAATCGATCAACCTGATCGGCGGCTTCTACGAGGACGGCTGGGTCGTATCCGTCGACACCGATGCCGCGTTCGACCACTATCGCCGCGCAGCCGCTGCCGGCGACTTCCGTGGCCAGTTCAACTTTGCGCGGCTGCTTGCCGAGCGCGGGCGCATCGACGAAGCGCTCGTCTGGCTCGCGCGCGTGCCGGCCACCGCGACGCCCGCGTTCATCGCGAAAATGCACGCGTATCTCGCGTCGTCGCCGCTCGACGCATTTCGCTCTGCGGCGCTGCAATTGCCGCCGCATGCAATGGAATCAGCAACATGATGCTTCATATCCCCGGCGTATTGACCAAGACGCAGGTCGCGCAATGCCGCGACCTGCTCGATGCGGCCGAATGGGTCGACGGCAACGTGACATCCGGCGCGCAGTCGGCGCTTGCCAAACGCAACCGGCAACTGCAGGAAGGCTCACCGGCCGCGCGCGCGGTCGGCGACGCGATCCAGGATGCGCTCGCACGCCATCCGCTGTTCTTTTCGGCGGCGCTGCCGCTCAAGGTGTTTCCGCCGCTGTTCAACCGCTATGAAGGCGGCGAGACATTCGGCACGCACGTCGACAACGCGATCCGGCTGCTGCGCGGCACGGATTTCCGCGTGCGCAGCGATCTGTCGGCAACGCTGTTTCTCGAGGAACCCGATGCGTACGACGGCGGCGAGCTGTGTGTCGAGGATACCTACGGCGTGCATCGCGCGAAGCTGCCGGCCGGCGATCTCGTGCTGTATCCGGCGTCGAGCCTGCATCACGTGACGCCCGTTACGCGCGGCGAGCGCGTCGCGTCGTTCTTCTGGATTCAGAGCATGGTGCGCGACGACGCCGACCGCACGCTGCTATTTCAACTCGATACGCAGATTCAGCAGCTTTCCGCGGACAAAGGTGCGCACGACCGGGGCGTGATCGCGCTCACCGGGATCTATCACAACCTGCTGAGACGGTGGGCGGATGCGTGAGCCATCTGGCGGCGCCCCGCAACATCCTGAAACGCATGCCCCCTTCCGGCCAATGCCAGTCCACCGTCCAGCGCAGCCGCCTTATGCCCGCTGCAGGAGATCGATCGCCTTGTCTGCATCGTCCGCCGAATCGACCGCGAAATAGGCAATGAACTGGGAACCCAACACGGCGGCCGAGACGCCACGGAGATTGATCGCGCCGTCCGCGAGCATCTGGGCCAGTTGCCCGATGATGCCCATTTGATCCAAACCCATTACGCGGACGGAGTGAACGCTCGGGGTGACGCTGAACCCCACCTGCGTGGCCGCGCGAATCACCGCATCTCCCTGCAGTGGCGCGACAAACACGACGCCCTTGCCCGGCGTCTCCGATGTGCGGCGTGCAACGATGAACTGCAAGTCTGCGCCGGCAGTCCGCAGGGCGCTTAATACTGTCGCGAGGCCGCCCGGCTTGTCCTCGATGGTCGCCGCCCAGACATCGACACGTTCTACGCTCAGTTCCATGGCCGTCCCTCCCGCCTGAGAACCCCGATAGAAAAAATCTAGATCACAGCAAGCGCGCGAGCAAGGCGGACAGCGCCTTCCGGCCCCCGGCATCGACGCCCCCTGTCGCGCTTTGCATGCATCGGGTGACGCCTGGCCTTCGCGACTTGCCTTCCTCCGCCGCACCGCCATAAAATGACCATCGTCAAATGACCATGCTCATATCATGATGCCGCACGCTCCCGTTTCGAAATCCGAATTCAAGGCTCGCGCACTCGAATACTTCCGGCTCGTCGAGTCGTCGGGCGAAAGCCTGATCGTCACCGATCACGGCAAGCCGACGCTCGAGATCCGGCCGTATCACGCACGCGAGGCTCAGCCGTTGGACATATTGCGCGGCTCGGTCATGCGCTACGACAATCCTGTCGATCCGATTGCGGAAGATGATTGGGAGGCGTCGCGGTGATCGTGCTGGATACGCATGCATTGGTGTGGTGGGTGGCGGGCGATCCTTCGCTCAGCAAGAAAGCGCGAAGTGCGATCGAGCGCGCGCGGGGCGAAGGCTCACTCGCGGCATCCGCGATCTCCGCGTGGGAGATTGCGATGCTGGTGCGCAACGACCGTCTCGCACTGACGATGGATGTCGACGCGTGGCTCGCCACCGTCGCGCAGATCGACGGCATGCGCTTCGTGCCCGTCGATGCCGACATCGCCGCGAAATCCACTGCCCTGCCCGGCACGTTCCACAAGGATCCGGCCGACCGGATGATCGTCGCCACCGCGCGGCGGCTCGGCGCACCGCTCGTCACCCGCGACGAAAAAATCCGCGCTTATGCGCATGTGAAGACGCTGTGGTAATCCTCTCGCAGTCGCAGGCCAATCCACACCGCACGCCCGCGCCAACGCCGACATGTCGGCGTTTCGTCTGACCAGATCGACCATAAGCTTGCAGGTACAACGCGTTCATCAGCCGCCGGGCCGCACGAAACCGCCACGTACTGATCGCCGCACTGACCGGCGCCGGCTTCACGAATTACCCGTCCGAATGGTGGCACTGGTCGTTCGGCGACCGCTATTGGGCCGTCATGCAGCGTGAATCGCACGCGATTTACGGCCCCGTCGAGGAAAACATGCTCGACGAAGGTGCGCGATGACAGTCTTTCCGACCTGACGGGCGCGACTCGGTAACATCCTCACTTGCCGATCCCCGCCCGCTCCCGCACAATCGCAGCACCTGTCTCACTCCCCCCGCGCCGATGTCCTATGCGTCACTCGTCACCGGCGTCCTGCTCGCCGGCGGTCTCGGTCAACGCTTCGATCCAAGCGGTCTGCAGAGCAAGCTGCTCGCGCGGCTTCCCGACGGCACGCCGATCGCGGTCGCGGCCGCCCATCGTCTCGCGGCGGCCACGGCCGACGTGATCGCCGTCGTGCGTCCCGGCGCCGAAAAACTCGCGATCCTGCTGAACGAAGCCGGTTGCCAGGTCGTCTATGCGCCCGACGCGTCGCGCGGCATGGGCGCAAGCCTCGCGGCCGGCGTGCGCGCCACGCCCGATTCGAACGGCTGGCTCGTCGCGCTCGGCGACATGCCGTGGATCGCGGCATCGACCTATGAAGCCGTCACGCGCGCGCTCGACGCCGACGATGCGTCGATCGTCGCGCCCGCGCATCGCGGCGTGCGCGGCCATCCGGTCGGCTTCGCCGCGCACCACTTCGATGCGCTCGCCGCCCTCGACGGCGACACGGGCGCCCGCGCGCTGTTCGCCAGCGAGCCGGTGAAACTGCTGGACGTCGACGATCCCGGCATCCTGCGCGACGTCGACACGCCGCAGGATCTGCGCTGACCGCGATCGCGCGGACCACGCAATACATTGCAATACGGAATCCCGCCCGACGGTCGACAATCGCGAATTCATGGATTTCACCGACGATCGACAAGCCGCCGCAAGAATCCCGCAGCAAACGCTCGCCCGATTGCCTATAACGAAGACGAGGCGCGCCCTCCGCGCCGCCGCCATCACGCATCGCGCGAGCTCTCCATGACCGATCACACGACCCCGACACCCGAGCCACCGGCCGACCCGAACCGCGATCCGGAAGACGACCCGCTGTCGTCGCCGCCGGGGCATCACCACGACAACCCGCAGCAACCGGACGGACCGCCGAGCAAAGACCCGGTGTAGCCGCACGTCGGCCGCTCCGCACATTCGCCCCTATTTCCCGTCATGCTCTGCAGGCGGCAACTCGTCACCGCATGACGTGACCTATCGCGCCGTATACCCGCCGTCGATCGGCAGCGACACGCCGCTGATCATCGACGCCGCATCGCTCAGCAAGAACAGGATCGGCTCGACGACCTCGTCCGGCTCCGCAAATCGCCCGAGCGGAATCGCCGCCAGCATCGGCGCGCGCTTCTCCGGTTCGCTCCACGCAAACTGCGCCATCGGCGTGAGCGTGACGGTCGGGTTCACGCTGTTCACACGAATGCCGTGCGGGCCGAGCTCGATGCACAGCACGCGCGTGATCGCGTCCATCGCCGCCTTCGACGCGCAATAGCTCAGATGCGCGGGCAAGCCGACGAGCGCGGCCTGGCTCGATACGTTGACGATGCTGCCCCGCGCATGCGCATGCGTGGCGCCCCGCCCGTCGCGCACGATCATCTTCCGTGCAACCGCCCGCGCCACGAGTGCCGCGCCGCGCGCATTGACGGCCATCACGCGGTCGAAATGCTCGGCGCTGACGTCGAGCGCAGGTTCGAGCGACGCGATCCCCGCGCAATTGACGAGGCCGTCGAACACATCGTGCGCGGCGAGCGCGGCATCGATCGCGTGTTCGTCGCCGCCGACATCGATGCGCAACGTATCGCACCCGGTCTCGCCGGCGAGCGCATCGAGTGCGGCCATGTCGCGCGCTGCCGCGACGACCCGCGCGCCCGCCTGCGCCAGCGCAACCGCGCATGCGCGCCCGATGCCGCTCGATGCGCCCGTGACGAGCATCCGCGAGCCGCTGAAATCGAATCGTGTCTTCATGATGATGTGTGCAGTTCGTGCATGATCGGCTTGAGTGCCGGATACAGCGCCGTGTAAAGCCCGAAGCGCACCGCATACGCTTGCGCACGTTCGGCATCGGGTCGCGCGCGCTCGACGAGCGTGACCCAACCGCCCTGCGCGTCGTCGTGCGACACGAGCCCCGCCCCGACACCCGCGAGCAGTGCCGCCCCCATCGCGGCTTCGACATCCTGCTCGATCGTCCACACCGGAAAGCCCGTCACGTCCGCGATGATCTGCATCCACAGCGCCGAATGCGCGGCACCGCCGACGACGATCAGCCGGTCGTCCAGCGCCACCGCGCCGCGGCGGCCGGCCTCGATGTTGTGCCGCAACGCGAACGCGACGCCTTCGAGCACCGCGCGATAAAGATGCGCCCGCGTATGCGCGAGACTCAGCCCGACGAACGCGCCGCTCGCCTTCGCATCCCACACCGGGCTGCGCTCGCCCATCAGGTACGGCAGGAACAGCACGCCGTCGGCACCGGCCGGCACACTTTCGGCCGCCTCCTCGAGCAGCACGTGCGGATCGCCGTGCGGCAGCAGGCGTGCTGCATCGATTTCCGCATGACAGAACTGGTCGCGAAACCACGCGACCGATGCCCCGGCCGTGATCGCACCGCCGAACACGTACAGGTCGCGCTGCCCGTCGAACACGTGCGGCATGCTGACGAGCCCGTGCCGCGCATCGACGTGCCGGCTCACATAGCCCCAGCACATGCTGGTGCCGATCATCGCGACATGCTGCCCGGTACGCGTCGCGCCGGCCGCGAAGGTCGCGACGGCCGCATCGACGCCGCCCGCGACCACGGGCGTGCCGGCCGGCAGCCCGAGCTGTTCGGTCCATTGCGACAGCAGCCCGCCGACGATCTCCGTCGAATCGACGAGCCGCTCCGGCATCATCGTCGCCGGAATGCCGAGCATGTCGAGCGCATCGTCGGACCACTCGCGGCGCGCGACGTCGTACACGCCGCCGATATTGCCGGCCGAACTGTGATCGACCGCGACTTCGCCGGTCAGCAGGTAGATCACGTATGCGTTCGGCGGCAGGAAATAGCGCACGTTCGCCCACACGTCCGGCCGCTGGTCGCGTAGCCACAGCATCTTCGTGAAGCCGTAGTAGCTGTCGACGCCGTTGCCCGTGATCACGCGCAGCCGCTCGACGTTCACGTGCTCGCCGACCCAGTCGACTTGCGCGGTCGCGCGCCGGTCCATCCAGATCAGGCACGGATGGAGCGGCCGCATGTCGCTGTCGACCGGAATGCCCGAGCCGCCGTACAGGCTGCTCACGCACACCGCGCGGATCGCATCGGCCGGCACGCCCTGCGCGCGCGCATCGCTCACGCAGCCCGCGACGCATTCGAGCACCGCGTCGAACCACACCTGCGGCCATTGCTCGGCCCACAGCGGGCGCGGCGTATCGGGCTGGTAGCCGGCCGAGCACCGCGCGACGATCGTGCCGTGCCGGTCGACGAGCAGCGCCTTGGTGCTCTGCGTGCCGATATCGACGCCTATCACGTATTCCATGATGTCTCCGGTGAGGCGCACGCCGGCCGTCAGCGGGCCGGCTTCAACAGCACCTTGATCGATTCGGGCGATTTCGCGACGCGGATCGCGTCGTCCCAGTCCTCGAGCGCGAAACCGTGCGTGACGATGCCTTTCGACGTGACGAGCCCGCGCGCTAGCAGGTCGATCGCGACCGGATAGCAGTATGGCCCGAGGTGCGCGCCACGCACGTCGAGCTCCTTGCGATCGCCGATGATCGACCAGTCGACGGTCGCATCCTCGCCGAACACGCTGAATTCGACGAAGCGGCCGAGCTTGCGGATCAGGTCGAGCCCCTGGTTCACGCCGACCGGCGCGCCGGTCGTCTCGATGTACACGTCGCAGCCGTAGCCGTCGGTCAGCGCGCGGACGATCTCGCGCGCATCGTCGCGCCGCGGGTTGATCGTCACGTCGGCGCCGTACTCGCGCGCGAGTTCGAGCCGTTCGTCGATCAGGTCGATCACGACGAGTTTCTTCGGCGTCTTCAGGTGCGCGACCTGCGTCATCATCAGCCCGAGCGGGCCCGCGCCCGCGATCACGACGACGTCGTCGAGCTGGACGTCGCCGCGGTTCACCGTATGGATCGCGCACGACAGCGGCTCGATGATCGCGGCATCCTCGAGCGATACGCCGAGCGGAATCCTGTGGACGATCGCGGTCGGCGGAATGCGCATGTATTCGGCCATCCCGCCGTCGGCGACGTCGCGCTGGAAGCCGAAGATGTTGTGCACTTCGCACATCCAGTACTGCCCCGACTTGCAATAGCGGCACTTGCCGCACGGCACGATCTGCTCGGCGATCACGCGGTCGCCCAATGCCACGCCGAAATGCTCGGCCGCGCCGTCGCCGAGCGCTTCGACGTAGCCGAAAAATTCATGGCCGGGAATCACGGGCGCCTTCACCCACGGATTCGGGCCGCCCCAGAACATCTTCGCGCCCGTATAGCATTTGCAGTCGCTCGCGCAGATCCCGCACGCGGCGATGCGGATCACGAGCTCGTTCGCGCCGGGGTGCGGCTTCGCGACCTGTTCGACGCGATAGTCCTCGGGGCCGTGGCAGACGACCGCGGTCATCCGCGGCTGGGCTTCGGGTGTCGTCATGAGTTGTCTCTTTCGTTGATGATTCGGATGTCTGATCGATCACGCGTTACCGCGATCGTTCGCGGCTGATGTAGATCGCGAGCAGGATGATTCCGCCCTTGATCACGTTCTGCACATACGGGTTCACGCCGATCATGTTCAGCCCGTTGTTGAGCACGCCGAGCAGCAACGCGCCGACCAGCGTGCCGAGAATCGCGCCGCGCCCGCCGGAGATCGACGTGCCGCCCATCACGACGGCCGCGATCGCGTCGAGTTCGAAGCCCACGCCCGCGTTCGGCTGCCCGCTCATCAGCCGGCCCGTCAGCACGATCGCGGCGAGCGCCGACGTGAGCCCGGCCAGCGTGTAGACGATCAGCTTCACGCGCGCGACGCGCACGCCGGTGAGCCGCGTCGCCTGCTCGTTGCCGCCGATCGCATACACGTAGCGGCCGAACGGCATGCGATCGAGCAGCAGCCACGCGATCGCGTAGACCACCAGCATGATCAGCACGGGCGCCTGGATGCCGAGCACCTTGCCGCTGCCGAAGAACGCAACCCAGTCGGGCAGCCCGTCGATCGGATAACCGCCCGTGTAGATCAGCGCGAGGCCGCGCGCGATGCCCATCGTCGCGAGCGTGACGATGATCGGCGGCATCCCCGCGAACGCGACGAACACGCCGTTCAGGAAGCCGAACCCGAAGCCGACCGCAATCCCGATCGCGAGTGCGGCGACCGCGTTGACGCCCGCGACCATCAGCCCGGCCGCGAGCGTGCCCGACAGCGCCATCACCGAGCCGACCGACAGGTCGATCCCGCCCGTCAGGATCACGCAGGTCATGCCCACCGCGATGATCGCGTTGATCGACACCTGGCGCAGCACGTTTTCCAGGTTCGCGGCGGACAGGAAGCTCGGGCTCGCGATCATCATCGCGATGCATACGACGACGAGGCCGACGAGCGGATAAAACAGCGTCGAACGCCGCAATTGCGCCCACATCGCGCGTGGCGGCGGCGCATCGCCGTTTCCGGCGTTGGCCGCGAGCGTCGTGGAAGGCGTGGAAGAAGAATCAGGCAGGTTCATGCGTCGCTCCTCGCGTGCCGGCCGTGGCATGGGTCATGACCGTGTCGGGATCGATCTCGTCGCCTTCGAGCGTCGCCTCGATGCGGCCCTGCCGGAACACGGCGACGCGATCGCACATGCCGACGATTTCCGGCAGCTCGGACGAGATCATGATGATGGCGTAGCCGCGCGCGGTGAGTTCGCGCATCAGCCCGTAGATTTCCGCTTTCGCGCCGACGTCGATGCCGCGCGTCGGCTCGTCGAAGATCAGCACCGACGTGTGATGGTTGAGCCAGCGCGCGATCACGACCTTCTGCTGGTTGCCGCCGGACAGCGTCGCGACCTCGGTATGGATCGACGGCGCCTTCACGCCGACGCGCCGCATCACGTCGTGCGTCGCGCGCGCCTCGCTACGGCGGTCGATCAGCCAGCGCATCGACCGGTACTTGCCGAGGTTGTTCAGCGAGATGTTGTCGCGGATCGAGAACGACGTGACGAGCCCTTCCGTCTTGCGGCTTTCCGGCAGGATGCCGATGCCCGCGCGCAGCGCGTCGGCCGGATCGCCGAGCTTCGCCGCCGCGCCGCGCACGCGCACGTCCTTGCGGTGCGCACGCGTCGCGCCGATTACCGCGAGCGCCGTTTCCGTGCGGCCCGAGCCGACGAGCCCGGCGAAACCGAGGATCTCGCCGGCCCGCAGCGCGAAGCGGTTCACCGGGCCGTCGCGCTCGATCTGCAGCGCATCGACTTCGAGCACGGCCTGCGCGTCGGCCGGCAGCGCGGGCTTCGGCGGAAAGCTGCTCTCGATCCGGCGGCCGACCATCATCCGCACGAGCTGTTCGACGTCCGTGCGCGCGACGTCGGTCGTCGCGACGTACTGGCCGTCGCGCAGCACCGTGATGCGGTCGCATACCGCGAAGATCTCGTCGAGGTGATGCGAGATGAAGATCATCGCGACGCCCTGCCGCTTCAGCTCGCGCATGATCGCGAACAGGTGTTCGGCTTCGGCCGGCGTGAGCGTGGCGGTCGGTTCGTCGAGGATCAGGATGCGCGCGTCGAGCGACAGCGCCTTGCCGATCTCGACGAACTGCTGCTGCGCGACCGACAGCGCACGGATCGGCGCATCGAGATCGATCGACACGCCGAGCCGCGCGAAGATGCCGGCCGCCGCGCGGCGCATCCGCATGCAGTCGCGCGCGCCCCAGCGCGTGCGCAGCTCGCGACCGAGGAACAGGTTGTCGACGGCGTCCAGGTGCGGGATCAGGCTGAACTCCTGGAACACGATGCCGACGCCCGCCGCGACCGCCTCGTGATAGTTCGAGAAATGGCGCGCGGTGCCGTCGATTTCGATCGTGCCGGTATCCGGTTGATGGATGCCGCACAGGATCTTCATCAGCGTCGACTTGCCCGCGCCGTTCTCGCCGAGCAGCGCATGGATCTCGCCGCGTGCGATGTCCAGGTGAATGTCGGACAGCGCCTTCACGCCCGGAAAGCTTTTCGTGATGTGGCTGAGCCTGAGTATCGTTTCCATCGGCTTCTCCGTGCGAAGAGCGCCGGCCATGCCGCCGCCCTTCGCGTCGCATCGCACGTCGTTCACCAGCTGAAGCCCTTCGCATTGCTGCGATCGACGACCTTCACGTCGACCGGAATCGCCTTCGGCACCGTCGCGCCCCACTTGCGCGCGATCGCGATGCCGAGCGCGATGCGCACCTGGTCGGCCGGGAACTGCGCGGTCGTCTCGATGAACTTCGAGTTCGGCTTCTGGATCGCGGCGATCGCCTCGGGCGCGCCGTCGACGCTGGTCAGCTTGATATCCTTGCCGGAGCCCTCGATCGCCGCTAGCGCGCCCATCGAGCCGCCGTCGTTCACGCTGAAGATGCCCTTCAGGTTCGGACGCGCGGAGATCATGTTTTCGGTGACCGACAGCGCGGTCGCGCGCTCCTGCTTGCCGTTCTGCGTGTCGACGAGCTTCACGTTCGGGAATTTCGCGAGCCCGGCCTTGCAGCCGCGCACGCGTTCGAGGATCGGCACGACCGGAATGCCGTCGAGGATCGCGACCTCGCCGCTGCCGCCGATCGCCTTCGCGAGGTATTCGCACGACATCACGCCCGCGTCGTAGTTCTTCGAGCCGACGAACGAATCGACCGGGCCGTTCGCGTTCGCATCGACGGCGACGACCACTGCACCGGCCTTCTTCGCCTGCGTGATCGCCGACTGGATGCCGGTCGAATCGGTCGGGTTCACGAGCAGGATGTCGATCTTCTTCTGCAGCATGTCCTCGACGTCGCTCACCTGCTTGCTGACGTCGTGATGCGCGTCGGTCACGACGACCTGCGCGCCGATCGACGTGGCCGCATCGTTCAGCGCCTTCTGCATCGTCACGAAATACGGGTTGTTCAATTCCTGAAACGTCATGCCGATCCGCAACGGCGCGGCATGCGCGACGGCTGCGGGCAGCAAGGCCGCGAACGCGGCGAGGGTCGCCATCCGGGCGGCGCGGCTGAATGATGAAGCGGGCGATGCGTGCGTCATGACGGTGTCTCCATTTATGTGCGGCTTTTTCGAGGTTGAACGAGCCCCTCGCGACGTGAGCGACGCGATCGGCCGGGTGAAACGGTGTGGAAAGTTCAGGCGGGCGGCGGCCCGGCGATCATCCGGGCTGCGGCGCGAGTTCAGGCACGCCGGGCGTCAGCACGCGCGGCGGCATCGGGTTGCCGGTGGGCGCCGCGTGCAGCGCAAGCTCGCGGCTGCGCGCGTTCAGGCGCTGCAGCGCACGGAATTCGGACGGCGCCATCCCCTTCACCGAACGGAACTGGCGGTTGAAGTTCGATACGTTGTTGAAGCCGGCCTGGAAGCAGATGTCGGTGATGTTCGCGTCGTCGGCAAGCAGCATCTGGCACGCGGATTCGATCCGCATCCGGTTCACGTACTGGACGAACGGCATGCCCGTGTGGCGGTGGAACGCACGCGAGAATGCGCTGACGCTCTGCCCGGTCAACTGCGCGAGTTCGGACTCGCGCAGCTCGGATGCGAGGTTCTTGCCGATATACGACAGCGCATGGCTGAGCCGCGTCGGCGTGACGTCCGCCTGGTCGTATGCAGGGCTCGCGAGCAGCGTGCGCTCGTCGGCGCCGCAAAGCCGTTCGAGGATCGCGATGAACAGCGCGATGCGGCGCATGCCGCGCGCGGCCAGCAGTTCGTCGAACAGCGGTGCGATCGCGGCGCTGGTCGCATCGTCGAAGCCGACGCCGCGCCGCGCGTCGTCGAGCAGCGCCTGCGCATCGCGGCATTCGGGAAACGCATCCATGCAGCGGCGCACGAACGCCGGGTCGAACTGGATCACGAGGTTGCGGCGCTCGACGGTTTCGCCTTCGGCCATGTCGCTGACCCAGTTGTGCGGCAGGTTCGGGCCGAGCAGCACGAGATGGCCGGGGCCGAACGAGCCGATGTGATCGCCGACGAAATACTTGCCGCGCGTGGCGACGATCAGGTGCAGTTCGAATTCAGGATGGAAATGCCAGCGGATCGTGCGATACGGGTAGCCGTGCGACCAGACCTTGAACGACTCGTCGCGTCGCACTTCGACCACTTCGAGATCGGGATGCATCATGTTGGCGTCTCCATTCCCATGTATCGCTGGCCGGCCTGTTCGGCTGTTCGCTCGTGCGCCGCGTGTTGCTCGTGTTTCGTGCGGCGACACCGACCGGTCGCATGGGAAGCAATGTAGGTCGATCGCGCGCGCGGCTCCACCAACTTTACGCCTGATTTCCGATACTTTTTTGCGCTTTCCGGCCGAAAACGGCGCCGGATGGCAAATTTGTGCAGCGCGCAACGGCACCGGGCGGCCAGCCGCCGGGCCGGTGCGGTGCGCGCGCACCGATGGTTTACGCGGCTGCGTGCTCGCGCGCCGTGCGCACCTCGTACGCCTTCAGGTGGTTGTATGCGATCCGCAGCAGCGACAGCGCATCGGCCGCCTGCGGGTCGCGGCGCGCGAGCAGGTCGCCGATCACGTGATCGGCTTCGACGCGCGCATGGTTCTCGACGTCGCGCAGCATCGACGCGGTCAGCGGCGACGGCGTCAGCACCATCCGCTGCATCCGCTCGATCGCCGCCGGGTCGGGCCGTTGGCCATTGTGTTCTGCGATCGCGCTGCATTCGCCGAGCATCGTCTCGAGCAGGCGGCGGCCGTCCGGCGCGGCGAGGATGTCGCCGATCGAGCCGCGGAACAGCGACGTGCTCGCGGCGAGCGTCGCGAGGAATACCCACTTCTCCCACATCCGCGCGGCGATGTCGTCGCTGAGCGTCGCGTCGAAGCCCGCGCCGCCGAGCACGTCGGCCACCGCGCGCACGCGCGGCGATTCGCCGCCGGCGAGTTCGCCGAACGACACGCCATGCGTGTCGTTCAGGTGCACGATGCGCTGCTCGCGATCGAGCGTGGCCGCGATCACGCACAGCCCGCCGAGCACCTGCGCGGCGCCGAACCGGTCGCGCAGCACGTCGAGGTGACGCATCCCGTTGAGCATCGGCAGGATCAGCGTTTGCGGGCCGACGAACGGCGCGAACGAGAGAATCGCATCGTCGAGGCTGTACGCCTTGCAGCTCAGCAGCACGAGGTCGAACGGCGCAACCCCGGCGCCGGCATCGCCCGCGCGCACGGTCTGCACGTTCGCGAGCGTCAGGTCGCCGCGCGGGCTGCGGATCAGCAGCCCGTCGCGCGCCAGCGCGGCCGCGCGGCCGTCGCGCACCAGGAACGTCACGTCGCGCCCCGCCGCGGCCAGCCGGCCGCCGAAGTATCCGCCGACCGCGCCGGCCCCTACCACCAGAATTCGCATCGTTGCCCCCTTTCGGTTTCATTCCGCGCCGCGCCGCCGCCCGCCCGGGCGTGCGGGCGCCCGGCGCGCGCAATCGTTCCGACAGTATAGCGATGCCCGTTATGCATATGCATAGATACCCGCGCCGACGTCGAAGGCATGAGCGGCCGCACCCTTTCTAAGGGATTTCCCGCCTACGGCGACGCGCGTCGCCTGCCGTCAAGACACTTATCCCGTCACGCCTTTCCGGCGAGCATCCTCGACTGACCGACCCGATACCATGCGCAACCTTTCCCTGAATCAGAAACTCGCCTCGATGATCGTCATCCTGTGGCTCGGCCTGCTCGTGATCGCCGGGCTCGGCGCGTGGCAGACGCGCGCATCGATGATCGCGGACCGCCGCGACCAGCTCGCGTCGCTGGTCGCGCAGGCCGCGAGCGTGACCGACCACTACTACAAGCTGTCGCAGCAGAACGCGATGCCGGAGGCCGACGCGAAGCAGAAGGCGCTCGAGGCGATCGCCGCGATGCGCTACGGCGCCGACGGCTATATCTCAATCAACGACTCGAAGCCCGCGATCGTGATGCATCCGATCAAGGCCGAGCTCAACGGCAAGGACATGTCGAACTTCACCGATCCGAACGGCAAGCACCTGTTCGTCGAGATCGTGAAGGCCGGCAACCTGGAGGGCGGCAAGGGCTTCGTCGAGTATCTGTGGCCGAAGCCGGGCGCCGACAAGCCGCAGGAGAAAACCAGCGCCGTGCAGCGCTTCGCGCCGTGGGACTGGTATCTGGTGACGGGCATGTACATGAACGACGTGCACTCGGCCGTGCTCGCAAGCGTCGGCCGCTGGCTCGCGATGACGGCCGTGCTCGGCGCGATCGCGACCGCCGTGATGGTGCTGGTGCTGAAAAGCGTGCGCGCGAGCCTCGGCGGCGAACTCGAAGTCGCGCTCGACGCCGCGCAGCGCATCGCGCAGGGCGACCTGACCGCGCGCGTCGCCGTGAAGCAGGACGATCGCGGCAGCCTGCTGCATGCGCTGCACACGATGCAGGGCGGGCTGATCGACATGGTGTCGCGCGTGCGGATGGGCACCGAGAACATCAACGTCGGCGCAAGCGAGATCGCGTCCGGCAACACCGACCTGTCGCAGCGCACCGAGGAACAGGCGGCCGCGCTCGTGCAGACCGCATCGAGCATGGACCAGATGACCGCGAACGTGAAGCAGAACGCGGACAGCGCCGCGCAGGCCGCATCGCTCGCCGGCCAGGCCGCGCAGGTCGCGACGCGCGGCAGCGCGGTGGTCGACGACGTCGTGCGCACGATGAACGAGATCACCGGCCGCTCGCACAAGATCGGCGACATCATCGGCGTGATCGACGGGATCGCGTTCCAGACCAACATCCTCGCGCTGAACGCGGCCGTCGAAGCCGCGCGCGCGGGCGAACAGGGCCGCGGCTTCGCGGTGGTCGCGGCCGAAGTGCGCTCGCTCGCGCAACGCTCGGCGACGGCCGCCAAGGAGATCAAGTCGCTGATCGTGTCGTCGAACGAGACCGTCGAGCACGGCGCGACGCTCGTCACGCACGCCGGCGAGACGATGGCCGAGCTCGTGCAGTCGGTGCGGCGCGTGAACGAGATCCTCGACGAAATCAGCCATGCGTCGCGCGAGCAAAGCGCCGGGATCGAGCAGGTCAATCGCGCGGTGGGCGAAATGGACCAGGTCACGCAGCAGAATGCGGCGCTCGTCGAACAGGCGGCGGCGGCCGCGCATTCGCTGCGCGATCAGGCCGAAGCGCTGCGCGACGCCGTTACGCGGTTTGCGTTGCCGGCTTGATCTTGGGCAGCGTGCGGGCGCGGCTTGCCGCTGCCTGCTGCTGCCAGGCCCGCGCGCACTCGGCTTCATCGGATGCCCTCATGCCAGTGCCCGCCGGTAGCGCGCCGGGCGCATCCCCCCGCTCCCGCGCGGTGCCGGCCAGCATTCAGCGACGAATGGGGCGCTGTTTTGAACGATGCTTGCGCGGTGGGTCCGGCGTCATGTTACTTACCGGTGCAGCACTTGTTAGGGCAATCGGGCAGGAAGGAAATTTCCACACGCCGCCCGTTGTCCACATCGCCACGCGAATAGACACGTGCGCTTGCCCGAATGGTCCCGCGTAGAAAGCCCAATTGCTCCAGCAGAGCACGCCCGACTTGCAGTCGTGATTGTGCAAGTGCCTGTGCCCCGTGTTCATCTTCTTCAGCGTGACCGCTAATTAAAGTTGTCTCTTTGGTTGTGTGGTTGGTGTAAGTAATCTTTTGGTCGGCCACCCAATTTGCGACGCGCACGATTTCCGAGTTCGATATGACAGTATCATTCCTATTGAAATATATATCGAAATTCTCGCTTGCGATGCATGCAAATGCCGAATTGGAAGCAGCAAACAATATACCAAGTATAAATTTATGCATTATAAATTACGTATCCTGCAATACTGTCAGCGTTATTGATGGCTTGATCCGGATTCTCCGATCCGAAGGTCAGGCATTCCGCGATAAAGTAGCGATGATCCTTGGTAGCCATCGTGTCATCAAAATGACTGACCTCATGAATCAGTGTAGAAACCACGGAATCCTTATCCCACGAAAAATGACGCATAGAGCAAAAATCAGGGTGTATGGCGATTGTATGCGTTGCCGTGTCCGGTGCGCAAACAGATGCAGCGACGCCAGATTCATTTGGATTCGGAACGCATCCGATGTACCTGAATCGGTCGCTGTCCCATCGGGTAAAATTGAATGCCGAAAGCTCCTTTAATACCCGTGCGATTGCCGTCAGACCTGCAAGTAACGTTACGCAGGTCGCTTCGTCCGCCTTGCCGAACCACTGTAGCACACGCACCTTGTCAGCGTTAGACCAACGCTGCAATTCCGCGATTCGCTGCTCGATCAGAGAAACGGCACGATCGCGCTGACGTAAAATCATTCCCCGAAATTCACTGTTCGTCATGTTTTGACAAATCCTCTCGGTATTGATCTTTACTTCAACCATCGATCCAGGGTTGGTATTGGTAACTGCGCCTGAATGTACAAGGAACCACTCCCCACCATCATTCACATCAAAATCGTTCATTGCCTCAAAACCCCTTCATATAGATTTTCAAGGACGCTGCTGTGTCAGTGGCGAAGCGGCGCGTTCGTCCAGAACCGTCGGTGGTGCCGGAAAGAATCTGTCCCGCGTCGGTAACGACTCGGTAGTGGATATTTGCGAGTGGGCGGCCGGAGTCATCGGCCAAGACGAATTGCTCGTCATAGATGCCCGGCGCGGGCGCGTGTCTCGCGGGAGCAAACTCAGAACTGGCTGCGAAAGGATTTGCCACATTGCGGCCGCCCTCGCCCTCATAAAAAATCGTGCTGTCGCTGCCCGCGATTAGCTGGTTTTTCCCGCATGGACAAAGTACCGCGTCGCCCTCCAAAGCAATGCATCGTCCGTGACAGATCATGCGTACCGCGCTGCCAGCTATCGGAAACACCCCATCGCAATTTCCGCACGTCGCCTTGTCACCGTCTAAGGCAACGTGTTTGTTGTTGCTGAACATGTTTGACGTACCAGCGATGACGATACCGCCTGTCGTCGTCGGGTCGCCGTTCCTGACTGCTCGTCGGCTCACTGCCATGTCCTCAATCGAAATTTGCGAAGACCCAACCGGTCGACTCAGGGTCATAGATCGCATATTGGTCGATAACTGCGACGGTCAGCGGCTTGCCCGCCAATGCTTCGGCCTCTGCATCGGCTATCTGCTCGACTGCCCACGTATTCATCATGTACGGTCGCCGACAAGAATTGCATTGTCTATAGGACGAGTATTATTTTGCTTCGGATTCCAACTTAAATTGAGATGCTATTACTCCCAGCAAAATTGGGTGAAGGATGGGCGATCAATCGAGTGTCGACGTTTACGAACTACGTGCGAAGGTGCGCCGCAATCTCGGCACTGACCACGCGTTGTCATCGGTGCCCGTCCGCAAATGCATCCACCTCGATCCAATTCGGTGAACTTCGACGAGCTATCTCGTGTTGAGATTCACGGGTCAACGTGCGCTCGTCATGGACGCGGCCGAAAACCGCCTCCACGGCATCGAGCTATATGTGATCTACGCGCGCGCTTCACTCAGACCGAATGGCCTGACCGGCGCGGCGTGCCAGGCACACCCGCACGCACACACCCGTGCTCACGCCGCGTCGCCGGCCCGCGGCACCGCCGCACCGATGCCGAGCCCCAGCCCCGCCGCCCGCTGGATCAGCTCGACGTCGTTGTTCGCGCCGAGCTTCTTCATCGCGCTGATCTTCTGCGCGCTGACCGTCTGCTTGCCCTTGCTCAGGCGCTGCGCGATCGTCTTGATCGACACGCCCGACAGATACAGGCGAATCACCTCGATCTCACGCGCCGACAGCTTCACTGGCGCCTCGCCGCGCTCGCCGATCGCATCGACCGCGCGCCTGACGCACGGCGACAGGTAGCGCCCGCCGCTGTAGCTCGAATGGATCGCCGTGACGATATGGCCGATTTCGTCGAACTTGCTGACGATGCTCACGCCGCCGATCGCGAGGATCGACCGGAAAATCAGCGGGTTCTCGTTGCCGACCAGCGCGACGATCCCGGCGTTCGGGCGCGTGCGCCGCAGCCAGTCGAACAGCGCGAGGCCGTCCATCTGCTCGTCGCCGCGGATCGAATAATCGACCAGCACGAGGTCGCAGTCGACGCCGCCGAGAGACGCGACCAGCTCGGCCGCACTCCGGTAGACCGCGACGAGCTCGATGGCGCAGGCGCTGCCGGCGATCTGCTCGATGCCGGCCAGCGTCAACGGCCAGTCGTACGCGAAAACGATGCGAACATTGAATTTCCTCATGCGCAGTTCCAGGTGGTTCACCGGCCGCGCGGCGCGGAACGCGCGCGGCCGGTTTGGCGTTGAAAGGATGTCCGGGATATTTTTATCCCGAAGATCGATTCTATGAAGCTGCGCGCGGGCGGGATATCGGACGGCATCGGGATTGGCCGCCGGAGACGTAATACGAGTTTGATATTTGCGTCGATTCAGGCGCCCGGCATCGGCCGGACGGCCGGCATTGAGCCCTTGCGGCCGGCCAGCAGGTAAAATTGCGGCGTTTGCATGCCACTCCGGGCACCCGGCGGCGAGCGACGCGCCGATGACGGCCGCGCGCCACGGCCCTTTTGCCCGCTGCCCGTACTCCGGCTGCCCGTACTCCCAGCTTTCCCCATGACCGAATCCGACCTGCAATCCGACGACACCTCCATCCACGAAGACGGCCTCTGGCGCGACAACGGCTGGACCGCCCGCATCATCAAGAACGAAGACGACGACGGCTGGGCCGTCGAAATGATCAAGGACGGCGAGTCCGAACCCGCGCTCGTCGGGCCGTGGACCATGGGCCGCGACAAGAAGAATCCGAAGCCGATGGACGCGAACGCGTTCCGCACGCTCGTGAAGACCGCGACCGAGGTGCTGATGCGGCACGAGCAGCAACGGCGCGCGATGCTGCACAAGGAAGTGTCGGTCCAGGACGAAGCCGGGCAGGATGTATCGGTGACGCTCGACATCGTGCCGGACGAGTTCGAGCCGTACGCGCAACTCAAGGCGTTCGATCCGTACGGCGAGCTGCTGGCCGACGCGAAGGTATCGGCCGGGTTCAAGCTCAGCAAGGCCAGCGCCGAGCGCTGGGTCGCGTCGGGCTTCGAACGGCCGGCCTGACCGGGCGGCGGCGCGCGGTCAGGCGCCGGCGCCCTGCCGCGCGCGCTGCAGCCGGCGCTCCGCCAGCTTGCGCCGCACGAGCTGCTCGAACTGCTGCGTCGCGACCTCCGGATCGCGCGCGGCCAGCCCGAGCGCGTTGCGCGCGAGCTGGATCGGCGTCAGCACGATGCCCCACGGCAGCCCCCACCAGCCGAGCGTGGCCGAGGCAAGCAGCGCGACCGCCTGCTTCTTGCGGCCGCAGCGGCGGCAGCATACGTGGCGCCGCGTCGCCCAGCGCGTGACGAACACCAGCGATACGACGCGATGCGACGCGTGGACGTCGACCGGATGCCCTTCGCGCAGGCAAATCGGGCACGGCCCATACCGCCAGTCGTCGACGTACTGCCGGACCTTCGCGTCGGGCACCCGCTCGGCCTCGACGACGATCGGATGCGCGTGCGCGCACGCCGGACTGCAATAGCGGCGGCCGTCGATCGACTGCCCGCCGACCAGGAACGTCCTGCCGCAGTGACTGCACTCTGCCACGATAACCCCGGATAAGCGTGATACGCCGCGTGCCGGCCGCGCGCGCATCGATGCGCCGGCGGTCCGGACGGGCCATTTCATGCTTTAACGGCCGCCGCCGCACGGTCTTGAGCTCACGCACGCCACCGCGCGTCAGCCGTGCAGCCCGTGCGCGGTCATCAGTCGGTACAGCGTCGCGCGCGAAATGCCCAGTTCCGCCGCGACGTCCGCATGCTGGTGGCGGTGGCGCAGCAGCGTTTCCTCGATCGCGCGCCGCTCGGCCTGCCGGCGCACTTCGGCGAGCGTCGGCAGCTGCCGCGACGTGTACTGGTGCAGTTCGAGATCGGCGGCCGAGATCATCGGGCCGTTCGTCATCACGACCGCGAACCGGATCCGGTTGATCAGCTCGCGCACGTTGCCGGGCCACGAATAGTTGTGGATCGCCTCGACCGCGCACGGCATGAAGCCGCGAATCCGGTACGCACTGTCGCCGCGATAGCGTCGCAGCATGTCATCGGCGAGCAGCATGATGTCGCGGCCGCGCACGCGCAGCGGCGGCTCGTCGATGCGCAGCACGCACAAACGGTAGTACAGGTCGGCGCGGAACCGCCCCGCCTGCATCGCGGCCTCGAGATCGACGTGGGTCGCCGACACGATCCGCACGTCCACCGGGATCGACGCGTGGCCGCCGAGCCGCTCGATCCTGCCTTCCTGCAGAAACCGCAGCAGGCTCGCCTGGCTCTCGAACGGCATGTCGCCGATTTCGTCGAGAAACAGCGTGCCGCCATGCGCGGCCTCGATGCGGCCGACCTTGCGCTGGTGTGCACCCGTGAACGCGCCGCGCTCGTGACCGAACAGTTCGGCCTGCAGCAGCGTCGACGGAATGGCCGCGCAGTTCACGGCGACGAACGGCGCCGCGGCGCGCGCCGACTGCCGGTGGATCGCCGCCGCCGTCAGTTCCTTGCCGGTGCCCGATTCACCGGCGATGAACACGGTGGTATCCGTGTTCGCGACCTTGCGGATCGTCGCGAACAGCCGGCGCATCGCATCGCACGAACCGATCATCGTGCCGTCGGGCGGCGGCGCCTCCGCGGCCGGGTCGCCGTCCGCAAGCTTCAGCATCCCGTATGCATGGCCGGCGAGATAGCCGATCGTCGTATAGGCCGTCGTGTTGCGCACGTAGTCGAAACAGCAATGGCGGATCAGGCGTGCGATGGAAATGTCGCGCAGCCGCTCGCTGTCGGCGAGCGCAACCCAGCCGACGCGCGGGTCGCGCAGCAGCGCCTCGAACGACGCGACGTCGGGCGACGCGAAGCTGGCGAAATCGACGATGCCCGCGTGCGGGCGGTTCGCCTTGACGAGATTCAGTGCGTCCGCAACGGTTTTCGCGCACCACACGTCCCAGCCGCGCAACGCGAGACAGTCGGCGAGCGCTGCATCGTGCCGCTGCGACAGGTAGACGAGCGGCCGCGACGGCACGACATGGTTGCACCGGATCGCGAGGAACGGCATCGTGCCGGCCTCGCGTTCGACATCCTGCGGGCCTGACACCCTGATCTGGCAGCTATGGTTCACGATGGCCTCGCCGCTTTGGGTTGTATGTCGGGACGGCCGTTGCCGGTTCGCGTGTGACGGGGTCTCGTAGTCCCGCGGCGCGGCGCCGGCCTGTCCTCGGATTGATGTTTCGTTACCGGCAGAAAACGACACGCTGCATGTAGATCTGCGGCTCGACGACCGGCTTCGCCGCCCGGTTCAGATCGTCGCGATAGGCGCGGTAGGTCTTGCCGTTTACCGTCACGTCCGTCGCGCGGGCCGTCTCGATCCTGTCGAGCCCGTTGCGCTGCCACTCGCTCACCCTGCCAGCCGCCGACATGCTCGACTCGCCGGCGATCTTCTGCGTGATCGCGCTGCCGTCGCTCCACGGCTGCGTCTGCATGTCCTCGGCGTGCTGCATCGCGCCGACCGTCTTGCCCGTCGGCGTCGGCCCGTTTTGCGCTTCGAACGGCGCGCCGCGGCCGTACACCGGCGATCGCCACGACGGCGCGTGACCTTCCTCGGGCATCATGTAAATCATCTGCGGGTCGCCGACCATCATCATCGGCACGCATGCCGTGTTGTCGGGTCGGCCGAGCGTCGTCAGCGCCTGCTGGACGCTCGCGGCGTTCGCAAGGGTCTGCTCGCTCAGGATGACGAAGACCGCCGGATTCTGGAAAACCGACTGCGCAGCGGCTTGCACGCTGACCAGCAGCAAAGCGACCAAAAAGATCCTCATGATTGAGGCCTCCTTGCATCCTCGTCACGCAAAAAGAGGTGTTGACCTCGGGGATCGGACCAACACCCGTCAAACCGGGAACGACCGTCGCGCATCGGGTCCGAACGGCAGCCGTGCGTCCGGCGTTCCGGTCGCACGGCTGCCCGACCCGCGTACTCACGACGACGTGCTCGTCGAGATGACCGCCGGCGCCGGCGCGGCCGGTGCAGCCGGTGCGGCCCGCTGGTCGACCGTGGCCGGCGGCAACGCCTTCGCCGGATCGGTCAACGCCGACATGTCGGCAGGCTGCGCCGGTGCGGCCGCGGATTCGACCGCGTCCGGCACCTTCGCGTCGGCGGCCGGCATGTCGGCTGCCGGTGCGGCCATCGCAGCATCCGCCGCCTGCGGCGCGGCTTCGGCCGCGGCCGGTGCGGCTTGCGCGCTGTCCGCCACCTTCGCATCGACTGCGGGCGCCGCGACGACGGCAGCAGCCGGCGCGGCAGCGGCTTGCGCTGCGTTGTCGGTCGCGACCGGCATCGGCTCCGGCGCCTTGTCGGCGACGGCCGGTACAGGCTCGGGGGCCTTGTCAGCGACGGCCGGCGCGAGCTCGGGAGCTTTGTCAGCGACAGCCGGCGCGGGCTCGGGGGCTTTGTCGGCGATAGCCGGCGCAGGCTCGGGAGCCTTGTCTGCGACAGCCGGCGCAGGCTCGGGAGCCTTGTCGGCGACGGCCCGTGCAGGCTCGGGAGCCTTGTCTGCGACAGCCGGCGCAGGCTCGGCGACCTTGTCGGCGACAGCCGGCACAGCGACGATGGCCGCGGCGGGCACCGCACTCATCGCGGCCGGCGCAGCAGCGGCCGGTGCGACAGCTGCAGCGACAGCCGGCGCGGCGGCAACCGCCGGTACTGCCGCGGCAACCGGTGCGACAGCAGCGGGCACGACGGCCGCCGCTTGCGACGCCTTCGCGGCAGCCGCCTGCGCGGCATCCGGCACCTTGCTGGCGACGGTCGGCGCGGCGATCGCCGGCACGGGCACCGGGACCGGAATCGGCGCCGCCTGCACCGCGGTCGTCGCCACCGGGCGCGCCTGCGCCGGCGCAGGCGCGGCAGCGTCGAGCGGCGGCAGGCCCATGCGGTTGCGCACGATCGGATCGTGATACTTCACGTCGTCGGCGACGGTCGCTTCGACGCTGGGCGCGACATTCGAACGTGCGAGCGGCGCGGTCGTGCCCGGGCACAGGTGCCCGGTCGCTTCCACCGCGCGCCGGTTCGCGTCGCTCTGGCAGAGCAGCGCGAGCGCCACGTCGGTCAGGCCCATCGCGCGGAATTCGCGCGCATCGAGACGACGGACGCAGGCCTGGTCGACCAGCGTCGTGCCGCCCGTCGCACCGAACCCCGGGAACGACACGCCGACGCTCACCGACCCCATGCAGGTGTCGGACAACGTGGTCGTGAGGCCGGGCGCCTGGATGGACGGGTTCGTCTTGATCGTCTGCGTACCCGAGTAGTTGACGTTTTCCGATATCTGGGTGTTGTACGGGTTGGTGCCGGGCGAGCCGGGCGCCTGGAGCGAGCTCACGCTCTGCGGCGTCACGTTCGAGCCGCCGCTCGTGCTGGACGGCATCGTCACGTTCACATTCACGCTCGAATTGCCGCTGCCGCGAACCCCGCTGCTGCTGGCGGCATTGCCGCCGCGCGAGCTCGTGGTGTTGGTGTTCATGCTCGAGCCGCCGCCCTGGCTGATCGCCGTCGACGACGTCGAGGACTGCGCGCTCGAAGTCGAATCCGCGGTTTGTGCCTGGGCACCGATCGTGGTCATCGCGAACATCGCCGCACATGCCACCTTGATCCTGTTGCTGTTCATTTCACTCTCCGGACGAGGTTTTGACCTCCCACCCAGGCAACCGTACTAATTCCCCTGAATGACTTCAGTCTTTGCTGCTTCCCCGAACTGCTTCCAGCCACTGCCCAGCTGGGACCACGAGCCGGCCGACATGCCCTGCCACTGCTGGGCGCCCGGTCCGCCGATGGCACTGCCCGACGAAAGCGTTTGTCGTTCTGACGGTTTGATTGTCTGGTCAGGGTTGTTTGACGTCTGCATATTCGATTGCACACCATCGGCAGCACGGTCAGCGCCATACGCCGTCAGAGACGCGAGCATCAGAGCGGCGGCAATCAGTTTCTGCTTCATGCCAACTCCTTACGTGACAACAATGCGGGAAAAGAGACCAGCGTCGCTGGGAAACTGGTCCCCCCCACACCTGACTAATGACTGCTTCCGGTCGCGCTCGAACTGCCCTGGCTTCCGCCCGATGCGGACGGCGAGCCGGCCGGACCGGTACTCCATACGGTCGACGAGTTGTAGTGATTCGAACCCGCGATCGCGCCTGACCCGCCACTGCCCGTCAGCCCGGCAGCACCCGCGTTGGCAATGCCCTGGTCGTTCGCACCCGTAGCCGTGTAGTGGTTCGCGCCGAGTACGATCGTGGCGGTCACCCCTCCCGACAGCGCATTCGCGTTCTCGTTCGTGCTGCCGTTTCCACCGAACGAGCCTGCGGCACCGATACCGCCGCCTGCCGCGAACGCGCCCCCGTTCGTGCCCGAACCGCTGGCCGTCGAGGTCGAGTTGTGGAAGGCGGATGCCGTGCCGGCGGAACCGGCGGGTGTCACGGTACTTCCTGCATTCGCGCCCGCCGTCGAAGTCGAATTGCTGGTATAGCTGCCGGACCCGACCAGCACCGAACCGGAAACACCCGCTGCAACGGATTGCGTCTGGTTGGTGGTGAACGAACCGGCGGCCAATGCAGCCGACGAGATGACGGTGAGCGCTGTCGCTAATATGACGTTGGCTTTCATAGCAATCCCTTGCTGTGAGGAAGTTCGGCGGTGGCGGAGCCGGGCCTGCCCGCATACAGCGAAACCCGGCATCCGTACCGCCAGCCAATGACGAACGCTACGCGCCGCGGCTTAGTGGTGAATCGTCCAGCCGATCGAACCGGCATTCGCGCCGCTCGTGCCACCAGCCTGTGCGCCGCCGAAGCCGAAGCCGCTGACCGACGACGATTGCGTGTGGTTGGTGTACGAGATCGAACCGCTGCCCGGGCCGCCGGCAACCGCAGCGGCTGCGCCGAGTGCCGCGCCGGAATCGGTCGCGGTGAAATGACCGAACCCGGCAACACCGGCCATCGTCGAACCGCCGCTCGTCGAGTTGCTGCTCGACACCGTGCCGCTGGCTGCGAACGCTGCACCCGAAACGGCCAGAACTGCTGCTGCAATGAGAAGCTTCTTCATGGTCGACTCCATAACGGCGTGGACGAAATGAGCCGGGAAGATTGCACGCCATCAATCTTCCTGACTTGAGCAATCCTAAAAAATAAGGATCACTATCAAATTACGAGATTCCTGTTTTCTTTGAAATCCAGGTCTTTTGGATTTTTTGTCCAGGTTAAGTTTAGTTTTGTGTTTTTTAAGTTGTCCAAAACTTATGATCGCGTGCTTTCCATTATTTTTACGAATATTGAATATTTCACGAAAACACGCCAATTCGATTAACCGGAATGACGAACACACATTGCCGGCCCGCGATTTTCGACACCCCGTCGGAAACAAATGCCGGCACCGGCACCCGTTTCCGGAATCGAAAATGCGCGAATACATTTACCACCGCAAAATGCAGCGCCGCTCAAAATGCGCTCTTTAGCCGAGCGAAAAATGGCCTGCATTGCAGCCAGACGGCATGTCTGCTCCCTGAGGGAGCGACGAAAGGCTTCCGGATAATCCGGCCGACAGGCGTTCGATCTATTCCGGCCGGCACCGGTATTGACCCGGCGCGATCGAAACTGCCTTGCACGGTTGAAGACGAATCGGCGTCACGCTGTCCGGCACGAACAGGCTGACCCATCCGGGTGAACTGAATGATGGCGAGCACCGCTGTCGCCTGGTTGCCGCACGGAGCGACAACCGCTCCAGCACGCGGAGCGTGCGGAGGGCGGGAAATCGGCAAGGCGCTACCCGCGACGCTGGCACTGCGTCGCAAGCGATACCCCGAACTTTCCGACTACCCCTTTGGTGCGCAAAGAACGCGCCGATCAAGCCACTGCTTATAGTCTTCATCGCCGTTTCCCCGACTGGCTTATTGACGAGTTGGCCGCTCCCACATCGTTGTTGCATCGTGTCGACCGCTCGCCGGTGCGTGTAGTAGCGCAAGCAGCGTGCCACACGTTATTCCACCGCTCATTGCGCGCGCCGAACGGCCGCCGCGCCGGCTCGAATCGCCGGGAACGTAACTTTTTGTTTCAGGAATGTATCGCGACAACGGTCGGGCACACGCGCCGATCGTTGCGCATCGCGAAGCAATGCCACGATTTGACGGACGAATCCGGCGCGCCGGCCCTCGCCGGACGGCCAGGAGAACGAGTGTTTCAAACTTGAGAAGCGCGCTGTCACGCATCGCCCGCTGCATCCGTTTTTTTCGCTTGCGAACCGTGCGTCGCGACACGTTCGACCGGCCTCCAATGCCCGGACGAACGGGAATCGAAGCGTGCGGAGCCCCGTTCTGCAAGCCCGCGCGGCCGCCTCCGATGTGCCTGCGACACGCATTCGTCTCGACCGGCGAAATGATTTTGATTCAACTTTGAAAATGCCGACGCGATCACGTGACATGATTTTGTCATCCAGACCATTCCCGGCGTAATAAATAAAACAAATGAAAACGCGCAATCCAGCCGAGGCCGGCGCAACAGTTTTTCATTTTCATTCGTGCCCCTTCACACCTTGAACCACCCGACGGGCAATACGTCGAAGAAACATTTTTAAAGCAGCCATCCCCGCTTTTCTCATCGTTGAAACACACCGATTCAACGCGCGATTTCGCGTCAAAAAATCCCACAAACGCCTGATTTACCGAAATTTTATTCGTATCGAACCACACCGATCCGGCCATCGCCCGAGGTATTTTCCTGTCCCCATCATTCACTCGTGAAACAAAAGCTCGCATATCGCGCGGCAATTTCACGCCCTCGCCCGCGCACCGCGGGTTTGCGTCGTTTACGGCGTGCCGATTGCCTGATTTCCGGCTCTCACCGAGCGGCACGCCACGGCACACGGATTGCGGATGGCGGCCGCTCGTCTAACGACGTGTCGGGGGAAAAGGCGATGAAGATCACCACCGATCGAGCGGCGCTCGCGTCACGCGCAACGTCGAACGCGGCACGCTGCGCTTCGGCAGCGACGTCCTGCAGGCGACGGTCGTCGCGAAATAGCCGATGGCCGCCGAGCGACGACCGGCGCCACGGCCCGGCGACGCACCGGCCGCGCGTTCGGGCCGGCCGCCGCCGCGTCAGCCGAGCAGTTCCTTCTTCCGCAGGTGCACGACGTCGCGCATCGGCGGCGCGCCGAACAGCCGGCTGTATTCGCGGCTGAACTGCGACGCGCTCTCGTAGCCGACCACGGCAGCCACCGACCCGACGTCGCCGCCCTGCCGCAGCAACAGCCGCCGCGCCTCGTGCAGCCGCAACTGCTTCTGGTACTGCAGCGGGCTCAGCGTCGTCACGTGCTTGAAATGGTGGTGCAGCGACGACACGCTCATGTTGACCGCCTGCGCGAGCGTCTCGACGCGCATCGGCTCCGCGTAGTGATCGCGGATCCATTCGATCGCGCGCGCGATCCGGTGCGTCTGGCTGCCCGCGATCGCCATATGCCGCAGTCGCGTGCCCTGCCCGCTCGTCATCAGCCGGTACAGCAGTTCCTTTTCGATCAGCGGCGCGACGACCGGAATGTCGGCCGGCGTATCGAGCAATCGCAACAGCCGCAGCGCGGCGTCGAGCAGCGGCGGCGTCAGCTCGGCGAGTGCGATGCCTTCGCCTTCGGGGCCCGCGTCGGGCTCGGGCAGCCGCATCTCGGCCGCGAGCTCGACGATGCGCTGCGGATCGAGCGTCAGCGACAGGCACAGGTACGGCGCATCCGGCGACGCGCGCGTCACGCGCGACAGGATCGGCAAGTCGATCGACGTGATCAGGCAATTCTGCGTGTCGTATTCGTAGGCCTGGCCGGCCACGATCACGCGCTTCGCGCCCTGCGCGGCGATCACGAGCGCGGCACGCGACACGCCGCAGCCGAGATCGACCGGACGCGTGTGCCGATGCAGCATCAGGCCCGGCACAGCGGTCGAATGCGAGCCGTCCGCCGGCGCGAAGCGGCCGATCAGCGACGCCAGCTCGCGCCGCCCGGATTCGCGCGACGCCGCGATATCGGTCATGTCCATGACGAATCCTCGATTGATTTCCCCATGTCGCGGGAGCATAGCGAAACGGCCCACGGCGTGCCCGGGATTTGCAGGATTGTTCAATAAATTTGCAGGATTGGGTAGACGCAAAAACCGGCTGCTCGCGCACACTGCCCGCTAACCGGGCGCATGCCGGGTTTTCCCCACGGAGACAACCAAAATGCCTACCTCGTTTGTCCTCAACGGCAAGAACGTTACGCTCGACGCCGATCCGTCGATGCCCGTCCTCTGGGCGATTCGCGAACACGCGGGACTGACCGGCACGAAGTTCGGCTGCGGCATGGCGCAGTGCGGCGCGTGCACGGTGCATCTCGAAGGCCAGGCCGTCCGCTCGTGCGTGCTGCCGCTCGCCGGTATCGCCGGCAAGCACGTCACGACGATCGAGGGCCTGCAGAGCAAGCCCGCGCAGGCCGTGCAGGCCGCGTGGGTCAAGCAGCAGGTTCCGCAATGCGGCTATTGCCAGTCCGGCCAGATCATGTCGGCCACCGCACTGCTCGAACAGAACCCGAAACCGACCGACGCGGACATCGACGCCGCGATGAACGGCAACCTGTGCCGCTGTGCGACCTACGCCCGCATCCGGGCCGCGATCCACGACGCGGCCGCGACGCTGGGAGCCTGACCATGACGATCGAACTCGACAACCGCGATTCGGTGCGTCCGTCGCGCCGCACGTTCCTGAAGGCCGCGGGCGCCGCAGCCGCGGTCAGCCTGACCATCGGCTTCGAATGGGCCGGCCTCGGCCGCCGCGCGCTCGCCGCGACCGCACCGGCCGCCGATTTCGCGCCGAACGCGTTCCTGCGCATCACGCCCGACGGCACCGTCACGGTCATCGCGAAGCACGTCGAAATGGGCCAGGGCGCGTATACGGGCATCGCGACGATCGTCGCCGAGGAACTCGACGCCGACTGGTCGAGCGTGCGCGTCGAAAGCGCACCGGCCGATGCGAAGCGCTATGCGAACCTCGCGTTCGGCACGATGCAGGGCACGGGCGGCAGTTCGGCGATGGCGAACTCGTGGCAGCAGCTGCGCGAAGCGGGCGGCAAGGCCCGCGCGATGCTCGTGTCGGCCGCCGCGGCCCGCTGGAAGGTGCCGGCCGGCGAGCTGACGACGGCCAATGGCGTCGTCACGCATGCGAAGAGCGGCAAGACGGCCGCCTACGGCACGCTCGTCGCCGACGCATCGAAGCTGCCCGTGCCGGACAAGGTCGTGCTGAAGCAGCCGGCCGATTTCAAGCTGATCGGCCAGCGGATTCCGCGCGTCGATGCATCGGCGAAATCGAACGGCACCGCGCATTTCACGCTCGACACGACCTTCCCCGGCATGCGCGTCGCGCTGCTGCAGCGCCCGCCGCGCTTCGGCGCGACGGTCAAGTCGTTCGACGCGACGGCCGCGAAGGCGGTGCCGGGTGTCGTGTCGGTCGTGCAGGTGCCGCGCGGCGTCGCGGTCGTCGCGACGGGCTTCTGGGCCGCGAAGCAGGGCCGCGACGCGCTGAAGGTCGAATGGGACGAAAGCAACGCCGAAAAGCGCGGCTCGGCCGAGATCATGCGCGAATACCGGCAGCTCGCGGAGAAGCCGGGCACGTCGGCGCGCAAGGACGGCGACGCCGACGCGGCGATCGCCGGCGCCGCGCGCAAGCTCAGCGCGACATACGAATTCCCGTATCTCGCGCACGCGCCGATGGAGCCGCTCGACGCGGTCGTCAAGCTGACGCGCAACGGCTGCGAAATTTGGGCCGGCGACCAGTTCCAGACGATCGACCAGGCGAACGCCGCCAAGGTCGCGGGCCTGAAGCCCGAGCAGGTGAAGATCCACACGCTGTACGCGGGCGGCAGCTTCGGCCGGCGCGCGAACGCGTGGTCGGACTATGTGGTCGAGGCCGTGTCGATCGCGAAGGCGCTCGGCGCGGACGGCAAGCCCGTCAAGCTGCAGTGGACGCGCGAGGACGACATCCAGGGCGGCCTCTATCGGCCGATGTACTTCCACAAGCTCGACGCGGGCCTGACCGCGGACGGCAAGCTGGTCGGCTGGCGCCACCGGATCGTCGGCCAGTCGATCCTCGCCGGCACGCCGTTCGAGGCGTTCATGGTCAAGAACGGCATCGACGCGACGTCGGTCGAGGGCGCGGCGAACCTGCCGTACGCAGTGCCGAACGTGTCGGTCGAGCTCACCACCGCGAAGACGGGCGTGCCCGTGCTGTGGTGGCGCGTGGTCGGCAGCTCGCACACGGCCTACGCGGTCGAGGCGTTCATCGACGAAGCCGCGCACACGGCCGGCAAGGATCCGTACGCGTTCCGCCGCGACCTGCTCGCGAAGGAGCCGCGCATGCGCGCGGTGCTGGAGCTGGCCGCGCAGAAGGCCGGCTGGGATCCGGCCAAGCCGCTGCCGAAAGGCCGCGGGCGCGGGATCGCGGTCGCCGAGGCGTTCAAGAGCTATGTCGCGCAGGTGGCCGAGGTGTCGGTCGACGCGGACGGCAAGGTGAAGGTCGAGCGCGTGGTGTGCGCGGTGGATTGCGGGATCGCGATCAATCCCGACATCGTCGCCGCGCAGATGGAAGGCGGCATCGGCTTCGGGCTCGGTGCGGCGCTGCACAGCGCGATCACGCTGAAGGACGGCCAGGTCGAACAGCGCAACTTCGACGGCTACAACGTGCTGCGGATGGCCGAGATGCCGAAGGTCGAGGTGTATATCGTGCCGTCGGCCGAAGCGCCGACCGGGGTCGGCGAGCCGGGCGTCGCGCCGATCGGGCCGGCGGTCGCGAACGCGATCTTCGCGGCGACGGGCAAGCGGCATTACGTGCTGCCGTTCGATTCGGCGGATAGCGCGAAGGCTTGATGGGGGGGAACGCCGGCTGGGGGATGGAAACGTCTGTCGGCCGGCGTCTTGTGTCGAAGTGTGGCCGATGTAGGGTTCGATGTCGGCAAAAAACACTCGCAACCAATTGATTTAAATAGCCTATTCATCAAACCAGGTAGGGTTCGATGTAGGGTTCGCTGTCCGGCAAAAACCATGTGTTGCCCGCCACGATTACCGCCTCCCCCACACGTTACGTCAGACGTAACGCCCGTAACGTCGCCCCTCGATGCTACGTAACAATTCTTCAAAATTGCTCCGCCCCCTTCCGCACCCGCCCCGCGCGCCGCGTTAAAAATTCTTTTGAATTCAAGGCTCCACGCCGCCTGCCCCCGGCGTGCTCCGCCGTCGACACCTGACCGTCCATCCCCTGGCCCGGAAGTTGCAGTACATGACCCGCAAACACTCCTTTATGGACATGCGAGGGCCACCATGGATTGCAAATACCTGTACATCGACAACATAAAAATCAACTTCGTGCGCCGCACGATCGAAATCGACAACAAGGTCGTTGACGTTACGCCGCGCGAATTCGACGTCGTCGAATTCCTGCTCGACAACATGAACAAGGTCGTGCCGCGGCAGGCAATCCAGGAAGCCGTATGGGGCCGGGAACTCGCCGTGTCGTCGCGCACGCTCGATACCCATATCTCGCGGATCCGCTCGAAACTGCAGCTCGAGCACGACAAGAACCTGCGAATCATCCCGATCTATGCGGTCGGCTATCGCCTCGTGCTGTTCGGTGCGGCCATGACGCACGTCGAGCGCCACGAAGCGGCGCCGATCCTGCGTGCCGCGCCGCCGGCCGTGATGGCCGCCGACTACGCCTGACGATTCACCCGCGCGCCGCCCGCCCGCGGCGCGCCAGCAGCACTCCCCCCCACCGCGCTGTGCAGGTTCGCAGCGCTTCGCGTCCCGCCAGCCGGTCGCGACCCGACCGCCGCCTCCGGGCGGCGGTTGCTTTTGGCCGCCCGCCGCCGCGCATCGCGCTGCGCGGCATTCCATCACGCGGCGTCACGCTTCGTAGCGCCCCGCTCTCCCCGTCGCCGCGCAATGCACGCGACTACGGATTCCGGCGCGGCACGCGGCCATGGCCGTCCCTACAATCGACGCAGCAGCCGCGTGCCCGTCCGCGCCACCGGCCCCATAACAACCCGTCGAACCGACGCCGAATCCGCCCCGATCCCGCCGTGCCTGCGCAGTTCCTGACGAATGCCGACGCCGGCGACGCCGCGAACCGGGCCATGCCCGCCGCTTCCGTGCCGCCCGCCGCTGCTCCGGCCGCGGTCGCGCTCGACGCGTCGCCCTACCTGCCGCGCCTGTCCGCCGCCGCCGCGCGCGGGCTGTCGCACGCGTACTGCGCGACCGGCGCCGTTCCGGTCACGCTCGGCGAGCATGCGTACGAGCTGCGCTGGCGCATCGAGGCCGAGCCGGCCGCCGATGCGCACGCATATCGCTTCGTCGTCGGCCCGGCCACCGGCACGCTATGGATCGATCCGGTCGCGGAAACGGAATGGCTCGGCGATGCGGCCGACCCGGCCGTGCCGGCCGTGATCCGCGCGGCACTGCTCGCCGACCTGTGCGCGCCGCTCACGGCCGTGCTGCAGGCCGCGACGCGGCAGCGCGTGGAACTGCTGCCGCCGCCCGCGAGCGCGCCCGCGTGGCGCGCATCGCCGGCCGCGCTGCGCTTCGAACTGCGGCGCGCCGACGGCGCATGGCGCTGCCACGGCGCACTGCTGTTCGACGCGCCCGATGCGCTGGCCGTGTTCTTCGCGGCCGCGCCGGCCGCGCTCGCCGACACGCGCGCGGCCTACGCGAACCTGCCCGTGCCGCTCGTGTTCGAGATCGGCCGCACCGAGCTGACGATGGCCGAACTGGCCGACGTCGTCGGCGGCGACATCATCGCGATCGAGCGCTGGCAGGCGCACGAGCAGAACCTGCTGTGCGTCGCGCGGCTGCCTGCCGCGCCGGCGTGGGAGATCACCGGACGGCCGTCGGGCAACCGGCTGACCGTCGAACGAATCAGGGAGATGCCTTTGGAACCGACCCGCACCGACACCGCGCCCGCGACGGCGCACGACGCGCCGCCCGCCGATGCGCCGCGCACGCTCGACGGCCTCGCGGTCGACCTGCGCTTCGAGCTGCCGCCCACGTCGATGCCGCTCGGCGAGTTGAGCGCGCTGCAGCCGGGCGCCGTGATCGAACTGCAGCAAGGCATCAACCAGAGCGTGATCCATCTGGTCGCGAACGGGATGCTGATCGGCACCGGCCATCTGATTGCAGTCGGCCAGAAACTCGGCGTGCGGGTCGTCACGCTGACGCAACCCGCGCCGCGCGAGCGCTGAGCGATGGGCAACCTGCCGAATCCGGTCGCGCTGATCGCGGTAATCGCCGCGCTCGGCATCGCGCCGTTCGCCGCGCTGATGGTGACGAGCTACACGAAGCTCGTGGTCGTGCTCGGCCTCCTGCGCTCCGCGCTCGGGATCCAGCAGGTGCCGCCGAACCTCGTGCTGAACGGCATCGCGCTGATCCTGTCGCTGTTCATCATGGCGCCCGTCGGGATGTCGATCCGCGACGCGCTGCAGGCGCGCCACTTCGACGCATCGGGGCAGCTGTCGACCGCCGACGTCGGCGCGCTCGCCGATGCCGCGCTGCCGCCGATCAAGGATTTCCTCGTGTCGCATACGCGGCAGCGCGACCGCGAATTCTTCGTGCGCACCGCGACGTCGGTCTGGCCGAAGAACCGCGCGGACGGCATCAAGGACGACGACCTGCTCGTGCTGGTGCCGAGCTTCACGCTCGCCGAGCTGACGAAGGCGTTCCAGATCGGTTTCGTGATCTATATCGTGTTCATCGTCGTCGACCTGCTGGTCGCGAACATCCTGCTCGCGCTCGGGATGCAGATGATCTCGCCGACGACGATCTCGGTGCCGTTCAAGCTGCTGCTGTTCGTCGCGCTCGACGGCTGGTCGCTGCTCGTGCACGGGCTCGTGCTGTCGTACCGCGTCGCGGGCGCGGGATGAATGCGCGCGGCCTGCGAACCGCCGCCGTGCACCTGTGCGCGCTGGTCGGGCTGCTCGCGCTCGCATTCGCCGGCATGCAGCCGCGCATCGCGCATGCGGCCAGCGGCGCGGGCTTCGCGCAACTCGCTCGCGCGTGTGCGCCGAACGTCGATCCCGACACGCTCGCCGCGCTCGTGCGCACCGAATCGGGCTTCAATCCGTACGCGATCGGCGTGGTCGGCGGCCACCTGGCGCGCCAGCCCGCGTCGCTCGACGAGGCACGCGCGACCGCGCGCGAGCTTGCGTCGCGCGGCTTCAGCTACAGCGTCGGCCTCGCGCAGGTGAACGAACGAAATTTCTCGAAATACGGGCTCGACGAAGCGACGATGTTCGAGCCGTGCCGCAACCTGCGGGCCGGCGGCGCGATCCTGACCGAATGCTTCGCGCGCTCGTCGGGCACCGGCCGCGCCGCGCAGGCCGCGTTGCGCGCGGCGCTGTCGTGCTACTACAGCGGCAACTTCACGACCGGCTTCTCGAGCGGCTACGTGAGCCGCGTCGTCGCGAGCGCGCAACGCAACGCGCGCGAAGGCGGCGTCGAACCGATTCCGGTCGTAAGCGACGCGCCGCCGCCCGAGCGCCGCCGGCGCACGGAAGCCGCCGCCGTCACGCCGCCCGAACATGCGCGCCGGCTGGCGTCGCCCGCCGCGTCCGCCGATGCGCCTTCGTGTCACGCGCGCCCGGTGGTGATGATGTGCCGCGGGCTGCCGGCGAACCAGGCGAAGCGGCTGTGCGTGCGGTGTCTCGATCAGTGACCGGGTGCGGCGCGGGCGTGTGCGCGGGCCGTCGTCAGCAAGTCGAACGCCGCGTCACCCCGCCCGCTGCGCCTCCAGCCACGCCTGGAACATCAGCACCGTCCACAACTGATGCTGCCAGTTCATCCGCCCCGTCTGGTGCTGCCGCCACAGACGCTCGACCGCGGCCGCATCGAAGAAACCCTCTTCGCGCAACCGCGACGGCCGCAGCAGCGCCTCGGCCCAGTCGCGCAGCGAGCCGCGCAGCCAGTGATCGACGGGCGCGCAGAAGCCCTGCTTCGGCCGGTCGATCAGCGCCGACGGCACGTACTGGTCGAGCAGCCGGCGCAGCAGCGCCTTCGACTGCCCTTCCGGCAAGCGCACCGACGCCGGCACGCGCCACGCGAATTCGACGACGTGATGATCGAGAAACGGCATGCGCGTCTCGAGGCTCACGGCCATCGCCGCGCGGTCGACCTTCGCGAGAATGTCGGTCGGCAAATACGTGAGCGTGTCGATCGCCATCGCCTGCTCGGCGAAGCTCAGGTGCGCGGGCCACGCGGACACCGTGTCGAGCGGCGTCGGCGGCTCCTGTCCCGACAGCGCGATGCGCTCGGGATGATGCACCGACGACATCAGCAGCCGGTACAGGCCGATGCGGCTCTCGGCCGTCATCACATGGCCGAGCTTGTGCAGGCGGTCGCCGATGCGCGACGCCGATTCGCGCGCCTCCACGCCGCCCCATGCACCCTGTGCGACGGCCGCGAGCTGGTCCGCGTGATCGGGCCGCAGCGCATGCAGCGCGGCGGCGATCCGCGCGCGCACGGCGGCCGGCACGCGATGCAGCTTGCGCCACAGGCGCGGCGTCAGGAAGTAGCGCGTATATCCGCCGAACAGCTCGTCGCCGCCGTCGCCGGACAGGCTCACCTTCACATGCCGGCGCGTCAGCTCCGACACGAGAAAGGTCGGGATCTGCGAGGCATCGGCGAACGGCTCGTCGTAGATCGACGGCAGCTTCGGCACGACGCCGAGCGCATGGTCGGCGGTTACGTAAAGTTCGGTATGCCGCGTGCCGAGATGGCGCGCAACGGCCTTCGCGTAACCGGCTTCGTCGTAGCCGGCTTCATGGAAGCCGATCGTAAACGTGTCGACCGGCGTCGCCGATTGCGCCTGCATCAGCGCGACGATCGCCGACGAATCGACGCCGCCCGACAGGAACGCGCCGAGCGGCACGTCGGCTTCCATCTGCCGCGCGACGGCCTGGCGCAGGATCGCGTCGAGCTGGCCGACGGCCTCGTCGGCACTGCCCTCGAACGGCTGCTCGCGGCCGTTCTCGATCGCCTGTTCGAGCGTCCAGTACGCGCGCACGCGCGGCGTGTCGCGCGCATGCTCGAACTGGATGTACGTGCCGGGCGGCAGCTTGCGGATGCCGCGATAGATCGTGTACGGCGCGGGCACGCTCGACTGGCGCAGATACAGGCACAGCGCATCGCGGTCGACCGTGCCGTCGAAGCCCGGATAGCCGCGCAGCGCCTTCAGCTCCGACGCGAACACGAGCGCGTCGCCGATCCGGCCGTAGTAGAGCGGCTTCTCGCCGATCCGGTCGCGCGCGAGCGTCAGCACCCGCGACTCGCGATTCCACAGCGCGAACGCGAACATGCCGGTCGCGCGCCGCAGCGTCGCCTCGACGCCCCACGCGACGATCGCCGCGATCAGCACCTCGCTGTCGGAGTGGCCGCGCCACGCCGGTGCGCGACCCGCGCGCTCGAGCTCGGCACGCAGTTCGCGATGGTTGTAGATTTCGCCGTTGAAGACCATGACGTAGCGGCCGCACGCGGATGCCATCGGCTGTCGGCCATGCACCGACAGGTCGACGATCGCAAGCCGCCGGTGGCCGAGGGCGATGCCGGCTTCCGGATCGACCCAGATGCCCTGCCCGTCCGGCCCGCGATGCGCGAGGCTCGCCGTCATTCGCGCGAGCGTGCCGCGCGCTGTCTCCTCATCGCAGGCGACGCTATTCAGAAAGCCGTCGATTCCGCACATTTGATTTGTCTGCCCCTGTTGACCTGTTCCGTCACGCATGGCGCAACCTCGCGGCCCGCCGTCAGGCGTAACGGTCGAGCCATATTACGAAGAAATAATTCAGCAATAATTCACCGGTGAATTCCGGCGACGACCGGAAAAAAATGACGTCAAGCGCCGCGCGCGCATGACCGCGCAAAGGGCCATATTGAATTGGAACGGATGGCCGTGCAGGCCCTCTGTCCTGAATAAAGGGGACGGCATGAGGATATGCCCGCCGCGGTGTGCGTCAGACAGCGCCGGTCGCCCATTTCAGCAACTGCGCGACCTCGCGGAAATGCTGCTGCTGGATCGTGCCGTTCTCGGGTGTCGTCTCGTACAGCGCCTGCGCGAGCCCGACGTTCGCAAGCGTCGGGCGCAGCGCGTCGCGCGCGAGCCGCACGATCCGCTCGGCCGCCTCGCCTTCGCCGCGCGCGAGCACCCACGGCAGCGTGCCGATCCCGCCGTAATAGAGCGCGACCGCGACGCGCGGAGAATAGACGACCACCGACGCGAAACCGATCCGGTCCGGCAGCGACGCGAACTGCGCTTCGCGCGCGAGCTGCCGGCGCTTCGCCTCGATGTGCGGGTCGCCCTCGTCCTCCTTGTGCTCGCGTCGCACTTCGTCGATCGACATCTTCATCTTCTGGTTGAACTCGTGACGCTGATGCACGATGTCGATCAGCGCCATCACGATGTAGATCAGCGCGGCCCAGCCGAACAGCAGCATCAGCAGCTTCACGATCAGCGCGAGGATCGAGATCGGCCGCGTGAAACCCGACTGCACCGACGGGTCGAGCGACTCGACGATCAGCCAGCCGAGCGTCGCGGCGAGCAGCACCGTCTTCAGCAGCATCTTCGCGAGATTGACGAGGTTGCGCATCGACCACAGGTTCTTCAGCCCCGCGGCCGGATTAAGGCGCGACAGTTGCGGCATGAGGCGGCTCCACGCCATCACGCCGCCGACCTGCACGAAGCCCGCGAGCAGGCCGGCCAGCAGCCCGGCCGCGACGATCTGCGCGGACAGCGTCGCCCAGTCGCGCGCGGCGCCGTCGATCAGCACCGCGATCCGTGCGGACGGGTCGGCCGCGCCGATCGCGTCGAACACGAGCCGGAACAGCGACTGCAGCCGCGCGAACAGCGCGCCGATTCCGACCGCGAGCGCGACGCATACGCCGACGAAGAACGCCGACGAAATCGTTTCCGCGCTCTTCGGCACGTCGCCTTTCTCGCGCGCCTCGCGCAGGCGCTTCGCGGTCGGCTTCTGGTCCTTTTCGGCCATGTCGGCTCCGTCGCGCGCTCAGGCGCCGCCGTGCGCGGCGAACAGCGCGCGCAGCAGCGCCATCAGCCCGCTGTCGGGGCTCAGCAGCGAATGCAGCGCCGCGTACACCACCGGCAGGAACAGCACCATCATCAGCAGCGCGAGCGCGCTCTTCAGCGGCTGCGAGAACACGAAGATGTTGAGCTGCGGCACCGCGCGCCCGACGAGGCCGATGCCGAGCTCGACGAGCACCAGCACGATCGTCACCGGCGCGGCGAGCTTCACCATCCATTCGAAGATCGTATCGGTCTGCCGCACGATGAAGGTCTGCAGCATCGACGAGAAATCGGGGCCGAGCGAGCCGATCGGCCACCACGCATACGACTGCGCGAACAGTTGCACGAGCACCTGCAGGCCGCCGGCCGTGACGAACAGCGCGATCGCGACGAAATTGAGGAAGCCCGAGGTCGGTCCGCCCTCGTGGCCGCCCATCGGATCGAAGAACGCGGCGCTGCCGCTGCCGGTCTGGAAGTCGATCAGGTAGCCGACGCCCTGGATCGCGAACAGCACCGCGCTGAACGCGCCCGCGAGCAGCATGCCGACCACCGCCTCCTTCGCGACGAGCAGGCACCACATCAGGAACGGCAGCGCAGCCACCTGCGCGGAGTCGATCGCCGGCGCGACGAACGCGGCGATCACGACGGCGATCCCGTTGCGCACGAGCCCCGTGATGATCTGCTCGTTGAACACCGGCACGACGAACATGATCGGCAACAGGCGCGGCATCACGTAGAGCAGCGGCCGCAGCGTACCCGCGACGTCGTTGAAACCCGCGGCCTGGTCTAGCATCGGCGCTCCGCGGCGGCGGGCGGCTCGGGGTCGTCGGCCGGGGCGGTTGAGGCGGTTGAAGCGGCTGTGTCGCCCATGTCGGTCACGTCGACCGAGCCGGCTTCCGCATCGGCCGGCCGGGCGGCCATCTCCGCGTCGAACGCGGCGGCCGCTTCCGGCTGCGCGGCCGCGTGGCCGGCCACGTCGCCCGCCGCGCCTGACCATACCCCGGCCGTCGCGAAGCGCCGCACCGCGTATCCGTCCGCAACTTCGTCGGCATCGCGCTCGACCCGCGCGGCACGCGCGTGCAGCGCCTTCTCGCCGGCCTTGTCGAGCTTGTCCTCGGCGGCCTTCGCCTTGCGCGCGGCGCGCTGCAGGTCGGCCAGCGTCGCCTCGTGGCCGCGATGCACGTGCGCGGCCTCGCTCACCGACGCGTTCGCGGTGCCGATGTGCCGGTCGAACGTGCGCGTATCGGCCGCCGCGTTCTGCAGCACGCGCGCCTCGCGCACGTCGTCGGCAAGACGCGTCTGGATCGCGGCCTTCGCGGCCACCTGCTGCGCGAGCTGCGCGTGCGCGGCGTCGAGCGCGCGGCGGCTCTGCGCGGCGATGCCCTGCTGGCGCGCGGCCGCGACGCGCGCGATCTGGCTGCGCATCTCGCGCACGCGCTTCAGGCGCGCAAGCGTGGCAAGTACGAGGCGGTCGTCGGCTTCAGACATGATCGTTCGCCAGCTTCGTCAGCTTCGCGAGCAGCGCGTCGAAGCGCACGTCCTCGTGCGACGCCTGCGCGCAGAACGCGCCGATCGCGTCGCGCGCGCGCAGCGCGAGATCGCCGAGCCGGTCGCTGCCTTCGCGATACTCGCCGATCTGCACCAGCAGTTCGATCTCCTGGTACTTCGCGATCAGCTCGCGCACGCGCGCGGCCGCCTGCTGGTGCGCGCGGCTCGCGACGAGCGGCATCACGCGCGACAGGCTCGCGAGCACGTCGATCGCCGGATAGCGGTTCGCAAGGGCGATCTTGCGCGACAGCACGATATGGCCGTCGAGGATCGAGCGCACTTCCTCGGCGATCGGGTCCGATTCCTCGTCGCCTTCGACGAGCACCGTGTAGAGCGCGGTGATCGACCCGTTCGCGCCCTGCCCCGCGCGTTCGAGCAGGCGCGGCAGCACCGCGAACGTCGACGGCGGGAAGCTGCGCCGCGTCGGCGGCTCGCCGCTCGCGAGGCCGACCTCGCGCTGCGCGCGCGCGAAACGCGTCAGCGAATCGACCAGCAGCAGCACGCGCTTGCCCGCATCGCGGAAATGCTCGGCAATCGCGGTGGCGACGAGCGCGGATTTCACGCGCTCCATCGCGGGGCGATCGGACGTCGACACGACGACGATCGAGCGCGCGCGCACCTCGGGCGACAAACTGTGCTCGATGAATTCGCGCACCTCGCGGCCGCGTTCGCCGACCAGCGCGATCACGTTCACGTCGGCCTGCGCGCCGCGCGCGATCATCCCGAGCAGCGTGCTCTTGCCGACGCCCGACGGCGCGAAGATGCCGACGCGCTGCCCGACGCCGAGCGTCATCAGCCCGTCGATCACGCGCACGCCGGTCGGAAACGGCGTGTCGATCATCTGGCGCGCGAGCGGGTTCGGCGGGTCCTGCTGCGTCGACACCCACGCGGCGCCCGTCACCGGCCCGCGATCGTCGAGCGGCCGGCCGAGCCCGTCGAGCACGCGGCCGAACAACCCTTCTCCCACCGGAAACACATGCTCGCGCCCGGACGGCACGACGGTCGTTTCCGGCGACAGCCCGGCCACGTCGCCGAGCGGCGTGAGCAGCGTCGTCTGCCGCGAAAAGCCGACCACTTCGGCGAGCAGCGTCGGCTGGTTCGGCGTGCGAAGTTCGCAGATCTCGCCGAGCCGCGCGCGGATGCCCGTCGCATTCAAGATCTGCCCGACCGCGTGATTGACGCGGCCCTGCACCGATACCGGCGAGAAAAACGCGAGCCCCGCGTCGAGTTCGCCGACGAGGCGGCCGCGATCGAACGGCGCGCCGTCGTCGTCGCCGCTGCCGAACGGCTGCGTTTCGTCGAGCGGCGCGTTCATCGCGCGGCGCCCTTCAGCGCGTCGCGGCGGATCGCCTGGCGCAGCGCGTCGATCTGCAGGTCGAGGCTCGCGTCGATGCGCCCGGACGGCGTCTCGACCGTGCACGCATGGCGTTCGAGCTGCGCATCCTCGACGATGCGAATCTTCTGCCGGTTCGATTGCCCCGCGAATGCGCCGTCGAGCGCGTCGCGCATCTCGTCCTTGCGGCCCGGCGCGACATGCACGACCAGAAACGCCTCGTCGCGCACGAGCGGCGCGATCCGCGCCAGCGCGGCCTCGTACAGCTTCTGCGTGCTCATCTCGCCGACGATCGCGCGCACGGCCTTCACGACGATATCGGCCATCGCGTCCTTCATCGTCTCCATCGTGCGTGCGGCGGCGAGCGCCTGCGTGTACGCCTGCGCGGCCTGCTCGCGCTGCGCGCGGCGCATCCCTTCGTCGTAGCCGGCCGCCTGCCGCTTGTCGAATTCGCGCTGCGCGTCGGCGACGATGCGCGCGGCCTCGTCGTGCGCGGTCGCGATCACCGCGGACGCGTCGAGCAGCGCCGCGTATTCGCGCTCCTTGAGCACCTTGCGCTCCGACAGCAGCTGCAGGTTGTCGCTCGTGATCAGAAAAGCCAGTCCCATGACGCAAGCCTCTCGGGAATCAGAAACAGAAACATCAGTTCGCCGAACTGGTCGCGCTGCGCGCGGTTCAGCCAGTACGGCGCTTCGTCGTCGATCGCGCGGTTGAACTTCAGGCGCGTGCGCCGCGCGACCGCGTCGCCTGCCACGCCGATGAAATCCGCGAGCAGCCGTCCGCCGCGTGCGCGGATCACGACGGGCAGCGCGGCGGGATCCGCGCGCCACGGTTCGAGCGTATCCGCGAGCGCGCCGAATTCCGGCGCGCGTTCGAGCGCGAGTTCCAGCGCGTCGCCGCCGAGCCGGGCCGCGATTTCCGCGCGGATGCGCCGCACGGTCAGCGCATCCCGCAGCCAGTTGCGATGCAGCAGCAGCCCCGCATACGACGCCAGTTGCTCGAGCGCCGCGCCGGGCAGCAGCGCGAGCCGCGCGCACGGGTTCGCGACGTCGAAGTCGTGCCGGTCGGCCACGCCATGCACGTCGAGCAGGTGCCGCGCGAGCAGCTTGCGGCCGGCCGCGCCGAACGCGTCCGGCGAGCGGTAGCGCGCGGGCCAGTCGGCCGGCACGCGCGTCACGTGCAGATAACGGTCGGGCCGCAGGTTGAAGTCGCAGACGAGCGCATGAAACGCGGCACGGCGCGCGGCTGGCGGCGGCGCGAGCGGCTGCAGCCACGGCAGCGGCGCCGTATCGGACGGGGCGGCCGCGTCAGCCGGTGGTGCATGCGGATCGCTCATGCGCCATCGCGCGCGCCGTCCGGCGTGCGCAGACCGCCGCCGGCCGGCTGCCCGGATGCCGGCTGCGCGGACGCGCCGCCATTGGCGCCGCGCGGCGCGCCGAGCAGGCCCGCGAGCCGCGCGCCGAACATTCCGCGCCGCGCCGCCGACAGCGCGATCACCGCGCAGGTCAGCAGGATCAGCGCAAACACGAGCCAGCCGAGCGGCGAGCGCAGCCGCACGATATCGGTCACCGCGCTGCCGATCCCGTCCACGCGCGCTGCTTGCGCGGCGGCCGGCTGCAGGAACAGCGACACGTTGTCGTACTGCAGCCCTTCGATGCTGTGCGCGACGAGATCCTTGACCATCGGCGCCATCGCGCGCAGGTCGACGCCCGACCGATAGCGGATGTATACGGCCGCCGACGACGGCTTGATCTTGTCCGCGAGCGGATCGTTCTCCGGAATCACGACCTGCACGCGCGCGACGACCACGCCCTCGATGTCCTGCAGCGTGCGCGACAGGTCCTGCGATACGCCGTACAGATAGCGCACACGCTCCTCGGCCGGCGTCGACACGAGGCCCTGCTTCTGGAACAGCTCGCCGAGGCTCGCATAACTCGGCTTCGGCAGCCCGTTCGCCTGCAATACCGTGAGCGCCGACTGCATGTCGCCGTCCGCTACGCTCACGAGCCATGCGTTGCGGTCCGACGTGTCGCGCGCGTCGTTGTCCTTCGACGCGCTGATGCCCGCGTCGCCGAGCACCGCGACCATCTGGTTCGCATCGCGCTCCGACAGGCCCGAGTACAGCTCCTTCTGGCACCCGGCCAACAGCACGAGCAGCCCCGCGAGCAGCGCGCGCGCCGCCCGGCTGCGCCACGCATGCGCGCGCGGCGTCGAATCGATCGTCGTCATCGTTTGTCCGCTTCAGGGTGCGTGAGGCCGAATTCAGCCTGCACGCACGCTTTCACTCCTGCGTCTTCAGCACCGTGTGCGTGAAGCCGTTCGCCGCCTGCGCGACCGACAGGCTCAACTGGTATTCCGAAATCGTGGTGGTCGCCGTCCACTGGAAATCCATCGCCTTCACCATCGTCATCATCGGATCGCTGCGGCTGTCCGCCATCGACGTCAGCATTTCGCTGCGATGCTTGTCGATGTTCGCGTACCGCGTGTCGAGATCGTTGCCGTAGGTGCGCAACCGCTCGACGAGCGACGACTGGTTCGCCTGCGCGGGCGTCATCTGCACGGCCGGCGCCGCGTCCGCCGGCGCGCGCGACATCGCGACGCCCGACGAAGACGACGCCGCCGGCGATGCGCCCGGCTGCATCAACGCATCGAACTGGCGCACCTGCGCCGGATCGGACGCCGAGCCCGTCTGCTGCACGGCACCCGCGAGCGCGGCCGCGCCCGGCGGCGCCGCGCCTACGCCTGTCACTGACATATTCATGCCCTCCTTGGCTGGCAGGCGCCGGACCGGATCGGTCGGGCCCGCCCGGAACAGGCCGGCCGGCACACGCGCATCCGCGGCCGGGCGCCCTTCGCGGGCAAACCCGGCGCGCATCGGCACGCAGCGCGGCCGGCGACCGGCGTCATGCGCGGCCGGCCGAGCTCAGGTGTTGCGCAACCTGGGCGTTCGCCGTCCCCTCCTGCGCGGTCACTGCGTTGCTGGTTTCGAACGTCGCGGTCGACTGCTGGACCTGGAAGTTGATCTTCGTCAGTTCGAGCTGCGTCTTGGTCAGGTCGTCGGCCTGCTGCTGGACCTGGTTCGTGTTGGTTGCACCACCTGCGGCCTGGGTACCCATGTTTCGCTCCTTAACGTGAACTTCATCCACCTTCCGGCGATGGCCCCATGCCCCGCCGGCGACGTGAGCCGCCGCACCGATGCGACGCCCCGCGTAATGCGCGCACCGCCTGTCGAGCGATGCGCATGACCTGTCGCGGCGCTAGTGCGCCGCCTCCTTCGTCGATGCACCGGCCGCCTTGGCACCCGCTTGCGGTGCGCCCGGCAACAGCGTCGGCCCCGGCACCGGCTGCGCGACCCCGGCCGCCGCACCGCTCGCGAGCGGTGCCACGGGCGGCGCCGGCGCCTGCTCGGGCGCGTTCGCCGATGCGCCGCCGAGCGGCATCGTGATGCGCTGGCCGTTGCGTTCGAACACGACTTCGTCCGCGCCGATCGACACGACGGTCGGCCCGTCCTTCAGCCGCGCGCCCTCGAAATAGCGGCTGCCGTCGACCGTCTCGATATAGCGCTGGTCGCCGTCGCCGGCGAACACGGTCGTGATCTCCGGAATGCCGGCCGTCCCGCCGAGTGTCGTCGTCGTGCGCGGCGCGGCCGGATCGGCATCGCGCACGTGATCGACCACTTCGAGCGCCGGGCGCGCGTCCTTCATGTAGTTGCGGATGCGCGGCTCGATCTGCGCGCGCGCGGCCGCGCCCGTCAGCTCGATCCGGCCGCGGCCGAGATACGCGACCGTCAGCGCCGTATCGCTGAAATAGGTCTGCGCGGTCGCCACCAGATCGCTGACCACGTAGATGTTGCCGAGCGCCGCGTTGTCGACGCCCGCGACGATCTGCGCGACGCGTTCTCGCGCGGCCGGGTCGCTCACGTAGCCGGACACGATCACGCCGTCGTCGCGCGGCGCGACGGCCAGCTCCGGATACGCGTGCAGCAGCTGCTGCAGCCGGTGCGTGCGCGCGAGCACCGATTCGTGCTGCCACGGCAGGCGCCCCGACCACGCGACGAAGCCGTAGCCGAGCGCGCCGAGCAGCACGCCGATCCACAGCGCGACCAGCGCGATCACGAGCCGACGGCTGCCGAGCCGGCGCAGCCCGCCGGTGAGCCAGCCGAGCCACGCGGCCTCGCGCGCGGCATCCGGCGCGTCGGTTTCGTCGGGCACCGCGACGCTCGCCTGCGCGTGCCGCGCGATGCCGAGCCGGATCGAGCCGACCGTCACGACGTCGTGCGGCGTCATCGAGCGGCGGCCGCTGCCGAGCGGTTCGTCGTTGAACAGCACCGGCGCGCCGGCGTCGCCGCCGTGGTTCTGCACGGTCACCGCGAGCGCGCCGACCTGCAGGCACACCTGTTTCGCGCCGATCTCGCGATCGGGCAGGATCACTTCGCAATCCGCCGCCGTGCCGACCCAGTTCGCGCCGCGCGCAAGCGACATCGTGCGGCCGTACATCGGCCCGCTCAGAAAGCACAGGTTCCACGGCGACGCGAGCGCGGCAGCGCCCGCCCCCGCGCCTCCCGCGCCGCCGGGCAATGCGCCGTCGCCGTGCGGGTCAATGATGGTCGTCGACATGGGTGGTGGCTCCTGCGGTCGTCGCCGCCGGCTGCGACGCCGCATCCTTCGGCGGCGGCGGCAGCGCCGGCGGGCCGAACTTCGTGCCGGGCAGCGGCTTCGGCGTCAGCGGCACCGCGACGTCGTTGTCCGGCGGCCGATACATCGACATGCCTTCCTGGTTCGCCGGCCCGTCGGCGCCCGGGTTCACGGGCGAGCCGTCCGGCGCGTACATCGACGCGGTCGTCACCACGCGCGGCGTCAGCAGGTAGAACCGCTCCATGTGGTTGCCCGACTTGTCGGTGTACTTGAACAGGTTGCCGATCAGCGGGATGTCGGACAGCCAGGGCACGCCGCTCTTGTTCAGCTTCACCTCGTCGTCGTTGAAACCGGCGATCAGCAGGCTCTTGCCTTCGTCGATCATCGACTTGGTGACGATATTGCGCTGCTGGATCACCGGGATGTTCGACACGGCCTGCCCCTGCACGACGTTGCCGTCCTGGATGTCGATCGACATCATCACGCTCTGCGGATTGCGAACGGCTACCGCGGATACGGCGGCCGCGTTGCGGATCGCCTCGTCGACGATCATCGGCGTCACCTTGATGCTCGTGCCGGTCGTCACGCTGTACAGCGACGAATCCTGGTAGCCCTGCACCTGCACGTAGAACTGCGTGAGGTTCTCGAGGATCGCCTCGGTGTTGTCGAGCGCGAGCACCTTCGGTTTCGAACGCAACTGCGCCTGCCCCTTCTGCGCGAGCGCGTTCACGCGCGTGAGCAGGTAGTTGCGCAGCGAGCCGCCGATCGATGCGGTCAGCGCGATACCCGTCGGCAGGAAGGTGCCCGTCTGCCCGGTTTCCGACGTGCCGACGCCGAACGTCAGCGGCGGATTGCCGGAGCCGTTGTACTGCGTGTTGCCGTTCAGCGGATTCGCGCCGTTGCCGATCTGCACGTCGCCGTGCGTCGTGTGCAGGCGCCAGTCGATCCCGAGGCTGTCGAGCGAATCCTCGTTGATGTCGATGATCGTCACGTTGATCTCGACGATGCGCGGCCGCTCGTCGAGCTGGTTGATCAGCGACTGGTAGCGATACATGTTCTCCGGCAGGTCGCGCACGATCACCGCGTTGATCGCCGGATCGGCGACGATCTGCGGCAGCGCGTCGCCGCCGCCGCCGTTCGAGAACGGCGAGAACCCGCCGGTCGCGCTGCCGTCGCCGGCATAGCCACCCGAACGCGGGCCGCCGGAGATATCGGGGAAATCGAGGCGCGGCACCGCGATCGTCAGCCCCGAGCCGAGCTTCACCTGGCGCGCGGCCTGCCCGAGCGACGTGCTCGACGGCAGCGCGTTCGTGCCGCCGCCCTTGCCGAACAGCCGGCTCAGGATCGTCGCGACGCCCGGCACGGTCACTTCCTTGCCCGAGCGGTTGATCGTGAAATCCGACGCCCAGCCGTACTTCAGCCGGAACGCGCGGATGTCCGCATGCGCGCCGTTCGCCGCCGGATCGCCGACCGAGCCGACCGCCTGCCGCACGAGCTCGACGTAGCGGCGCGGGCCGGCCACGTACACGCTGTTCGCGCGATCGTTGATCACGAGCGTGTAGCGCTTGTCGGGAATCTGCATCGCCTGCAGCGCGCGGCCGATTTCGCCGGATGCGTTCGGCGGGATCGGGATCATCTGCGTCTGCGACTGGTCGGCCGGATCGACGTACAGGAACGAGCCGTCGTAGTACCACGTGAGCCCGTAAGTCGAGCAGATCGTGTCGAGCGTCTGCTGCGGTGTGCCCGAGAAGCGGCCGCTGATCACGCCGTCGACCTTCGGGTCGACCACCGCCGTCACGCCCTGCGACGATGCGAGTTCGCGAATGAAGTCGCCGATCTTCTTGCCGTTCGCGACGATCGTGAACGGCTTGTTGCGCCAGCGCAGGTCCGCGGCGCGGGCCGGCTGCGCGGGCGCCATGCTCAGCGACGCCGTGAGCAGCGCGGTCGCGCACATGGCAAGCGCGGCCCGTTGCAGGCTGCGCGGTTGAAACCGGATCGGGGCGACGCGTCGACGCATCAAAGGACTCCTGTGGAAGAAACGAACATGCGTTCCAGCGCCTGCTGCGCGAAGCGCAGCACTTCGCCGCCGAGCCAGCCCGACAGCAGCACGAGTGCGACCATCACGGCGATCAATCGCACCGCGATGCCGATGTTGGCGTCCTGCACCTGCGTGACGGCCTGCAGGATCGCGACGACGAGGCCCGTGACGGTGGCGATCAGCACGATCGGCAGCGACAGCAGCAGCACGAGCATCAGCGCCTGGCGCGTCAGGTCGAGGATCGTCGAGCTCGTCATTGCACGGCTCCCGGCACGCGCACGTCGGCGCCCGCGCCGACCGAGCCGTCGTCCGGCGGGTTCTTCACCCAGCCGATCGTGTGCAGCTGCACGTCCTCCTCGACCTCCTGGTACGACAGCACCGCCAGTTCGGGCAGCACCGGCTGCAGGATCGTCTTCACATAGCGGCGCGCGCCGAGCGCGACCATCACCGCGAGCCGCGCCGCGCCCTGCGCGTTGCCGTAGCCGCCGGGGCCGGCCGCCTGCGCGGCCTGCACGATCGCGCGTACCTGTTCGCCGATGTCCTGCTTGATCGCGCTCGACAGCGCGAGGAAATTGCCCTGCTTCGTGCGCATCACCGCGCTCTCGATCCGCTCCTGCAGGTTCTGCTCGAACAGCACGACCCGCAGCTGGCGCGTCGTGCCCGCATGGCGGTCGGTGATCATCCGGCGCAGGTCGACGCGCACGAGCTCGACCAGCGCGATCACGTCGTCGGGTTCGTTCGGCGCCCACGTGATCAGGCTCTCGAAAATCACGCGCAGGTTGCGGATCGGTACCTGTTCGGCGAGCAGCCGGCGCAGCACTTCGGTCACGCGCTGCAGCGGCACGAGCCGCGTCAGCTCGCCCACGAGCTCGGGGTGTTCGCGGCGCACGAGATGCACGAGCGCCTGCGTCTCCTGAATGCCCAGCAGTTCGTCCGCATGCTGGCGCACGATCTGCTCGACGTGCGCGGCGAGCGCACTTTCGCTCGACAGCCACTTGCCGTCCGGCGCGGCGCCGTCGTGCTTGATCCACAACGCGGTCGCGAACGGGCCGAACGCCTCGGCCGGCTGGCGCTCCGCGCGTTCGGGCAGCGGCGCGACACCGTCCCACAGCAGCCAGCCCGGCTTCAGCGCGCCGTGCGCGGCGAGCACGTCCTGCAGGTAGATCCGGTACGTGCCGGCCGCCGCACCTTCGTCGTCGTTCAGCGTGATGCGCGGGAACACCGTGCCGATATCCGCGTCGACGCGCGCCTTCGCGCTCGACAGCGCGGCCTGCAGTTGCGCGAGGTTCAGGCTCGTGCGCAGGTCGTCGGACAGCGATACCGCGATCAGCGACGTGACGCCCGCCGCGTGCGACACCTTCGCGGGCTGGCCGTCGTCGGCGGTACCGACGCGCCCCGCGATCTGAATCAGGTTGAAGCTCGGCGCGGTCGTCTTGTGCTTGATCTGCGAGAACCCGACCGCACCGAGGCCGAGCGCGATCAGCGCGAACGACCATTTCGGAAAGCCGGGCACGACGAGAAAACCGGCCAGCACCAGCGCCGCGATCAGCAGCGCACGCGGATGCGCGCCCAGTTGCTCGCCGAGCTGTTCGCCGAGCTGGCGCTGCCGCGCATCGCGGGTCGCGACGCGCGTCGTCACGATGCCGGCCGCGATCGACACGAGCAGCGACGGAATCTGCGACGCCATCCCGTCGCCGACCGTCAGGATCGCGTAGCGTTGCAGCGCCGCGCCGATATCCATCCCGTGCATCAGCGTGCCGACCGCGATCCCCGCGACGATGTTGATGAACGCGATCACGAGGCCCGCGATCGCGTCGCCCTTCACGAACTTCATCGCGCCATCCATCGCGCCGTGCATCTGCGATTCCTGCTCGAGCTTCTCGCGGCGCTCGCGCGCTTCGTCGGCGCTGATGATGCCCGCGCGCAGGTCCGCGTCGATGCTCATCTGCTTGCCCGGCATCGCGTCGAGCGAGAAGCGCGCGCCGACTTCGGCCACCCGCTCCGACCCTTTCGCGATCACGATGAACTGCACGACGGCGATCACGAGGAACACCACGCCGCCCACCACCACGTTGTTGCCGACGACGAGCCGCCCGAACGCGTCGATCACGTGGCCGGCGTTCGCATGCAGCAGGATCAGCTTGCACGACGCGATGTTCAGCGCGAGCCGGAACAGCGTCGTAAACAGCAGCAGCGCGGGAAACGACGAGAAGCTGACCGCCGACGGCACGTAGGTCGATACCGTCAGCAGCACCACGCTCACGGCGAGATTCAGCGAGATCATCCCGTCGAGCGCGGCCTGCGGCAGCGGCAGGATGAACAGCGCGACGACCGCGACGATGAACGCGGCGATGAACAGGTCGGCGCGCGGCGATGCGCCCCGGAGACGCCGTCCGGACACGCCGCGGCCAGCGGAAAACAACCGCTGCCAGTCGCGGGGGAGCGCCTTCGGTTCTGCCATCGTGCCGGTGTCCTGTCGTCGTTATCGCCGGCCGGCACGGGCAACCCTGCCCCGTGCCGCACGGACCGTTGAATGGGACGAGTGTAGCGACGCGAACCGGTGGAAAAAGGGATGCACCTCGTAGCGCGAAAGCGCGTTTCCCGGCGGCGATCGGATCGGACTACGAAACCCGGCGGCGCGCTCGGGCACACGCCGCCGGAACCGCTTCCATCGCGCGGCGGGCCGCCGGCGCGTGCGTCAGGTCAGGGCTGAAGGCGCCGCGCGGCGAGGTACGCGAGCTGCGCGCGGTTCTGCACGTTGAAGAGTTTTTCGAGCGAACGGATATGGTGGCCGACCTTGTGCAGCGACGTGCGCAGCGCGCTCGCGATCTCCTGGTCGGACAGCCCGTGCACGAGACGGTCGAGCACCTGCTGCTGCTCGTCGCCGAGCGCGAAGCCGCGCATCCGCGCGATGCGCGCCTCGAGGAACGGCAGCGCGACACGATGCACGGCGAGGCTCACGGCCAGCGCGCCGCCGATCACGCGATCGTCGATCCATTCGGTGCCGTGCGTCTCGGACGTCACGTTCACCGCGACGCGCAGGTCGAGGCGCGGCGCCGACAGGCTGAAGATCACGCCGCTGTTCATCGCGTGCGCGCGCAGATGGCCGGCGAGCGCCAGCACCTTGCGGTCGCCGCTGCCCTGCGCGGCCGCCTCGATCTCGTCGAGCCGCCACGCGACCGGAAAGCCGCTCTGCCGCACCTGCGCGAACCGCGGGTCGCTCTCGTACAGCATCCCTTCGATAAACGGCTGCATGAACGTCGCCGGCGCGAGGTCGCGCAGCAGATGCGCGCACAGGATGCGCCGCCCGATCATTTCATAGGCGCCGTAACCGAGGGTACTGAAACCGATTTGCCGCAATCGCGCATGGCATTGCGCGAAATCGGCCGAAGCAAGGTCGGTTTTACCGAGTGCAATTTGAATGCCGGTAAAAACGTCGCGGTCGATTGCCTGATATTCGTTCGAATAAGCGGCAGCGGCCGCTATATCGGCCTGTGAAAACCATTCGACGCGTGGTGCGCCGTCAGCATATGTCATGAGGAGCCCGCCCTTTCCCAATATGTGAAACTGCGCCCCGTCACGATCTGGTCTTTTCTTTATGATTTTCTGGTCGTTGTTATATGCGTGCGAATATGAACCTTTCGCCGCAATTAGTATTACGGCATATTACGCGCACACAGGCATTTTTTGTACAATGCCCCCGCGTTTCGTCAGGGATGACGATCGGCGCAGATCAAAAACGATGCTCGATCGCACCGCCGCGAATGCCGTACACGATACGGCCGCCGCCAGGCGATGCGCGTCGATTCCGAGGGATGGCTCATGTCCGATATTGCATTGCATGAAGAAGCGGTCGCCCCGACCTTTTCCCGCCCGTCGCGCGGGTCGAGCGCATGCGCGGACGCGCTGCGGGAGCGTACCGTGCAGGTCGTCTGGTGCGACGACGTCAAGCGCGGCGAAGTCGCGCAGCCGCACGCGCCGACGCTCGGCGTCGCCGATACGCTCGCGCATGCGCAGAGCACCGCCGAGCGCAACCGGATCGTCACGAGCCTGCTGCACCTGACAGGCTTCTCGACGTTCGCGTACTTCGCGCTCGAATTCGCGCGCGAGCGTGTCGAAAGTCTCTACCTGCACGAAGCGTTCACGCCGGCCACCTATCGCGGCGACTACGTGCGGCACAACCATCACGACGTCGATCCGCGCACGCTCGGCGCGCGCGTGTGCAACATGCCGATCGTGTGGGACCTGCAGCAGCTGCGCCGCGAACACCGCGAGCGCGACGCCGGCCCGTGCGTGACGCCGGCCGCGCTCGACGGTTTCCTGCAGACGATGCAGGACGACGGGATGTGCAGCGGCATCATGTATTCGATGGCCGTGCCCGGCACGCGGCTGCATGCGTTCATGAGCTTCACAGCGCCGCGCCGCACGCGCGAATGGATCACGCCGGCGACGATCGAGCAGGCGCTGTCGATCGGGCTGTCGGTGCACAAGTTCGCGTCGCCGCAACTGATCGCGACGTCGCGCGAGCGTACGGTCAACGGGCTCACGCCGTTCGAGCAGGAACTGCTGCTCGGCATCGCCGAAGGCGCATCCGACAAGGAGATCGGCCGGCGCCTCGACACCAGCGCGCACAACGTCGACTATCACCTGCGCAAACTGCGCAAGCGCTTCGGCGTCGCGAACCGGATCCAGCTCACGTACCTGACGTCGAAGCTCGAGCTGATCTGACGGCGGCGCGCGCGTAAACGCACAAGCCGGCCTCGACGGGCCGGCTTGCACGGGTTGCGGCGCGGTGCCGGGTCCGGCGCCGCTTCCTGGCAGACGATCCGCGTTACTTCAGCAGCGTCATCTGCACGACCTTGACGATCACGAGACCGACCGCGATCACCAGGTAGCCGCGCAGCACGGCCATCCAGATCCGCGTCGCGAGCGTCATGTTCTGCGGCTCGAGCGTGTCGAGCGGCGGCATGCGCCACGTGTCGCGCAGCGAGCGATCGAGCGCCGGTTCGACGACGCGCTTGTGGCGGCGAATCAGCACCGTCGCGAGATAGCCGGCAATCGCGAGCACGGTGCCGCCCACCAGCACGTCGACGATCGCTTCGCCGCTGATGTCCGGATACATCACCGATGCGGTCAGGATGATCGACAGCAGCACGAGCACCCAGATCACCGCGCCCGTGAACACGTTGAGCTTCGTCGAGTTGACCCAGGGCCCCAGCACCTGGCGGTCGTTGCACAGCACGAGCAGGAACACCGTCGCGCTCGGCAGCAGCACGCCCGCGAGCGTCTGCACGGCTTCGGTCAGCAGGCCGAGCGGGCTGCCCGGGATCAGCACGAGCGTGGCCGCGGCCGCGACGATGCCGAAGTACACGAGATAGAAGCCCTTCGCGTCGGACACGCCGCGGTGCAGCGAATGGCGGATCTTGAACACGTCGCCGATCGCATACGCGGTCGACAGCGACACGGCCGCCGCGCCGATGATGCACGCGTCGAGCAGCGCCACCGCGAACAGCGTCGCGCCCGTGCGGCCCGCATACTTCTCGAGGCCCGCGATGATGCCGCCCGCATCGGTGAAGTTGCCGGCTTCCGGATGCCCGCCGAACAGCGCGGCGCTGAAACCGATCATCGCGACCGCGCCGATCAGCACGAATGCGATGCCGATCCACAGGTCGACCTTTTCATACTTCATGAAGCGCGGCGTGATGCGCTTGTCGATCACGTAGCTCTGCTGGAAGAACAGCTGCCACGGCGCGACGGTCGTGCCGACGATGCCGATCACGAGCAGCATCACGTCCGACAGCTTCGCGTGCACGGGCCAGTTCGGCACGAGGAAATCGCGCGTCATCTGCGCGACGGGCGGATGGATCGACACGAGCACCGGCACCAGCAGCAGGCTCAGTACGCACAGCCCGATCGCAAACCGCTCGAAGCGCCTGAAATCGCCGGTACTCACCGCGGCCATCGTCAGCGCGGCGGCCACGCACACGCCGGCCACCTTCGGCAATCCAAAGAAATCCAGCACGAACGTGATGCCGATGAACTCGGTGACGATCGTCAGCGCATTGAGCAGGAACAGGTCGATCACGCTGAACGCGCCCCAGAACTTGCCGAAGCGCTCGAAGATCAGGCGTGCATGGCCGACGCCCGTGACCGCGCCGAGGCGCAGCACCATTTCCTGGTTCACGTACAGCACGGGCACGAGCAGCAGCAGCGTCCACAGCAGCGTCGTGCCGTAGTTCTGGCCGGCCTGCGTGTAGGTGCCGAATGCGCCGGCATCGTTGTCGCCGACCATCACGATGAGGCCCGGGCCGATGATCGCGAGCAGCGTGCGCAGCCGCGCCCACCATGTGCCGCGCGCGGCGGTGTCGTGATGCGCGATCGTGCCGAGCGCGCCGCGGATGTCGCCGACATGGGCTTCGTCGAGCACGGCGCTGCGTTCCGCGGCGATCGGTGGAGAGACGTTGGATGGCGTGGACATGATTTGTTCCGTACGGCTAATGGTTATTCGATGAGCGTGTGACCTTGGGATGCGTACGCGGGGCCTGCCCGCAGGCAGCCGCGCGTGCGCATGCCGAGGCGCGCTCGGCGCTTCTTCAGTGGCGGATCAACGATTTCAGCTGGTTCAGCAGGCGGGAGAACACCCGCGGACGGGCATCGAGCGTCAGCATCGCATCGTATTGGTTGCGCGATTCCGCGACGTGCGGCAGGTTCGACAGCAGAAGGCCGAAGTTCATGGTCAGGCTCCGTGCGGCGACGGCAGGCGTGCCGGCCGCGTGGTGGGCGCGGGGCCAGTCCGGGGCCTGAACGACGTATCAGGCTAGTCGGCCGGAGTGTCCCTGCGACCCGGGTTCAAAAGGGTCGGTGCGTGCAACGGGCATATGGGACAACTGTCACTGTCGTTCACGGCGGCTCCTGTGCGGTGTTCCGGGGAACACGGTTGACCGCCGTCCGGCTTGCGGGCCGGCATTCGCGATGCCTGAACGAGGCATGCGCGAACGCGGCCGCCTGCCAGGCGGCGGTGAAGCCGGACAACGCATGCGAAAACGCATCACGCTAACCGGCGCGAATCAGGGTGCACGTAGGGAGATACTGCGGAATACTGCTGCGCGCACCGTTTGCCCGGGGGACAAACGGCGGCTTCGATGAGGCGCGGACGTCGGTCGCTCAGGCGGAAATTTCGTTCGAAGATCGACTACTGCAGGCGTCCAAGGCGGCGGCCCCAAGAGTGAAGATGCCGAATTCTATGAACCGCCCGAAAGTGAAGTCAACCCCTCCAAACCCCATTTCCCGAAATAAACTTCCCGCCTTGCGACACTGAAAGATTTGCCCTTGAAATGACGTGCCGAAACCTTTCAGCACGTCACGATGCGGTCACGCGTCGATGCGTGCGAACAACGGCAGGCGCCCGGCAGCGCCCTCTGCTTGCCGACCGTGTGCCGCCGCGACTCGCACGCCACACACGTCGTCTTTTCTGCGTTTTTCACTTGCACCGCAGCAAAAGTCGCGACTACAATCCGCCCCAATTCATCACGGGAGTCCCTCCGTGGACACATGCTCTAGTTGCAGTTCGATGCCGGTCCAGGCCGGCCAAGCCATCGCGAGATAGCAGCCAGACGCATGTCTTTCGCCGCTAGCTCGCATTCGTCGGGTTAGCGCGCTTCCTCCCGGGCCGGCCATCGCCGGTTCGTCAGTCGCACGCTCCGTTATGTTCCAACCTCCGATCGCAGGCCATGTCATGCGCCCGCGCTCGATCACGTCGTCCGGCATCCGCCGGACCAGACGGAGGCAGCGTCATGTTCATTCAATCGTTCGCGGTCAGACTCAAGCGCATCGTGCACGTCGCGTGCGACCGCTCGTTCGTTGCCGGCCTCTCGCCGCTCGCCCATGCGTTCGGAAACTGGCGCGGCGCGGCACTCGCCCACGTGCCGGCGGCACCGCGCCCGCTCGACTGCATGCTGGTCGCCGCGATGGCGGCCGCGGTCGCGCTCGCCGCGCTGCTATGCTCGGCTGCGTCGCGCCTCGGCTTCGCGCAAGTGTGGCGCGTCGGCGGCTGGCTGCCGTAAGCCCTCGACGCGCGGGGGCGCCACGCGCCATGTGCCGCCGCGCGACCGCCTCGCCACGCTTCCCGCATCACGTATTCTTTTCTTCAGCCTAACTAATCAAATCGCCAACGGAATCCGCATGAAGAACCATCTCGAACCCGTTCCGCGCAAGCCGCGCGTCAATGCGCTCGCCGCACTGCTGCTGTCGCTCGCCGCCGCGCCCGCGTTCGCGCAATCATCGCCGCCGGCCGCGGCCGAACCGGCGGCCAGCGCGAGCGACGCCGCCGCGCCCGCACGACAGGCCGCCGATGCTGCCGCGCCCGCTCCCACCGGCCTGTGGGAGCGTTCGAACCTGCTCGGCAACATGGGCGGCCTGCGCGACCTGCTCGGCGACCACGGCGTCACGCTGAGCCTGCAGGAAACCAGCGAGTACCTGTACAACACGTCCGGCGGCACGAAGCGCGGCGGCGCCTACCAGGGGCTCACGCAATTCGGCTTCAACGTCGACACCGGCAAGGCGATCGGCCTGCCGGGCGGCACCTTCAACGTGTCGGCGCTACAGATCCACGGCACCAACGCCACACAGCGCTACCTGCAGACGCTGCAGACCGCGACCGGCATCGAAGCGAATTCGACCACGCGCCTGTGGGAGCTCTGGTACCAGCAGTCGTTGCTCGACGGCAAGGTCGACGTGAAGGTCGGCCAGCAGAGCGTCGACCAGGAGTTCATGGTGAGCCAGAACGCGGCGACGTTCATGAACGCCACGTTCGGCTGGCCCGTGCTGCCTTCCACCGATCTGCCGTCCGGCGGCCCCGCGTATCCGCTGTCGTCGCTCGGCGTGCGGCTGCGCGTGAAGCCGGCCGATGCATGGACCGCGATGGTCGGCGTATTCGACGGCAACCCGGCCGGCCGCACCGACGGCGACGCGCAGGTGCTGAACGCGCACGGCACCAACTTCAACCTGCGCAGCGGCGCGTTCGTGATCGGCGAAGTGCAGTACGCGCTGAACGCGCCGCCGGACGACCCGAAGGCGCCGCAACCGGCCGGCCTGCCGGGCACCTACAAGCTCGGCTTCTGGTATCAGTCGCAGCATGCGAACGATCCGCGCTACGGCACCGATGGCCTGTCGCTCGCGAATCCGGCGAGCAACGGCATTCCCGCCACCCATCGCGGCAACTACGGGTTCTATGCGGTCGCGGACCAGATGGTCTGGCGGCCGTCGGACGACAGCCCGCGCTCGGTCGGCGTGTTCGCGCGCGTGATGGGCGCGCCGGGCGATCGCAATATCGTCGATTTCGCCGCCAATGCAGGCGTGACGCTGAAGGCGCCGTTCAAGGGGCGCGACAACGACGTCGCGGGCATCGCGGTCGGCTACGCGAAGATCGGCTCGCATGCGCGCGGCCTGGACGGCGACACCGGCACCTACACGACGCCCGGTTATCCGGTGCGCCGGGCGGAGACGGTCGTCGAGGCGACCTACCAGTACCAGGTCGCACCGTGGTGGCAATTGCAGGCCGACCTGCAGCACTTCTTCCGTCCGGGCGGCGGCATCCCGAACCCGAACGCGGCGGGTGCGCGCATCGGCGACGAAACCGTGGTCGGCGTGCGCACGACGATCACGTTCTGACGCAAGCCGCATACGGAAGCGGAAACGAAAACGGGCCGGACGGCCGCTTGCGCGACAGTCCGGCCCGTGCGTTTGCCGCGCGCGGTGCATCACTCTCCGCGCATCACTCCCCGTACAGCCCGAGCAGTTTCAGCGTGACGCCGTTGGTCCAGCCGAAGCCGTCCTGCAGCGGATATTCGCCGCCACCGCCGCCGCCCGTGCCCGCGCCTTCGACCACGTACTTCTCGACGAGCTTGCCTTCGGTTGCATATACATGCTTCACGTCGGACAGGAAACGCGTGCCGATGTCCTTCGCGAGCGCCGGTTCGCCATAACGACGCAGCCCGTCGATCGCGATCCACTGCAGCGGCGCCCAGCCGTTCGGCGCGTCCCACTGCTGGCCGGTATTCTCGGTCGTCGTCGCGAGGCCGCCCGGTTTCAGCAGCGTCTTGCGCACCTCGCGCGCGGTCGCCTTCGCACGTTCGGGCCATGCGACGCCCGCGAACAGCGGATACAGCGCGGCCGCCGTCACGGCGTCGCGCGGCTTGCGCAACTGCCAGTCGTAGTCGCCGTAGTAGCCGCGGCGGTTCCACAAATAGTGGTTGATCGCGGCCGCACGCCGCGCCGCGCGCCCCGCGAAATCGGTCACGCATGCGACGTCGCGCGTGACCGCGCAGCCCTTCACGATCGTCGTCTCGAGATGGAACATCAGGCTGTTCAGGTCGACCGGCACGATCGACGTCGTGCGGATCGTCGCGAGCGTCTTGCCGTCGCCGAACCAGCGCGAGCTGTAGTCCCAGCCGCTTTCGGCGCCCGCGCGCAGGTCGCGGTACACGTCGTTCGCCGGACGGCCGGGCGCCGACTTCGCGGTCGTCACGTCCTCCAGATACGACTCGTCGCGCGGCGTGTCGCTCGCATCCCAGTAGCGGTTCAGCACCGCGCCGTCGGGCATCGCGACCACGTTGCGCGCGGCCTGCCCGCGCGGCGTCGTGGTTTCGCCCTGCATCCAGTACGCATGTTCCTTGCGCAGTTGGGGCAGGTATTTCTGGTAGACCTTGTCGCCTTCGGCCTGCGCGGCGAGCGTGACCATATACGCGAAGAACGGCGGCTGCGAGCGGCTCGCGTAGTACGTGCGGTTGCCGTTCGGGATGTGCCCGATCGTGTCGATCAGGTGCGCGAAGTTGTCGAGCATGTCGTCGACGAGATCCTCGCGCCCCGACACCTGCAGCCCGAGCATCGTGAAATAGGTATCCCAGTAGTAGCCTTCGCGGAAGCGGCCGCCGGGCACGACGTATGGCTTCGGCATCGGAATCAGCGAACTGTACTGCGGCACCGTTGCGCTGGTGCGCGTGAGCTGCGGCCACAGCCAGTCGATGTGCTGGCGCAGCGTCTGGTTCGGCGGCGGCGTCACGCCGCCTTCCGGGGGCGGCGTGAAGTGCTGGCCGACGAACGTCTTCAGCGAGAAGCCCGGCTGCGATTTCTGTTGCTGATACAACTGCACGATCGTCGCGGGATCGGTATCGGGCGTCGCGTCGACGAAGGTCTTCTGGTCGGGATAGATCTGTGCGGTCTGCACCGCGACGAACAGGTCGCCGTAGAGCTGGCTCGGCGGCGGCAGCAGCGTGCCCGACGCGGGGCCGGCAATCGCGGCCGCGGTCGGCACGGCCGACTGGCTGGCCGCCTGAACGGCGGCCTGGTTCGCATTGTCGGCCTGCGCGGCGCAGCCGGCGACGGCGAGATACGCGACGGCCAGTGCGGCGGCCCAGCGCAGACGCGGCGCGGGCGGCGCATGACGCGGTGCATGATGACGCGAGAAGCGACGTGAGAAGCGAGATGCAATCGATGCGGCACGACGTGACGTCATGGCGTGTCCCCTCCTTTCGATGGTGAGTGGCTCGGCACGAGGTCTCGTTCGCGCGCGCGCTCGTCTCGATGGCCCTCGATCGATGCGCGTCATATGTTGTGTTGCGAGTGGGTCCGACTGTCGCATGAAACGTGCGCCGCACGCAAGTTTCGCGGTCGCTGCGGCGGGGTGATGTCATGTGTCGTGTCATGCGCCGCAGCCGGCGCGGCGGTCGTCTCTTCTTTCGCGCGCGGCAGCAGGAACGACTGTTGCAACATGCGGAACAAGTGTTGTCGCGCGTGACGCATCGGCAACATTATGGGCATAATGGCGTCTTTACCGCGCGCCCAGCCCATGTCGCCCGTCTTTCTAGCACCGCTCATCGTTGCCTGTGCGTTGTTCATGGAAAGCGTCGACGCGAACATCATCGTCACCGCGCTGCCCGCGATGGCGAGGGACTTCGGGCACAACCCCGTCACGCTGAACGTTGCGATCACGGCCTACGTGGTCGGGCTCGGCGTGTTCATCCCGATTTGCGGCTGGCTCGCCGACCGCTTCAGCGCACGTTCCGTCTTCCGTACGGCAATCGGCATCTTCGTCGTCGGCTCGCTGATGTGCGCGGCCTCCAGTTCCCTCGGCGTGCTCACGTCCGCACGCTTCATCCAAGGCGTCGGCGGCGCGATGATGGTGCCCGTCGGCCGCATCATCATCTTCCGCGCGGTGCCGCGCTCGGATCTCGTGCGCGCGATGAACTACCTCGCGATTCCCGCGCTGTTCGGGCCCACGGTCGGGCCGCTCGTCGGCGGCTTCATCACGACCTACCTGCACTGGCGGATGATCTTCTTCATCAACGTGCCGATCGGCATCTACGGGATCTATCTCGCGAGCAAGCACATCGCGAACACGCACGAGCCCGATCCGGGCCCGCTCGACTGGTTCGGCTTCCTGCTGTCGGCAAGCGGCGCCGCATTGCTGCTGATGGGCCTCACGCTGCTCGACGGCTCGCTCACCTCGCGCTCGAACGCGATCGTGATGTGCGTGGCCGGCACCGTGCTGCTCGCGCTCTACGTGCCGTACGCGCGCCGCAAGGAGCGCCCGGTGCTCGACCTCAGTTTCCTGAAGATCCCGACCTACCACGCGAGCGTCGTCGGCGGGTCGCTGTTCCGCATCGGCCTCGGCGCGGTGCCGTTCCTGCTGCCGCTCGCGCTGCAGGAAGGGCTCGGCATGAGCGCGTTCCATTCGGGGCTCATCACGTGCGCGTCCGCGCTCGGCGGCGCAATGAGCCGCTCGACGGCCACGCACACGCTGCGCCGCTTCGGCTTTCGCACGGTGCTGATCTACAACGCGGCATTCGCGGGGCTCGCGATCGCCGCGTACGGTGTATTCCATCCCGGCATGGCGACCTGGGCGATCTGGCTGATCGTGCTCGTCGGCGGCATCTTCCCCGCGCTGCAGTTCACGAGCCTGAACTCGATGATCTACGCGGACATCTCGCCGCGCGACGCGGGCCGTGCCACGAGCCTCGGCAGCGTGGTGCAGCAGATGTCGCTCGGGCTCGGCGTGACGGTGGCCGGCATCGTGCTGCACGTGTCGCACTGGCTGCAGGGCCACCAGACGATGGTGTGGTCGGATTTCTGGCCGGCGTTCGTCGTGGTCGGGCTGTGCTCGTTCGCATCGATTCCGATCACGCGGCGGCTGCCGCCCGGCGCCGGCGACGAAGTCGCGCGCGGCAAGCGGCAATAAGCGGGAAGCACTTCGGTTCGCCGCGTTGCTGCGCGGCAAGACACGACGGCCTGTTCCGCACGCTGCGGCCTGGGGAAACGCGCGCCGCGGCATCACACGTCGCGGCAGCCTGCGAAAAACCGGAAAAACAAAAAAATCAGCGGACATCCACACGGGGCCGGTGCACAGCCGCATGGATGTCCGCTCAGGGCTCCGGGTCTCCCGATGGGGGTTGAGAATCCCGGATTCGCTTCCTGCGTGCCATGGACATATGTGCGTCGGAAGCGGAATCGTTGCGCGCACTTGTCGTCGCGCCATGCTCTGCACTATAGGGAAACTTGCGAAACGCATCTGTCAAGCATTGTCAGACGCGTTGCATCGGCGCGTCGCACGCGCGCGCCGCTTTCGCGCTAAAGTGATCGCCGACCGCCACCCTCAGCCGCCATTCCGATGCTTACGCTCTCGCCCGCCGCCGCCCGCGCGCTGCATCTCGCCGCACAAGGTCTGCTGACGCCGCCCCGCCGCAAGGCGACCAAGGCCGACGTGCTCGACACGATCCGCCGGATGGCGCAGTTGCAGATCGACACCATTCACGTCGTCGCGCGCAGCCCGTATCTCGTGCTGTTCAGCCGTCTCGGCGATTTCTCGCCGCAGTGGCTCGACGAACATCTCGCCGAGGCGCGCCTGTTCGAATACTGGTCGCACGAAGCGTGTTTCCTGCCGATCGAGCAGTTCGGCCTGATGCGCTACAAGATGCTCGATCCGTCGGGGATGGGCTGGAAATACGCGGCCGAGTGGCACGCGCAGAATCGCGACGAGATCGAGCGGCTGCTCGCGCGGATTCGCGACGACGGCCCGGTGCGATCAGCCGATTTCGTCCGCGAAGATGGCGTGAAGGGCAACGGCTGGTGGGACCGCAAGCCCGAGAAGCGCCACCTGGAAGTGCTGTTCACGACGGGCGACCTGATGGTGTCGGAACGCCGCAATTTCCAGCGCGTGTACGACGTGCGCGAGCGCGTGCTGCCCGGCTGGGACGACACGCGCGACCTGCCGCCGCGCGAAGCCGTGCTGCCCGCACTGCTCGACTACACGTGCCGCGCGCTCGGCGTCGTGCGCGCGGACTGGGTGGCCGACTACTATCGGCTGCCGCGCCGTTCGTATCGCGACGAGCTGGAACGGCTCGCGGATGCGGGCGACCTGATTCCGGTGCAGATCGACGACTGGAAGGAACCGGCCTACGTGCATCGCTCGCTCGACGCATTGCTGCCGGCCGCCGCGGCCGACACGCTGCGCTCGACGGTCACGACGCTGCTGTCGCCGTTCGATCCCGTCGTATGGGACCGGCGGCGCGCATCGACGCTGTTCGGTTTCGACTACACGATCGAGTGCTATACGCCCGGGCACAAGCGGCGCTACGGCTATTTCTGCCTGCCCGTGCTGCATCGCGGCCGGCTGGTCGGCCGCGTCGACGCGAAAGCGCATCGCTCGCTCGGCACGTTCGAACTGAAGGCCGTGCATGTCGAGCCGGGCGTGCGGTTCGGTACGGGGCTCGCGGCCGACGTCGCGAAGGCCGTGAAGAAGCTCGCGGCGTGGCACGGCACGCCGGAGGTCGCGGTCGCACACGCGCCCCCCGCCCTCGTGCAGGCATTCGCGCGCACCTGACGCCGCATGCCGCCGGCACGCTAGCCGAGCATGTGCATGCCGGCGTCGATATAGTGCGTGCCGCCCGTGATCGCCCGTGCGCCGTCGCTCGCAAGGAACGCGCAGAATGCGCCGACGTCGTCGATGTCCAGCGCGTGACGCAGCGGCGCCCGGCGCGCGGTGTCGTCGAGCAGGCGGTCGAAGTCCGGCAGGCCCGATGCCGCGCGCGTCGGCAGCGCGCCCGGCGAAATCGCGTTGACGCGAATGCCCGTGCCGCCGAGTTCGGCCGCCAGGTACCGCACGCTCGATTCGAGCGCGGCCTTGACCGGCCCCATCACCCCGTAGTTCGCGACGACCTGCTCCGCGCCGAGATAGCTCATCGCCATCAGGCTCCCGCCCTGCGTCATCAGCGGCTCGGCAAGCCTCGCCATCCGGATGAACGAATGGCACGAGGTATCCATCGCCAACGAGAAGCCTTCCGGCGAGCTGTCGACGACGCGGCCTTGGAGATCGGCCTTCGGTGCATACGCAACCGAATGCAGCACGAAGTCGATCGCGCCCCATTGCATCGCGATCGCGTCGAACACCGCCGCCATCTGGTCGGGCCGCCCGACGTCGAGCGGCATCCGGATCGGCGCGTCGAGTTGCGCGAACAGCGGCTCGACGTGCGGCAAGGTCTTCTCCGACTGCCAGGTCACCGCGAGCGTGGCGCCCGCCCGGCAAAACGCACGCGCGCACCCCCACGCGATGCTCTGCTCGTTCGCGATGCCGACGACGAGCCCCCGCTTGTGTCGCAACGTCATGCCGCCCCCCGTGTCGATCCGCGCCGGCCTAGCGCTGCGCCGCGATCCAGCGCGCGATGTCCGGCCACACCGTCTTCAGCGTGCGCGACCCCATGAACAGGCCGATATGGCCGCCCGGCACGAGCCGGCTCTCGATCCGCGACGCGAGCGTCCCGAGCCGGTCGCGCGCCCCGAACACCTGCTCCGGCGTCGTGATGTCGTCGGCCTCGCCGGCGAGCAGATAGACCGGGCACGCGACGTCCTTCAGGTCGAGCGTGCGCCCGAGCGCGACGAACGTGCCCTTCGCGAGCCGGTTCTCCTTGAAGATCTGCACGATCGCCTGCAGGTACCAGCGTCCCGGCAGGTCGATCGGGCTTTCGTACCAGTTCGCGAACACCTCGCGCTTGCGCAGGTATTCGGGATCGTCGAGATGCTCGTACAGGTCGACGTGCTCGGCGAGATAGTGCTGGTCGGGATGCATGTTCTTCCAGCCGCGCAGCATGAAGCGCCCGCGCATCAGCCCGCCGCCCATCGCCACGAGCTCCTCGTAGAACGACGTCGGATACGTGTGCACCATCCGCTTGATCGGGCCGTCGCCCGCGTCGGTGTCGATCGGCGAGCCAGCCAGCACGAGGCTCGCGACCTTGTGCGGGAAACGCGCCGCGTACATCGCGGACATCCAGCCGCCCTGGCACAGCCCGACGAGATTCACGCGGCCGCCGAGCTCGTCGACGCACACGTTCAGCTCGGCCAGATACTGGTCGATCTCGAGGTCCTTCATGTCCTCGGTGGCCGAGCGCCAATCGGTCAGGTACAGGCGCGTCACACCGTGCTCGCGCAGCGTCTGCATCAGGCTCTGCCCCGGCTGGTAGTCGGCGATCATCGCGCTGTGCCCCGCGTACGGCGCATCGACGATCGTCGGCAGCCCGTGCGCCGGCGCGGCCGAATAATCGCGAAACGTCATCGTCCGCAGCTCCAGCAACGGCCGGTTCGTCGATGCCAGCGCAGGATGCACTTCGAAATGCAGCTTCTCCTCTTCCGCGAGGAAGCGGAGATTGCGCGCGGCGATCTCGGAACCGGCCGCGAACATCGCCGTGGCGGCGGCCATCGGCCAGAACATCGGCAGCGCGGGGGCGCTGACGGCAGGGGAAGACGTGTCGCGTGCTGTCATGGAAGGTTTCACCGGGTCGGATACGGCGTGGAAGGGATCGCGTCGTCCAGCACGCGGCGCGTGTGCCGCGCGATCATCAGGTTCTCGTCGGTCGGGATCACGCGCACCGTCACGCGCGACGCGTCGCTCGAAATCACCGGCAGGCCGGCGGCGTTCGCCGCGTCGTCGAGCGCGATGCCGAGCCACGCCGCGCGGCTGCAGATCCGTTCACGCACGCGCGGCGCGTGCTCGCCGATGCCCGCCGTGAACACGAGCATGTCGAGACCGCCGAGCACGCCGGCCAGCGCGGCGAGTTCGCGGGCCGCGCGGTACGCGAACAGCTCGACCGCGTGCGCGGCCGACGGCGCGTCGCTCGCGAGCAGCGTGCGCATGTCGCTCGATACGCCGGACACGCCGAGCAAACCCGATTCCGTATAGATCAGATGCTCGACCTCGTCGAGCGACCGGCCCTCGTGACGCTGCAGGTAAAGGATCACGCCCGGGTCCAGCGCGCCTGTGCGCGTGCCCATCGGCAGCCCGTCCACGGCCGTGAACCCCATCGTCGTCGCCACGCTGCGGCCGTTCGCGAGCGCGCACAGGCTCGCGCCGTTGCCGAGGTGCGCGACGACGGTCCGGCGCTGCGCCCAAGACGGATCGAGCGCCGGGAGTGCCGTCGTGATGTATTCGTACGACAGCCCGTGGAAACCGTAGCGCACGATCCCCTGTTCGGTCAGCGCGCGCGGCAACGCGAACTCCCGTTCGAGCGCCGGCATCGTCGAATGGAACGCCGTGTCGAAGCACGCGACCTGCGGCAGGTTCGGCGCGACCGCGGCGACCGCGCGGATCGCGTCGACGTGATGCGGCTGGTGCAGCGGCGCGAGCGGCGAAAGCGACGCTATTGCATCGAGCACGCGCGTGTCGATCCGCACCGGCGCGGTGAAATACGGGCCGCCGTGCACGACCCGGTGCCCGACGCCGTCGAACGCGGCCTCCCGCCCGACGTGAGCCGCGAACCACGCGTGCAGCGCTTCGATCGCACCTTGGTGCCCCGGTCGCGCGACGGGGCTGTCGGCGAGCGTCGCGCCGTGCGCGTCGGCCACGAACAGATGCGGGGTGCCATGCAGGTTCTCGACCTGCCCGTGCAGGCCCGCATCGAGCGAGCGATCCTCGCGCGTGTCGTAGACCGAGAACTTGAGGCTCGACGAGCCGGCATTGAGTACCAGAACGGGATGTCGCATCGCGGCCCCGTCAGTGTGCGTCGGCCGCAACGGCCGGCGCGGCCGCGAGCGCCGCCGTGGTGCGCGCCGCCTCCGCGACGAGCGCCGCGACCGCGCAGCTCGCCAGGCGCGTGCGTTCGCTGTCCGCGCGACTCGTCAGGATCACCGGCACGCGCGCGCCGAGCACGATGCCGGCTGCATCGGCGTTCGCCAGGAACGTCAGCTCCTTCGCGAGCATGTTGCCCGCCTCGAGGTCGGGCGCGAGAAGGATGTCCGCGTCGCCCGCGACCGCCGAACCGAGATGCTTGAGCCGCGCGGCTTCGGGGCTGATCGCATTGTCGAGCGCGAGCGGCCCGTCGAGCAGCGCGCCGGTGATCTGGCCGCGCTCGGCCATCTTGCACAGCGCGGCCGCGTCGAGCGTCGACGGCAGCTTCGAGCTGACCGTCTCGATCGCCGACAGGATCGCGACCTTCGGCTGACCGATGCCGAGCGCGTGCGCGAGATCGATCGCGTTTTGCACGATGTCGGCCTTCTGCTCGAGCGTCGGACGGATGTTGACCGCCGCGTCGGTGATGAACAACGGCTTGTGGTAAGTCGGCACGTCCATGATGAACACGTGGCTCAGGCGCCGCCCGGTGCGCAGCCCCGTATCGGCGCGCACCACCTCCTCCAGCAACTCGTCGGTGTGCAGGCTGCCCTTCATCAGCGCCTGCGCGTCGCCCGAGCGCACCAGCTCGACGGCGCGCGCGGCCGACGCGTGGCTGTGCGGCGCATCGACGAGCCGGTAGCCGGACAGGTCGACGCCGAGCGTCGCGGCAAGCGTCGTGATGCGCGCCGTCGGTCCGACCAGGATGGGCACGACGATACCGGCCCGAGCGGCGGCGACGGCCGCGCGCAGCGATACCTCGTCGCAAGGATGCGCGACCGCGACCGTCACCGGGCGTAGCGAGCGGCAACGCGCAATCAGCGCGTCGTACTTCTGGTGCTGGCGGAAATCGGTCATCGAATACCCCTTCGCGAGGATTACGTAAAAGAATTCTGGTGCGAGACCGGGCGAAATCGTTTGACCCTCGTCAATCGTTTCAGGTGAAGTCCCGATAGCATGAAACCACACGATGACATCCGGATGGCCGCGGCGCCCCCCCTGACATGCACATACGCGAAATCCGCTCGAAGATCGCCAGTACGTCGTCCACGCGCACGATCACCAAGGCGATGGAAATGATGGCGCGCACCAAGATGGCGAACGCGCAGCGACGCGCCCGCGAGTTCCGCCCGTATGCGGCGCGCATCGGGGCGATGGCCGAACGCGTGCTGCGCGACCGGCCCGACCACGTGTCGGCGCTGATGGCGCGACGCGATCCCGTACGCCGCGTCGGCCTGATCGTCGTCAGCACCGATCGCGGGCTGTGCGGCCCGCTCAATGCGCGGTTGCTCGTCGCATGCGTGGATGCGCTCGAACGCTGGGACCGGGCCGGCGTCGCGTGCGAACTGAGCGTGATCGGTGCGCGCGGCATCGCGCCGCTGATGCGCCACGGCGCGACCATCACGGCGCGCGCGAGCGGCCTGGCCGCCGAGCCGCACTTCGACCAGTTGCTCGGCGCGCTGCTCGTGCCGCTGACCGCGTTCGTCAACGGCGAGCTCGACGAAGTGCACGTCGCCTACAACCGGCTGACGAGCCCGCTCGCGTACGAGCCGCGTATCGATGCGATGCTGCCGATCGCGAAGATCGACACCGGCGCGCCGGCCGACGGCGCGGCGGCATCCGACTATCTTTACGAGCCCGCGCCCAAACCGGTCGTGGATACCTTGCTGCTGCGCTACGTCGAGGCAACGCTCTATCAGGCGGTCGTCGAAAACTATGCGTGCGAACAATGCGCGCGGATGTTCAGCATGCAGACCGCGACGGACAACGCCGACCGCGTGCTGCGCGAACTGCGGCACCTGTACCAGAAGACGCGGCAGGCGCAGATCACCACCGAGCTGTGCGAAATCGTCGCCGGCGCGGCGGCGGTCTGAAGGGGGCGCGCATGACGACGTCGATGAGGCTCGACATCCTGAGCGTGGAAGCGGTGCTGTATGCCGGCGACGCACATTTCGTCGTCGTCCCGGGCGAAAGCGGGGAACTGGGGATCTATCCGCACCACGCGCCGCTGCTCACGCGGATCCGGCCCGGCGTCGTGACGCTCGTCGACGCGCCGACCGGCGAGCATCGTCGCCTGCTCGTCGCGGGCGGCGTGCTGGAGGTCGGCCGCGACGGCGTGACGCTGATCGCCGATCACGCGCTGCGCACGCCCGAACTCGACGATCTGCGCGCACGCGAGGCGCGGCATGCGGCCGACGACTGGCGCCGGCGCTACGCGCACGAAAACCGGCGCGCGTTCGATTTCGCGTCGGCCCGCGCGGAACTGATGGATGAAATCCGGCGCTTCTTCACGATGGCGCTGCGGCAACAGGCGTCGCACGACAACCCGGGCGGCGCAGGCTAGGTGCCGGCGCCGGTGTTGCCCGCTCAGTCGCGCAGCTTGCGAAAACGCGGCGTGCCGTCTTCGAGATTGCCGTTGAACATCGCTTCCGGCCGCACCCACAGGCCGCGCGCATGCGGCCACAGATGCTCGTACACGACCACCGATTCCTCGGTTTCGGAATGGCGGGCGACGCCGATATAACGGTACAAACCACCCTTGTAGTGGCGATGCGTCGCGAGTTGTTCGGCTTCCTGTTCGGTCATGATGGGCTTCTCTTCGGCAAAAACGGAAAGCGCGTATTGTATGCGCTGCGCCGCGCGTCAGCGTTTCGTATAGATGTCGGGACGGCGGATCTCCATCAGCCGCTCGGGATTCGCGGACGGCCCGAAGCCGACCGGCCGGTACAGTTCGTGCGCGTCGGTCGTCACGAGCATGATGCGACGCAGGCGCTGCACCATCTCCTGCGCGAATACGTGATCGATCAGCGCGCGGCCGTAGCCGTTGCCGCGTTCGGCCGGCAGCACGAACACGTCGCACAGATACGCGAACGTCGCGTGATCGGTGACGAGCCGCGCGAACCCGACAAGCCGGTCGCCGACATACGCACCGAAACACAGCGAACCCTCGATCGCACGCTCGACCACGTCGCGCGGAATGCCCTGCGACCAGTACGCGTCGCGATGCAGGAAGTCGAAGATCGCGTCGATGTCGAGTTCGCGCTTGTCGGTGGAAAATCTCAGCGTGGCGGGGGTGGCTGCGGGCACGTCTGTTCTCCGGTGGGGGGCGGGAGGCGGAGCATCGACGATACCGCGCTGTGCGGCGGGCTACAAGCGGCACCACCACACCGCTGCGGCACGACAGGTGAGAATCCTCTTGCCGGACTGTGGCGCGCAACCACATACACTCACCGGGAAACTTGTACAGCAACCCGTACATATTTATCAATCGCGCTATACTTGTACGGTTATATGTACAAGTGAGGCAAATCATGCGCACGATTCATTTTTCGGATGCCCGCGGCAACCTGAAGACCGTCATCGACCAGGTTGTCGACGATGCGGACGTGACGCTCATCACGCGCCGCGATGCACCGAACGCCGTCATCATGTCGCAGGATTACTACGACAGCCTGATGGAGACGGTTCACTTGCTGCGCTCGCCGGCCAACGTCGCCCATCTCGAACGTTCGATCGCGCAACTGCGCAAGGGCAAGGCGAAAGAACGCAAGCTCGCCGAGGATGATGAATGAGCATACGCCGCGTGCTCTTTACTTCCGACGCGTGGGACGACTATGTCTATTGGCAGGGCCAGGATCGCAAGACGCTCAAGCGCATCAACCAGCTCATTCGCGAAGCCCAGCGAACGCCGTTCGAAGGCATCGGCAAACCCGAGCCTTTGAAGGCCAATCTCTCCGGCTTCTGGTCGCGCCGTATCGACGACACGAACCGCCTGGTCTACGAGGCTGACGACCTTCAGATCAGCATCGTGTCCTGTCGCTATCACTACGAGTAGCTCCCCTCCGGAGCACTACCCTCTCCGCCTCACGGCGCCGGCAGCGCCCGGCAGGCCTTGCAACGCTTCAGCGGAAGCGGCCGGGTTTTCGTGCGGCGCGCGCGCCGGCCGGCAACGCTCGCGGCACTCGCCCGCTTACCCGCACACGCATTTCGGTGGATGATGTAGCCCGTGCCGGCCTTCTACAACCGCGCATGCTCCCGACGACCGACTGGAAGGCGACGCCCGATGCGCGACCGTGCAGGCGACGGGCCTCGATTCGGTGACAATGTCGCCTGCTCAATAAACCCGTCACATCGCGTCATGTCCTATCGCCTCATCGCATTCGACTTCGACGGCACGCTCGCCGATTCGCTCGACAGCTTTCTCGCGGCGCTGTCGGAAGCGTCGCGCCTGCACGGCTTTCGCGACGCCACGCCCGAGCTGCGCCCGGCGCTGCGCGGCATGTCGGCGCGCGACATCATCCGTGCGCTCGACGTGCCGATGTGGAAAGTGCCGCGCGTGACGATCGACATGCGCCGCCTGATGAAGCCGCGCGTCGCGCAAGTGATGCTGTTTCCCGGCGTCGACGACACGTTCGACGCGCTCGCCGCGCGCGGCATCCGCATCGCGATCGCCACGTCGAATACCGAGGAAATCGTGCGTGACCGGCTCGGCCCGCGTGCCAGCAGCCGCGTCGACACCTTCGCGTGCGGCATTCCGCTGTTCGGCAAGGCGCGGCGTCTGCGCGCGCTCGTTCGCGAGGCCGGCGTGCGCGCCGACGAAGTGCTGTATGTCGGCGACGAAATCCGCGATGCCGACGCCGCACGACGCGCGCACATCGCATTCCAGGGTGTCGCGTGGGGCTACACCGCACCCGACGCATTGCAGGCGCATTGCGCGACGCCGTTGCTGCCGCGCCTCGATGCACTGCTCGATCGCGTGTGACACGTTCAAGCGCATCGCACGCGCAAGTCGTCACGTCGCTCGACGCACACGACAAGGCAACAGCAGCACGACGATGAAATGCAGATGACACGCACGTGCATCCCGCACGCCGCACACGCGCAAAAATTGCCGCCGCCACGCGTGCACCAGGTACGCAATACCGGTACGCGCACCTGCCAATCGATGGGTCTTACCAACCGTTACACAAACCACAGCGCGGTTGCACCTGCTACCCGACCGCTCTCCTAGAATCAGTCGGGCCGGGAAACACTTCGACCGGCGCCGCGGCAGAGCGGCGGTCGAATCCGGCCCGGGCGCGCCCGGTCTCTCGCACAGCTACGGATCACGTCATCCGTATTTTTAACCAGAGCCCCGATCGAAAGGAGGTCCCATGAACCGCTTTCCCCACATCTCGCGCCTTGCCTTGTCTGCCGCTGGCCTGCTTCTCGTCGCCGTGACGGCGACCGCGCAAACCGCGCAACCGGCACCCGCAGCGCCCGCCGCGCCGGCCGCTGCCGCGACGCGCATCCACGAAGCCGACCAGGCCTTCATCACGGATGGCACGAAAACCGTGTCGACGCAGCACGACGCGGCACGCATCGCCGATGCGCGCACGTCGGACAGCCAGGTCAAGGCTTTCGCGCAACGCGTGTCGGCCGACGATGAAAAGATCATCCAGGCGATGCGCGCGGCAAGCCCGCGCGGCGTCGACGTGCCGGCCAACGACCCCGACACGACCGTGCTGAACAGCATCAAGACCCTGCGCGGCGCCGAGTTCGACAAGGCGTATATCGAGCAGGTCGCGCTCGCCGGCCAGCAGAAGACGATCTCGGCCTTCCAGGCCGAAATCGCGTCGGGCCGCGACACGAAGCTGAAGGAAGTCGCACGCCAGTCGCTGCCGATTCTGCAGAAGCACTACGCGGACGCGCAGAAACTCGCGGAGCGTCACCACCTCGCATCGGCGCAGTAACGATGCAGCGCCGCGCGTCGTGCGCGGCGCACCGCTTCCCCTGTCATCGCGCAGCCGCCTCCCCTGCCGGCTGCGCGATGCACGTCTGACCAGACGATCCGCGAACGCGCGCGCTGCACGTCACGCGTTATGCGTTACGTCGCGAGCTTCGCCATCAACCGCGCGCGCACGTCCGGCCATTCTTCGTCGATGATGCTGAAGCGCACCGAATTGCGCTTGCGGCCGTCCGGCATGATTCGTTCGTGACGCACGATCCCCTCCTGCTTCGCGCCGAGCCGCAGAATCGCCGCGCGCGATTTCTCGTTCAGCTCGTCGGTCGTGAACTGCACGCGCACGCAGTGCAGCGTGTCGAACGCGTAGGTCAGCAACAGCCACTTCGCTTCGGTATTCGCGCGCGTGCGCTGCGCCGATTCGCTCAGCCACGTATGGCCGATCTCGAGCTTGCGATTCTTGCGATCGATCTTCCAGAAGCGCGTGCTGCCGATCACGCGGCCCGATGCGCGATCGACGATCGCAAACGGCATCACGGTGCCGGCCGCGCGCCCCTGCAATGCCGTGTCGATATACGCGTCGATCGTCTCCGCGCCCGGCACGACCGTGACCTTCAGGTTCCACAACCGGCCGTCCGCGGCGGCATCGAGCAGCGCCTGCCGGTCGGATGCTTCGAGCGGCCGCAGTTCGACGCGCTCGCCGGTGAGGGTCGGTGGTTCGATGGAAAGCGAAGCGTCGGTCATGACAAGGTTCCGGAAAGTGAGGACGATGGCGGCGAAACGGCCATCATACGGCGCCGCTAGCCGAGAAGCGCGGCAAGCCGGCGACGGATCGCCTTCGCCTCGCCGCGCAGCGCGTCGGCAAACGCATCGACGAGCAGGTTCTTCGGCCGATGCTCGGGCACGATCATGCTGACCCGATACGGAAACGACCGCGTGAGCGGCCGCACGTGCAGGTCGCGCCCGACGAAATCGAGCGCAGTCAGCGGATTGACGATCGCGGCGCCGAGCCCCTGCCGCACGAACGCGCACACCGACACGGCCGACGGTGTGTCGACCACCGAGCGCGGCGCGACGCCCAACTGCGCAAACGCCTCGTCGATCAGGATGCGATAAGGATCGTTCAGCGACAGGCTCACGAACGGGCGATCGGCGAGATCCAGCAGATCGATCGCGTCCTGCGCGAGCAGCGGATGGCCGTCGGGCAGCACGCACACTTCGTCGACTTCGAGCAGCGGCGTAAGCAGCGTGCCGGCCGGCGCGACGTCGTGCTCGGTCAGCCCGAGGTCGTACCGCTGCGCGGTCAGCCACTCCTCGAGCACCGGCGACTCCTGCGTCGCGACCGACACGCTGACGCCCGCATGATCCGCGTGAAAGCGCCGGCATGCGCCGGGCAGGATCGCGTGCGAGAACGCCGGCAGCGCGATCACCGAAAGCTGGCCGTCGCGAAACTCGCGCAGGCGCGCGGCCGTCGCCGCGACGCGCTCGAGCCCCACATACGCAAGCCGCACGTCGTCGAACAGCGTGAGCGCGGCCATCGTCGGCCGCAGCCGGCCGTGCGCGCGCTCGAACAGCGCGAAGCCGACGACCTGCTCCATCCGCGCGAGCTCGCGGCTGATCGTCGGTTGCGACGTATAGAGCATCTCGGCCGCGCGCGTCGTGCTGCCGGTGACCATCAGCGCGCGAAAGACCTCGATATGACGGTGCGTGAGCATGGTTCTATATCAGGAATGAATCGAATATCGATAAACAGGCATTTTACTGTATAGCCGAACAGGCGCATCATCCACGCTATCCGTTCATTCGACACGATTCATCCGCCATGTCCCTCGATTCCCGCCAGCTCGCGACGCTCGCGCAGCAATACGGCACCCCGCTGTGGGTGTACGACGCCGACGTCATCCGCGACCGCATCGCCCAACTGCGCCAGTTCGACGTGATCCGCTACGCGCAGAAGGCGAATTCGAACGTCCATATCCTGAAGCTGATGCGCGAGGAAGGCGCGTGCGTCGATGCCGTGTCGCTCGGCGAGATCGAGCGCAGCCTTGCGGCCGGGTTCAGTCCGGCCGGAGAGCCGGAAGGCGTCGTGTTCACGGCCGACCTGATCGACCGCCCGACGCTCGCGGCCGTACTGAAGCACGGCGTGACCGTGAACGCGGGTTCGCTCGACATGCTCGCGCGCATCGGCGAGCACGCGCCGGGCCACCGCGTGTGGCTGCGCGTCAACCCCGGTTTCGGCCACGGCCACAGCAACAAGACCAACACCGGCGGCCCGCAAAGCAAGCACGGCATCTGGATCGACGACGTGCCGCGCGCGATCGAGATCGTACGCCAGTACGGGCTCAAGCTCGTCGGCATCCACATGCACATCGGCTCGGGCGTCGACTACGGCCACCTGTCGCAGGTGTGCGATGCGATGGTCGATCTCGTCACGTCGCTCGGCCATGACATCGACGCGATCTCGGCCGGCGGCGGCCTGTCGATTCCGTATCGCGACGGCGAGCCGCGTGTCGACGTCGGTCACTACTTCAGCCAGTGGGACGCCGCGCGCAAGCGGATCGAACGGCATCTCGGCCACGCGGTGCGCATCGAGATCGAACCGGGCCGCTTCCTCGTCGCCGAAGCCGGCACGCTCGTCACCGAAGTGCAGGCCGTCAACCGCCGGCCGAAGCACGATTTCGTGCTGATCGACGCGGGCTTCAACGACCTGATGCGCCCGTCGATGTACGGCAGCTACCACGCGGTATCCGTGCACACGCACGACGGCGCGCTGCCGGCCGGCCGGCCGCTCGTCGACCTCGCGATCGCGGGGCCGCTGTGCGAATCGGGCGACGTGTTCACGCAGGACGCGGGCGGCGTGGTCACGCACCGCAAGCTGGCGCAGCCGCAGATCGGCGACCTGCTGTTCCTGCACGACGCAGGCGCGTACGGCGCGTCGATGTCCTCGAACTACAACAGCCGGCCGCTCGCGCCGGAAGTGCTCGTCGATCGCGGCGCGCCGCGGCTGATCCGCCGCCGGCAGACGATCGGCGAACTGCTCGCGCTCGAGACGTTCGAGTAACGCGCTTTCGGCGTGACGAAGGCCAACGGCCAGGCTTGCCGCTACCGGCAAGCCTGGCCGTTTTGCTTTTCGGCGTGCTGCAGGTTCGCCCGGTCGCGGCCCGGAGCAACCGCACGACCGCACCGTAGCACCTGATGCCTCGTATCACGCGCAACCGCAGCAGATCGCTTGCGCCACCTTTCGCATGCGGAGAAAAACATTCCACGGCGCGTAGAAAGTGCGGGCATCTTTGGAAACACTTTCCTTTTTGACAAACCTAAGATTGCCCTCAGTCGCACAGCATTCTTGTCGCCGGATACGCATCGACGATGCACCGGCCTACCACTCTCGCAACGCTGCACGGGCAATCATGATCCGCATGCTTGAACTCTTCGCCGCACACCGGAACACGTTCGACATGTGTGCCGCGCGGCCCGCTCACGCGTCACGCTGCGACCGCTCGCGCTTCTCGCGCCTTCATCCGCATTCGCGCCGATCCACCAGCGCGCGCGAACGCATGCCGTAACGCACGGCATCACGCACGGCGGCTAACGACACACGCCGCCACGCGCTCCACCGATTTCCCGCCCACGGCGACACCGCCCGTCGCCGCGGCTTCGCACACCCTGAATTTTCGACAACAACCACGGAGACAACCATGAAGCACTTCACCCCGACGCTCAAGCAAGGCATCGCCGCCGCCCTCCTCTGCATCGCGACCGCTGCGTCGCACGCGGCGGACCTGCTCGACACCGTCAAGCAGGCCGGAGTCCTGAAGATCGCGCTGGAAGGCACCTACCCGCCGTTCGACTACCGCAATGCCGACGGCCAGCTCGAAGGCTTCGACGTCGACGTCGCGAAGGCCGTCGCCGCACGCCTCGGCGTGAAGCCGCAATTCGTCACGACCGAATGGAGCGGGATTCTCGCCGGCCTGCAGGCCGGCAAGTTCGACGTGATCGTCAACCAGGTCGCGATCACGCCGTCGCGCCAGCAGGCGCTCGACTTCAGCGCACCGTACGTGTATTCGTCCGCGCAACTGCTGCAACGGCAGAACGACACGCGCGCGTTCAAGTCGCTCGACGAACTGAAGGGCAAGAAGGTCGGCGTGACGATGGGCAGCAACTACGTCGATCTCGTCAAGACCGTGCCCGCGATCGACCTGCAGGTGTATCCGGGCACGCCGGAAAACCTGCGCGACCTCGCGGCCGGTCGAATCGACGCGGCGGTCAACGATCGCCTGATGCTCAGCTACCTGATCAAGAACTCGCACCTGCCGCTGCGCCCCGGCTCCGTGCTCGCGGGCGGCGAGGACCGGATGGGCATCCCGTTCCGCAAGGGCAATCCGAAATTCGCGAAGGCGATCGACGATGCGGTCGCGTCGCTGCAACAGGACGGCACGCTGAAGAAGATCTCGATGCAGTGGTTCGGCACGGACACGACCAAGCCGGTGACGCAATAACGCAGCCCGCCCCGAGCCCGCGCGCACGAACGCGCGGGCCGTCCGGCACACAATCAGGAGACACGTGATGGAAGCACTCGATCTGGTCGTTCATACGCTGCCCGTGATGGTCAAGGGCGCCGTGCTCACGCTGAAGTTCGCGGTGGCGTCGATGGCGCTCGGCCTCGTCGTCGGGCTCGTGATCGCGATCATGCGCATCGGCAGCAACCGGCTCGCTGCCGGGCTCGCGCAGGGCTACGTCAGCCTGATGCGCGGCACGCCGCTGCTCGTGCAGATGTTCGTCGTCTACTACGGGCTGCCCGATCTCGGCATCACGCTCGATCCGACGACGGCCGGCATCTTCACGCTGACGCTCAACGCGGGCGCCTATCTGTCGGAGAGCATGCGCGGCGCGATCCTCGGCATCGGCCGCGGGCAATGGGCGGCCGCGCACAGCCTCGGCCTCACGCACGTGCAGACGCTGCGCTACATCGTCTGCCCGCAAGCGCTGCGCCTCGCGGTTCCGAGCCTCGGCAACACGCTGATCAGCCTGATCAAGGACACGTCGCTGGTCTCGGTGATCACCGTTACCGAATTGCTGCGCTCGACGCAGGAAGTGATCGCCGCGACGTTCCAGCCGCTGCCGCTCTATCTCGCCGCCGCCGCGATCTACTGGGTGCTGAGCACGCTGCTCACGCGGCTTCAGGGCCGTGTCGAGACGCGCCTCGCGCTGCCGTCCACGCATTGAGCGCGTGCCGGACCTTCATCCCGAACCTCAACGACGGACAGAACATGATTACGCTCGACAACGTATCGAAATGGTATGGCAAGCATCAGGTCCTCTCGGCATGCAGCGCGGCGGTCTCGAAAGGCGAAGTGGTCGTCGTGTGCGGGCCGTCGGGCTCCGGCAAGTCGACACTGATCAAGACGATCAACGGTCTCGAGCCGTTCCAGAAAGGCAGCATCACCGTCGACGGCACGCGGCTCGGCGATCCCGGCGCGAAACTCGCGCAATTGCGCACCCGCGTCGGCATGGTGTTCCAGCACTTCGAGCTGTTTCCGCACCTGTCGATCACCGAGAACCTGACGCTCGCGCAGATCAAGGTGCTCGGCCGCCGCAAGGACGAGGCCGTCGAGAACGGCATGAAGCTGCTCGATCGCGTCGGCCTTAAGGCGCATGCGCACAAGTATCCGGGGCAGTTGTCAGGCGGGCAGCAGCAGCGCGTCGCGATCGCGCGCGCATTGTCGATGAACCCGGTCGCGATGCTGTTCGACGAACCGACCTCGGCGCTCGACCCCGAGATGATCAACGAAGTGCTCGACGTGATGGTCGAGCTCGCGCGCGACGGCATGACGATGGTATGCGTCACACATGAAATGGGCTTCGCGCGGAAGGTCGCGCATCGCGTGATCTTCATGGATCAGGGCGCGGTGGTCGAGGATGCGGCCAGCGACAGGTTCTTCGCCGCGCCGCGCTCCGAACGCGCACGCGACTTCCTCGACAAGATCCTGCATTGACCGCGCGGCGACTGCCTCGCACCGCTTCGATTGACTGATTGATTGCCCCTCAAAGGACGACATCTTGAACCACCTGCATTCGACCGACACCGTACTCGCCCACGAAGGCCGCTCGCACGGCCAGCCCGGTTCGCCCGTGAACCCGCCCGTGTACCGCCAGTCGACGCTGCTCTTTCACGACACCGACGCGCTCGACGCGGTGCGCGGCACGCCGCTCGCGTATGGGCGTCACGGCAGCCCGACCACGCGCGCGCTCGAGAAAGCGCTCGCGCGCCTCGAAGGCGCGCACGCCGCGCTGCTCACGCCGAGCGGCCTCAGCGCGATCACGACCGCGCTGCTCGCTGTGCTGAACCCCGGCGACCATCTGCTGATGGCCGATTCCGTGTACGACCCGACCCGCTCGTTCTGCGACGAGACGCTCGCGCGCCTCGGCATCGAGACGACGTACTACGATCCGGCGATCGGCGCCGGCATCGCATCGCTGATGCGGCCGAACACGCGCGCGGTATTTGCCGAATCGCCGGGTTCGCTGACCTTCGAAGTGCAGGACATCCCGGCCATCAGCCGCGTCGCGCACCGGCACGGCGCGGTCGTGCTGCTCGACAACACCTGGGGCACGCCGCTGAATTTCCGGTCGTTTTCGCATGGCGTCGACGTGTCGATTCATGCCGCCACGAAATACATTGCCGGACACTCCGACGTGCTGATGGGTGCGATCCTGACGACCGAGGCGCTCGCGCCGAAAGTGACGCGCTTCTACCGGCAACTCGGGATGACCGTCAGCGGCGACGACGCGTATCTCGCGCTGCGCGGCTTGCGCACGCTGTCGGTCCGTCTCGAGCGGCACCAGCGCAACGCGCACGTGCTGACCGAATGGCTCGCGAAACAGCCGGAGGTCGCGCAAATCCTGTATCCGGCGCGGCCCGGCGACCCCGGCCATGCGCTGTGGCAGCGCGACTTCACCGGCGCGTGCGGGCTGTTCGGCATCGTGCTGCATCCGCAGCCCGACGATGCGGTGCGCGCGCTGCTCGACGGAATGACGTGCTTCGGCATGGGGTATAGCTGGGGCGGCTTCGAAAGCCTGATCGTCCCGTCCAATCCGTCGCGCCATCGCACCGCCACGCAATGGGCGGCGGCCGGCCCGCTGCTGCGGATTCACGCGGGGCTCGAGCATCCCGACGACATGATCGCCGACCTCGCCGCCGGTTTCGCGAGAATGCGCGCCGTCGCGCTCGCGGAAGCCTGAAGTCCGGCGACGTAGTACACGCCGCCCCGCATCACGTTTTCTTCAACGTTCGTCCCTCTCTCATAGCGAGACAATCATGAAAGACACGCTGTTCATTCTTCGCCCCGGTTTTTTCAAGGACTCCGAAGGTCCGTTCTACTGCGGCGATTCCGTTTCCGTCGAAGGGTTGCTGAGCTTCTACCCGCAGCTTCGCGACGCCGTCGATGTCGAATACATCGACGCGCCGCGGCCGCGCCAGCCTATCGTCGCGCTGATCGGCGCAGACAACCAGTCGGCCCCCGTGCTCGTGCTCGGCGACGGGCAAGCGCCGAAGGACGGCGCACTCGCGATTCGCGAGCACAACGGCCGGCGCTTCATCGATTCGCCGGCCGATATCCGGCGGTATCTGTCTTCGCAGTACGGCGTGGCGCAAGTCGCGTAAGCATGCCGCTCCGTGCCGTCGAGCGACGGCATGGAACGACATGCGCGTCACCCCGCGCGCTGCACCGGCGCTATTTTCGAGAAGTACTTCGCGCCGGCCACGCAGCCGACCACGACGACCGTCACGACGACCATCGCCGGCGGCACCGTCTCGTGCAGCAGCCCGGCGGCCAGCAGGAAACCGAAGAACGGCTGCAGCAGCTGCAACTGGCCGACGCCCGCGATCCCGCCGAGCGCGAGCCCGCGATACCAGAACACGAAGCCGATCAGCATGCTGAACAGCGACACATACGCGAGCCCCCACAACGCGGCGGCATCGACACCGTCGAACGACGCGGGCCACGTAAGCCACGTGAGCGGCAGCATCAGCGGCAGCGACAGCACGAGCGCCCACGAGATCACCTGCCAGCCGCCGAGATCGCGCGACAGGCGCGCGCCTTCCGCGTAGCCGAGCCCGCACGCGACGATCGCGGCCAGCATCAGCGCATCGCCGACCACCGACGCCTGGCCGCCGTTGCGCAGCGCAAACGCGGCCACCGCGCCGCTGCCGACGATCGAGAAGATCCAGAACGGCAGCCGCGGCCGTTCGCCGCCGCGCCACACGCCGAACAGCGCGGTCGCGAGCGGCAGCAGCCCGACGAACACGATCGCGTGCGCCGACGTCACGTGCTTCAGCGCAAGCGCCGTCAGCAACGGGAAACCGACCACGACCCCGAGTGCGACGATCGCCAGCGACACGGCCTCGGCCCGCGACGGCCGCTTCTGCTTCAGCACGACGAGCAGCAGCAGGCCGAGCGCGCCGGCGATCGTCGCGCGCGCGAACGTGAGGAACAGCGGGTCGAGCCCCTGCACCGCGACACGCGTCGCAGGCAGCGAGCCACTGAAGATGATCACGCCCAGCAGGCCGCTGAGCCATCCGTCGGTTGTCTTTTGCACGGGAAATCCTGAACGGGGAAAGGTGGATGAACGATGATCCGCCGCCCGCGAAAAACGCGTAAGCTACACCCCAATACAATCCGGACAAACTGTACTGGACAACCGGCCGTACAGTTCACTCTTCGCCATGAACCATTCCGCCCCGATTCCCGTTCCGCCCGCGCCGTCGCGCACGCGCGTCGAAACCGTGATGGATACGTTGCGCGTGCGGATCGCGAGCCGCGCGCTGATGCCCGGCGCGCGCGTGCCGTCGATCCGGATGATGGCCGACGCGCTCGGCGTGTCGAAATCGACGGTCGTCGATGCATACGAGCGGCTCGCGAGCGAAGGCGTGCTCGTCGCGCGGCGCGGCTCGGGCTTCTACGTGTCGGGCCACGCACCGCCGCTCGCGCTCGCCGATCTCGGCCCGCGCCTCGACCGCGAACTCGATCCGCTGTGGCTGTCGCGCCAGTCGCTGGAGGCGGCGCCGACGACGGTGAAACCCGGCTGCGGCTGGCTGCCGTCGTCGTGGCTGCCCGACGAGAGCCTGCGCCGCGCGCTGCGCGCCGTGTCGCGCGACGAATCCGATGCGCTGACCGACTACGCGACGCCGCTCGGCCTGCCCGCGCTGCGTCAGCAGCTCGCGTGGCGGCTCGCGCAGCACGGCGTCCACGCGGAACCCGCGCAGATCATGCTGACCGACGGCGGCACGCACGCGCTCGACCTCGTATGTCGCCTGCTGCTGGAGCCGGGCGACACGGTCGTGCTCGACGATCCGTGCTACTTCAACTTCCAGGCGCTGCTGCGCGCGCATCGCGCGCGGATCGTCAGCGTCCCGTACACGCCGAACGGGCCCGATCTCGTGCGCTTCGAACAGGTGCTCGCCGAGCACCGGCCGCGCCTGTACATCACCAACGCGGCGCTGCACAACCCGACCGGCGCGACGCTCGCGCCGCCCGTCGCGCACCGGCTGCTGACGCTCGCGGCCGAGCACGACTTGCTGATCGTCGAGGACGACATCTTCGCGGATTTCGAGAGCGCGCCCGCGCCGCGCCTCGCGGCATTCGACGGGCTGTCGCGCGTCGTGTCGATCGGCAGCTTCTCGAAGACGCTGTCGGCCGCGATCCGCTGCGGCTACGTCGCCGCACGCCCGGAATGGATCGAGGCGCTCGTCGACCTGAAGCTCGCGACGTCGTTCGGCAACGCGCAGATCGGCGCGAACGTCGTGCACCGGCTGCTGATCGACGGCACGTACCGGCGTCACCTCGACAGCCTGCGCGCGCGTCTTGCTGACGCGATGGGCGAGACGATCCGGTGCCTCTCGCGCGCGGGGCTCGGAATCTGGACGGAGCCGCGCGGCGGCCTGTTCGTGTGGGCGCAACTGCCCGACGGGCTCGACGCCGCGCGCGTCGCGCGCCACGCGCTTGACCGCGACGTCGTGCTGGCGCCGGGCAACGTGTTCAGCGTGTCGCGCAGCGCAACGTCGTACCTGCGCTTCAACGTGTCGCGCTGCAAGGGGCCGGCGGTGTTCGATGCGCTTGCGCGCGCGATGGAGGCGGCGCGGGCGGCGGAGCACGCGCGCGTGCAGGCGGATGCGGGCGGACGCTTGCTGGCTGGAGAGCCGTGATGACGGACTGACACGCAGACGATTATCGAGAAGTTTGGTGATCAGCCGCGTTCAGCATCCGAAACGTCATCCCTCCGGCACGCGGACGACGGATCGAAAAATCATACTCATCCCATAGACGAGCGTGCCCTCGACAGCCGATAGTTTCCCCCAACTTTTTGCCGGGTCTATCGAGCGAATGAACGGGATTCTGAATTCACACGACGCTGCCGAAGACGAAGACGACGAATGGGTTTTCGTCGGGACCACCTACACGAACACGACGCCAGGATCCGTTCATGTTATCGACCTCGACCTGACACCGATCTGCGAGAACATGTCGAACAAGGCATTCGGGAAACTGATCGATGTCATCCGGTGGGACGAGCAGAAACAGCGAAACATCACGTGTACTGTGTTTCCCGACAACGGAATCGCCGATGCCGCCGTATGCAAACCCGATTCGGACAAGCGAATCATCGCAATCTATCCACACTTCTGCACGCTTCCCGACGCTCGACTCTCTTCCAATTGCAAGTTGAAGGTCCTGATTCACGAGTGTACGCACTACGTCGACACCTTCGACTCGAACGACGAAATCTACGGATTCGGGACCGGCCTTAAATACTGGGCACGAGATCATCGGGATCTGGCGATCAATAACGCCGACAGCCTCGCTTGCTATATTTCATTCTTTGACGACAGGGTCCTGTGGTGAGATCTCTCGCGCATCTGACGAGCATCGCGCTCGGGTTATGCCTGGCATTTTCGCCGCCGCTCGCGGCATGTACCGTTTCCGAAGACATGCTGGACAGTGTCCCGCTCAACTCTTCCGACATTCCAAATGAGGATCGAGTCAAGATTGCGGACATGGTTATCCGCGCCCGTCAGTGGCCCGATGCCGACATCCGCGGCATCATCTCAGCCGGCGCGTATGTCGGTGAAAGGGACCCACAAGCGCTTGCGCTGCATCGAGCGGCCAATCTGAGGGAATATCTCGTCCAGCTCGGCATCAAGGACGAGAACATATGGTCGGACACACACATGATCTCGAAACCGTATCCGAAAGACAGCGCCGGCTACGAGGGTTATCTTCAGATCGGACTGACACTGGTTCCGCTGTGTAAAGACGGATGCCGGCATCTTTGCGACGATCCTCGCATCACACCGACATCCCGGGCAATCCGTCGACCCTGACCGCCTTCGACGAAGCCGCCACCGATCTCGCCAGCGTCAGGGTGACACGAACGCCTCGCGCCACCCCGCTCTCTACCTCAAACCTCCCCCGCGTGCGCCCTCGCCCGCACCTCGGCAAACGTCGTATCGACCAGCAACCGCCCCGTATCGAACACCGTTTCGAGCGCCTCATCCCATTCGCCTTCCAGCGCCCGATCGTCCCACGCAACGGGCAGTGTCGTCGTCCGATACTCTCCGGTGCGGCGATTGCGCAGCAGCGTGAGCCGCCCCTTCTTCGAGCGCTTGCCCTGATCGGTGACCGGATCCTTGCGGACGTCGTGCCACACGCCATCGCGCCGGATCGCCGAGCATTTCATCGCGAAGCGCTGCGTATCGCGATTCACCTGCTGCAGCAATGCGCCGCCCATGCCGAACACGACATTGCCGGCCGCATAACCCGCGTCGTCGAGCGCGGAAAGAATCGCGTCGATCGACAACTCGTCGACACCATCCCCCTGGATCACGCGCACGCGGTTCAGCACGCGCCGCCCCTTGCCGTTCAAGGTCGAGCCGAACGACACGTCGAGCGCGCGCACGGTCTGCATCACGATCTTCACGGGATCACCCGAATCGGGACGCACGACGAGCGTCGCGCCAGAATCGATCACGGCCTGCCGCAGTTCGCCGCCCCACAGATCGAGTGCGGCGAACAGATCGTAGGAATCCGACACGACCGACACAATCGCGCCGGGCAGCCCGAAGCGGCGGATCATGTTCCGGTACGCATCGGCCTCGCCTTCCCTCCCCCACGACGTGATCGTGCTGTGCTCGGCCGCCGGCACCGAGTACGCCGCCATCGGCTCGCGATAGAAGCGGTTCGCGGCCAGCACACCGAGCACCGTATCCGAGCCCATGAAGTTCACGAGGTGCGCCGCGCCGCCGATCGCGGCCGACTCTGCGCTCGACACGCCGCGCGCGCCGAAGTCGTGCAGCTTGAACGGCAGTTGCGCGAGATCGTCGTCGGTCCTTTCGAGGAAACGGCGGATCGTCTGCCGCAGGTGCCAGCTTCGCGTCGCGACCGTCACCGGATACCAGACGCGCAACAGCATCGTCTCGAGATACGACGCGAGCCAGAACACCTGCGGATCGTCGCATTCGACGGTCATCAGCACGTTGTGCACCGGCACGACCGAACCCTCCGGCACTGCGCGGATCTTCACGGGCAGATAGCCGTCGTAGCGTTCGACGATGTAGCGCCACCCTGCTTCGTTGAACGGCACGCCGTGCACCGTGAAGAAATCGCGCGCATCGTCGATCATCGCGTGCGTGACCGGCTTGCACAGATATTCCTTCAGCAGCATCTGCAGGCCGAAGAACAGCGTGCGGTCGTAGCGGCCGCCGCGCGATTCGACGTACGAGAACATCGCCGACGCGTCGGGCGGATATTGCAGGAAGTGGGAAGCCTTGTACGAATCCGTGTTGAGGATCGGATTGGCGAGAACCGCGGCAAAGCCGCCGGGATCGTTTTGCATGGCTAGAGCTCCTCTAGGCCGTTGAAGTGCCGCCGCGTCTGTCGCGGCGGACCGGAATGCGGGGAATCAGCGGATCACAGCTTCCCCAGGAAGTGATACGCGATGTCGAAGTGATCCTCGAACATCACGTTGCGCATCTGCGCGAATTCGTTGAGCGGCACCCAGCGTGCCTTGTCGGCGTCGTCGCTGCCCTTCACGCGCGGCAGCTCGCCGGTCGGGAAATTGAACAGGCACGCGTGCGTGATCGTGCGGCCGCGCAGCGAGCGGGTCGGGTGATCGAACACCTGCCGATCCTTGATCGAGCCGCGCAGCACGGGCTCCGGCAGCTTCAGGCCGGTTTCCTCGCGCAACTCGCGAATGCACGCCGCATCGAGCCGCTCGTCCTGGTTCACGAACCCGCCCGGCAGTGCCCACAGGCCGCGGCCCGGTTCGCTGCGGCGGCGCACGAGCAGGATATGACCCGAGTGCACGACCACCGCGTCGACCGTCACGAACGTGACGGGATACGGCGCGGCCGCCCATGCCTTGCGATACGCGGCGATGAATTCGGCTTCCGACTTCAGTTGCGCGAATTCCGGCTGCGTGCGAAAACGCTCGAGCCAGCCGAACACGGGTTCCGGCACGGCCCACTGCACGAAGCTGTTGGTGCGTTCTGCGAAATACTGGTCGCGGATCTCGGTGGCGGAAATGTCTTCGGTCGCATCGACGTCGACGAGCTCCCATTGCGGGAACATCCGCAGGTAATACGACGTGGCGTCCTTCTCATGGCCGATCAGCCCGACCTTGCGCTGCGCGACTTCGCCGAGCGCGGACGCGACGGCGTCCTGCACCCAGCGCACCCAGTCGCCGTCGTTGTACGTCGAATCCTGCAACGGCGCGATCGTCACGCGGTCGCGCTCGGACGCGTCGAACAGCGAAGCCAGCATCTGGCGGCGCTCGTCGAACGAGAACGGATCCTTGATGGTGCGGGGCTTGTCGGTCGACCCGATCAGCACGCACACGCGCTCGGCCCGGCTCAGTGCCGACTTCAGCACGTTCAGGTGACCACGATGCGGAGGCTGGAAACGACCAATGAAAACGAGCGCGTCGAAGCGCCGGTTCTGTTGCGTACTCATGAGGCTCCCTCAAGAGATTGAAACGCTTCGGGTCTTTCCCGAAGGGTTGGAATGAATCCTAGGTGAAATCCCGGAGTGCGTCAATCGAGCACACGCTCGACTTGACCAAGTCTGACGAAATGCGCGGTATTGGCGGGGTACACTCGGTTTCATCCCAATCCGCACCATTGCGCCCGCCATCATGAGGATCTCAGTCAGCCGGACCGTCGGCGTCGATCGCAGACGCCTCTTCACGTGGTCGCAGGATTACGCGCGGCGGCTCGTGTGGGACAGCTTCCTCGTCGACGCCTATCTGCTCGACGAAACGACGGCCGACGTCGGCGTCGACGCGTTCTGCCGCAGCCAGTCGGGCGCGACGATGGTGTCGCGCTACATCTCGTACCGCCCGCCGCAGGTCGCTGCCGTCGAAATGGTCGACGGGCCGAAGGTGCTCGAACGCTTCAGCGGCAGCTGGAACTTCACCGAACACACACCGGGTTCGACCGAAGTGAAGTTCACGTACAACTTCCGCGCTCAGCCGTCCTGGCTGCGCTGGCTGCTCGAACCGCTGATCGGCGCGTTCTATCTCGTGCAGACGCGCCGGCGTCTCGATTCGTTCAAGCGCTGGGCCGAAGCGGAAGCGCTGCCGCGCTGATACGCACTGCCGTGCTGTCCGGCGTGTCTGCGCCGTCTCCCTCCGGATACGTTCGAACCCGCCATGGCCGCTTCATCGGGTATTTGCCAGATTCGCCGAACCCGGGGAAACTACGGGCGGCCGTCACCCTGACGGCGAGCCCTGACCGAGAGAACAGGGCACTCCTCCCTGAAACGGCATCGATACAAACACAATCCAATGAGCCTGATATCCCGATTCTTTGGCCGCAAGGAAGAACCCGAAAACCCCGCCGCACTGGTCGCTGCGTCCGACGTCGAGCATCCGCTGAGCGTGACGGTCGTCTTCGACGGGCCGCTGCAAGTCGATATCGCTTCGCTGACGGCCGCGCTGCGTGCGTACCATCCGAGCATGAAGCACGCGCGTGTCGAAACCGAGCCCACGCTGGAGCAGGTATTCGGGCTCGCCGGCTGGGGCAACCACGTCGTCCGGCTGGTCGGCTTCGATGCGCCCTATCCGTCCGACGCGCTGGAAGCATGCGTCGCGCCCGCCCACTACGGGCAGGACCTGAAGCAGCAGGTGCGCGCGAGCCGCAGCCACGTGATCCTCTACTACGCCGGACATGAACCCGATCCGCTCGACCAGTATGTCGCGCTGGCGGCCGTCGCCGGCGCGCTGGCCGAACAGAACGGCCTCGCGGTGCTGAACGAACACGCACACACGTCGCTGCCGGCCGGTGTCTTCGATGCGAAGGAACTCGGCGCAGAAAGCCTCGAAGTGCTGCGCGGGATCCCGCTGAACCTGTTCTTCTGCGGCTTCGTGAAATACGAGGTCGAAGGCGTCGAAGGCGTGTGGATGCGCACCTATGGCGCCGACGTGTTCGGCCTGCCCGATTTTGCGGCGCTCACGGAAGGCCATCACGAAGGCGAACGCTATTCGGGCATCTTCAACAACGTGATGCACTACCTGCTGGAAAGCGGTGCGCGCATGCATGCGGGCGAGACGATGCAGGTCGGTTCTGAAACGTTCATGAAGCTGCGGGAACCGCTCGAGCACGAGTATTACCTGCAGGGGCCGGCGCAGGTGCTGGTGGCCGAACTGATCTCGGCGGACCAGATCAATCGCTGATTGCGCCGCGATCGCGCGGTGCGCGGGCTCGAAGCTTCCCGAACCGCGCGCCGCGGCATTACGTGACGGCTGCGTAGCAGCCACTGCTCCAACCCGATGAGGACACGTCCTCGTTAAATGCCCGCTCAGGTCGATGCAGCGCCGCGCGCCACCTGCTGCCGGGCCTGCGCCTGGGCGCCGAGCGCGGCGGCGATCGCATCGACCGCATCGGCCGCACGCGCCGCGCCGCACATGAACGCATCGACGGCCGCGAAGCGATGCTCGGGCCACGTATGGATCGTGATGTGCGATTCGGCGAGCAGCACGACGCCCGTCACGCCATGCTCGCCGCCGAAATGATGGAAGTGCGCGCCGATCACGCGCGCGCCTGCCTGTTGCGCCGCTTCGGTGAGGATCGCTTCGAGCCGTGCGGCGTCGCGCAGCAGCGCCGCATCGATACCGGCCAGGTCGGCCAGCACATGCGAGCCGAGCGTCGCGCTCGGCGGTGCAATCCCGTCGCGTGCGGTCATTTGTGCGACCCGTACGACGAGTAGCCGCTGCGCGCCGACGAACTGCCCCAGCCGCCACCGCCCGAACCGCTGCCGCCGATCGACGCGCAACTGAACAGCGTGACGACGATCAGGCCGTAGACGCCGTAGAGGATGTACCGGATCACGAGTTGCCCCCGTCCGATGCAAAGCCCTTCCACAGCCATTCAGGCACCCACAGCACCATCAGGCCGACCAGCACGTAGACGGAGCGGCTGCTGAACGAGAACAGCGAGCCCATGTTGAAGATCACGAGCAGCGCGCTGAACACCCACGGCAGCGGCGCAAAACTGTGCGGGCCTTTGCCGCCGAACAGGCCCGTCGACGCGGCGGCGCCCGTTGCGGCCGCAGCCGCGGCCGTCGCGAGCGCCGGCGTGCCGAAGCGCTCGGCGAGCGCGCTGCCCGACAGCGGCCGCGCACGCGACCACACGATCTCCGCAGCGCTGCGCTCGCGCGTCAGCTTGTCCTTCTGCCAGCCGTAGTCGATGATCGACGTGCGATCGCCCACCTGCACGCGCCAGTTGAACGCACCGACCACGTAGACGACCTCCGATTCATATTCCTCGCGCAGGCGGTAGGTCTTGCCGCCGTCGGCCACGTCGGACTCGCTGCCGATCGTCGGCCAATGATCGAGCACCTGCACGCGCTCCCAGCGCCCTTCGCTCTGCACGAGCCACAGGAAACCGCGCTTCGGGTTCAGCAGCAGGTATTCGTCCCACGTCTCGTCGTCGCCCGGCACGCGGCAGCGCATCATGCCGATCACCGTGTACTTCACGCCGTCGAACGTGCCGATCGCGCCGAGCTCCAGTGCGCCCTTCACCGCTTCGAGCTTGCGCTGCGCCGCGAACACGGTCTGCTGCTCGGCCGTGCACTGCACGCCCGCGTGACAACTGCCGCACACCACGTAATCGGCCACGTTCGGCGCATACGACAGCGGTGCGCCGCAGCTCGGGCACGCGAACGGCACCATCTCCGCGCCGCGCTTCTCGCGCGTATCGGCTTCCGTATCGCGCAGCCCCGTGAACGCGAGCGCATCGAATTCCAGCGCCTCGCCCGAATAGACGGCCGGGCTCCCGCCGTTCGAATCGGCATCCGAATAATCGTAGGTCGCGAACGCGTTGCCGGTCCGCAGATCGACGACGCGCGCCTCCCAGCCGGCATCGACGCGGAACGGCAGCTCGCCGTCGCCGCCCGTGCAGCGCGCGGTGCGCACGTCGGACACGAGATACGCGCGGCCGCCGTGGTCGATCCGCATGCCCGGTTCGAGCGTGCCGAATGCGGGCCACGCGCCGCCGGACGCATCGTCGGGCTCGCGCACCGTGACCGCGTACTGGCCCGACGCATCCGACAGCCAGCCGAATGCGCCGTCGTCGAACACGACATACCATTCGCTCCACGCACCGGCGTCGTAGGTCATCTGGATGCGCCCGAGCACCGTGAACATGCGCTTGCCGTAGCGGCCGGCCGTGCCGATCTGGATCGGCGACGCATCGTCGAGCACCGTGGCAAGCTCGCCGATGCGCTCGACGTCGGTGCCGCGCTTGAGCAGCGTGCTGCGGCAGAACGCGCAGACGGCCATCACCGCCGCCGCCGAGCGAAACTCGACCGGCGCGCCGCACTGGGGGCACGAAGTACTGAACATGCGCGACGCTTACCGCGTGAGCTTCGCGAGGATCTCGGCCTTCGCGCGCGAATATTCGTCTTCGGTCACGAGGCCCTTGTCGAACAGCGCCTTCAACTGTTCGAGCCGCTGCACGTAATCGGTGCCGTCGGCCGGCGCGGCCGGCTGAGCGGCAGCCACCGGCGCTGCGACGGGAGCAGGCGGTGCAGCCGGCGCCGGTTGCGCGGCGCCCGCGATCTGGCCGGCCATCGCCTGCCCGATCGCCGCGCCCGCGGCGAGCCCCGCGCCGATACCGGCGATGCCGCCCGGATTCTGCGCGGCCAGCGGAATCGCCTGCGCGGTCTGGTATTGCGTGGCGCGCGCGAGATCGCCGGCCATCCCCGCGCCGATCCGCAGGTCGAGCGCCTTCTGCAGCTCGGCCGGCAGCGACACGCTCTCGACCGCGAACGCATCGAGCGCCAGGCCGTAGCGCGTGAACACCGGCACCAGCGCGTCGGCGATGCGCTGCGACAGCAGCGACTGGTTCGCGGCCATGTCGACGAACGGCACGTCGGCCGAGCCGAACGTCGTGCTCATCGCGGTCACGACCAGGTTGCGCAATTGCTGCTCGAGATCGTCGACCGTGTACTGCGCGCGCGTGCCGCTGACCTCGCGGTGGAACGCGGCCGCGTCGACGATCCGGTACGAGTAGATGCCGAACGCGCGCACCTGCACGAAGCCGAATTCGCGGTCGCGGATCGTCACCGGCTGCGCGGTGCCCCAGCGCCGGCCGAGCTGCAGCCGCGTGCTGAAGAAATAGACGTCCGACTTGAAAGGCGACTGAAAGAATTTGTCCCAGTTCTTCAGGTACGTGAGCACCGGCAGCGTGTTCGTTTCCAGCGTGTACAGCCCCGGCTGGAACACGTCGGCGATCTTGCCTTCGTTCACGAAGATCGCGACCTGCGTTTCGCGCACGGTCAGCTTGCCGCCGTACTGGATTTCCTGGTCTTCCATCGGATAGCGCCATGCCAGCACGCCGTCGGTGTCTTCCGTCCATTGCAGGACGTCGATGAACTGCTTGCGGATGAATGAACCCAGACTCATGTCGGTCTCCTCGGACGCGTGGCGCGTCAGGTCAGGCAGGCGGCATTGATGATGCCGACGACGAGCGACGCGGTGCCCATCAGGCCGCCCATCGCGACGTTGCGATCCTCGATCGCATGATTCATGCCGGGTATCAGGCGCGTCAGCGCCGCATAGGTGATCAGTTGCACGATCATCGCGCCGACGGCCCAGATCACGACTGCGCCGAGCGTCGAGTTGTGCGCGATGCTGGACGCGAGCGTCAGGCAGAAACCGATCAGCGCGCCGCCGAACGACAGCGTCGCGGCGGCGTTGCCGTCGCGGATCAGCGCCAGTTCGTCGAACGGGGTGACCTTCAGGTACACTGCCGCGAACACGAGAAGCAGCACGAACGCCGACAGTAAATGAACCGCATAAAGATAGGCACTATTCATTCTTTCCCTCGGATTTTGTGCTCGGTTCGCCGCCCCGTCGCCGGCCGGCCCGTCAATGGCCGACCCACGAAAATCCGCGCCAGTATATCCACATTGCCGACCGCTGCACAACGGACGCACCATGCTGCATAAGCGTGCGCTCGTCCTGTCGATCCTGGTGCTCGCGTCGTGCGGGCTCGGCTACGAACTGATCAGCAGCGCGCTGTCGAGCTACCTGCTCGGCGATTCGATCCTGCAGTTCTCGTCGGTGATCGGCTGCTACCTGTTCGCGATGGGGATCGGCTCGTGGCTCGCGAAGTTCGTCGAGGACGACGACGTGCTCGACCGCTTCGTCGACATCGAACTGCTCGTCGGCCTGCTCGGCGGCGTGTCGGCCGCGCTGCTGTTCGCGGTGTTCGCGTGGCTCGCCGCGCCGTTCCGCGCGGCGCTCTATGCGCTGGTGCTCGCGCTCGGCCTGCTGATCGGGATGGAGATCCCGCTCGTGATGCGCGCATTCCAGCAGCGGCGCCAGGCGTTCCGCCATACCGTCAGCGAAGTGCTGACCTTCGACTATCTCGGCTCGCTCGCCGTGTCGCTGATCTTCCCGCTCGTGCTCGCGCCGCGTCTCGGCCTGCTGCGCACGAGCTTCCTGTTCGGGATCCTGAACGCATTCGTCGCACTGTGGACGACGCACCTGTTCCGCGACGAGATCCGCAACGTGCGCGGCAAGCTGATGCGCGCGGCGCTCGTGATCGGGCTGCTCGTCGCCGGCTTCGCGCTGTCGGACCGCATCACGCACTGGGCCGAACACGGCGTGTACGGCGACGAGACGATCTATTCGGAAACGACGCCCTACCAGCGCATCGTGCTCACGCAGTGGCACGACGACATGCGGCTGTACCTGAACGGCAACCTGCAGTTCTCGTCGCGCGACGAGCACCGTTATCACGAGGCGCTGATCCATCCGACGATCGACGCGCTGCCGTGGGCGAAGCGCGTGCTCGTGCTCGGCGGCGGCGACGGCCTCGCGGTGCGCGAACTGCTCAAGCACCGCAACCTCGAACGAATCACGCTCGTCGATCTCGATCCCGCGATGACGAAGCTGTTCTCGACGTCCGCGCCGCTCGTCAAGCTGAACCAGGGCGCGCTGAAGGATCCGCGCGTGCAGGTGATCAACGACGACGCAGTGCGCTGGCTCGAATCGAACACCGACGTGTACGACGCGATCGTCGTCGACTTTCCCGATCCGACCAACTTCGGGCTCGGCCGCCTGTATTCGGTGCCGGTGTTCCGGCTGCTCGCGCGCCACCTGTCGGAGAACGGCTACGCGGTGATCCAGTCGACGTCGCCGTATTTCGCGCCGCACGCGTACTGGACCATCATCGCGACGCTGCACGAAGCCGGGCTCAACACGTGGCCGTACCACTGCTACGTGCCGTCGTTCGGCGACTGGGGTTTCGTGATCGCCGGCAAGCGCCGCGATTTCACGGTGCCGACGCACTACTCGGTGCCGACGCGCTGGCTCGACGCGCAGACGGCCGCCGAGATGTTCCACTTCCCGGCCGACATGCCGGCGCTGCCGATGTCGCCGAACGAACTCAACGACCAGCCGCTCGTGCGCCGCTTCGACGACGACTGGAAGCACGTGCTGCGCTGATGGACCGCCGCACGTTCCTGGTCGCGTCGGCGGCCGCGTCGCTCGCCGCATGCGGCCGCACCGGCTGGATCGAGACGACGCCGCGCGTCGGCTATCCCGGCATGCGCGAAGGCCATGCGCTGCGCGACCATGCCGCGCTGCCGCCGCCGTCCGGCACGATCGAAACCGACGTCGCGATCCTCGGCGCCGGCGCGGCCGGGCTGTCGTGCGCATGGCAGCTCGCACGCGCGGGCCACAAGCGCTTCGCGGTGCTCGCGGGCCCCGAATTCGGCGGCAATGCGGCCGGCGGCCGCTTCGGCGATCTCGGTTATCCGAAAGGCGCGCACTACCTGCCGCTGCCGTCGCTCGAATCCTCGCATCTGCGCGACATGCTCGCCGATCTCGGCGTGATCGAATCCGCACCGCTGTCCGCGCGCCCCATGTATGACGAGCGTGCGCTCGTGCACGCGCCCGACGAACGGCTTTTCATCGCCGGGCAGTGGCAGGACGGCATCGTGCCGGCGGCCGGCCTCGGCGCCGACGAACTCGCGCAGCAGGCGCGCTTCTTCGCGTACACGGACGGGCTGCGCAGTGCGCGCGGTGCCGACGGCCGCAAGGTGTTCTGCATCCCGATCGCGGAATCGTCGCGCGACCCGCGCTGGCGCGCGCTCGATCGGCGCTCGTTCCGCCAATGGCTGCTCGACGAGGGCTACACCGCGAAGGCGCTGCACTGGTACCTGAACTACTGCTGCCGCGACGACTACGGTGCAGGATACGAGGCCGTGTCCGCATGGGCGGGGCTGCACTATTTCTCGTCGCGCGGCGGCCACGCAGGCGACGCGAGCGACGGCGCGGTGCTGACCTGGCCCGACGGGCTGCACACGATGGTGACGAAGCTGGCCGATTCGATCACCGCACGCACCGGCTCGAATGCGTGGTCGCGGGACGGCTTCGCGGTGCGCGCGGCCGAACGCGCGGGCGGCGTCGACGTGCTGTGCGCGCGCATCGGCGACGACGGCGCGCTGTCGACGTTCACGCTGAAGGCGCGTCGCGTCGTGTGCGCGATGCCGCTGTTCGTCGCCGCGCGCGTGTTTCCGCAGCTTTCCGCGTACGGCTTCGAACCCGCGCGCGACCTGCCGCCGCGCGCGCCGTGGCTGGTGTCCAACTTCCTGCTCGACGGCATGCCGGCCGAAGAAGCGGGCGTGCCGCTCGCGTGGGACAACGTCGTCTACGACGGCACGGGGCTCGGTTATGTCGTGTCGACGCACCAGTTGATCCGGATGTCGCCGCCGACGCGCTCGGTGTTCTCCGCATATCAGGCGTTGAGCACGCAAGCGCCGGACGATACGCGCCGCTGGCTCGCGCAGGCGAAGCCCGACGCGTTGCGCGAACAGGCGGCGATCGACCTGCAGGCTGTCTACGGGCGCGAGCTGTGGAAACACGCGACGGCGCTCGAGATCACCGTGCGCGGCCATGCGATGGCGACACCCGACGTCGGCTTCCTGAGCCGGCCGGGGCTGCTCGCGCTGCGCGACGCCGACGGCCCCGTCGTGTTCGCGCACGCTGACCTGTCCGGGCTATCGCTGTTCGAGGAAGCGTCGTACTGGGGCGTGCTCGCGGCCCGGCGCGTGCTTGCCTGACGGTCGCCATTCGTCATTGCGGCGCCGCCATCACCCGCTATAATCGCGCGACATTCCGACTGCATTGAGCAGGCCGACGGTGCCGCGCCGTGCGACGCGCCGCATGCCCTCCTCGACAACAACAATGACGAACCGAACCATTCGACGCCTTCGCCCGTTCGTGCGTGCCGCCGCGCGCGTACTCGCGTGCACCCCGCTGCTCGGCGCGCCGCCGGCGCTGCATGCGGCCGACACCGCAGGCACCGAGCCCGCATCCTCGCGCTACATCGTCGTCGACACCGGCCATACGCCGGCTCACCCGGGTTCCACCGGCGCGAGCGGCCGAGTCGAATACCTGTACAACCTCGATCTGTCCGCCGCAGTTGCGGAAAAGCTCGCCGCGCACGGCGACCGCGTGCGGCGCACGTCGGCCGACGGCCGCGAGATCGCGCTCGACCAGCGTTCGACGCAGGCGCCCGACGCGAACCTGTTCGTGTCGATCCATCACGACTCGATGCAGCAGCAATTCATCGACGCCGGCCGGCAGCGCGAATTCCGCGGCTTCTCGGTGTTCGTGTCGGAGCGCAATCCGCACTACGCGGAAAGCCTGCGCTGCGCCAAAGCGATCGGCGAACGACTGGTCGCGGCAGGCGAACGGCCGTCGCTGTATCACGCTCAGCCGATCCGCGGCGAGAATCGCCCGCTGATCGACCCGCAACTCGGCATCCACCGCTTCGACGATCTCGTCGTGCTGCGCACCGCGCCGATTCCGGCCGTGCTCGTCGAGGCCGGCGTGATTGTCAATCCCGACGAGGAAGCACGGCTCGCGCAACGCGGGACGATCCAGCGCCTGTCCGCCGCGATCGCGGGCGGGATCGACGCATGCACGGCGCCGAAGTGACGATATCGCCCATCGGGCTCAACGGTTTTCACCCAGTCAGGAGCATCACAATGAAAAAGAAGAATCTGTTCGCATCCTGCGCGCTGCTCGCGCTCGCCGTTCCGTTCGCCGCACACGCGGCCGGCTGCGGGAAGCCGCGCAGCGCGTTCGACCAGGTGTACTGCACCAGCACGCAGTTCTCGCAGTCCGATCGCGATCTGAATGACGAGTACGGCCGTCTGCGCAAGCAACTGAGCGGCGACCAGCAGGCCACGCTGAAGGCCGGCCAGCTCGCGTGGCTCAAGCAACGCGATGCCCAGTGCAGCGAGACGCGCAACAACAGCTACCTCGTGGATATCCAGTGCGCGAACGACATGACGCAGTCGCGACTGTCGTTCCTGCGCGAGCGCGAGCGTGAATGCACGAGCACGGGGTGCGTGGCGTCGAAGCTCGGCGAGTAAGCGCTTCGCAAGTGCCGTGTCGCGAAGCGGTTCGCGGCACGGCATGCGCTGCGCATCGAGAATCGTTCGATCAGGCGGAACACGCATGACACCGAATACGACAACGATCGACATCCGCGCTGCCACGTCCGCCGATGCCGCAACCATTGCCGACATCCACGTCGCGTCTTGGCAGGCGACCTACACGGACATCATGCCGGCCCCGTTCCTCGCCGGCCTCTCGGTCGAAAAACGCACGACCTTCTGGCGCTGTGCGCTCGACGCCGGCCGCCCACGCGTCGCGCTCGCATTCACGGGCAATGACGCGGCAGGCTGGATCGCCTATGGTCCGACGCGCGACACCGACAAGGATCGCGCGTGGGGAGAAATCGAAGCGATCTATCTGCACCCGTCGCATTGCGGGCAAGGCATCGGCGCGGCGCTGGTCGAGCATGCATGCCGATCGCTGCATGACGCGGGCCATGCATGGGTGTCGCTCTGGGTACTCGTCGAAAACCGTCGTGCAAGAGCATTCTATGAACGCGAGGGCTTTGTCGCCGAATACGACATCAACACGTTCGAGATCGACGGTACACCGATCGAGGAAGTGCGCTATTGGCGCGCACTTCCCTAGTTTGCTTCGTCGACGCGCACGGCAATCACAAAAACCACCGATACTCCCGCGCGCCGATTTCATTACGAAAATCCAGCTCCTCCTGCCGCTTGTTCTCGCAATACACCATCACGAACTCGCTGCCGAGCCCTTCGCGCACGGCCGGATAATCCTGCATCGCCGCGACAGCCGACAGCATCTCCTTCGGAAAATCGATCCCGCTGCCGCGATCCTCGTTGAGCGGCCTGATCGGTTCGATCCGTGCATCGAGCCCGTGCTCCATCCCGGCGAGGATCGCCGCGAGCACCAGATACGGATTCGCGTCCGCGCTCGCGAGCCGGTGTTCGATCCGCAGGTTGCGCGCATCCGACTCGGGAATCCGGATGCACGCATCGCGATCCTCGAAACCCCAGCTTGCGCGGCTCGCCGCGTTCACCATCGATCCGTAGCGCCGGAACGCGTTGTGATTCGGCGCGAACACGGGCATGCAATGCGGCAACAGCGCGAGGCATCCGGCCACCGCATGCCGCAGCGGCCGCTCCCCGTCCGCCGCGAGCAGGTTGCGCCCCGCGTCGTCGTACAGGCTCACGTGAACGTGCATCCCGCTGCCCGGCGCATGCAGGTAGGGCTTGCCCATGAAGCTCGCGCGATAGCCGTGCTGCAACGCGACGCCGCGCGTGCTGCGGCAGAACAGCGCCGACCAGTCGGCCGCGCGCAGCCCGTCGTCGGTATGACCGAAATTGATCTCGAACTGGCCCGGCCCGAGCTCGGCGGTGATCACCGTCGCATCGACGCCCTGTTCGCACGCGGCCTCGACCATCTCGTGCAGCACGTCGGAGAAGCGCGACAGGCGCTCGATATGCATGTTCGGCTGATCGTCGCGGTCGTCGCTCAGGCGATCGCGCGGGTACTGCGGCATCCCTTCCGCGAGCTGCGCGGCGAACAGGTAGAACTCGAGCTCGAACGCGACGACCGGCCGGATGCCGCGCGCCGCGAAGCGCCGCAGCACGCGCGCGAGCACCTCGCGCGGCTCGAACTCGATCGGCGCATCGGTGCCGTCGGAGCTGATCAGCATCTGCGCGAGCGGCTGCCGCTCCCAGCGCACGGGCTTCAGCGTGCCGGGGATCAGGCGGCGCGGCGCGTCGGGGTCGCCGTCGTTGAAGCAGTAGTCGCCGATCTTGTAGAGGCCGCCTTGCGTGCCGAGCAGCACGCAGTTCTGCGGCAGCTTCAGCAGCGAGCCCGACGCGACCTTCTCGAGCGCATCGATCGGGTAGCGCTTGCCATAGAAGTGCCCGGGCAGGTCGAGGCAGATCAGGTCGACATAACGAATCTCGGGGTGCGCCTGCCGGAATGCGCGGACTTCACCGACCAGCGCGGGAACGACGTCATCCATGTCTCATCCTTTCCATGTCTTGTATGGCGGTGCCGCGGCGCGGCGAACCGGATTCATGCGACACACGGGACAACGCATGCCGCTTTAAATCAGTACTGCAAACATGCTGCGAGGCGCGGCGGCCTGCGACACCGCCCGCCCCGCCGACGACTCAGGTGAACACCCAGATCACGCGCGTCGGCGCGTCGGTCAGGTTGGCATAACGGAACCGCTTGTGCGCGGGCAGCTGGAACGCATCGTTCGGGCCGAGCGTGACGGGCGTGTCGTCGCCGTCGATCCAGATCGTCAGTTCTCCTTCGAGCACGAAGCCACCCTGCTCGTCACTGTCGTCGACGGGCCGCTCGCCGCTGCTCGCGCCCGGCGCGAGATGGCTTTCGAGAACCGAAAAGCGCGAGCGCATGTTCGGCGACACCAGGATGTCGGTAATGCCGGCCGCGTAATACACGGTACGCCGCTCGTCGGGCCGCGTGACCCACGGCACGCTGCGCGGCTTGCTCAGGCTGTAGAAATACGTGGTCGGCACGCCGAGCGCCTCGCCGATCGCGGTCAGATCCGCGACCGTCGGACGCGACAGCCCGCGCTCGACCTGCGACAGAAAGCCGACCGAGCGGCCGATCCGCTCGGCGAGGTCGTTCAGCGTGACCTTGCGATGCTTGCGCAGGTCGCGGATCAGGATCGCCAGACTTTCTATCTCTTCCTGTTCGTTCATGATGAGTTCCGAAACGGTCAGACGGTGTCGCGCAAACGGTACCAGGCCTTGCAGAGCGCCTCCAGCGGCGCGGCGAGCCGGTCGCCGCCGGGGAAGCGCGGGTTGCGAATGCGCTGGTATTGCGCGAGCAGGCGCTCGTCGCCGAGCACGGCGTCGGCGACCGCGCGCGCACCCGCGAGCGTCGGCAGCACGCCGTGCCCCGAGAAGCCCTGCAGCCAGAAACGCTGCCCGTCGCGGCCGATGTCCGGCGTGCGGCGCATGCTGATGTCGATGTGGCCGCCCCACGCGTAATCGAGCGGCACGCCGGCCAGTTGCGGAAACACGCGTTCGAGGTGCGGACGCGTCGCCGCAGCGATATCGGCCGGGATGCCGCCGAGATACGTGCAGCCGCCGCCGAACAGCAGCCGGTGGTCGGGGCTCAGCCGAAAGTAGTCGGGCACGAACTGGTTGTCGATCACGCAACTGTTCTGCGGCAGCAGCGAACGCGCGACGTCGGGCGCGAGCGGCGCGGTTGCGACCTGGTACGTGCCGACCGGCAGCAGCCGGCGCGCCAGATCGCGATCGAGCCGGTCGACGTATGCATTACAGGCAAGCACGAGCACGTCCGCGCGCACTGCGCCGCGCACCGTGCGGGCGATGTGGCCGCCGGCCGTCTCGCAGCAGTCGAGCACGCGGCTCTGCTCGAAGATGCGGCCGCCCGCGCGCTCGATCGTCTGCGCGAGGCCGAGCGCGAGTTTCAGCGGATTCAGGTGGCCGGCCTCCGGATCGTGGAGCGCGGCGAGATAACGCGTGCCGCCGATCCATTCGGGCATCTCGTCACGCCCGATCACGCGCAGCCGGTCGTAGCCCCAGCGCTCGGCCGCTTCGTCGCGGGCCTGCGCGAGCATCGCGACGCGACGCGGCCGCACCGCGGCCCACAGGCTGCCGGGCCGGTAATCGATGTCGAAACCGTGCCGCTCCGGCAGTTCGCGCACCTCGGCCGCCGCCCAGCGCATGCTGTCCCACAGCAGGCGCGCGCCGTCGCGGCCGAGCGAATCCTCGAGCGGCTGCATGTCGCACGACCAGCCGAGCAGCGCCTGCCCGCCGTTGCGGCCCGACGCGGCCCACGCGACACGGCTCGCTTCGAGCACGACGACGCGCTTGCCGGCGAGCGCAAGGCGCAACGCCGTATGCAGCCCGCTGAAGCCCGCGCCGACGACGAGCACGTCGGCGTCGATACGCTCGTCCAGTTCCGGACGACGCGGAATCGGCGCCGGGTAGGTGCCGGCGTAGTAGCTTGCGACGTGACGGTCGGACTGCACGAACATGCGGACTCCCGTGAAATTCACACCACGAAATTTCATGAAAAATTAGCACGACAATTTCACGAGAGCAAGGCGGAACATGATTTCGCCGATCGTCGGAGCGACGGGATCGGGCCTTCCGAATCGTATGACCAATCATTTGTCGCACGCTCCATCGACGAGCGCCGGGAATCCGACGCGAGCGCATCGCACGTCATCCAAATGATCTGCAATGCGAAATCAATCGACTCGACCTGAACGACGAAGCGTCGGCAACCCGACATCGTGTCGCCATCACGATCGACGCGCGGCAGATCTTTCACCGACCGGCGCGCGATCATCTCCCGTCATCGAAGCGCCATGACGCCACCGCCGACGGCACGGCGTGACCGCCATCGTCCGGTTGTCGTCCGGTTGTCGTCCGACAGCAATCGCTCGCGCCGCCGTGCGCGACGGGCGTCACGATCACGTTCGGCAATCGCGCCCCGCCGCCCGTCGCATCGCCGATTACGCTCGAATCATCCGCCGCTGCGCGCCGCCTCGAAGTGCAATAACTGACAGTTTCTCGTCCGGGGGCTTTTCATTAGATTGGCGACACGATCCATGCAAGGTCTCGCTCACCGACATGACTCTCACTGCCAGCGAAGCACAGCCCACGACGACCGCCACGTACCGGGACATCGCCGAACGCCATGCACGGTCCGCCCCTTCCGGTGCGTTCCATCGCGATGCATGGGATGCATTGTCCGACGCGGGACTGTGGCGCCTGCCCGTACCGCGCGAACTCGGCGGTTCGGGGCGCACGTGGCACGACTTCGTCGATGCATTCGAAGCAGTCGCCGCGGCGCAGCGCTCCGTCGGCTTCGCGATGGCGCTCGCCAATCAGGCGACGCTGATTCGCGCAATCGTCGCGTACGGTTCCGACGCGCAGCGCGCGCGGCATCTGCCGCCGCTGCTGTCCGGCGCGATCGGCGCCACGGCGATCTCGGAGAAAGGCACCGGCACCGAAGTGCGCGCGCTCGAAACCAGCCTCGTGCGCGACGGCGACCACTACCGGCTCGACGGCCACAAGTACAACATCAGCCACGCACCCGAAGCGCGCCTGATGATGATCGTCGCGACCCTGACCGGCGACGGCAAGCCGGCCACCGCGCTGGTGCTGATCGATCCCGAACGCGCGGGCGTGCGGCGCAGCGCCCCGCAGGCGACGCTCGGCGTCGCGGATCTTCCGATCGGCGATCTCGCGCTGTCCGGCGTGCACGTCGATGCCGACGAACTGCTCGGCGCGCCCGGCGATGGGCTGCTCCTGCTGATGGACATCGCATCGATGAATCGCGCGCTGTTCGGCCTGCTGTGCGCGAACGTCACCCAGCCGTTCCTCGCCGACGCGCTCGCGCGCGCCGGCGCCCGCAAGACGCTCGGTGTCGCGCTGGACACCCACCAGCACGTGCAGCGCCGGCTGGTCGACGTCCAGGTCGGCATCGAACGCACGCGCTGGACGGCGCGCGCAGCGCTCGATCAACTCGTCGGGCAACGTCCCGAGGCGCTCGCGAACTGCTCGATCGCGAAGCTCGCAGGCGCGCGCGATCTCGCGCAGGCCGCGCTGCACCTGCTTGCGATTCACGGCAGCGACGGCTACCGGCGCGGCCCGCTCGCCACCTTCGTCGCCGACGCGCTCGCGATGGGCTCGGCCGGCGGCACCGAGGAAATGCATTACCGGAACATCTTCAGCCAGATGCAACGACGCGCGGCCGCCACGGCGCGCACGGCGTAACCGCTCACCCCTCCATCACCCCTTCAGGAGCTGCCCTTGACTATCCAGACTGGCCTGCGTGCCCGCGCCACCCACCGCGTCGACACGATTTCGCTCGCCGATCAATGGGGAGGCGAAGCGCACGCGCTCGCGAGCCCGATCATGATCATCTTCATCGAACAGACCTGCATGCAGGCGACCGACCATCTGCTGCCGGCCGGGCAGATGACGGTGGGCTACAACTTCGAGATCAAGCATCTCGCGCCGACGCCGCCCGAATGGGACGTGACGATCGACGCCGAACTGATCGAGGTCGACGGCCGCATGATGACGTACCGGGTCGAGGTGCGCGACGCGGTGGGCGTCGTCGGCGAAGGCGTGCATACGCGCTGCGCCGTCAGCCGCGACGGCTTCCACCGCCGCCTCGACGAGCGGCGCGACAGCGCGGCGCTCGCGCGCTGACGAGCCGGAGCCCGACCATGATTCCGCTTCCGCTGCAGGGTCTCCGGCTGCCGGTGATTGCGTCTCCGATGCTGATCGCGAGCTATCCCGAGATGGTGCTCGCCCAGTGCAGGAGCGGGATCGTCGGCGCATTTCCGGCACTCAACGCGCGGCCCAGCGCGCAGCTCGGCGACTGGATCGACACCATCGACGGCACGCTGCGCGCGTACCGGGACGCCCATCCCGACGCGCCGGTCGGCCCGTATGCGGTCAATCACATCTGCCATCCGTCGAATCCGCGCGTCGAACAGGATCTGCGCATCTGCATCGACCGGCGCGTGCCGCTGATGATCACGAGCCTGCGCGCGCCGTCGCGCGACGTCGTCGATGCGATCCACGCGTACGGCGGGATCGTACTGCACGACGTCACGACGGTGCGGCACGCGCAGAAGGCGCTGGAGGCCGGCGTCGACGGCCTCGTTCTCGTCGCGGCGGGTGCGGGCGGCCATGCCGGCACGCTGTCGCCGTTCGCACTGGTCGCCGAAGTGCGGCGCTTCTACGACGGCTTCCTCGCGCTGTCCGGCGCGATCGCGACGGGCGACGCGATAGCCGCCGCGCGCGCGCTCGGCGCCGACTTCGCGTATATCGGTACGCGCTTCCTGGCGTCGCACGAAGCGAACGTGGTGCAGCGATACAAGGACACGATCGTCGAAGCCAACGCGGCCGACATCATCTACACCGATGCGTTCACCGGCGTCCATGGCAACTACCTGCGCCAGAGCATCGAAGCGGCCGGGCTCGACGTGCGCCGTCTCGCGCGGGTCGACGGCGCGCAGCTCGATTTCTCGCCGGATGGCGGCGCGAAGCAGTGGCGCGACATCTGGGGGGCCGGCCAGGGCGTCGGCGCGATGGACGCGGTGCTCAGCGTCGCCGAGATCGTCGAGCGGCTCGAAGCCGAATACGACCGCGCCGTCGCGCGCGTGCAGCCGGGCGCTGCCGCGCACGTCGCCGCACGCCGCCCGTCCGTTTCCTCGACTTCACGGATCGAAACGCCATGACGCCTTCCGAGCTTGCCGCCCCGCCGTCCGTCGACGATGCGATCGCGCGCCGCCGCGCGCAGATCGACGTGATCGACGACGAACTTCTCGCGCTGATCGGCCAGCGCATCGTTCACGCGACCGAAATCGGCCATCTCAAGCGGCATGCGGGGCTCGCGGTGCGGCAGCCGGCCCGCGAAGCGTCGATCGTCGCCGAGCTGTGCACGCGCGCGCCGTGGGGGCTGCGCGACCGCGACCTGAGAGCCATCTGGCAGACGCTGTTCCGCGCGAGCCGCGACGCGCAGTCGCTGCCGTCGGTCGCGTTCCTCGGCCCGTCGGGCACCTACACCGAAGCCGCGATGCTGCGTCACTTCGGCGAATTCGCCCGCGGGCAGGCGCACGAAACGATCGACGCGGTATTCGAAGCGCTCGCGCGCGGCGACGCGGAATGTGCGGTCGTGCCGGTCGAGAATTCCTCCGAAGGCAGCGTGACCCGCACGCTCGACCTGCTGATCGCGCAAGCGGCGCCCGTCACGGGCGAGATCGAACTGCCGGTCGCGCACTGCCTGCTGAGCGCCAGCGGATCGCTCGCCGGCGTCGACAGCGTGGTCGGCCATCCGCAGGCGCTCGCGCAATGCCGCGCGTGGCTCGACGCGCATGCGCCCGGCCTGCGCCGCATCCCGGTATCCAGCAACGCGGTGGCCGCGCGCGAGGCCGCGCACCTGTATGACTGCGCGGCGATCGCCGGCGAACCGGCAGCCGCTCTTTACGGACTGCGAATCGTATCCCGCGCGATCCAGGATCACCCGGACAACCGCACGCGCTTCGTGATCGTCGGCGGCCAGACGCCCGCCCCGACCGGCCAGGACCGCACGAGCATCGTGCTGCGGCCGACCGATGCACCCGACGCGCTCGCGCGCATATTCGATGCGCTCGCCCACCACCGCGCACCGCTGCTGTGGGTCGATGTGCGCCCGGCACGGGCGGCCGGCCATGCGTACCGGTACTGCATCGACTTCGGCGGACACCCGCTCGATCCGAACGTGCGCGCGGCGCTCGACGAAATCGCGCTCGCCGCTTCCGAACTGCGCGTCCTCGGCGCCTATCCGCGTGCCGCGGGCGAGACGGACGGGCACGCCGACGGCCCGGCCGCGTGATGACGACGGCGCCTGCTTCGTCCCGCGTCGCCGCCCGGCTGCTCGCGATTCGCGACGGTCGCGACGATCGCCTGCTCGTGCTGTGCGGCATCGCCGCGGCGGGCTGCCTGCCACTCGCCGCCGGGCGATGGCTGCGCGCGCTGCGCGCCGAATACGACGACGAACTGGAGCTGCTGCCGTTCGTGCGCGGCACGCCGGATGCCGCCGACACCGCGTGCCTGCTGCGGCGCTGCGCGCGGCTCCAGCTTCCGGCGGTGGCGATCGGCGACACCGCGGCGTCCGCCTATAGCCGCTGGCGCGCGTGCCTGCCCGTCGCGCCACTGACCTGGCGGGTACTCGAAACGTCCGCTGCACGGGCCGCGACGCCGCTGCCCGGCGGCCTGCTGGCGCGCTGGCCGGCACGCGCGGCCGAGCCGGTCGACTGGCCGCGCTCACGCCGCATCGTCGCCGATCTCGGCGCTGCGTCGCCGGCGCTAGGCGCCCGGATCGGCGCATTCACCGACGCACTGTGTGACGGCTCGCTCGTGGTCGCCGGCATCGCGCTGGACACGGCCCCAGGCGCGCCTCACACCTTCGTCACCGATGCGCTGGACCCGCTCGCCAATTACGTCCGGATGCAGCGCATCGCCGCCGTGACGCGCCGCGCCCCGTCGCTGCGGAGCCGCCTGTGAGCCCGCGCCCGCAGGCCGGCCCGACGCGCATCGCGCTCGTCGGCATGCCCGGCGCCGGCAAGACGACCCTCGGCAGCGCACTGGCCCGCGCGCTCGCGCTGCCGTTCGTCGACGCCGACCGCGAACTCGAACGCCGCTTCGGCGCGCCCGTCGCGGCGCAATTCCATGCAGGCGACTTCCGCGCGCGCGAAGCCGACGTCATCGACGCGCTGACGCGCGGGCCGGCGCTCGTGCTCGCGACCGGCGGCGGCGCCGTGCTGCGAGCCGATACGCGCGACCGGCTCGGCCAGCGCTGTTTCGTGATCCATCTCGCGAGCGATCTCGACACCCTGTGGCACCGCACGCGCGACGACGCGTCCCGCCCGCTGCTGAACGTCGCCGACCCGCGCGCGGCGCTCGCCGCGCTGCACGACGCGCGCGAATCGCTGTACCACGCCTGCGCGCACTGCCGCATCGACACGTCGGGCCAGTCCGTCGCCCAAACGCTCGCGGCAGCGCTCGACGCGCTCGCGATGGCGTAACCCGCGCGACCTTATCCGTCCCCTTCAGCGGTTTCAACGGTGCCGGCCGATTCGGCCGACTGCCATTTCTGACAGTTGCCGATCGTCAAATAATATCTAAAGATATATTTTTAGATATAAATCGTTCGCCATCGCGTCACAGGAAACCGACCATGCCCTTCCTCATCGACCGAGCGCGCGGCGCCCGCCGCCTGGTTCCCGCGCTCGCCGCGCTCGCGCTCGCCGGCTGCGCCCCGTTCGGCCCGCAACGCCCGGCGGCCCGGATCACCCCCGTCGAGCAGCTCGATGCGGGTGCCGCGATCCGCTCCGCCGGCGCCGGCGCGCCGACGATCGCCGCACGCTGGTGGAGCGCGTTCGGCGATGCCCAGCTGGATCGTCTCGTCGACGATGCGCTGGCCGGCGCACCGACGCTGCAGGCGCAGCGCGAACGCGTCGCGCAGGCGCTGGCCGACACCGACGTCGAAAGCGCCGCGCTGCTGCCGCAGCTGGGCGCGACGGCGAGCGCAGTGCCGACCCGCCTGCCGGGCAGCTACCGGACGCCGCCGCCCGCGGCCGGGCACTGGCAGGTCGACGCGCAGGCGCTCCTCGGCGCGTCGTGGGATCTCGACATCGCCGGCCGGCAGCACGCGCTGGCGCGCGCCGCCGCGCTGCGCGCGGACCAGCAGCGCGCGCTCGAGCACGCGGCCACCGTGTCGCTGCAAGCGGCGATCGTCGAAACCTATCTGCAGCTCGCGCTCGAACAGCAACTGCTCGCGATCGCGCGCGATACGCTGCAGCAGCACAGCTATCTGCTCCGCCTCACGTCGCAACGCGCCGATGCCGGTCTCGACATGCAGGTCGCCGTGCTCAGGGCGAGCGAACCCATCCCGCACGCGCAGGCCGACATCAACACGCATGCGGCCGAGTCGGCCCGGCTGCGCCACCGGCTCGCCGCGCTCGTCGGCCGGGGGCCCGGTTACGCCGATGCGTTGAAGCCTGTCGCGCCGCCGGCGGCCGGGCTGCCGATGCCGGCCGTCCTGCCCGCGGCGCTGATCGGCCGCCGGCCGGACGTGCTGGCCGCCCGCTACCGGGTCGAGGCCGAAGCGGCGAACATCGATGCGGCGCGCGCCGCGTTCTATCCGGACGTCAACCTGCTGGCCTTCGCCGGCGTGCAGAGCTTCGGCTTCCGCGCGCTGTTCCACGGCAACAGCGGCACGTTCGGCGCGGGCCCCGCAATCACGCTGCCGATTTTCGAGGGCGGCCGCCTGCGCGCCGGCCTGCGCGCGCAAACCGCCGCCTACAACACCGCCGTCGCGGTGTACGACGACACGGTCGTCAACGCGCTCGCGCAGGTCAGCGACACCCTCGTCCAGATCGATACGCTCGGCCGGCAGCGCGCGCTTCAGCGCGAAGCGCTGGCGCGTGCGCAACAGACCTACGACATCGAGACGCAGCGCTACCGGAAAGGCATTTCCGGCTACCTCGACGTCCTGCTCGCGCAAGGCCGCCTGCTCGACGATCGCGCGTCGGTCGCGCGTGCGGATGCGTCGTTCGCGATCGAGCATGCCCGCCTGATCGCCGCGCTCGGCGGCACCACTTCCACTGGAGTCACGCAATGAACCGTCCTGAATCCCCCGCCGCCGAGCCGTCGCTGCAACGCGCGCGACGGCGCTACTTCCGCTGGTTCTTCATCGCGCTCGCCGGCGCGGCCGGCCTCGCCGCCGTCGCGTGGGCCACCACGCGCGGCACCGAGACGACCGACGATGCGTACGTGTCCGGCGACGTCGTGCAGATCTCGCCGCAGATCGGCGGCACCGTCGACGCGGTGCGCGTGCAGAACGCCGACTGGGTCCGTCCGGGCGACCTGCTGTTCAGCGTCGACAAGACCGATGCCCGGCTCGCGCTGGACGAAGCGGTCGCGCAACTCGCGCACGCGGTGCGCCAATACCGCACCGCGCATGCGGACGCGGTGCGCGAAGAAGCGCAGATCCGGGTGCGGCGCACCGAATGGTCCAAGGCGAACGACGACCTGCAGCGCCGGCTGAGCCTCGCGCAAGACGGCGGCGTGTCGCGCGAGGATCTTCGCCATGCGCGGGATGCGATGGACGGCGCGGCAGCCGCGCTGAACGCGCAGCAGGCCGCGTACGACGCGACGCTCGCGCGCACCGACGGCACGTCGATCGACACGAATCCGCTCGTGCGCGCGGCGGCGTCCCGGGTCCGCAGCGCGGCGCTCGCGCTGCGCCGCACCGAAATACGCGCGCCGCTCGGCGGGCTCGTCACGCGCCGGGTCGTGCAGGTCGGCCAGCACGTCTCGCCCGGAACGCCGTCGCTGGCGCTCGTGCCGCTCGATCACGTGTGGGTCGAAGCCAACTTCAAGGAATCGCAACTGCGCGGCATGCGCGCCGGGCAGCCGGTCGACCTGTTCTCGGACCTGTACGGCAGCGACGTGGTGTTCCACGGGCGCGTCGTCGGGCTCGAAGCCGGCACCGGCGCCGCCTTCGCGGCCGTGCCCGCGCAGAACGCGACCGGCAACTGGATCAAGGTGGTCCAGCGCGTGCCGGTCCGGATCGCGCTCGATCCCGCCGAGCTGCGCACGCACCCGCTGCGCATCGGCCTGTCGATGACGGCATCGGTGCCGGTCGATCACGGCCCCGGCACCGCATCGGCGTCGCCGCCCGCCCGTGCGCCCGAAGCGCGCCGGTCGATCGACGCCACGTCGATCTATCGCGACGACGACGCAGCGGGCGATGCGCTCGTCGCCGAGACGATTCGCGCGAACAGCGGCGCGCGCCCGCTCGCACCGGGAGCCTGACGATGCGCCTCTTCGCCCGGAACGCGGCGCCGAAACTGCCGCTGGAGCCGCTCGCCGGCATGCCGCTGGCGCTCGTCGCGATCGCGGTCAGCGTCGCGAATTTCATGCAGACGCTCGACCTGACGATCGCGAACGTCGCCGTCCCGACCATCGCGGGCGATCTCGGCGTCGCACCGGACATGGGCACGTGGATGCTGACCTCGTTCGCGACGCCGCTCGCGATCACGCTGCCGCTCACCGGCTGGCTCACGCAGCGCTTCGGCCAGGTGCGGCTGTTCCGCGTGTCGGTGCTGCTGTTCGTGCTCACGTCGATCCTGTGCGGGATGGCGCCGAACTTCGAGTCGCTGCTGCTGTTTCGCGCGCTTCAGGGCGCCGCGTCGGGCCCGATCACCGCGCTGTCCCAGGCGCTGCTGCTCGCGGTGTTCCCGTCGACGCGCCGCCACGTCGCACTGGCCGTGTGGCAGACCACGACGTTCGTCGCGCCGGTGCTCGGGCCGATCGCCGGCGGCTGGATCACCGACAACCTGAGCTGGCCGTACATCTTCTACGTGAACGTGCCGCCGGGCGTGCTCGTGCTGGGCGTGCTCGCGCGGCTGCTGGCGGGACGCGACAACGCGACGCGGCGGCTGCCGGTCGACGTCGTCGGGCTGCTGCTGCTCACCGCCGCGTTCGGTTCGTTCCAGCTGCTGCTCGATCGCGGCCAGAACCTCGACTGGTTCGCCTCCGACGAAATCCGCATGCTGGCGGTCGTCGGCGTCGTGTCGTTCGTCGCGCTGATCCTCTGGGAGCTGACCGACAGCCATCCGATCGTCGACCTGCGGCTGTTCGCGGACCGCAACTTCACGACGAGCACGCTCGCGATCACGGTCGGCTTCGGGCTCTACTTCGGCGCGCTGGTGCTCGTGCCGCTGTGGCTGCAGACGCAGCAGGGATACACGGCCACCTGGGCCGGCATCGCCACCGCGCCGCTCGGTCTCGCGGGGATCGTGATCGCGCCGCTGCTCGGCCGCTTCCAGGGCCGCACCGACCCGCGCCTGCTCGCGACCGTCGCGCTCGTCGGCTGGGGCGCCGCCTCGTTCTGGCGCATGCACTTCAACAGCGACGTGACGGTCGGCGACATCGCCGCCAATTCGCTGCTGATGGGCGCCGCCACCGCGTTCTTCATCACGCCGCTCGTGTCGCTGTCGCTCGCCGGGCTGCCCCGCGAGCGGCTGCCCGCGGCATCCGGGCTGCAGAACGCGCTGCGGCGGATCGGCACCAGCGTCGCGACGTCGGTTGCGCCGACCTACTTCGAGCGCCGCTCCCGCGTACACAACACCTATCTCGTCGACCACATCACGCCGTACGATTTCGCGTCCGGCGACTGGTTCGCGCGGCTCGACCACGCGGGGCTGTCGCCGTCCGGCGCGCTCGCGTCTGTCTCGCATGCGATCGACGTCGAAGCGCACATGCTCGCGCTGAACGACTTCTCGTTCGGCTGCCTGCTGCTGTTCGGCGCGACGCTGCTGACGGTCTGGTCGATCCGCTACCGCCATGCGTGATGCGTTCCTGACGGCAAAGCGCGCCCGCGCATGCACAGCCGCTGCGTGCGCCGGGCAACGGCATGTGTGAAAGCGTGCGAGGGGAAATATCCGGAACCCGCCTCGCCCGACGGGCGCGACCGACCGGGTAACCGGGCCGCCGAAAGGCGGCGAAAACATCTGCCGGATCGCATCGCCATCGCCGATGAATCGATTGTGCCGGTCGCGCTCGACGGCACCCCAAATGAAAAAGGGGCTCCGCGCCGATCGACACGGCGCGGAGCCCCTTCGCCTGCACTGCTTAACGTGGATCGCCGGCGGCCGGCACGTATCCGTCGGCGAGGATGCCGAGCGTCCGCGCGGCCGGCTCGCGCAACCGCTTCGCGGCCTGATAGCCCTCCGACCGATACCACTCGCGGGCACGCTCCGCCGACTCGAATTCGAGCACGACGACGCGCTTCGGCGCCCAGTCTCCTTCCAGCGTCTCGACTTCGGCGCCGCGCACCAGGAAGCGCCCGCCGTACGCGGCCACCGTCGGCGCGCCGAGCCGGCGGTACGCCTGGTATGCGTCGACGTCGTGCACGTCGATATCGAACACCACGTACGCGCTCATGACCGCACCTCCGCCGGCGCCGCCGCATCGGCCGGCGCGAGCTGCACGAACACGCGGCCGTTCTCGATCTTCACCGGATAGGTACGCACGCACGTCGTCAGCGGCGCGCACAGCGCGATGCCGGTCCGCACGCTGAAGCGCCCCTGATGCAGCGGGCACTCGATCTCGTCGTCGAGCAGGAAACCGTCGCTCAGGCGTGCGTCGCCGTGCGTGCACTGGTTCTCGGTCGCGAAGATCTCGTCGCCGACCGCATACAGCGCGATGTCGCGGCCGCCCACCCGGACGCCGAGTATTCCGTCGGTGCGCACCGCTTCCGGCGCGACCGCATCGATCCATTCCGTAGTCACTTTCGGCACCTCGTTCAGATCGGATAAATCAGCGAGTTCGGAATCATCTCGCTGTCGTAGACGCAGATGCGCGACTCGAAACGCAGCCCCTGCGGCGTGCGCACGATCCGGTCCAGATAGCGCCCCGTGTTGTACACGTCGCTCATCTGCTCGGTCTTCGTGCGCAGCACCGCATAGTTCGTCTCCGCCTCGATCGCCGTGTCGTCGAGATACGTGACGAGCGGCAGCCCGATCACGTGGCGCTGATAGTACGGGTCGAAGAACAGCGTCTCCTTGATCCCGTAGACGCGGTCCTTCAGCATGCCCTTGCTCTCGAAATCCATCACCGCGAGCGGCAGGCTGCGCTCGTGGTTCTCGCGCGGCACCACCGTGTACCTGCATTGCTCGATGAAGAATTCCGGCCACGCATCCCAGTCGCCGCCGTCGAGCACGGCCGCATACCGCGCGTTGAGCTGGACGAGCGCGTAGAAATCCTCGAAGCTCGCGCCGCTCGCGTGGGGCACGGCGGCCAGCCGGTCCGTTCGTGTCGTGATCGTGCTCATTCAGGCCTCCATCACTTGGCGCCAGTACTGGTACATGCCGCGCACCAGCGTTTCGCTGACCATATGGTCGGTTTGCTCGTCGATCTGCCGGCCGCCAAGTTCGTTGTAGACGTTGCCGTGCTGGATCTGCTCGAAGCTCTGCTGCACGCATTCGATGACCTCGCCGTCGTCCGCCGACACGAAACCGGCCGGTCCGAACAGATTGGCCTGGCGCAGACGCCGCCGCGTCATCTCCTCGGTGTCGGTCTCGAAACCGAAATGCGTCCACACGTAGTCGAACACGCCCGGGCCGATCGGCCGGATGCGACGCGTCGACAGCGCATTGACCTGCTGCTGGATGATGACGCTCGGCATCAGCGTCAGCATCACGACGGTCGGATCGCCCCACCACGGTTCGTGCACGACATCGAGGAAGCGGTCGTCGTGCAGCGTCATGCGCTCCTTGAAGCTCGTCACGTTGTGGGTCACCTCGCCGCCGCCGCCGCCGCTGCGGATCGACACCATCGCGCCGTGCCGGTGATGCGCATCGGTCACGAGCCTGGCGGGATTGTCCGCGCGCCACAGGCCGAAGTTGACGAACCAGGTATGCAGCAGCCCCGCGTGATACGGATCCTTGATGTTCTCGACCATCAGCTTCCAGTTGCTCGGCACGCGCTGCCGCGTGTAGCCGAGCACGGTCAGCTTCGGGCCGTGGAACAGGCGATCGTAGTAAGGCAGGATGCGCGGGCCGAGGAAATCCTCGAACGATTCGACGTTCTCGTCGAACGACGCGAACACCGCACCGCCGCGCGTCGACACGCGCAGGCGCCGCAGCGCGTGCTTGCCCGGATCGAAATCCGCCGGCATGCCGCCGTTGATCGTGCCGCCCTGACGCACGCCGCGCCGGAACGGCACACCGATCAGGTTGCCCTTCAGGTCGTAGTTCCACTGGTGATACGGGCAGTGGAAATCCTTCGCTGTCCCCGAGCGCTCGCGGCAGAACTGCATGCCGCGGTGCGCGCAAGCGTTTTCGAAGACGACGATTTCGCCGTCCTCCGTGCGCGTCATCACGACGGATCGCTCGCCGACTTCCGTGCGCTGGAAATCGCCGGGAGACGGCACTTCGGCTTCGAGGCCGATGTAGCACCAGTGATTCGCGTAGAACAGGCGCTCGAGTTCGCGCTGGTACAGCGCTTCACTCGTGTACGCCTCGTATGGCGTGCGGCTGGCGCCGTCGCCTTTCCAGTCGAGCGCGCGGGCGATGTCGATGGGTGAGTTCAAGAGAGCTCCTTTCAGTAAGAAGCGGCCTGCATCGCGACGGCGGCGCCGTGCGCGATGAAGCCGGCTGGCGAACGCCGCCGCGCAACCGCCGCGGCAGCCAACTGCTCGACGAGCTCGGCCGTGTGATCCCAGCCGAGACATGCGTCGGTAATGCTTTGGCCGAACACCGGCGGCGTGCCCGGCACCAGGTCCTGCCGCCCCTCGACGAGGAACGACTCGATCATCACGCCCACGATCGCGCGCTCCCCGCGATGCAGTTGCGCGGCGAGGTTGCCGCACACGTCGATCTGCGCGCGCGTCTGCTTGCCGCTGTTGCCATGGCTCGCGTCGATCACGACATACGGAGGAAGATGCGCATCGCGCAGCGCGGCGCAGGCGGCCGCGACGCTGGCGGCGTCGTAGTTCGGGGTCTTGCCGCCGCGCAGCACGATATGCGTGTCGGGATTGCCGCGCGTGGTCGCGATTTCCACGCTGCCGGAGACGGACGACCTCAGGTAACTGTGCGACACGCGCGACGCGCGGATCGCGTCGATCGCGACCTTCACGTTGCCGTCGGTGCCGTTCTTGAAGCCGACCGGCAGGTCGAGCCCCGATGCCGCCTGGCGATGGATCTGCGATTCGGTCGTCCGCGCGCCGATCGCGCCCCAGGACACGAGGTCGTCGAGATACGGCGCGGTCATCGGATCGAGAAATTCGGTCGCGGCCGGCAGGCCCAGCGCATTGATGCCGAGCAGCACCTTGCGCGCGACGCGCAGGCCGTCCTCGATCCGGAAACTGCCGTCGAGATACGGGTCGTTCAGGAGCCCTTTCCAGCCGACCGTGGTGCGCGGCTTTTCGAAATAGACGCGCATCACGATCTCGAGCACATCGGCGTACCGCTCGCGCAGCGGCGCGAGCCGGCGCGCGAACGCCAGCGCGGCCTCCGCGTCATGGATCGAACACGGGCCGACGATCAGCGCAAGCCGGTCGTCCTCGCCCGCGATGATGCGCGCCAATGCGCGCCGCGCATCGCCGATCGACCGTGCCAGGCCGGGATCGCACGGCAATTCGGCGCGCAACCGCTGCGCACTGATCACCGCCACGCCTTGCGTCAACGCTGCCCCAACGGATTTTTCCATTTAACGCTCCACTCTCGCTGATCGGATGCTGATTTACGGAGGCAATTAGAGCGCGGTCAAATCCCCGGTGATACTGTCATTTATCTCAGAAGCATTTCACATAGTGGATATCTGTGATTTCCGACAGTATTCCGATATGCGGATCGCGTCTAACTTAACTCCTGCACAAACCCGTTCTCACCCGCCGTTCTGCCAAGGAGCCTGGTAATGACAAGAAAATATTTTGAAACCCGAATCGACGTGAAGTATCGGGAAACGGACGCGATGGGCCATGTGAGCAGCCCCGTCTATTACGATTATCTGCAGCACGCGTACCTGACCTACATGCACGATCTGCTCGAGCTGCCCTATTCGGAAAAGCTGCCGCACATCATGGTCAAGACCTCGTGCGAATATCTGAAGCCCGCGCAGTACGGCGATACGATCACGGTCCGCAGCAGCGTCACGCGCTTCGGCTCGAAGAGCTTCGAACTGGAATACCTGATGGTGCGCGACGGGCAGGCGGACGCCGGGGATTCGGCCGACGATCATGCGGTGGTTGCGCGGGCCTTGTCCACGCACGTGATGTTCGACTACGGCAGCAAGACCACGGTGCCGGTGCCGGAAGAGTTCAGGACGCGCGTGCTGTCGTTCCAGGGCGCGATCTGATGCCGCAACCGGGGGTCCACGGACGGACGCCCCGGTGCCGTTCATGCAAACACGATCAGGCCCATCAACACGGCTTTCACGACCGCATTGGTCTTGTTGGACGCGTTGAGCTTCACAATCGATCTCGAAATATGGAAATTGATCGTGCGCTCGGTCAAGCCGAGAATGACGCCGATCTCATACGCGGTCTTTCCTTCCGCCGCCCATCGCAATACCTCGCATTCGCGCATACTCAACGTGACATCCGCGGGAGTCGCTATATTCGCTGCAAACTGAACCATTCGTATCCCCATCCAGAATAAGACGCCAATATGTCAGATTCACGATTTCCAATGTTCACCTCAATTCACATACCCCTCGGATTGGATATTTATTATTTAAAGGCGTCACGAATGTTCGGCGAATTCAAAAGCGAAAATTGCCCTGCCCATTATCTCCAGTGTTGTCCGAACGGAATCGAGCATACCGAATCGATTTACGCTTCGGAAGATGCACGAAACGCAATATATCAATGACGTTGACGCACGCCACCAGGGTTGCATGGCGCGTCACATCGAAGCGACCGCGCGGCTAGGGGACGATCGCATCGGCAACGCGCGGCGCGCAGATACTGCGCACGCAATCGCGCAGCCAGCGATGCGCGGGGTCGCGATCGAAACGCGGGTGCCAGATCTGCGAGACGGTCAGGTCCGCGATCGGCAGCGGCAGCGTAAAGCTGTACATGCCGACGCGGGACCGCTCGGTCTGCCGCTCCGGCACGCTGGCGACGAAGTCCGAGCTGCGCGCGAGCGACAGCGCGGTCGGGAAACTCGACACGACGGTGGTCACCGAGCGTGCGATGCCGAGGGAATCGAGCAGCGTATCGATCGGGCCGTTGAACTGCCCGCGGCGCGACACGCCCACTTGCGGAAACGACGCGAAGCGTTGCGGCGTGATTTCGCCGGTCGCCAGCGGATGATCCGCGCGAACCGCGCCGATGAAGCGGTCGCGAAACAGCGCCTGCACGCGCAGCTCCGGGCCGGCCTGGCCGATCACGCCGACTTCGAGATCGATGTCGCCGTTGCGCAGCGCATCGACATGCTTGTTGGGTTTGGGCGCGAAGCGCAGCCGCACGTCGGGCGCGGTGCGCGACGCGTGTTCGAGCAGCGCCGGCGCGAACGTCTCGACGAACGCCTCGTTCGCGCGAATCGAGAACGTGCGCTTGAGCGTACTCATGTCGACCCGTTCGCACGGGCACATGACCGAATGCGCCTCCATGACGAGCGCATGCACCCTGTCGCGCAACTCGAGCGCGCGCGGGGTCGGGACGAGATCGCGCCCTGCCCGCACCAGCAACGGGTCGCCCGTCATCACCCGCAGCCGCGCAAGCGAGCGGCTGAGCGCGGACGGACTCAGGCCGAGCGCGTTGGCCGCGCCCACGACGCTGTTCTCGGACAGCAACGCGTCCAGAACGACGAGAAGATTGAGGTCGATGGAAGTCGCCATGTTGCGCCCATGCTGTACTGTCGGGACCGGCCGGCCGATGGGCCAACGGCATCGTGCCTCGGGCGTATGTGCTCCGTGATTCGCGATGTACCGGAGATCGGCAGTCGCGCCGCCGAGCCTGACGCACGATCGTGCGCCCGCCGAAATGGCGTGCAGTGAATGGCGGGGAGTATTCGTGCCGCTGAGAAAATCCGCTGCGGATTTATTGCACTTGTGAACGATTGTGCACCGCGCTGCAATAAATCGCAACTGGATGCACGGCATATCCGGTTTAAATGAAACGATGCGCGCGAATGAACAATAAAACAAACCGATTCGATTGCGTCGACCCGCGCATCGCGCACGCAAGCCGGCCGGTGAAGCAAAGCCCGCCGCAGCAAAGCCCGCGAGAGCCTCACCGGGCGCTGCGCGGCCGGGCCCGCCGGCACGGCTTCCGCGCATCGGGATCGAATTACAGAACTTTTAGACTCTTCTATTGACTTTCACACCGATATTCCGCTTTGGCGCGCATACGTTTCACGAAACAAATCGCGATCGGGTGATTCGCGCAGGTCTTCCCGCGATCCGAGAAAACCCGCTTGATTGTCCGGCATGCCCCTTTCGCGACTCGATCGGCATTTCACTCAGTCCGGTGATGTTTCGCCCCATCCGCCCGCCCAAAATTTTTACGCTCGTAAAAATTTTGGCCGGAGAGAATGACGCGCTGAAACAGAGCGTCGCCTGTCCACACATCGCCCTCGCAAACCCTTTCGGACCCAACCCAATCGCTGACGGGAGCCCAGATGCCCACGAACCAGGATTCACGCCCGACGGACGAATCGGATCACGGAGAATTCTCGCTAAGCGAAGTCCCGCCCGAGAAACGCACCGGATTCCTGTCCATCACGATGGTGTTGTTGAGTTTCACGTTCTTCACCGGAACGATGTTTGCCGGCGGCAAGATCGGCGTCGCCTTCGACGTCGTCGGCATGATCCAGATCGCCGTGATCGGAAACCTGTTGCTCGCCGCCTATGCGGCGTCGCTCGCGCTGATTGCCGCCCGCAGCGGCCTGAATGCCGTGCTGATGGGGCGATTCTGCTTCGGGGAAATCGGCAGCAAGCTGTCCGATTTCCTGCTGGGCTTCGCGGAACTCGGCTGGTATGCATGGGGAACCGCAACGGTGGCCATCGTATTGGTCAAGCTGCTGGGGTGGCCGGCCTCCGCTACCACGCCGTTGATGATCGTCTTCGGTTTCGGATTTTCGATCACGGCCATCATCGGCTATCGCGGCATGGATGTGCTGTCGCGCGTCTCCGTGCCGTTGATGTTCGTGCTTCTGATGACGTCGATGTGGATCGCCACCCGCGATATCGGCGGCTGGGCCGGCCTCACGCACGTCGTGCCGTCTCATCCGATGCAGTTCTCGGCGGCCGTGACGATGGTCATCGGCACCTTTGCCAGCGGCGCCACCCAGGCAACCAACTGGACGCGCCTCGCACGCAGCGCTCGCAGCGCCGTGTGGGCAAGCATGATCGGATTCTTCGCGGGCAACGGCCTGATGATCGTCGCGGGCGCATACTGTGCCATCGTCTATCAGCAAGCCGACATCGTCGAGGTGATGATGCTGCAAGGCCTGTCGATCGCAGCGGTCGTGATGCTGTGCCTCAATCTCTGGACCATCCAGGGGCCGACGATGTACAACGTGGCGGCCGCCGGATGCCATCTGCTGCGCACCGAACGGCGCCGCACGCTCGTACTGGTGGGCGCGGCGATCGGCATCGTGCTCGCGGTCGGCGGGATGTACGAGTTGCTGATTCCGTTCCTGGTGCTGCTCGGCTCGATCATTCCTCCCGTCGGCGGCGTGATCATGGCGGACTACTGGTATCGCCATCGCGGGCAATACCCGTCGCTTGCCGCCGCCCGCCTGCCGCGCTTCAATCTGGTCGGTCTGGCCGCGTATGCGATCGGCGCCATACTCGCCTATACGTCGCCGTGGATCGCGCCGATCGTCGGCATCGCGGCGTCCGCCGCCGCCTACATCGCGCTGCTGCAGATTTCCCGTGCGTTCTCCCGCGAACCGTCCGTCCAGGGTGAATGATTTCGCTTCACGCCCGCCCGGCCCCCACGAACAAAAGGAATCCTCATGAAAATCGTCAACGCCAGATTGCGCGGCCATAGCGGCCTCTTCACGATAGACATCGATGCGGGCACGGTTCGCGGCATCGACCTCCAGCCGTCGCCGCTGACGCCGCAAGGAGACGACGTCATCGATGCAGGCAGCAATCTCGTCATCCCGCCGCTGGTCGAGCCGCATATCCATCTGGATGCGACGCTGACCGCCGGCGAGCCCGAGTGGAACATGAGCGGCACGCTGTTCGAAGGCATCGAGCGGTGGGGCCAGCGCAAGGCCACCATTACGCATGACGATACGAAAGCCCGCGCCCACACCACGATCGGAATGCTGCGCGACAACGGCATCCAGCACGTGCGCACGCATGTGGACGTCACCGATCACACGCTTGCCGCATTGAAGGCAATGCTCGAGGTCAGGGACGAGGCGCGCGATCTGATCGACCTGCAGATCGTCGCGTTCCCCCAGGAAGGCATCGAATCGTTCGAGAACGGACGTGCGCTGATGGAGCGCGCGATCGAAATGGGCGCCGACGTCGTCGGCGGCATTCCGCATTTCGAGAACACCCGCGATCAGGGCGTGAGTTCCATCAAGTTCCTGATGGATCTCGCGGAACGCAAGGGCTGCCTGGTCGATGTCCATTGCGACGAGACCGACGATCCGCATTCGCGCTTCCTGGAGGTGCTCGCCGAGGAAGCGCGGGTTCGCGGGATGGGCGCGCGCGTCACCGCCAGCCACACGACCGCGATGGGTTCCTACGACAACGCTTATTGCTCGAAGCTGTTCCGCTTGCTGAAGCGGTCGGGGATTCATTTTGTTTCGTGTCCGACCGAAAGCATCCACCTGCAGGGGCGTTTCGACACCTACCCGAAACGACGCGGCATTACGCGGGTGGCGGAACTCGATCGCGCCGGCATCAACGTGTGCTTCGGACAGGATTCGATCAAGGATCCGTGGTATCCCGTCGGCAACGGCAACATCCTGCGCATCCTCGACGTCGGCCTGCACGTGTGTCACATGCTCGGTTATGACGACCTGCAGCGATGCCTCGACTTCGTCACCGAGCACAGCGCACATGCGATGTCGCTGGGCGATCGTTATGGCATCGCCGTCGGGCGGCCGGCCAATCTGCTGATCCTCGACGCGGATTGCGACTATGAAGTGATACGCAAACAGGCAAAGGTGCGAATGTCGCTCCGCGCCGGGAAGGTCATCATGCAGCGCGCGCCTGAACGCATCACCTATCCTGAAGCGGGCACGCGTTGAGCGGGCAACGACGACGCCGGTCCGACAAGCTGGTGGAAGAAAAGCGATGAACCCGTCCGGGCCGACTGCAGGAACGCCCGTCCGGCCCCACGGCCGGCGGGAAGCGCTGCGCGACACGCTCGAGGCGGCCATTCTCGCCGCTGCCGAGGAATCGTTTTCCACGTACGGCTTCGACGGGAGTTCCGTTGCGACGATCGCGGCGGCCGCCGGCTTGTCGAAGCAGAACCTGATGTACTACTTCCCCACGAAACTGGCGCTCTACAAACGCGTGCTGGACGACGTATTGCGCGACTGGCTGGGCAGGATGCGGGAGTTTGCGGCGCCCGATCGCGAGCCCGCGGAAGCGATGTCGGCCTATATCCGGGCCAAACTGGAATTCTCCAGAAATCGCCCGCATGGATCGCGGGTTTTTGCGCTGGAGATCATCGGCGGCGCAAAGACCTACGGAAAGGAAATCCGCAAGCAACTGATTCCGGTGTTGCGCGACGACATCCGGGTGCTCGAACGCTGGATCGACGCAGGCAAGGTCAGGCAGGTCGATGCGGAGCACCTGTTCTTCCTGATCTGGGCAGCCACGCAGGCGTATGCGGATTTCGCTCCCCAGATGCTGCTGGTGCTCGGCAAGCGCACGCTGGGAAGCGACGATTTCGACGCGGCTTACCGCACCATCTCGGGCCTGGTGCTCAACGCGCTGATAACCGAAGACGGAACGAATGAATGACCGCTTGACCGCCTCCATCGCCACATGCGCGGCGATCACGGAGGCGTCCCCGGCTACCCGGCAGGATCAGCATTCGCCGGGGAGGTGCGGGACGACATCGCGACGATATGCGCTTCGCCGTCGTGCGCTCGCCGGGGAAGCGCGGGACGACGTCGCGACGATGTGCGCTTCGCCGTCGTGCGCTCGCCCCACTGCTGCTCGACGGAGACCCGCCGATCAGTCGTCGTGCTTGTAGCGCTTCTTGTTCTTGTGCTTGTTGCCGCGGTAGTAATCGTTGGAACGCGAGTTGTTGCGCGACACGTGGCCGCCCAGCGCCGCACCCGCGCCGCCGCCCACCGCGGCGCCGACGAGGCTGCCGGCCGTGCCGCCCATCGCGTTGCCCGCGGCGGCACCCGCGCCACCGCCCAGTGCGCCGCCGACGACGGCGCCCGTGCGTTCGTGTTTGTTCGACGTCACCGCACCACCCGCGCCACCGCCCACGGCGCCGCCGATGATCGCGCCCGTGCTCCCGCCGACCGCGTTGCCGACCGCCGCGCCCGCGACGCCACCCAGCGCGCCGCCCAGTGCATTGTTCGTGTCGCCTGCCACGGCAGGCAGCGACGCCACCGCCGTCACACCGACCACCACTGCCATCCCGGCCAATTTCTTCAGCATCTGTCTGCCCTTTCCAATTTCTGAGATATCGGTGGGCGAATTTAGCATCTTTCAGGTAGGCCCATCGTGATAAAGCGTTAAATCGGGCGTTCGCCTGGCAGAAACCGCCGCCAAGCCGAATCCGGCCGGCACATTCGACCGCGCCACGACGCGACGGACGTTCCGCATCGGCTCCCCGGATTATCCCGGCGCGTTCTTCCTTCCCGCGCCCGCGATCCTGCATTACCATCGTGCGTCCGCCGCGCCTGCCCGCCTCCGGCAAGCGAGCCCAGCCACCTCCCCGCTCCCGCACCAATGCTCGCCCTCGTCATCCTCGCCGGCCTCTGGGCCGGCCTGCAGAACACCCTCGCGGGCGGCGGCTCGTTCATCACGCTGCCCGCGCTGATCGTGTCGGGCATGTCGCCGCTCGCGGCGAACATCACGTCGACGGTCGCGCTGTTTCCCGCGCAGGTCACGACGGGCTGGGCGAGCCGAAACATGGTGCGCGGCGCCGGCAAGCTGTCGTTTCGCGCGCTGTTCGCGATCAGTGTCGTCGGCGGCGCGCTCGGCGGGCTGCTGCTGCTGAAGACGCCTTCGTCGATCTTCTCGCGCCTCGTGCCGTGGCTCGTGCTGTTCGCGACGATCGTGTTCGCATGGGGCAGCTTTTTCCGCAAGCCGAGCGAAGGCACCGCACACCTCGGTACCGTCCCCGCCGCGATCTCGCAGTTCATGATTGCGATCTACGGCGGCTACTTTGGCGGCGGCCTCGGCTTCCTGATGATGGCCACGCTGACGATGGCCGGCCTGTCGCCGCGTCACGCGATGTCGACGAAGAACGCGCTCGCGGGCGTGATGAATGCATCGGCCGTCGTGCTGTTCCTGACGTCGCCGCAGCTGCACTGGGGCGCGGCACTCGCGCTCGGCGGCGGCGCGATCGTCGGCGGGCTGCTCGGCACGTGGGCGCTGCATCGCGTGAACGAACGCGTGCTGCGGATCGGGATCGTCTGCATCGGCGCGTTGCTCACCGTCGGGTTGTTCGTCAAACCGATCTGATACACGCACACCGTTGCCGCCGCTGCGGCAGTCATTCCGGTTCAACGCCGGCGGCCCGGCACCAAGCGATGCTGCACGGCGCGATCCTCCATGATTTCCTGCCATGGCTGCCGGTCTGACCCGGCGTGCGCGTTCAGCCGAACGGCCGCACGCCGATCAGCAGGCCATGCAGGAACAGCGCGAACACGGCCCACGCGACGAGCCCGGCCACGATCGTCACCGCGTCGCCCGACAGCTTGCCGGCCGGATAACGAACGCCGTCGCGACGATCGCGCGTACGCGACACGACGAAATCGACGAGCGCCCATACGAAGAACGCGCCGAACAGCACGACCGCGTGCACCGTGCCGTTCATGAGCAGGTGCGCAACCGCCCAGACCATCACGCCGGCCAGCATCGGATGCCCGACGAGCGTCTTGATGCGGTTCGCAGGCACATACGACGCAGCGATCAGCACGAACGCGACTGCGGTCAGCATGCCGGTGAGGTGGCGCACGCCGACGGGCGACACCCACAGCAGCGCCGCGCCCTCGCGCGCGATTCCGTAACCGCGGACGATCAGCACGAAGCCGACGATCGACGCGACCGCATAGCCGGCCTTCCAGCCTTTCTCGCCGATTCGCACGATCATCGCGGAGCGCCAGCCGTCGGCGACGATCCGGATCGAGTGCACACCGAGGAAGATCGCTAAACCGAGAATCAGGACGAGCATCGGCTGTCTCCGTCTGGAATGATGAGTGGGGGAGCGTCCCGCGCGGCGTACGATGCGCCGTTCGCGGAGCCGGCGGCGAGGCCGGCGCGGGTCGCGCCGGGCATGAGCGCGATCCGCGCCGATCATAAACGCCGGGGCCGCCGTTGTGAAGCATGCAGAATGTGCGGTGCGGCAAGCCTTACGCTCTCGTGCGTCCGATCTGCGGCCGCCCCGATACCCTCACGTTTACCGTCGATGCCCCCTGCTGTGTCGATATTCGACGCATTGGCGCGAAGGCGACGATGCAGGCGAGCGTACGGCAGCCGCTGCGCGACGCGCGAATCGCCCGGCGACCGAGTGGTGAGAAAGAAAAGAGAACAGAAATCACGAAGCCGTTGCTTCGCGTGGTCGGCACTAGGATTTCTTACGTGTCGATGACGATTTCGAAGCCAATTTGGGCGCCGTTTCGGGAGACGGCTTTGCAGTCCGTTTCGATGCCGGCTTCGATTTCTGCCCCGTCGTCGATTTTGGCGCGGGTTTCGGCGAAGCTTTCGGCGACGCCTTCGATGCCGGTTTCGGCGCTGTCTTCTGCGCCGCCCTCGCCTTGCGCTTCGGCGGCCCCGCCAGCAGCGCCGCGCGATACGCGCCGCGACACCAGTCGAACAGCGCGCCCGCATCCTCCAGCACGTCGGCCGGCGTTTCGTAGTAGCCCTCGAGCGCGATGGTGCGCGTGCGTCCCGAATACGAGAACGGCCCCATCCCCGCCGCGACGAACGCCGGACGGTTCACGTCGTCCACACGCAGGAACAGCGACCCGCGCGCCAGGAAGCCGAACATCACGCCGTCGAGCCGCAGCGCGGCACCGCTGAAAAACCGCGTGACGTCGATATGGCCGAGGCTCGCGATCTGGTACGCGATCTCCTCGCCGTGCGCCTTGTCCGCCTGCCAGCTCATCGGCCGCCCTTGTCGGTCAAGCAGCGCCGATACAGCGCTGCGTCCATGCGTCGAGCGCCGCGTCGTCGAAACCGACGGCCGCCGCACTGCTGCGAATCTGCCGCCACGTCGCCCGATCGACCGGAATGCCGCCGGCGCCGCGCGCGGCGCGGCTCGCTTCCTCCGGCTCGCCGGGCACCTGCACCGGCACATCGCCCGTCTGCGGCGACGCCTTCGCCCATGCGACGAACGCATCGGCTTCGCGCTCGGCATCGGCCGCGTCGAACGCTTTCGGATCGATCAGCACCGACAGCATCCCGTTCACGATCGCGCTCGTCTTCTGCAGCGTATCGCCGTACGTCGTATGCCCGCCGACGAGCGCGCCGCCGAAGATCTCGCACATCGCCGCGAGCGCATAGCCCTTGTGCAGCCCGAACGGCAGCAGCGCGCCGAACGGCTGCTCGTGCATCACGGCCGGATCGTCGGTCGGCTGGCCGCGATGGTCGATCAGCGACCCGGCCGGCACGCGCTTGCCCTGGTTGTGCGCGACGCGCGTCTTGCCGTATGCGATCGCGCTCGTCGCGAAATCGAGCAGCAGCGGCGGCCGGCCCGCACGCGGATACGCGGCGCAGAACGGGTTCGTGCCGAAGCGCGGATCGGTGCCGTGCAGCGGCGCGACCAGCAGGTCGCCCGGCACGTTGACGAAATGAAACGACACGAGCCCCGAGCGCGCGCACTGCTCGGCCCAGTGCCCGATGCGGCCGAGGTGATGCACGTCGCGCAGCCCGATCGCGCAGATGCCCATGCGCCGCGCGCGCTCGATCCCCTCGACCATCGCCTCGAACGCGATCACCTGGCCGAAGCCGCGCCCACCGTCGATCGTCAGCACCGCGCCGCCGTCGCGGACGATCGACGCGTGCCCGTTCAACTGCAACTGCCCTTCCCGCCACGACGCGACGTAGTTCGGGATCATCCCGATCCCGTGCGAATCGTGGCCCGCGAGATTCGCGCCGATCAGGTGATCGGCGACGAGCCGCGCTTCGCGCTCGCTGCTGCCGGCCCGTTCCCAGAGTGCCGCGACGAATGCGTGCAGCGGTTCGGCGCGCATGCGCAGCGGTTCGGTGTCGGGCGTCGGCAGTGCGGTCATCGGCAAGGCTCCGTCAGGTCGGATCGGGTTGGGCAATCGGGACGTCGAACGGTCGCGACGATCAGCGCGCGGTCGCGATCACGTCGGCAACCGCCGCGGTCAGCTTCTTCGCGTACGGCACGTGCAGGAACTCGTTCGGCCCGTGCGCGTTCGACTTCGGCCCGAGCACGCCGCACACCATGAACTGCGCGGACGGGAAGCCGTCCTGCAGCACGTTCATCAGCGGGATCGTGCCGCCGAGGCCCATGTACGCGCAGTCCGCGCCGAAATGGCGGCGCGACGCGGCGTCGAGCGACGACGCGAGCCACGGCGCGAGATCCGGCGCGCTCCAGCCCGTCGCGGCGCCCGCGTCCGGCTTGAACGTGACCTTCGCGTTGTACGGCGGATCGAGTTCGAGCAGTTCCTTCAGCTGCTGCACGGCCTGCGCGGCATCGACGAGCGGCGGCAGGCGCAGCGACAGCTTGAACGCGGTGCGCGGACGCAGCACGTTGCCCGCATCGGCAAGCGCCGGCATGCCGGCCGCGCCCGTCACCGACAGCGACGGACGCCACGTCGAATTCAGCAGCGCCTCGCGCGGATCGGTCGTGGTGGGCAGCACCGGCTTGCCGTCCGCGCCGCACGCCCACGGCAGTCCCTTCCATACTGCATCGCCGAGGATCGCGGCGGCCGCGTCGGCTTCGCGCACGCGGCTCGACGGGATCTCGCAATGGAACACGCCCGGCAGCAGGTTGCCGTTCTTCGCGTCCTCGAGACGCTCGAACAACTGGCGCATCACGCGGAAGCTCGACGGCGCGATGCCGCCGTAGACGCCCGAATGGATGCCTTCTTCCAGCACCTCGACCTGCAGGTCGCCGGACACGAGCCCGCGCAGCGACGTGGTGAGCCACATCTGGTCGTAGTTGCCGGCGCCCGAATCGAGACACACCACGAGCGACACCTGGCCGAGCCGGTCGCGCAGCGCGTCGACGTACGGCAGCAGGTCGTAGCTGCCCGATTCCTCGCAGGTCTCGATCAGGCCGACGCAGCGCGGCCGCTCGATGCCCTGCTCGTCGAGCGCGCCGAGCGCCGCGAGGCTCGCGTAGATCGCATAACCGTCGTCCGCGCCGCCGCGGCCGTAAAGCTTGCCGTTCTCGAACTTCGGCGTCCACGGGCCGAGGTCCGCGCGCCAGCCGTCGAATTCGGGCTGCTTGTCGAGATGGCCGTACAGCAGGATCGTGTCGGTGCTGCCCGGGCGCGTGGCCGGCGATTCGAAGAAGATCACCGGCGTGCGGCCGGGCAGGCGCACGATTTCGAGCTTCAGGCCCTTCACGGGCTGGCGTTCGGCCCACTGCGCGGCATCGGTGACGACGCGCTCGAGATAACCGCGCTTCTCCCAGTCGGGATCGAACGCGGGGCTCTTCGCGGGGATCGCGATGTAGTCGGTCAGTGCGTGGAGGATTTCATCGTTCCACTTGCGCTCGATGAAGGTAACGAGCTTGTCATGGTCGAGGACGGGGGTAGTGTCGACGGAGGTCATGGTGGGGGGCCTGGATCGGGCTGACGAAAATCCAGATCATACGCCGTTGATCCGCCGTCCGCGCCCCTTCCGCGTGCGTTCAGACCGCCTGCGGGAACGCGTCGCGCAGCCCCGCCGCGCAGGCCAGCGCGTCGTCCCACAGGCGCCGCGTCAGTTCGCCGGCATCCTCTTCGCGCGCGAGCGCCGCGGCCTCGCCCGACCACAGCAGCGAGAAATCGTCGCGGCCCTGCCGCTCGAACGCACCGCGCAGCGGATCGACCGCGGCCGTCGCGAGCGGGAACGCGGGTGCGAGCGCGCTCATCGGCCCCTGCTCGCGCATGAAGCGCGTCAGCAGCCCGCGCGCGGGGCGGCCCGTATACAGGTTGGTCACGCGCGTACCGTCGTCGCGCGCCGCACGCACCGCCGCGCGATGCTGCGCCGAGCGGCCGGCCTGCGGTGTCAGCAGGTAGCCGGTGCCGATCTGCACCGCACGCGCGCCGAGCGCGAACGCGGCCGCGATGCCGCGCCCGTCGGCGATCGCGCCGGCCGCGATCACCGGCGCGCGCACCGCATCGACGATCTGCGGCAGCAACGCGAACAGGCCCGGTTGCGCGTGGATGTCGTCGGTCAGGAACATCCCGCGATGGCCGCCGGCCTCCGCGCCCTGCGCGACGATCGCGTCGACGCCGCGCGCATCGAGCCAGCGCGCTTCCTCGACGGTCGTTGCGGACGAAACGACCCGCGCGCCGGTGCGCCGCACGCGGTCGAGCAGCATGTCGTCCGGCAGCCCGAAATGGAAGCTCACGACGGCCGGCCGCAACTCCTCGACGACCGCGCACATCGCATCGTCGAACGGCGCGCGGCCGGGGCCGCCCTTCACGTCGGCCGGATCGAGCCCGGCTTCCGCGTAGTAGCCGGCGAGCGATGCGCGCCAGCGCGCGTCGACCTCCGCGTCGGGCGCCGGCGGCGTATGGCAGAAGAAGTTCACGTTGAACGGCGCGGGCGTGCGCGCCCGGATCGCCGCGATCTCCTCGCGCAACTGCTGCGGGCCGAGCGCCGCGCATGCCAGCGAACCGAGCCCGCCGGCTTCGCACACCGCGATCGCGAGCGGGCTGAAGGACCCGACCATCGGCGCCTGAATTAACGGCAGGCGGGAAGGCAGCGGCGCGCCCGATGCGACGCGTGTGTCGTGGCCGGCAACGGCGGCGGCAGAAGTCATGGCGGGAACCGGAACGGGAGTAACGGAAGCAACGATGATACGCGAACGACCATGAACGCGATGCGCCGCCATCGCCATCTCGTTGATTCAGATTTCGTTGAGATTTCTTGAGGTTCGCTCGTCTATTCAATATCGTCCACCGCAAGCCGCGTCCCGCGATGTCTGTCCGTCATCGAATGCCTGACGAGCCGGCCGGATCGATCTTCACCCACCTTTGACGATGGATTGAAACTTCCAACCCGAACCCGCTTATGTCGATTGAAACGAACTTCAGAAAATGCTTGCCGCTCGTCGTCGCACTTGCATTGGCCGGCTGCGACGGCGGTGGGTCCGTCTCGTCGTCACCGCCGCCGGATGCAACGACGGTGCAGCAACAAGCCGCGCTGGCGAACCTGAATCCGGAGACCTCCGGCAAGCTCGACGCGTTGCTGGCGATACGCGCCGCGCAGCCGAACAGCGGCACCGGCCCGCTCATCGAAGCCTTGTCGCGCGAATTTCTTGGCACGCCTTATCGAGGCGACATGCTGAAGGGCTCGTCGACGATGCAGGAACAACTGGTGATCGACTTCAGCGGGCTCGATTGCTATACCTACCTCGACTACGTCGAAGCCGCGAGAAAGGCGACGACGAAAGCCGACTACGCGAGCCGCCTCGTGCCGACGCGCTACGTGAACGGCGACATCAGCTTCACGCATCGCCGCCATTTCTTCACCGACTGGGCCTACCGGCCGCAGGTGCTGGCCGACGACGTGACCGCCACGATCAGCGTGCATGCCGTCACGGTCACGAAGCAGCTCAACAGGAAAGCCGACGGCGGCGCATACCTGCCGGGGTTGCCGGTCGTCAGCCGGGACATCGTCCATATCCCGAGCGAATTCGTCGACGACTATGTCGTCAGCCGGCTCCGGACCGGCGACTACATCGGCATCTACGCGAAGGCCGATGGCCTCGACGTCACGCACGTCGGCTTCTTCATCGACACGCCCGACGGGCCGATGCTGCGCAATGCGTCGTCGAAAAAGGCCAACATGAAAGTCGTCGATTCGCCTTTTGTCGAGTACGTGAAGAACACGCCCGGCATCGTCGTGCTCAGGCCGCGCGCGTGAGCGACGGCATCGACCCGGCGCCTGCTATCTTCCGCCGCGATCCATCCCGCGCCGGTACGCGGCCGGGCTCGTCGCCGCGACGCGCCGGAAATGCCGGCGCAACGATTCCTCGGAGCCGAACCCCGCGCGCGCCGCGACCTGCGCGAGCGGCAGCGCGGGTTGCGCTTCGAGCATGTCCTTCGCGACGTTCACGCGTTCGCGGATCAGCCACGCGAGCGGCGACATCCCCGTCGCGTCCGCGAACTGACGCTGCAGCGTGCGCGTGCTCATCGCAGCCTGCGCGGCAAGCGACGCGAGCGTATGCGGCTCGGCCGCGTGCGCGCGCATCCAGTCGATCAGCTTCGCGAGCCGGTCGCTGCCGCCCGGCGCGACCGGACGCGGCACGAACTGCGCCTGCCCGCCGTCGCGATGCGGCGGCAGCACGAGGCGTTGCGCGACACGGTTCGCGATGGCGCCGCCGTGATCGCGGCGCACCAGATGCAGCAGCATGTCGAGCCCGGCCGCCGACCCAGCCGACGTGACGATCTGCCCTTCGTCGACGTACAGCGCATCGGGATTCACGCGCAGCGCCGGGTAACGCGCCTGCAGGCGCTGCGCGTAACGCCAGTGCGTCGTCACGGTGAGCCCGTCGAGCACGCCGGCCGCCGCCAGCACGAACACGCCCGAACAGATCGAACAGAGCCGCGCGCCGCGCCGATGCGCGGCCCGCAGCTTCTTCAGCAGCGGCTCCGGCGGCAGTTCTTCGGAATCGCGCCAGCCGGGAATCACGATGGTATCCGCGCGATCGAGTGTCGCGAGCCGGTACGGCGCGGCGACCGTGATGCCGCCCGCCGCGCGCACCGGCCCCGGCTCGCTCGCGCACACCGCGAAGCGATACCAGTCGACCCCGAGTTCGGGGCGTTCGAGCGCGAACAGTTCGACCACGCAGCCGAATTCGAACGTGCAGAGGCGATCGTAGGCGAGCGCGACGACGAGATGATTGTGCATGGCGCGATGTTACCGGAACTTGTCGATCGCGCCACTGCCGCGAACCGCGCCGAACCGCGATACTGCCCTCCATCCCGGCGCATTCCGCGCCCGTTCATCCAGGAGAGCCTGCCCATGTCCTTCGTCACCGACGTGCCCGCCGCCGACAGCCCCGCCGCCCTCGCGCATTTCGAGGCATCGCTGCGATTCGAGACCGATTGCTGGGACGTGCACGACGCGCTCGCGTCCGGCGCGCCCGATTTCGTGCTGCTCGACGTGCGCGGCCCCGACCAGTTCGCCGCCGGCCACGTGCCCGGCGCGCGCAACCTGCCGCGTCGCAAGATCGTCGCGGGCAAGCTCGCCGGCTATCCGGCCGACACGCTGTTCGTCGTCTACTGCGCGGGCCCGCACTGCAACGGCGCCGCGCGCGCGGCGATCGAACTCGCGCGCCTCGGCCGCCCCGTCAAGCTGATGATCGGCGGCGTGACGGGCTGGCTCGACGAAGGTTTCGCGTTGAGCAACGAACTGCAGCCGGCGGACGCCGAAGCCCGCTGATCGTTATTAAAAACGCAACAATCAATTGCCGGCACACAAACGGAAAAAGCGCGACAATCGGCCCCATTGCAGTTCGGACGGAGCAGCACAATGAATGATGCAGTCCTGATTCAAGTGGCCGGTTCGGTCGTCGCGATCGCGCTCTATTTCCTGCCGGCCGTCATTGCCGACCGGCGCGGCCGGCACGACAAGCTGACGATCGCGATGTTCAACGCGCTGTTCGGGTGGACCGGCATCGGCTGGCTGATGACGCTGTACTGGGCGTGCCAGCCGAACCCGCGCACCGATGTCGCGCAAACGATCCTCGCGAAGCGCCGCGGCATCAGCATGCGGACCTTCTCGACCGGCCTCGTCGAACGCGTGCAGCGCCGCGTCGCCGCCCAGGAGCAATGGGCGGAGAAGCAAGGCTGCCGTTAAGTCCCTCTTTCCCCTTCACCGTGCCGCGTCGAACATCGGCATTCTGACGTTGGTCGACGCGCGGTAATTCCACGTCAGCCCGTCGCGCGGCGGCCAGCCGCCCGCGCGCAACCACGCCGCGAACGCCCCCGCCGTCACCGCCCGTGCGATCCGCTCGCCCGGACACCCGTGCGGCCCCGTGCCGAAGCCGAAATTCGGCCCGGCGGCGCGGCCCGGCATCAGCCGGTGCGGATCGCGATGCACGGCCGGGTCGCGGTTCGCCGCGGCGAGCACGACGAGGATCGCGTCGCCGGCTTCGACGGTCACGCCTTCGATCGTCGTGCGCGACGCGACGAAGCGGCGCGTGTTCTGCACCGGCGCATCGAAGCGCCCGACTTCTGCAACGAAAGCGTCGAGCGCGGCGTCGTCCGGCACGTCGCGCGCGGTTTCCGCTTCCCCGTTCCATGCCGCCAGCGTGTTGCCGAGCCACGCGGCCGTCGCCTCGCAGGTCTGCGACAGCAACCCGACCAGATTCGCGACCAGCGCGCCGCTCGCCTGCCAGCCCGACGCGCGGGCCGCCTGCTGCACCGCAGCGACGAGCGTGCCGTCGTGCGCGTGCGTCTGCGCGACGCGCTCGGTCATCCGCTCGAGCAGTTGCCGCGCGCCGTCGCTCGCACGGGCCAGCGCGGCCGCGTCCGACAGCGGCGACAGCGCCGCGACGAAGTCGACGACCCGCGCCGCGATGTCGTCGAGCTGCGTCTCGTCGAAGCCGAGCAGATCGGCAACCGCGCAGACAGGCACCGTCATGCACCACGCATTCAGCGCGTCGGCATCGCCCGGCGCCGGCAGCCGCCGCGCGGCAAGCTGCGCGGCGCGGGCGCGCAGCGCGCCGGTGTCGATCGGCGCGAACGCCGTGCGCAGCGCCTGCTTCGGCACGTCGTGCCGCAACGCGCCGTCGTTCATGCGCACCAGCTCGCCGAACAGCGTGCCGGCCGTCGTGCCGCGCAACGCAGGCGGCACGGGCGCGTCCAGCGGACGCACGCGGCAGGCCGGATGGCCGAGCACGGCCGTCACGGCCGCTGCGCGGCTCGCGACCCACAGGCCGAGCGCGGCGTCGAACGCGAGCGGCGGCCCGTCGACGAGCGCCGCATAGTAGGGATAGGGATCGCGGTGCGTCACCGCGGCAATGGGATCGGTCGGGTTCGGGTTCATGCGAGCAGTATCGGCGCAGCGCGCTGCCGCATGTTTCGGGTTCGCGTGAAATGTCGTCGCGCCGGCGCTGCGTATCGCATGCATTGCAGCATCGCAACGGCAGGCCGGCTTCAGGCAGCCGACCGGTAGCGTTGCGACTGCATGCGCATCCGGACGCGCCCGGCCGAAATCGCGCGCGGCTCGGGCACCACCGTGTCGTGATGGAACATTTCCTGCCGGAACTCGCCGTGTTCGTCGAACCACTGGCAGATGACCCAGTCGGCGTCGTCGAACACGACCGGCCCGGCATAAGTGACGGTCATGCGCGGCCCGCCCGTTTTCAGCGTCACGACATCGCCGACGCGAAACCTGACGCGCTGATTTTCTCGGATCGTCATCGCTCTCTCGATTTTTATATATTGAATATATTGATATTCCCGGCGGCCCGCACAACCGGTCATTTGAATATGCCGCAGATTAACAATCAAAAAAATAACCGGCAACTCCCGCGTACGAAAATTCGCTGATCGGAAAAATGCAACAATGCGCGGCATCGGCGCGCGCGGCGGAAGGCTGACCGCCAGATTCGGCGCGGCTTGCGCGCCGAATCCGGTCGAACCGGCGGAATGCGGAGAATAAACGATGGTTTTCGCGTCGTCATCGGCGTTTAAACCCGACGCGAAATCGGTTGATTATTGTCAATCAATGCTTCGACTGGAAACGATCCCACGTTTTATTGGTGATCATTCCCCGAATGAAACCGGCGAATTATCGGGCGCCGCAAACCAGCGATTGATATCGCGCCCCGGCACGGCCGCCTGGGTGAACGTGAACGTGCCGTCGCGCGCCATTTCCGTCGCGGCGCGCAGGAACGCGCCGAGCGCGGCCCGCGCCAGCGCGCCGCCGACGCTGACGCGCTTCACGCCGAGCGCCGCCAGCTCGTCGAGGCTCAGCAACCCGCCCTGCAGCCCCATCACGACGTTGACGGGCGCGCCGACCGCCTGCGTCACCGCCGCGATCTCGGCGGCGTCGGTGATGCCCGGCGCATACAGCACGTCGGCGCCCGCGTCGCGATAGGCAACGAGCCGCGCGATCGTGTCGGCGAGGTCGCGACGGCCGTGCAGGTAGTTTTCGCAACGCGCGGTCAGCGTGAACGGGAACGGCAGCGCGCGCGCCGCGTCGACGGCCGCCGCGATGCGCTCGACCGCCGCGTCGTGCGCGTAGATCGGCGCATCGGCGCGGCCCGTCGCATCCTCGATCGAGCCGCCGACCGCGCCGGCCTCGGCCGCCAGCCGGATCGTTTCGGCCACCGTGTCGGGCGCGTCGCCGAAACCGTTCTCGAGATCGGCGCTCACCGGCAGACCGCCCGCGGCGACGAGATCGGCGATGTGATCGAGCATCGCGTCGCGGTCGATCGCGTTGTCGGGCTGCCCTTTCGAAAACGCGTAGCCGGCACTCGTGGTGGCGAGCGCCTCGAAACCGGCCATCGCGAGCAGGCGGGCGGTGCCGGCGTCCCACGGGTTCGGGATGATGAAGGCGCCGGGGCGCGTGTGCAGCGCGCGGAAAATTTCGGCTTGGCGGGCTTGCAGGTCGGAACGGGTCATCGCGGACTCCCGGAAGGTGTTGACGGGTGAGCTTACGCCGGCCGTGCGCGCGACGTTTCAGCGATGGCCGAAATGTCGCCGTGCGACAGGGAAAAGTCGGGGGCGTGCCGGTATCCGGCAACTGGCAGCAAACGGGCAGGTACCACCGTTCAGCCCGCGAGCTTCTTCGTCAGGAAAACGCGCGTGTGCCCGACCGGATAATCCGGCAGTTCGCCGAAGCGGACATAGCCGCGCTTCTCGTAGAAAGGCCGCGCCTGGAAGTCGAACGTATCGAGCCATGCACTGTGACATCCGCGCGCGACGGCCTCCGCTTCGGCCAGATCCATGATGCGCGTGCCGGCGCCCTGGCCGCGCGCTTCCTCGGGCACCACGAGCAGGTCGACGTGCAGCCAGCCGAACGCCGTGCCACCCCACAGGCCGCCGACCACCGCGCCTTGCGCATCGGTCACGAGCACGGCCAGCGGACGGAAGTCGGCCGGGCCGGCCTGGCTTTCGTTGAATCGGACGAGCGGCGCGACGATCTGCTTGCGCGCGTTCGCATCGCCCGCGTCGGTCACCTCGTATGTGAACGTCATCGGTTGCGTCGGGTTGAAGTCGGGTTGAATCGTGAATGACGAACGGCCGAAGCCGCACGTGCCGCGTCAGACGACGTAAGCGCCCTTCGCATGCAACTCCGCTTCGGTGCGCTCGAGCGCGGCGATCGCATCGCTGCCTTCGAGCGCGAGCAACTGCGCGACCAGCGCCTCGGCCATCGCATGCGCGGCCACCAGCGACGGGAAGAACGACGGGCTGTCGTGCGTGAAGATCAGTTGCGCGTCCGCATGCAGCGCGATCGGCGACACCGCGCTGTCGGTGATCGCGACGATCCGGCTGCCCTGCGCCTTCGCGGCCTGCGCGACGCGCGTCGCTTCCGCCGAATACGGCGCGAAGCTGACGACCACGGTCACGCTCTGCTTCGCGATCGTCCGCAGTTCCATTTCGAGCGAACCGGCGACGCCGTTGAGCAGCGACACGGTCGGACGAAACAGCCGGTAGCCGTACACGAACCCGAACGCGACCGGATAACACGAGCGGAACCCCGCGACATGCACGTGCGACGCCTTGCGGATCAGTTTGGCCGCATCCGCGAGCGCGTGCTCGTTCTGCGCGGCGGTGGCCGACAGGTTGTGCTGCTGCGCGGCGAGCAGGTCGTGCGCGAGCGATGCCTTCGCGTCGGGCCGCACGAGCGAGCGCGCACGCTGCGTGAGCGGCTCGGGGCGCGTGCGCACGCGCGCGACGCACAGGTCGCGCAACTCGTTCCAGCCGGGGAAACCGAATTGCTGCGCGAGCCGCACGAGCGACGCAGGCTGCACCTGCGCACGCTGCGCGACCTTGCGCATCGACGCGGTGGCGACCTCGTCGGGATGATCGAGCAGGAATGCGGCGCCCGCCTGGAATTGCGGGCTCAGCTCGGAAAATTGCGCCCGGATCCGGGACGCGAGTTCGTCGAAATTGGCGGCCATCTTGGTGGGAACGGGAACCGGTCGTTCATGGTATCACCGGCCCCGCGCGCACCGGTCAGCGCAGCACTTCGACGTGGTCGGCGTCGACCTTCACCTTGCCCGACCACTTGCGCTCGAATTCGCCGGTCAGCTTCACTTCGCTCTTGTCGCTGACGGGCTGCCCGGCCGCCCACAGCTTGTTGTCGATCTCGACGCGGATCGTGCCGGTCGCGTCGGCGAACTCGTAATCCTCGCCGCCGGCATGCTTGACGATACGGCCCTGCAATTGCACGTGCTGATCGTCCTTGCCGTTCGCGAGCAGTTCCTTCACGGTCGTCGTGGTCAGCGCGGACGGTCCCGTGTATTGCGCGTAGACGGCGGCAGGCAGCGTGGCGAGCGCGACCGTCAGGATTCTGGCCAGTTGTTTCATGATGTCGGTCCTCTTCTTCGATGTGATGCCGCGCCCCGTTGAACGCGACGGCGCCAGATTACGGACCGTAAGATTAAGCAAACCTGAAGGTCGCGCCGAGGCGACATGGTGCCGCATCGCGTGAGGTCGAAAGCCCGCCGCAGGCCGCCCGCATTTAAGCTCGGCCTAAGATGCGTGCGCTTATCATGGGAACCCCGGGCGCCGCGGCGCCCTGCTGAAGAGACACGAATTCATGCGCGTACTGCTCGTCGAGGACGATCCGCTGATCGGCAGCGGGCTCGAACAGGGCCTCAAACAGGAAGGCTTCGCGGTCGACTGGGTGAAGGACGGCGACGCCGCGTCGCTCGCGCTGCGCTCGACCGGCTACGGCCTGCTGCTGCTCGATCTCGGGCTGCCGAACCGCGACGGCCTGTCGGTGCTCGCCGCGCTGCGCCGCCGCGACGAAACCCTGCCCGCGATCATCATCACCGCACGCGACGGCGTGCCGGACCGCATCGCCGGCCTCGACAGCGGCGCGGACGACTATCTCGTCAAGCCGTTCGCGCTCGACGAACTGCTCGCCCGCATCCGCGCGGTCAACCGCCGCCATGCGGGCCGTGCGCAGACGACGCTCGCAATCGGCCCGCTGCGGCTCGATCCCGTCAAGCACCTCGTCTGGCTCGACGACGAAGAAGTGTCGCTGTCGCCGAAGGAGTTCGTGCTGCTGCACGAGCTGATGCGCGAGCCGGGCGCGGTGATTTCGCGCGAGCAGTTCGAGGAGCGGCTGTACAGCTGGGGCGAGGAAATCGAAAGCAACGCGGTGCAGGTGCATATCCACAACCTGCGCAAGAAGCTCGGCCACGACATGATCCGCACGGTGCGCGGCGTCGGCTACCGGATCGGTGACGGCGCATGATGCGCGTGCAACGCGCGATCGAGCGCTGGCGCAGCGCGTCGCTGCGGCGGCGCCTGCTGATGTGGCTGCTGCCGGCCGCGTGCGTGATCGGCCTGGTCGCGAGCGCGGGCACCTACTGGGGCGCGCTGCGCGAACTCGACGACCTGCTCGACGACCAGATGCGCAGCATGTCGAAGCAGATCGTCGTCGGCCCGAACGGCGAGCTGTCGTTCAGCAACCGCGCCAACGGCAAGCACGGCTTCGAGGCCAGCGATCCCGATGCCGTGCTGCTGCAGGTCTGGCGCAACGGCACGCTCATGTATTCGACCGACCGCGATTCGAAGCTGCCGCCGCCCGCGCAGACGGGCATCGCGAGCATCGACGTCGGCGGCCAGCCGTGGCGCACCTATGTGACCGAGCGCGGCGGCACGACGATCCGGCTCGCGCAGGCGCGTCATGCGCGGTGGGAAGCGATCGCAGGCATCGCCGTGCACCTGCTGTGGCCGGTGTTCTCGATGTTGCCGGTGCTGGCGATCGGCCTGTGGTTCGGCATCGGCGCGGGACTGCGGCCGCTGCGCACGATCGCATCCGGCCTTAAACGCAGGAATGCGAACAATCTCGAACCCGTCGATGTCGCATCGATGCCGAACGAGGTCCGGCCGCTCGCCGAAGCGATCAACGACCTGCTCGCGCGGCTCGACCGCTCGTTCACGCTGCAGCGGCACTTCATCGCCGATGCCGCGCACGAGTTGCGCACGCCGATCATGGGGCTGTCGATTCAGTCGCAATTGCTGCGGCGCGCGGCGACCGACGACGAGCGCGAGCGCATTCTCGCGCAGATCCATGCGGGTACAACGCGCCTCGGCCACCTCGCCGAACAGCTGCTGACGCTCGCGCGCCTCGAACCCGATGCGCAAGCGGCCACGTCCGCGTCAGCGCCCGTCGATCTCGCCGCGTTGTGCCGGTCGGTGGTCGCGGACCGCGCGCGCGTCGCCGACGCGCACCGGATCGATCTCGGCGCGATCGTCGCAACGCCCGTGATGGCCGCGGGCAATATCGACACGCTGCGCGTGCTGCTGAACAACCTCGTCGACAACGCGATCCGCTATGCGGGCGACGGCGCGCGCGTCGACGTTTCCGCGCGCATCGACGGCACGACGCCCGTGCTCGAAGTCGCCGACGACGGCCCCGGGATCCCGGAAGCCGAGCGCACCGACGTGTGGGAACGTTTCTATCGCGGCGAGGGTGCGCAGGCCGTCACGTCGTCGGGCAGCGGGCTCGGGCTGTCGATCGTCAAGCGGATCGCCGAACAGCATCGCGCGACGGTCGCGCTCGGCACCACGCGCGGCGGGCGCGGGCTGACTGTCACGGTGCGCTTCCCTGCACCAGTCTGATGCGTGCGTGACAGGCGGCTTTTCCACAGATTATGTTGGCAAGCTTGTGGACAACCTTCCATTAACGGCACCAAGCCATTGATCGGAAAGGGTTTGTCACGCGTGCGCGGCAAATGCGCCATGCGGTTGCAAATACACGCAAATTTGACAACCAGTTGTCTATTACGTAAAGTAGTTGTCAATTCATCACGCGGATCGAATATGACGAAATCCGAAAAGTTGACCGCCGTCGCGCTGTCCGTATTCCGCTTGAACGGCCTGCTGATCGAATGGGGCAACGCCTTTGCCGGGCCGCACGGCTTGACCAGTGCGCGCTGGCAAGTGCTGGGCGCGATCTCGATGGCGCCGGAAGCCCCGAACATCCCGCAGATCGCCGACGCGATGGGTATCACCCGGCAGGCCGTGCTGAAACAGATCAACGTGCTGGTCGACGAAGGGCTGGTCCGGTCGCTGCCGAACCCGGCGCACAAGCGCTCGCCGCTGTATGCGCTGACCCCTCGCGGCGACGCGGCCTATCAGGCCGTGGTCGGGCAATGGCAACAGCACGTTCGCGACATTGCCGGCGACTTCAGTTCAACTGACCTGGATGCGGCGATTCGCGTGCTGTCGGCGATGTCCGTCGCGCATGACCAGGATGCCCAAACGTAACCGCACGACTGCCGCACGCCCCTCAGGAGTTCCCATGCCTCAGTTCAAGCCGATGGATCCGGCCTTTCCGATCCAGCAACAGATCGCCATCGACGCGGAGCCCGTCGTCCTCGTCAACGTGTTCACGCTGGATCCCGCAGACGAAGCGGACTTTCTGGCCGTGTGGAAGGACGACGCCGAATTCATGAAGCGGCAGCCGGGATTCATCTCGACCCAGCTTCATCGCGCGCTCGGCGACAGTCCGACTTACCTGAACTACGCGATCTGGGAATCGACGCACGCGTTTCGTGCGGCCTTCACGCATCCCGAGTTCGTCGCCAAGCTCTCGGCCTACCCGTCGTCCGCCGTCGCCAGCCCGCACCTGTTCCAGAAAGTCGGCGTGGCCGGTATTTGCACTGCGTGAGTTCCGCGCGAATCGAGGCAACACGTGGCATAGGTTGGTGTCGTGCCCACCGATCGCGAACGCGCAGTTCTCCACAGAAAATGTTGGCAAGCTTGTGGATATCCTGCGCACCGCAGCGCTAAACCCTTGATCCGATGGACTTTGGCACGCGTGATGCAGACGAGGCGCGTGCAATGACCTTCGCGCGCATCGCATCGCCGCACTTCGCATCACGACGCCACGGCGATGCACGTCGCGATCGCCACACGCGTGCCGGCCATGCGCCGCGCCACTTACCCACAGATTTTGTTGGCAAGCTTGTGGATATCTTGCGCACGCGCGCGCTAACCCGTTGATCCGCCTCAGGTTCATGCGCCGCGTCAGCGTTTCGGCAACATGCGGCGCGAGCATGCGCGAATACGGAATGATCCGGCGCGACGGCGGCGCGCCGCCCGCGCCTTGACGCTCGCGCCCGCCGCGCGTCACTATCACGCGAGCCGCACGCGGCCGCGCATCGCCGGCTTCGCGCGTCGGCGCAACGTGCCGGCCGTTCCGCCGGCGCACACCACGACACATCACTCCGAGGAAGGCCATGGAACACTTCACCGCGTGGCAGTCGCTCGTCTCGCTCGTGCTCGTCGCTGTCGTCGTCTATCCGTATGTCCGCATCGTCCGGCGCACCGGGCATTCGGGCTGGTGGATCCTGGCGATGTTCGTCCCGGTCCTGAACTTCATCATGTTGTGGGTGTTCGCGTTCGCGCGCTGGCCCGCCGTCGACGATCGGCAAGGCTGAACGCCGCGCCGGCGAACGCTCGGGCTTGTCCACAGATTTTGTTGGCAAGCATGTGGATAGCCTGCGCATACCGCGACCAAGCGCTTGATCCGTAAGACTTTGTCCGCGCCGCTTCGAATGCGGCACGCGGCCGGCAAATCGCCGCTCGCGCATCGCCTCGACGCGTGACGGGCAGCCTGCCGCGCCGGCGTACCCGCTTGTCCACAGATTTTGTTGGCAAGCGTGTGGATAGCCTGCGCATACCACGGCCAACCGCTTGATCCGTAAGACTTTGTCCGCGCCGCTTCAAACGCGGCACGACGGCGCGCGTCACGACGAACGCGGCTGCTCGCGGGCTTGTCCACAATTTTTGTTGGCAAGCATGTGGATATCCTGAGCATGCGCGAGCTAAGTCGTTGATCGCACAACGTTTGGTCGCACGGGTCACGACTGCGGCACGGCGTGCAAGCGCATCCCGTCGCGCACGCCGCACCGCCCTGCTCAACCGAATGCCGCAACCACGACGCGCGCGACGTCGGCGATCACATCGTCCTTCGCCCGCGCATCGGCACGCGCCTGCGTGTAGTACACGGCCAGCACGATCGGCGCACGCGACGGCGCCCACACGACGCCCGCATCATTCGTCGTCCCGTAGTCGCCGGTGCCCGTCTTGTCGCCGACCGTCCACCCGGCCGGCACGCCCGCGCGGATCCGCTTGTCGCCGACCTTGTTGCCGCGCAGCCACGTAACGAGCTGCGCACGCTGCGCGGCCGGCAGCGCATCGCCGAGCGTCAGCACGCGCATGCTCGCGGCCATCGCGGCCGGCGTCGTCGTGTCGCGCAGGTCGCCCGGCAGCGCAGTATTCAGTTCGGTCTCCCATCGATCGAGCCGGAACGTGTCGTCGCCGATCGAGCGCGCATATGCGGTCACCGCCGACGGGCCGCCGATCAGCTTCATCAGCAGGTTCGCGGCCGAGTTGTCGCTGTACTGGATCGTGGCCTCGCACAGTTCGGCAACCGTCATGCCCGCGCCGACATGCTTCTCCGTCACCGGCGAATAGTTGACAAGATCGGCCTTTCCGTACGTCACGCGTTGTTGCAGCAATCCCGGACGCGCAACGCTCTGCGCAAGCACCGCCGCACTCAGCATCGCCTTGAACGTGCTGCAGAACGGGAAGCGTTCGGCGGCGCGATGCGCCACGCGCCGGCCGCTCGCGGTGTCGATCGCGCACACGCCGAGACGGCCGCCCGCGTCGCGTTCGAGATGGGCAAGCGCCGCCGCGGCGGCAGCGGCTGCGACGTCCGGCGTCGCAGCCTCGTTCGGCGCAGCGGCCTGCGACGACGCGCACGCCGCGACGGTCAGGGCGAGCGGCGCCGTCGCGGCGGCCAGCAACAGGGTTCGACGTTTCGATGAGTAGGTCATGTCGGTTGTCTCGTGATGGAATGGACGCGAAATGGTGTTGAAAACGGCCGGCCGCCGAGACAGCACTATCGGGACTTTACGGTTGCCTGACAAGCAACGATAATTGAGCGATGACAAAAGAAAATCTTATGACTAAGCTCCGCCCTCATCTTCCGCTCAATGCGCTGCGCGCGTTCGAATCGTCCGCGCGCCACCTGAACTTCACGCGCGCCGGCCTCGAGCTGAGCGTGACCCAGGCCGCGGTCAGCCAGCAGGTGCGCTCGCTCGAGGAACGGCTCGGCTGCACGCTGTTCACGCGGCTGCCGCGCGGCCTCGGGCTCACCGACGAGGGGCGCGCGCTACTGCCCGTGCTGAGCGATGCGTTCAGCCGCATCGAGACGGTGCTCAAGCAGTTCGACGGCGGGCGTTTCCACGAGGTGCTGACGCTCGGTGTCGTCGGCACCTTTGCCATAGGCTGGCTAATGCCACGGCTGAAGCAGTTCGGCGATACGCACCCGTTCGTCGAGCTGCGGCTGCGGACCAACAACAACGTCGTCGACCTCGCCGCCGAGGGCCTCGACTTCGCGATCCGTTTCGGTGAAGGCAACTGGCCGGCGACGCGCAACGAGCGCCTGCTCGATGCGCCGCTCACCGCGCTGTGCGCGCCGGAAATCGCGCGGCGCCTCGCGCAGCCGGCCGATCTCGCGAATGAAACGCTGCTGCGCTCGTACCGCACCGACGAATGGCTCGGCTGGTTCGACGCCGCGCAGCTCGAACCGTGGGCGGTCAACGGGCCGGTGTTCGATTCGTCGCGGCTGATGGTCGAGGCCGCGATGCAGGGCGCGGGCGTCGCGCTCGCGCCGGCCTGCATGTTCGCGCGCGAACTGCAGCTCGGCCTGCTCGCGCGGCCGCTCGACATCGACGTGCGCGCGGGCGGCTACTGGCTCACGTCGCTGAAGTCGAAACCGCTCACGCCCGCGATGACGCTCTTTCGCGACTGGATCGCGGCCGAAGCGGCCGACACGGCACCGGCCGCGTAACGCGGCCGCGCTTGTCCACAGAAAGTGTTGGCAAGGATGTGGATATCCTGGGCACCCGGGACCTAAGCCCTTGATCGCGCACGAATTACCGTGCCTACGCAGACATCGGGCAGCCCATGCGCGCGGGCCTCGCAGGCCGATCGCGTTCAGGCCGGATCCTCAACCAGTGCGACGCAATCGATTGCGAGTTGTCCACAGATTTTGTTGGCAAGCCTGTGGATATCCGCCAGACCGGACGCGTAACACATTGATACACAAGGGGATTCGATTTACGGACCTTGACGGGTCAAGGATGCGGCAGCGCAAGGTCATTCGAACCGCGCACCGGGCGCGTGCCGTGCCCTCGGCCGGTTCTCCACAGATTGTGTTGGCAAGCTTGTGGATATCCTGCGCATCGGCCGCCTAACTCATTGAGCGCAAGGGAATTTGTGCTTCGTCTGCAGAATCGGGCAGCGCCGGCGCCGCCCGTGCGGCGGGCGCCGGCGCAATCCGCGCGTCAATGCCGGTCGAGCCCGCCGCGCAATTCGCTCGCCTTGTCGCGCAGCGCCTCGTAACCCGAACGCGCATGCTCGGGCAGGTCGGGATCGCCGATCAGTGCGCCGAGCGTTTCGATCAGGCTGAACAGGATGCCCTTCGCCGCGCCGACCGCGATGCTCTGCGATTCGATCGACTTGTGCAGGTGGTCGACCGCCGCCTCCAGATTCTCGAGCTTCTGTTCACCGTCGTCGGGCCGGTTGTCGGTCGTCATCGTTTACCTCCGCCATCGTTCAAGGGTCATGTCACGATTCTATGCCGCTGCGTGCAAACGTGGCGCGACATCGCGCAACGTTTGCACGTCGCCGCACTACAGCACCGCGACCACCTTCACGCGGCCCGGCTGCTCGGCCGACGCGACAACATGGCCGTCGACGCGGCGGAACGTCAGCGACACGGTTTCGTCGCCGACGCGCAGCGCATCGATCCGCAGCCAGTCGACACCTTCCGGCAGCGTCGGGCGCTCGACGCGCACCTCGTGGCGCGATGCATCGATGCTCACGCCGAGGCACGCCTGCAGCATCATGAACGGCGCACCGGCCGCCCACGCCTGCGGCAGGCACGCAACCGGATACGCGGTCGGCGGTTCGCCGCGCCGGCGCGGGAACCCGCAGAACAGCTCGGGCAGCCGCATCTCGAAGCTCACCGCCGCCTCGAACAGCGCGCGCAGCAGGTTCACCGCAGCCGTCTTGTCGCCGTAGCGCGCGAGGCCGCGTGCGATCAGCGCATTGTCGTGCGGCCACACCGAGCCGTTGTGATACGCCATCGGGTTGAAGCGCGGCTGGCCGGCCGCCAGCGTGCGGATGCCCCAGCCCGTCTGGAACAGCGTCGAGCCGAGCACGCCGGCGACCGCCGCGCCGCGCTCGGCGTCGGGCAGGCCGAACGCGAGCAGGTGGCCCGCGTTCGATGCGAACACGCGGCACAGGTCGCCATGACCGTCGAGCGCGATCCCGTAGAAATCGCCTTCCGGCATCCAGAACAGCGCGTCGACCTGCTCGCGCAGCGCCTTCGCGCGCAGCGCGTAGCGCGTGGCGTCGGCCGCGTGACCGCGCCGGTGCGAGCATGCCGACATCGCATCGAGCGCCGCGCACGCATAGGCCTGCACTTCGACGAGCGCGATCGGCCCGTCCGGGAAGCGGCCGTCCTCATGAAACACCGAATCGTGACTGTCCTTCCAGCCCTGGTTCGCGAGGCCGCGCTCCGACGTGCGCTGATAATCGAGCAGTCCGTAGGGATTGCGGTCGCACTTGTCGATCACCCATTGCGCGGCGCGCTCGAGCGCGGGCCACAGCTCGTCGATCAGCGCATCGTCGCCGGTGCGTTCGACATACGCGCCGGCCAGCACGATGAACAGCGGAGTCGTGTCGACGCCGCCGTAGTACAGCGCGAACGGCACCTCGCCCGTCGCGGCCATCTCGCTGCGGCGGAACTCGTGCATGATCTTGCCGGGCTCCGCGTCGCGGAACGCGGACGTTTCGCGCGCCTGATGCTCGGCCAGGAAACGCAGCACGCCGCGTGCGAGCGACGGCTGCAGCCACAGCATCTGCAGCGACGTGATCACCGCATCACGGCCGAACGGCGTCGAGAACCACGGAATGCCCGCATACGGGTACGGCCCCGTGTCGAGCTGCGTCGTGAGCAGCCCGAGATCCGCGAGCGAACGGTCGAGCCATGCGTCGAACAGCGGATTGCCGGTGTTCACGCGTGCCATCGACTCGCGCCGCGCGCGCATCTCGCGGTGCACGCCGACCAGCGCGGTGCGCAGCGCGACGCGGCCGCACCCGGGCCCTTCGATGTGCGCCGGGCCGAGCGTCGCATCGACGGTCAGGTAGATCGACACGCACGCCTGCGCGGCGATCGTCAGCGTGTAGTCGGCGCGATCGACCGACAGTGCGTCGGGCGCCGGCGAGAAATGCACGGTCACGTTGCGCTCGACGCCGTCGAGGCCGTCGTAGCGCAGCCGCACCGCGCCCGCATCGACGCGCGGAGCAGCCACCGTGCCGCGCTTCGGGCGCTGCGTGCCGCGCACCTCGAACATGTCCTTGAAATCGGCCGCGAACGACAGCGACAGCGGCACCTCGGCTTCGCTCGCGCCGTAGTTCGTCAGCGTCAGCGCTTCGTACAGTATGTCGCCCGCGAGCACGCGCATCCGTTCGATATGGATCACGCCCTCCGGCGTCTCCTTGCCGCCGAGCGGCGGCAGCGGGCGGTTGGTCAGGTGTGCGGTAAACGATGCGTTGTCGGCGCTCGTCGCGCCCGACAGCAGCGACGGCGCGCGGCCGCCGAACGTCAGGCGCCATTTCGACAGCACGCGCATGTCGTCGACGAACAGGCCGTCGTCGTGGCCGCCGATGTCGCCGAGCGCATCGCCGACCACGAATGCGTCGCCGGATTTCAGCACGTACTGGTTGCCGCGCGCGAGCGCCTGCGGATCGGCTTCGGGTGCGATGAATGCAGGGCCTGACGCTGGGGTCGGGGCAACAGGCGCGACTTGCGGCGCCTGCGTCGTCGTGGCTTCGGCGTGATTCGGCATCGATGCTCCTGTGTCGAGGCGCAACGCGCGGCGCGCGTCGCGTGTTTCGCACAGGATAGGCCAGAACGGGGGACGCGCGCAGCGACGAAACGGCCGCGACGCCATGCGACGTTTCCGTCACCGCATGGCGTCGCGGGCTAGCGCCGAGGCCGGCGCCGACGTGGGCGTATTACGCGCCGGTCAGAACTTCCACAGGATGTTGCCGAGCACCGCGTTGTCGCGCACGCCGCTGCCGTACTGGCCGCTGTACGTGAGGCCGAGCGTCAGGCGCTTCGTGATGTTCGCGTCGATGCCGGCCTCGAGCACTGCGCTGTCGCGAGCAATCGGCACGCCCGACACCTGGAACGACGTGCCGCCGTTCGCAAACGCGAACGTCGACGACGGCCGCACGTTGCCGAACGCGTGGCGCCAGCCGACCGTCCCGCGCGCGGTGAACGTGCCGCTCGCGATCGAGCCGAGCTGCGACGCCGCGCGCAGGCCGAGCGTCGAGAAGCCGACGTGGGTCGTCTCGCCGCCGGCGCGCAGCGCTGCCGCGCCGCCGCTTTCCGTATAGCCGTCGGTATGCAGGTTCACGTACGCGATGCCCGCGAACGGTTCGATCGCGACGGGCCCGACCGGCAGCGCGTAGCCGACTTCGCCGAACACCTGCGCCGAATTCGCGTTGTAACCGGCCGAGTCGTGATCGGAGAAGCCCGCGAAGCCCGGATTACGGTCGCTGTTGATCCGGTACCACGTGTACGACGCGCCGCCGCGCACGCCGAGCGCACCGTACTGCGCACCGCCGTACAGCGACAGGTAGTAGCTGTTCACCGACGCCGACGAACTCTGGTCGTTGTCGAGCGAGCCGTGCGTGACGCCCGCGGCCAGGCCCGCGCGCCACTTGTCGTTGAACGCCATGTCGGCACCGGCGATGAAGCCCGTCATGCTGCGCTTGATCGTCGATGCGTTGCCATCGCCGGCAAGCCGGCTGCGGCCGCCGAACGCCTGCCCCCAGACGACCGGCTGGTATGGCGTACCGCCGTAGCAGCCGTCGCGCGAACCGATCCGGCGTTCCGGCGGCAGCGTCGGGTCGACCGCGCCGGCCGTGTTGTCGCCGCACAGCGCGGCACCGCCCGACGACAGCGCCGCGAGCGGGCCCGATCCGGGCGCGAGACCCTGGCGGACGCGATCGGTCACGGCATCGCGCACATAACGGCTGTCGAGCAGCAGCATGCTCTTCAGGCTCGCGTGCAGTTCGCCGTCGAGCAGCCCGTATGCGCGGCGCGCGGTGCCCGCGTCGGTCGTCAGCACCGCGTCGTACAGCGGGTTGCCGGCGCCGAGCCCGCCGAGCGCGGTCGCGACCGCGCGCTGGTTCGGCGTCGTCGCGACGTCGGGCAGCGCGGTGCCGTTCCCGACCAGTTGCAGGTACACGTGATCCGGATCGTAGCTGAGCGTCGGCATCAGGAACGCGTAGTTCGACTTCACCTGGCTGAATGCGCCCTGCACGCCCGACGAGGCGGTGAGGATCGTGTAGGTGGTACCCGGCTGATAGCCGGTCTGGTTCGCGATCACCTGCACGGTGCCGCCGTTCAGCGTCGCCGTGCCCGTCGCGGCGACGCTGCCGCTTTGCTGCGGCGTGGCCGCGACCTGGAACGTCGAACCCGGCTGGAACGTGACGTTGCCGGCCACGTTCAGCGCCGCGCCCGGCTGCGACGCGGCGGCCGTCGCGCCGCCCTGCACCACGAGGCCGCCGATCGTGCCGGTGCCCGTCAGCGTCGCGCCGTTCTGCACGGTCACGGCCGATTGGGCGAGCGAACCGTTGACGGCGAGCGTGCCGGCGCTGACGGTGGTCGGGCCGCTCAGCGTATTCGTGCCCGTCAGCGTCAGTTGCCCGCTGCCGGCCTGCGTCAGCGAACCGGTGCCGGACAGCACGCTTGCAACCGTCACGCTGCCGGACTGATTGAACACCAGCGCGCCGTTGTCGACGACGTTGCCGGCGATGCTGCCCGACGTGCCGCCGTTGCCGAGTTGCAGCGTGCCGCCGGCCGCGATCGTGGTGCCGCCCGTATACGTGTTGCTGCCGGTCAGCACCTGCGTGCCGCTCGCCACCGTGACGCCGCCCGTGCCGCCGATCGTGCCGCCGAATTCGGTGCCGGCGCCGTTCAGCGTCAGCGCATTCGCGCCGAGATTCACGTTCGTGCCGGCCGCGCCGGCCAGCGTGCCGATCGTCTGCGCGCCCGTCGCACCGCTCACGTCGAACGTCGCGCCCGCGCCGGCCAGGTTCACCGCGCCCGTCGACGCAAGGCTGCCGCCCGCGCCGAGCGCCAGCGTGCCCGCGTTGATCGTCGTGCCGCCGGTGTAGGTGTTCGCAGCGGTCAGCGTCGTGGTCGCCGCGCCGTTCTTCGCAAGTGCGCCCGCGCCGGAAATCGCACCGCTCAGCCCGAGCGCGTTGCTGCCGCCCAGCGTGAGCGCCGCACCCGTGCCGAGATTGACCCCGTTGCTCACCGTCAGGCTCGCGTTCGTATCGAGCGTCGCCGCGCCGCCGACGTTCAGCGCGCCGGTGCCGAGTGCCGCGGCGTTGCCGAGCACGACGCTGCCGCTGTTCAGGTTCGTGCCGCCGGTATAGGTATTCGCACTGTTCAGCGTCTGCGTGCCGGTGCCGGCCAGCGTCACGCTGCCCGCGCCGCCGATCGTCCCGCTGAACGTGCCGCTGGCGGTCCCGCCGAGCGTCAGTGCGTTGCCCCCAAGGCTGATGTTCGTTCCCGCGACGCCCGACAACGCGCCGAGCGACTGCGCACCCGTTGCACCGCTCAGGTCGAGCGCCGCGCCCGCGCCGGCCAGGTTCACCGCGCCGGTCGACGCGAAGCTGCCGCCCGCGCCGAGCGCGAGCGTGCCGCTGTTGATCGTCGTGGTGCCCGAGTACGTGTTTGCGCCGGTCAGCGTCGTCGTCGTCGTGCCGTTCTTCACGAGGCTGCCGGCGCCGCCGATCGAGCCGGCCAGCCCGAGAGCGTTGCTGCCGCCGAGTGTCAGCGTCGAGCCGGTGCCGGCGAGATTGACGGCGTTGGCGAGCGTCAGGTTCGTGGTCGTATCGAGCGTCGCCGCGCCGCCGACGTTCAGCGCGCCGGTGCCGAGCGCCGCTGCGTTGCCGAGCACGAGGCCGCCGCTGTTCAGGTTCGTGCCGCCCGTATAGGTGCTCGCGCCGTTCAGCGTCTGCGTGCCGGTGCCGGCCAGCGTCAGGCCGCCGGTGCCGGAGATCGCGCCGCTGAAGGTGCCGCTGGCCGTGCCGCCGAGCGTCAGCACGTTGCCGCCGAGGCTCACGTTCGTGCCCGCCACGCCCGACAGCGCACCGATCGCCTGCGCGCCGCCCGTGCTGATGTCGAGCGCCGCACCGGCGTTGGCGAGATTCACCGTGCCCGTTGCCGCGAGACTGCCGCCCGCGCCGAGCACCAGCGTGCCCGCGTTGATCGTCGTGCCGCCTGTATACGTGTTCGCGCCCGTCAGCGTGGTGGTCGCCGCGCCGTCCTTCACGAGGCTGCCCGCACCGGAAATCGCACCGCTCAACCCGAGGGCGTTGCTGCCGCCGAGCGTCAGCGTAGTGGCCGTTCCGAGATCGATTGCGTTGCCGACCGTCAGGCTCGTGGTCGTATCGAGCGTCGCCGCGCCGCCGACGGTCAGCGCGCCGGTGCCGAGCGCCGAGCCGTTGCCGAGCAACAGGCCGCCGGCGTTCAGCGTCGTGCCGCCCGTATAGGTGTTCGCGCCGGACAGCGTGACCGCCGCCGCACCGTTCTTCACGAGACCGCCGCCGCCGGCGATCACGCCGCTCAGGCCGAGACCGGTGTTGCCGACGAGCGTCAGCGTCGTGCCCGTCGCGATATTGACGTCGTTCGCGAGCGACACGTTGGTGGCCGCATCGAGCGTCGACGAACCGTTCACGTTCACCGCGCCGATGCCGAGCGACGTATTGCTGCCGACGGCGAGGTTGCCGCCATTCAGGTTCGTGCCGCCCGTATACGTGTTCGTGCCCGTCAGCGTTTGCGTGCCGGCGCCGGCCAGCGTCACGCTGCCCGCCCCGCCGATCGTGCCGGCATAGGTCGCATTGGCGCTGCCGTTGAGCGTCAGCGAATTGCCGCCGAGGTTCACGTTCGTGCCGGCCGCGCCGGCCAGCGAGCCGATCGTCTGCGCGCCCGATGCGCTGCTCACGTCGAACGTTGCGCCCGCGCCGGTCAGGCTGACCGTGCCCGTCGCCGCCAGGCTGCCGCCCGCGCCCAGCGCGAGCGTTCCGCTGTTGATCGTCGTGCCGCCGGTATACGTATTCGCGCCGGTCAGCGTGGTGATCGCCGCGCCGTTCTTCACGAGGCCGCCGGCTCCGCCGATCGTGCCGGCCAGCCCGAGATCGTTGCTGCCGCCGATCGTCAGCGTCGTGCCGGTGGCGAGATTGACCGCGTTGTTGAGCGTCACGTTTGCGCTCGTGTCGAGCGACGCGTTCGTGTTGACGTTCAGCGCGCCCGTGCCCAGCGACGTATTGTTGCCGACGACCAAACCGCCGCCGTTCAGGTTCGTGCCGCCCGAGTACGTGCTCGCACCGGACAGCGTCAGCGTGCCGCCGTCGTTCTTCGTCAGCGCGCCGGTGCCCGTCACCGTACCCGACAGCGTGAGCCCGGTCGCGCCCTGCACCGTCAGCCCGCCGGCATCGAGCGTCACGCCGTTGGCGACGTTGAGCCCTGCCGTGCCCGCCTGCAGCGCGCCGCCATTGGCCGTGATGGTGCCGGTGCCGAGCGACGCGTTGTCGCCGATGATCGCGACACCGCCGTTCAGCGTCGCATCCTGCGCGGTGGATGCACCGTTGATCGCCCAGTTGCCGCTGTTGACGTCGAGGTGGTTGAAGTTGATGTAGTTGTTGACCGCGATCGTACCGTTCGGGGTGGCGCCCTGCTGCAGATTGAGCGTGTTGTTGCCGCCCGCGCCGCCGTCGACGATACCGGTCGCCGCCACGTTGAGCGTGTTCGGACCGACCGTGATGTTGAACGCGCCGCCGGTTCCGCCCGCCGTGTTGACCGACGAGCCGGTCACGGCATTGAACGTGTTGGTGCTGTTCGCGCCCATCGACACGCCGCCGTTGATCGTGCCGGAGTTGGTGAACGTATTGCCCTGCCCGGGCGTGCCGTTCGTGCCGAACGATACGCGGCCGTTGATCGTTCCGCTGTTGCTCATATTGACCGTGCCGCCGCCATATGCGGCAACCACGGGCGCGTCCGCGCCGACGAGGGTCGCGCCGACCAGCGGGTTGGACCCGATCGTGCCGGTATTCGTGATGTTCGACGTGCCGCCGGTGCCGTTCTGGACCGACAGCGCCATGCCCGTCACGCCGCTGATCGCCACCCCCGTCGAGCCGTTCATCGTGCCGTTGTTGACGACGGTGGTGTTCGCGCTCGCCGATGCATTGCCGACCACCGCGCCGCTCGACAGCACGCCGAGCCCCGAGCCGAGCACGGAAGGATCGATCGTGCCGTTGTTGGTCAGCGTGTTGTTGTTGCCGGTCAGCGACATCGCCGTGCCGCCGACGCCGAGCAGCACGCCGACGCTCGCGCCGGGGTTGACCGTCGCGTTCAGGTTGTTCGCGCTGTTCGCGTAACTGGGAGCCAGCGGGTTCGCAACGCCGGAACAGGTCACCGTGGTGCCTGCCGTGCTGCAGGTCGCATGGGCGGGAACGACGCCGGCGCCGGACAGCGCCAGGAAAACACCCGTCGGCAACATCAGTCTCGGAAACGGCTCGCCGGCTTTTTTCGAACGCGCAAGATTCATGCTTTCCCTCAATATTGGTTTTGGTATTGCGGCTGCACCTGACGGCACGCAGCAGAAAATCGCGAATAAAGACGTGCACACCGGCGGTCGCAATGCGACGTCGGCATATTCATGAATAAGTTTTTAATCAGCCCCGGGTTGCGGACGCGAAACTAGTCGAATGACATGATGGCGGCCCCTGTTTCTCTGCAGCGAATTTTTGGTTGATTTGATTACTTCCCTGCTTTTTGTCAGACAAGGCTATATCAAACTCACGCCATTTTCCAGTCGATGTTTACCCATCGGATCAGGGCCAAGATGGATGTATTTTTTACCCGCCTCAGCATGCATTCAGCGGTGCCCCGCATGTTTTTCGCCTGTTTATTTTGATTTTTCGCAAAAACACCGGAATCGCGGCATCCGTAAAAACGCTAATACGCGGCTTCAATTCAACGCGTACGAATTTTGCGGCGCAGTATTTCCATGCCGGCGAATCGCCGATACCGATAATCAGCATCCGTTTAACAACAGATAAAAAACGGACTTGCATGCAATCGGCCAAATCGTTTCGATTTCCGTCTTACATCAAAGCTGAAACGCGAATCGTTATCGCCTGTCCGGCACCGATGACATCCGTGCGGCCGGCGAGAAAACAATGGAAACAACGCCGCATCCGGCGTGAAACGGCAGGAAGCCCGAAGGAAGGAGAAAATCAGTCGCCGGACGCGTTTGCCTCCGTGCGCCGTCTTATGAAAACAGGCTCATCAGGTAAAGCATCGGCCGGAACGAGACCGGCCGCGCGTCGGGATTCGCCCACAGACGCACTGCATATACCGCGTAGGCCGGCACCTCGCGCCAGCTCGAATAGACGTCGCGCAACTGGAAGCGGCGCGGATACGCGGCGGAGATGTTCGCCCGCGCGATGCCGACGCGCTCGAACGCAAGGCGCGCCCGCGCAAGGTGGTAATACTGGCTGACGATCAGCACGCGCGACAGGCGGTGCGCCTGCAGGTACGCAAGCGTGTGCTGGGCGGTCGCGAGCGTGTTGTCGCCCTGGTCGTCGACGGCGATCCGGTCGGCCGGCACGCCGCGCGCCACGAGATAGTCGCGCATGGCCGTCGCCTCGTTCAGCCCGGGGCCGTCGATCGCGCCGCTGACCAGAAACGCCGGGCACTGCCCCGTGCGGTAGCAGCGCACGCCGACGTCGAGCCGGGCCGCGAGCACGGGCTTCGGCGCGCCCGTGTCGTCGAGCGCGTTGCCGAAGATTACGGCGACGTCGGCCGGCTCGCTCGGCATCCGCATCCCGTACGCGACGAGCGCGACGGCCGCGGCAACCCAGATGCATGCGACGACGGCCAGCAGGCGGCCCGCCCGGGCCGCAAAGCCCCGTTTGGTTTGGTAATTCAAGGTTTTCGGTCTCTCAGGTCGTCGGGCGTATCGGCTGGCCCGGCCCGGCATGGGCGCGTAACGCTAGCACGGCGCGCTCGCGCGTGTCCACGCGGCCGGCCGATGCCGGGCCGTTACCGACCTGCTGGAAAGAAGACCGACTCGCTTTGCGCTGGCGGGCGGGCAGGCGCTACGGAGATCGAAAGAATGTGAATGGCTGCGTTGCGCAGCGATGCCCGGCCCGGCCCGAATCGAACCGCGTCAATCGGCCGGACACATCGCCAGCCGCCCCATCGCCTCGCCTGCGCCACGCACCGCGCAGGTGGCCGGCTCATCGGCGATCCGTGCGATCACCCCCGTCTCGTCGTACAGCAGGCGTTCGAGATCCGCGAGCAGCGCGCCGCCGCCCGTCAGCACCACGCCGCGATTCGCGATGTCGGTCACGAGCTCGGCCGGCGCGTTTTCCAGCACCGACTTCACCGCGCCGATCACCTGCTTGAGCGGCGCGGCCAGCGCGTCCGCGACGTCGTGGTTGGACAGCTCGACCGAGCGCGGCAGGCCGTCGCTGATGCTGCGCCCGACCGCGCGCGTCGTCGTGCGCGGCACCGCGCTGGTGGCCGAGCCGATCGTCTTCTTCACGTGCTCGGCCGTCTGCTCGCCGAGCAGCACGCCGTACAGGTTGCGGACATGGTTCACGATCGCCGCGTCGAACTGGCTGCCGCCGACGCGGATCGCTTCGCGGTAGACGATGCCGCCGAGCGCGATCACCGCGACTTCGGTCGTCCCGCCGCCGATGTCGATGACCATCGAGCCGACCGGCTCGGTCACCGGCAGGCCCGCGCCGAGCCCGGCAGCCAGCGATTCCTCGATCAGTTCGACCTCCGATACGCCGGCCGCGAATGCGGCCTCGCGGATCGCGCGGCGCTCGACGGCCGTCGCATCGGACGGCACGCACAGCGTGACCTCGACGCGGCGGCCGAAGCGCGAACGCGTGCGGGACATGTCGATGAAGCTGCGGATCATCTGTTCGGCCGCGTGCGCGTCGGCGATCACGCCGTGCCGCATCGGCCGCACGGCTTCGAGATGCCCCGGTTCGCGGCCAAGCAGCGCCTTCGCACGCTCGCCGACGGCCTCGAGCGTCGGCCGCGCGTCGTTCGCACCGGCCTTGCGGAAGCAGATGACCGACGGCTGGTTCAGCACCACGCCGCGCTCGTGCGTATAGATCTGCGTACTCGCCGTCCCAGGGTCGATCGCAACGGGTTGCGCAAACAACTTTCCGAACAGCGGTGTCGACATATCAAGCCTTTTTGAACGATCGGGCCGGGACGGCCCCGCCGCATCCCCGCGGCGCGCCTGCCGCCCCATCATGAAGTTAGCGGCAAATCGTGCCGATACTTTAGCCAATTCCGATGATTATTTCGCGACGAAATTGCCGAAACCAGTACTTCGAGGGTGTCGGACTCCGAAACGGTCTCTCGCGTTGCGCCTGTAAAACACGGTAATCTCTCGGTCTTGCCTGCTCCCGGCAGGCTTCAGACGCCCGATCACGCCAGGTATTTCCTCAATGACAGCGAACGTTTCCTCCCGCTGGGCGCGGGTGCGCCCGCTCTGCACGACGCTCGTCGCCTTCTGGTGCTGCACGGTCGCCGCGCAGCCGCTGCCGGCCACCGCCACCGCCACCGCGCCCGCCCCCGCTGCGGCCGGCACGCCGGTGGCCGCTGCCTCCGCCGCGACGCCCGCTGCCACGCACGACTGCACGGCCGACGGCGGCCCGGCCGGCCGCCCGTCGATCGGCCTCGTGCTGTCCGGCGGCGGCGCGCGCGGCTACGCGCACCTCGGCGTGCTGAAGGTGCTGGAGGAAAACCGCATCCCGGTCGACTGCATCGCGGGCACCAGCATGGGCGCGGTGGTCGGCGGCCTGTACGCGAGCGGGATGGCCGCCGACGACATGCAGAAGCGCCTGTCGGAGGTCAACCTCGCGGATATCGCGTTCGACGTGACGGACCGCGCGGACCTGCCGCAAACCAGCCGGGAAGACGAACGCCTGTACATCAACGGCCTGACGCTCGGCTTCGGCAAGAGCGGCGTGAAGGCGCCGGTCGGCCTCGTGCAGGGCAACCGGCTGCAGGCGCTGCTCGCCGACTGGACCGCCTCCGTGCCGACCAACCAGCCGTTCGACCGGCTGCCGATTCCGTACCGCGCGGTCGCGACCGACCTGCAGACGGGCCAGATGGTCGTGCTCGACCACGGCTCGCTGCCGCTCGCGATCCGCGCGAGCATGGCGATGCCCGGCCTGTTCGCGCCGGCCGAGATCAACGGCCGCGCACTGGTGGACGGCGGCCTCGTCAGCAACCTGCCGGTCGACACCGCACGGCAGATGGGCGCGAACGTCGTGATCGCCGTCGACATCGGCTCGCAGCTGCGCCCGCTCGACGCGCTCGCGTCGCCCGCCGACGTGATGCAGCAGATGGTCGGGATCCTGATTCGCCAGAACGTGTCGGCCCAGCGCCGGCAGATCACCGCGAACGACGTGCTGCTCACGCCCGAGCTCGGCTCGCTCGGCTTCACCGATTTCCAGAACGCGCGCCAGGCCATCTCCGCCGGCGAAGCGGCGGCCACCGCCGCGCTGCCGCGCCTGAAGCGCTACGCGCTGCCCCCCGACGAATACGCCGCCTACCGCTCCGCGCATGCGCAGCCGCTGCCGCCGCCGGTCCGGATCACGCGCATCGAGATCAAGACGAGCGGCGGCGTGCCGAAGCGCGTCGTCAGCGACGCGCTGCACGTGAAGCCCGGCGACCTCTACGATCCGCAGTCCGTCAGCCAGGATCTGCTCGGGCTGACGACGGGCGGCAATTTCGAGAGCGTCACCCAGCAGGTCGTGAGCCACGGCAACGACAACGTGCTCGAGATCAATGCGCGCGAGAAATACTGGGGGCCGAATTTCCTGCTGTTCGGCCTGGGCATGTCGAGCAGTTCGACCGACGAGGGCGGCTTCCGCCTGCATGTCGGCTACCGGCGGCCCTGGCTCACCGAATCGGGCCTCGAGTTCCGCGCGGATACGACGATCGGCAGCGACCTGCAGTCGGCGCGCGTCGAATTGCGCCAGCCGCTGCCGATGGCGTACGGCGTCTATGTCGCGCCCTACGCCGAATACCAGCGCCGCTACGCGAACCTGTACGACAACACCGGCGACGTGAAGGTCACGCAGTACCTGATGCAGACCGCGCGCGCCGGGCTCGATCTCGGCCTGCCGATCGCGCGGCTCGGCGATTTCCGGATCGGTCTCGGTTACGTGACCGGGCACGGCTCGCCGACCTACAACCTGCCGTTCGACGACGGCAACAGCCAGGCGCTGCTGTGGCCGAGCTTCACGTCGCGGGCGCTGACCGCGCGTGCGCGGCTCGTCATCGACCAGCTCGACGATCCGATGTTCCCGCGCAAGGGCTATTTCACCGAACTGCGCGTCGAACGCTCGCTGGTATCGCGCAACGGAGGATCGGCACAGGAGTTCGACGACGGGATCAATGACGCGCCTTACACCGAGATCTACGGCAAGGCGATGATTGCGCAGCAGTTCGGCCGGCACAGCGTCAGCGCGACGATCGAAGGCGGCAAGAGCATCGGCGGCACCAACCTGATCAATGCCTTCAACTTCACGCTCGGCGGCTTCCAGCATTTGTCCGCCTATGCGGCCGACCAGTTGAACGGCAACGAGCTCGCGTACGGCCAGATCACCTACATGAATCAGTTGATGACGTTCAACGCGTCGCCGGTCAAGGCGCTGTCGGTGGGCGCCAGCGCGGAAGTCGGCAATGTCTGGTCGAGCGGCCAGCAGATCGGCGGCGGCGCGCTCAAGCAGAGCTATACGTTCTTCACGAGCCTGTCGACCGCGTTCGGGCCCGTCTACATCGGCGTTGCGCTCGCGCCCGGCGGCCGCCGCAACTTCTACCTGCAGCTCGGCCGCACTTACTGATGCGCCGGCGCCGCGCGAAACGGCCTGTCGCGCCTGCCGTCAGGACGACGGGCCGGCCGCGGCGCGCGCCGTGCCGATCGGCCAGCTGATCTCGAAGCGCGCGCCGCCGAGCTCCACCGGATCGACGACCGCGATCCGGCCGTTGTGCGCATGGAGCACCTGCCGCGTGATCGACAGGCCGAGCCCGTAGCCGCCGGTGCGGCGGTCGAGGCGCACGAACGCGTCGAAGATCCGTTCGCGCTCCTGCTCCGGCACGCCGGGGCCGTCGTCCTCGACGAAGATCCCGATGTTGCCGTGCTCCATCGCGATGCCGACGACGATCCGCGACTGCGCATACTTGCTCGCGTTGCGCAGCAGGTTGCGCATCGCGTACGACATCAGCCGCCGGTCCATCTTCACGCGCAGGTTCGACTCGAGCGCGACGCGCGACTCGATCGTGCACTCCGGATACAGCAGCTGCGCGTCGTTGACCTGGTGCTCGAACCACGCGACGGGCGCAGTCATCTCGAGGTTCGACTGCAGCGAGCTGTATTCGAGCCGCGCGAACGTGAGGCTCATGTCGATCAATTCCTCGAGCTCGGTCACGTCCTGCGCGATGCTCTCGAGCGCGCCCTGGTATTCCGCGGCAGAAGCGGGCTCGCGCAGCATCTCCAGCGCAAAGCGCACGCGTGCGAGCGGCGTGCGCAGCTCGTGCGAGATGCCGTTCGTGAGATCGCGCTGCGCGGCGATCAGCCGCTCCATCCGCATCGCGAGCGCGTTCAGCGTCCGCGCGAGCGGGCCGATGATCACGCTGTGCGATTCGCGCGCACGCGTGTTGAAGCGCCCGCCGGTGAAGTCGATCGCGCGTTCGCGCACCATCACGAGATCCGACCAGACCGGCCGCATCCACCGGTACGCGGCGAGCGCGGGCGCCGCGAACACGAACGCGAGCACGATCCAGATATCGCCCGGCAGCGCGTCGAACGCATGCCACACCACCTGCGGCGACAATTCGACGCACAGCGCGAGCGCCGGCACGAGCGCGGTCAGCAGCACGAGGCCGAGCAGATGCAGGTAGGTGCGCACGTAAAGGCGCGACCAGCTCGGAATGCGGTCGGCGCGCGTATCGGTCCACGCGCGACGGAAATGCAGCCAGCGCCATTTGACATAGCGCAGCGTCGACAACGGCGGTGCATCGGCGTGCGAACGGGTTCGTCGGATCATCGCGGCTCCCGGCTGGCGGGCGGATTGCTGGCGCGGAACGTGACGGCGTCGCCTGACGGCGGCGTCATTCCCACGCGTGCTTGCTGAATTGGTAACCCTTGCTGCGGATCGTCTTGATCCGCTGCGGGTTGCTCGCGTCGTCGCGCAGCTTGCGGCGCAGCTTCGAGATGCGCCCGTCGATCGTGCGGTCGAGGCCGTCGAATTCGACGCCGCGCAACTGCAGCATCAGGTCGTCGCGGCTGACGACCTCGCCCGCATGGCACACGAGCGCCCACAGCAGGTCGAATTCGGCCGACGTCAGATCGGGCGTGCTGCCGTCGGGCAGCACGACACTGCGGTCGGTGCGGTCGATCGAGAACTTGCCGAATGCATAGCGTTCGGGCTGCGACGCGGCGCTCTCGACCGTACGCGCGGGCGCGCGGCGAAGCTGCGCCTTGATCCGCGCGAGCAGGATGCGCGGCTCGACCGGCTTGTGCACGTAGTCGTCCGCGCCGAATTCCAGGCCGAGCAGCTCGTCGAACGGCTCGTCGCGCGCCGTCACCATGATGATCACGCCGTCGTACTGCTTGCGCGTCTCGCGGCAGATCTCGAAGCCGTCCTTGCCCGGCAGGTTCACATCGAGAATCACGAGATCGGGACGAATGGACAGGATCGCCGGCACCGCGGCGTCACCATGCAGCACAGTGTCGACTTCATAGTCGTTCTTGCGCAGGTAGCCGGCGATCAGCGTGGACAGGCGGGTGTCGTCTTCGACGAGCAGGATGCGAAAAGACATGGGCAGCGGTCGGGTCATCGGGGTAGCCGCGGCGGCGCCGGCCGATGCCGGACGCCGGCCATCGGCCGAAACGTACCGCATGATACTGCGCCCGCCGCTTGCCCGTTTGCCGGTCTTGAAAATAAGGGCGCGATGCCGGCCACGCTTGACGAATCGGCGCCGGGACGGTTCCATACGGGCTCGCCGGAATCCGGGCCACGCATCTACCCTGCCTGACGTGATGAATTACCAGACCATCCTCGATCGCATCCACACCGAACTCGCCCCCTGGATCGGCCAGGGGCGGGTTGCCGACTATATTCCCGAACTCGCGAAAATCCCCGCCGACAAGTTCGGGATGGCCGTCGTGACGCTCGACGGAAACGTTTACACGGTCGGCGACGCGCACGAGCGCTTCTCGATCCAGAGCATTTCGAAGCTGTTCGCCTGCACGCTCGCGTTCCAGTTGCTGGGCGATGCGCTGTGGGAGCGGGTCGGCCGCGAGCCGTCCGGCACCGCGTTCAATTCGCTGGTGCAGCTCGAAAGCGAGCGCGGCAAGCCGCGCAATCCGTTCATCAATGCCGGCGCGCTGGTTGTCACCGACGTGCTGTGCCGCCGCTTCGTGAAGGCCGAGACGGCGCTCGTCGAATTCGTGCGGCGGCTGATCGGCGCGACCGATATCGACTACGATTCGCGCGTCGCGCTGTCCGAGCTGCAGCACGCGGAGCGCAACCGCGCGATGGCGCACTTCATGGCGAGCTTCGGCAACATGCAGATGCCGCCCGACACGGTGATCGACGCGTATTGCCGCCAGTGCGCGATCACGATGAACTGCGTCGAGCTGGCGCGCGCCGCGCTGTTCCTCGCGAACGGCGGCGTCGCGCCGGTGACCGGCGAGCGGATCGTCGATTCGAGTTCCGCGAAGCGGCTGTCGGCGCTGATGCTGACCTGCGGCACCTACGATGCGGCCGGCGATTTCGTGTATCGCGTCGGGCTGCCCGCGAAAAGCGGCGTCGGCGGCGGGATCGTGGCGGTGCTGCCTGGGGAGATGGCCGTGTGCGTGTGGGCGCCGGGGCTCGATGCTAATGGGAACTCGCTGGCGGGGACGTTGGCGCTGGAGTGGTTGACGACTTATACGGGAAGGTCGATTTTTTGAAGGTGGCGGAGTCGAGCGCAACTCGTTCGTTGCAATGGTGATAGGTCAATTCGGCACGCAGCGGCACACTGAACGGGGAATTCGTCCTTTGGCCGTGATTGCCCCATTGCTACCAGTCACGTCGCCACGGGTCGAACCACAGGTATTGGAGTGGAATGGCCGTATCGGACTCTCACCTTTAACCAATCATCGGCTCTCGCTGCCCATGGCCTGACCATTTACCAAAGATGGCTATAATCACATCTCCATGAAGTGAAACGGCATCTTCTTCGGGCTTCAGTTCCAACACCGAATCAAGGTAGGCCGTAAGCGAAACTATGAATATAATTCAGGGGAAGCAATGGGCCTATATCAGGAGGTCCTGCTTGAGCTTGGAAACTTCGTTATGTGCCCCAGCCAACAAATCTAGACCGCCACTATCGACCCTCGTTGATTCACGCATCGCGCTGATACCTACCCCGCCGATACCGCTGGGCAATGCACCTGATGCGCAGTGCCTAAAGCTACTTCAGGTATAAATCCGACGGTCCCAGCGCTGGATTCCTATGATCGGCATTGACCACAGTTGCCTTGAGCCGTAGCTGCTTCAGGCCCGAAAAGCCATTTCGCCGATGACAACAACATAGACTGATAGCTCCGTGAACAAACAGCTAGCTGACCTGATTCGTGATTACCAGGCGAAAGTCCATGAGGCCCTCGTACTCATGCAGCGGTCCGGTATCCGGATGCCGCATTCAAACCTGCAGTGGATTCAAAGCGACATCCCACCAAAGGGCCTACTTGATGACGATATTATGTACGTGAAGCATGGCACCGGGTGCAGAGTCTATCTCCCTACTGGAGAGATCGATTTTGATTTCGGAAATCTTGGAGAGATCAACGGATTTGACCTGTGGCGTCTGTCTCGCTTTGCTAGCGATAAGTTGTCGACATACGGTTTCGAGAGCCAGGATGCTCTCGAGAGATGCTTCGAGACGGCAGTTTCTGAAGGGCATGTGGTTCGCTCAGAGGATTCTCTCTTCTACGTCGCGAACCGCACTCGTACACTGGCTGTTGACATCGACAGCCGGTTACCTGGCGACAATCTCCCTCCTCGCAATCTGGACATCGTGCTGGTACTTCATAGCCACTATTTTCAGGCTGCTGAGTTGATGCGCGAGAACTACGACAATCTGTACCAGAAATGGAAGAAGAACAATTCCTTGAGTCATCGAAAGGTCGTTGATCTGCGAATCTATATGTCTTCCTGGTTAGGCTTTCTTGCTGTGACATGCGAAGGTTTCGAAGATATCGGAATGCATCTTCTCCTACGGAATAGTCGCCCAACGTCATTTGAGGAATTGATTCCAAAGAGCAATGCCGTAGGAAAAATGATTAAGCGACACCGCAATCCTCTTCGGGAGCTCCGAAACAAAACTTTTCATCTGCGAGAAAATCCGGAGGCAATCCGACGTTTCTTCGCTCCCGATGCAAACAGGCTTCCGTGGGCTCGTGAATTGCACGATGCGTTTACAGTTTTTTTCTCTGCTTATCTCGTCGAGTGTGAAGTCCATTACGCACTCAACGGACGACGAGGCGAGCTGCGCGTCACACGAGAAACTCCTCAACAATACAAGATGATGTGAGCTACCCGCCCTGCTAGACTGCTGAAGCCCCGGAGGATTTACTAGCTCATCGCGTCGCCGGGAAGATCGTCATTAAGACCATCGACTGTTAAAGTTTCGCCTACGCGGAAAGCGGACATCAGCGGCAGGCCACATTTGGCTGATCTCAGACGTCAAAGGCGGCGTGGCGTTCGCCCGTCCGGTCTGTGCCGAAGGAATCACATCAGTGTTATATTTCTGAGCACATGCGCTTGAGCAACTGACAACGTACACCAGTCGCTCGATATTCTGATCCGGCCCAACATCGGGTTATATCCATGGAGCGAGGGGACGTTGGCGCTGGAGTGGTTGACGACGTATACGGGGCGGTCGATTTTTTGAAGCGGCGAAGTCAAGCGCAACCCATTTTTTTGCAATGGCGACAGGTCGGTTCAGCACGCACCAGCACACGATGTGGGGAATTCGTCCTTTGGCAGCGATCGACTGCGGAGTCAACCCGTCGATGCAACACACTTGTGAACCGCACCGGGAATCGTGGAGGCTGGTTGGTTTAAGTTAATGCGGACACGTCAGCGGCATTTCTGAGTTGCCTGTAGTAGTTTGCCTCAGCTTCAGCAGGCGGGATATAGCCGAGCGGTTCCATCAGCCGATGACGGTTGTACCAGGCGACCCATTCCAGCGTTGCCAGTTCGACGGATTCCCTCGTTTTCCAAGGGGCGCGCCGATGAATCAGTTCCGTCTTGTACAGGCCGTTGATCGTCTCGGCCAGCGCATTGTCGTAGCTGTCGCCCCGGCTGCCGACCGACGGCTCGATGCCGGCCTCAGCCAGCCGTTCGCTGTAGCGGATGCTGACGTATTGAGACCCTCTGTCGGAATGATGAATCAAAGTCCCGTCCTCACCCAGTTGGCGGGCGTACAGCGCTTGTTCAAGTGCATCCAGAACGAAGTCCGTGGACATCGACGAGCTGACGCGCCAGCCAACAATACGGCGGGCAAACACGTCGATCACGAATGCCACGTACAGCCAGCCTTGCCATGTCGAGAGTGGAGTAAGAGACCGGGCGTAGTCGAGCTATCTCCCGGCCTCTCCTCCCCGAACCGGACTTGCACCTCTCAGCGCATCCGGCTCTCCGTTCAAGCGTTGCTCATAGCAAAGGCGACATCGGCATAGCGCGATTCGATGGTGCTGCGTGTCTCATCGCGCATGATGTACGGATTTTCCGACGGGCTACGCCACCTGAACTGGCCCTTCCGACTGGTAACAAGACGCCGAAGCGCCACCGGCCCATACCAACCTCGACTGTTTTGGCCCTGCAGCACCCATGTTGCAGCCTGTCCCGGCTCCGGCGCCCGGACGTAGTCGCGCATCAGCGACCTGAACCCTCGCCGATACCTGCGCGCGAGCCAGTAGCCGAATTTCCAGAAGACCGTGCGATCCAGCTTTCTGAACATGGTGGCCGTGAAGTCGGTGTATTGGTAGAAGGCGGCCCAGCCGGCGATCTGCCGGTTCAGGCTTGCCATCAGGTCCATCCGGTTCATGCCGTAGTTGCCCGACAGTTGCTTGACGAGCCTCCCGGCAAAGCCTCGATACTTCTCCCACGGAATGGTCGTTACCGGCCGCATGCGGCCACGTGATCCACGCTTGCGGATGATGCGGTGACCGAGGAATACGAAACCGTCGTTCACGTGTGTAATATGGGTCTTCTCCATATTCAGCGTGAGCTTCAGTTCGCCTTCGAGGAACTCTCGGCATGCTTCGCGCACTGCCTCGGCATGTTCGCGAGTTCCCTTGACCACGATCACAAAGTCATCTGCATACCGACAGTAGGCAATAGCTGGTTTCCACTGCCGGTTTTCTCGAACAGTAATCGGACGCTGCTTGAGAATCGCGAAGTTCCACGCCCACCGATCCTTCCGCACCTTCTTGCTCAGGTAGTTCCTTTCCATCCACGCATCGAATTCGTGCAGCATGATGTTGGACAGCAGCGGCGAGATGACGCCGCCCTGAGGAACGCCTTCACTCGCGGCACGAAACAGATCACGATCAACGCATCCTGCCTTGATGAACTTCCAGAGCAGGGCAAGGAGGCGCTGGTCGGCGATCCGCTTGCGGATTCCCTTCAGAAGCAAGCGATGATGAACGGTGTCGAAGTAGCTGGCGAGGTCGCCCTCGATGACCCAGCGTCCAGCGACACTTTGTTCCCCACCGTCCTGCAACTGAAGCTTCACCGTGCGAATCGCGTGATGTACGCTACGGGCAGGTCTGAAGCCATATGAAACCGGGTGGAAATCGCTCTCCCATATCGGCTCCATCGCCATCAGCATGGCCCGTTGCACGATCCGATCCCGTAGGCTCGGAATGCCGAGCGGCCTGAGCTTGCCGTTCGCTTTCGGTATGTACACGCGTCGTGCAGGCAGCGGACTATACGAGCCCGCCAACAGTTCTTCACGTATCGTCGCCAGTTCATGTCGGAGATTCGCTTCCATCATGCGCTTGTCGATCCCGTCCACGCCCGGTGTGCGGGCTCCGCTGGATGCCAGCGTAATGCGAGCCGCTTCACTCAGCCAATCTCTATCGGCAATCAGTCTCAGGAGTCGATCGAACTTGCGCTCTTTGTTCTCCGTCGACCATGTCGCCAGTTTGCTCTGCATTTCACTGATTATCAAAGGTCTTCACCTCATTGCGGTCAGTTAATCAACCCAGCAAACCACTTCAACTGCCTCCCTTCGCCATGTGGCCGGCTTTCCCGACCTCGGACTACTACGGAGGCTCCGCCAG